>DATIBC010000104.1:0-26176 GCA_035457725.1 Alphaproteobacteria bacterium | reverse complement strand
CCGAGCAGGTTCGAGCGCCACACGAACAGATTGCGCGGGAAATTGGCCGGGTCGTCCGGATCCTCCGCGGCCATGCGCAGCGCTCCGGAGGCGAGAGAGCGAACGACATGCTCCTTAGGATCGAGGCCGGCCGCCGCAGCCTCGCGCGCGAGCCCAAGCGGATTGCGGCCGAGCTGCGGGGCGCTCGGAAGCCAGCCCATGCGTTCGGCCTTGACATTGTAGTCGATCAAAAGACCGGGCCAGGCGGCGCGGTCGGCCAGGGGCGAGAGGATTTCCTCCACCCCAAGCTGCTCGTAGCGCCACTGGTCGGTATGCGCATACCAGAAGGAGGTCGAATTCATCTGACGCGGCGGGCGGCCCCAATCCAATGCGAAGGCAAGCGGCAGCCAACCGCTTTGCGGGCGCAGCTTCTCCTGGCCGACATAATGCGACCAGCCACCGCCCGACTGACCCACGCACCCGCACATCACCAGAAGATTGATGATGCCGCGATAGATCATGTCCATGTGGTACCAGTGGTTGAGGCCGGCGCCGAGGATGACCATGGACTTGCCGCGCGTCTTGTCGGCGTTGTCGGCGAACTGCCGGGCAACCGCGACGATGTGCGCCCGCTTGACGCCGGTGATCCGCTCGGCCCATGCCGGGCTGTAGGGCGCCGCGTCGTCATAGCTTGCCGCGACGTTGCCGCCGCCCAACCCGCGATCGACGCCGTAATTGGCGACGAACAAATCGAACACCGAGGCGACCAGCGTCTCGCCGTCAGAAAGCGCCAGCCGCTTCACGGGGACGTTGCGCACCAACACGTCGGGATGATCGGTGCCGGCGAAGAAGTCGTGCTTGCGGTTCCCGAAATAGGGGAACGCGACCGGCGCCACGTCGTCGCGCGCATCGATCAGCGAAACCAGTAGCTCGACGTCGCGGCCGTCGCGGCCGTCCTTCTGTTCGATGTTCCACTTGCCCTGCTCGCCCCAGCGGTAGCCGATCGCGCCCTGCGGAGCGAGCGGCGCTTTCGTCGCCGCGTCGATCGCCACGGTCTTCCATTCCGGATTGTTCGACTGGCCGAGCTTGTCGGCGAAATCCGCCGCGCGTAGCAGGCGATCGGGAACGTAATGTCCGTCGCGCTTCACCAGCCGGACCAGCATCGGCATATCGGTGTAGCGCCGGCAGTAGTCGGCGAAATAGTCGCTCTTTCCCGAGAGATGAAACTCCTTGAGCACGACGTGGCCCATGGCGAGCGCCAGTGCTGCGTCGGTGCCCTGCTTGGGCGCCAGCCAAAGATCGGCGAACTTGGCCGCCTCGCTGTAGTCGGGCGTGACGACGACGCTCTTGGCGCCCTTGTAGCGGACCTCGGTATAGAAATGCGCGTCGGGCGTGCGCGTCTGGGGGACGTTCGAGCCCCACAAGATCAAGAACGTCGAATTGTACCAATCGGCGCTCTCCGGCACGTCGGTCTGCTCGCCCCAGGTCTGCGGCGAACTCGGCGGAAGATCGCAGTACCAATCGTAGAAGCTCATGCAGACGCCGCCGAGCAGCGACAGGTAGCGGCTGCCGGCCGCGTACGACACCATCGACATCGCCGGGATCGGCGAAAAGCCGATGATACGGTCGGGACCATATGTTTTCGCCGTGTAGACGTTCGCCGCGGCGACGATCTCGTTCACTTCGTCCCAGCTCGCGCGCGCAAATCCGCCGAGCCCGCGAATCGTCTTGTACGAGGCGGCGCGGATCGGGTCCTCGACGATCGACCGCCACGCCTCGACCGGACCGAGCGTTCGCCGTGCCTCGCGCCACAGGCGCAGCAATCGTCCGCGCACCAATGGAAACTTGATGCGATTGGCGCTGTAGAGGTACCAGGAGTAGCTCGCGCCGCGCGAACAGCCGCGCGGCTCGTGGTTGGGCAGGTCGGGGCGCGTGCGCGGATAGTCGGTCTGTTGCGTTTCCCAGGTGACGATGCCGCCCTTGACGTAGATCTTCCAACTGCACGACCCGGTGCAGTTCGCGCCATGGGTCGATCGCACGATCTTGTCGTGCTGCCAGCGCTGACGATAGCCGTCCTCCCAGGCGCGCGGTTCGTTGGTCACGACGCCGTGGTCGCCCGAGAACGTGTCGACGTTCTTCTTGAAGAACATCAGGCGGTCGAGGAAATGGCTCATTGCTGTCTCCCGATACGTGCTTGCGCGGTTTGGCGGCTCAACACGGCGCCTCGGCGCCCTTGCGCGCGTAGTACCACCAGTTGAGCGCGACATTCGCCGCATAGAAGATCGCCGACCAGTAGAAGAATGCGTTGGGGGTGCCAAACCAGTCGATGGCGAGACCGAGCATCACGCCGCAGGCGAATGGGCCGTAGGCGGCCATCGCCGCGGTCCAGCCGATCACGCCGGCGGCCTGGCGCGGCGAGAACAACATCGGCATTTGCTTGAACGTCGAGGCGTTGCCGATGCCGGAAAAGAAGAACAGTCCCAGCATCGCGGCGACGAAATAGGGAAACTCCGACATCGACGTCGGCGTGGTGAAGAAGGTCACAACGACCGCGCAAACGAGAAGCCCTATACCCGAGACGTGGGTGACCATGGCGCCGCCGAAGCGATCGGATATCGGCCCCGCGATGATGCGCATCGCCGAGCCGACGAGGGGTCCAAGGAAGGCGTAGGTGAGCGGATCGGGCGCACCCTCGAGTCCGCCGTAAAGCTGGCGGATCAACAGCGGAAACGTCGCCGACAGGCCGGAGAACGAGCCGAAGGTCATGATATAGAGCGACGTCATGATCAGCCCGTGCTTGAGCCTGAAGATGTCGAGCTGCTCGCGAAAATTGGCGCGCACCGGCACGCTGCGGAGCATGAGCCATGCCATGACGCCGAAGACGGCGATGAACGGCACATAGATCAGGGCCGCATTCTGCAACCAGATCGGCGACTGCGCGCCGGCCTTGGTGAAGACCTGCGGTTCGCCCGCGAGCGCACCAAAGAGCGCGAAGCCGATAAGCCACGGCGTCAGGAACTGGACGACGCTGACGCCGAAATTGCCGATGCCGGCTTGGATCGCCAGCGCGGTTCCCTGCAGCCGCTTGGGAAAAAACAGGCTGGTCGACGGCATGAACGACGAGAAATTGCCGCCGCCGAGCCCGGCCAGGAACGCGAGCGCCATCAGCACCCAATAGGGCGTCGTCGGATCCTGGACCGCGAAGAACCAGCCGATGGCCGGGATGATTAGGCTCAGGGTCGAGAACGCGACGACGTGACGCGTACCGAACAGAGGCACGAGAAAGGTGTGGATGATGCGCAGCGAGCCGCCGGCAAGACCGGGCATCGCGGCAAGCCAGAAAAGCTGATTCGTCGTCAGCTTGAAGCCGATCCCCGGCAGGCGGACGACCAGCGCGCTGACCATGAACCAGACGATGAACGCCATGAGCAGGTTGGCGGTGGTGATCCACAGCGTGCGCCAGGCAAGCGGCTTGCCGGTGGCGTTCCAAAAGCTCTCGTCCTCCGGAGTCCATTGCGCAAGCCAGGCGCCGCCGGCTTTGGTCGCGGTGGTGGCTTGAATGGGCGAGGCCATTTTTTCATCTCCTCGTGGATCGTCGAGTCAGCGCGACGGCGCGGCGGCGGCCCGGCCGTCGCCTTGACCGCCACGCACCCGGATTGGCGCGGGCGCGCCGCCGCCAGCGAGTTCAGGCAAGTCCTTCGGGCCGCGCAGCGCCGGAATCTCGCCGCGCTCCATCCGTAGGATGGCGAAGTGCATCCAGACCAAGGCGATCGCGACGAGCACGAAGAGCAGCATGAAGCAGCTCGTCCACACGCCGACCAGGTCGTTCATCATGCCGAAGGCGATCGGCAGCACGAACCCGCCGAGACCGCCGATGAGGCCGACGATGCCGCCGACCGCGCCGACGTGATTGGGGTAATAGACGGGAATGTGCTTGTAGACCGCCGCCTTCCCCAGCGACATGAAGAAGCCCAAAATGAACGTAAGCACGGTGAACGGCAGGAAACCGATGGCGATGGTGAAGCGTATGTCGCCCTTGATTCCGTGCACGATGTACTCGGTCGCGGGATAGGAAAGCAGGAACGTGCAAATCACCGAGGCGATGAACGTCCAGTACATCACCCGGCGGGCTCCGTACTGGTCGGAAAGGTGCCCGCCCCAGGCGCGAAAAATGCTCGCCGGAATCGAATACGCGGCGCCGAGGATGCCCGCGGTGCGGATGTCGAGATCGTAGACGCCGACGTAATAGCGCGGCAGCCAGAGCGCCAGCGCCACGAACGCGCCGAAGACGAAGAAATAGTAGAGGGAGAACCGCCAGACCTGCAGGTTCCACAGCGGCGCAAGCTGGGCCATGATCGGCTCCGGCTTGGCGCCGCTGCGGCGACGCTCGGCAAGCGCTGGATCGTCCTTGGTGGCGAAGAAGAACACAATCGCCATGAGGAAAATCGCCAACGCCCAGATCTGCGCCACCGCTTGCCAGCCCCAGGCCACCATGACGAAGGGGGCTAGAAACTTGGTGACGGCGGCCCCGACATTTCCCATGCCGAAGATACCGAGCGCGATCCCTTGCTTCTCGCGCGGATACCATTTGGAGACGTAAGCGATGCCGACCGCGAACGACCCGCCGGCAACGCCCACGCCGAGCGCGGCAATGAGAAAAGTGTTGTAGTCGTATGCGTTGGTCAGCAGCCAGGTGGCGACCGCGGCCGCGAGCATGACCGCCGTGTATACGATTCGGCCGCCGTACTGGTCGGTCCATATTCCAAGAATTAGTCGAATAAGCGAACCGGTCAGAATCGGCGTTCCGACGAGCAATCCGAATTGCGTGTCGTTCAGCCCGAGGTCTTGTTTGATTTGGACGCCGATGATCGAAAAGATCGTCCAGACCGCGAAGCAGACCGTGAAGGCGATGGTGCTGAGCGACAGGGCGCGATTTTGATCGCCGACGCTTGGTAGGGTTGCCGCAGTCGCGATGTTGCTGACCATGTTCATTGTCCTCGCCAAATTCGCGACGGTCGAATTTGCGTCGCCCTGCGGCGGTGAATTTGCCGTCGCGGCCGAAGGACAAGTTTGCGCTGGATCAATTTTCCCGGCCTCGTGCCCGAAAAATCGACAATTCCTCGAAATGGCTAAATGCGCTTATGATGAATGCACGATTCACTCTTGATAAATATCAAGCGGTGCGCTGCAACAACCCCGACCCCGGCGACCATGCGGCCCTCGGACTATGAATTGCTCAAGCTGACGCCACTCTATGCGGCCGTTGGCAAGGATTCGATTGATCGCCTGATCCGCGACGCGATCGTCCAGGCTGCACCGAAGGGCGCGGTGCTGTTCGAGGAGGGCGACGAAGCGCAGTTCGTCTACGTCATTCTGGCCGGCCAGGTCGGCCTGGTCGCCGGCGGTAGCGGCGGAGCAGCGACTCTCATCGAGTTCTTCAATGCCGGCGAGATATTCGTCGCGCCCGCAGCGATTCTGAATTTGCGGCTGCTCGTCTCGGCTCGCGTTACCCACGACGCGCGAATCGTGATGATCGCGGCCGAGACGTTCCGGCATGCGGTCGCCCACGACCATGCGCTCGCGGTCGCCATGGTCGCGGTCCTGGCCAAGCATTGGCGACTGCTGATTCGCCAGATCAAGGACCTGAAGCTCCGCTCGACCGCCGAGCGGCTTGCCGCCTATCTATTGACGCTCATTCCGGCGACCGGTGGTCCGGCGACGTTGAAGCTGGCCGAGGAACGCAAGCTGCTCGCCGGGCGCCTCGGCATGACTCCGGAGACCCTTTCGCGCGCGTTCGTCCAGCTCCGCAAGCTCGGCGTATCGAGCCGCGGTCGTCAGGTACAGATCGCCAGCGTGCGCCAGCTTCGCGACTTCTGCGGTTTCGACGATTTGGTCTAGAGGCGAGCACGCCGTACGGCCAGAAGCACCACAATCAACGCCACGAGTGGCATCAGCAGGGCGTCGGGCGATTCCATCGCCCATAGCGTCGCGCCGCCGACCATGCACCAGGCGATCGGGATGACCATGAGTCCCCAAGCGACGCGATCGGTGGAGATCAGGAGAATGCCGAGCGTGGCGATGGCGGTGGGATCAGGCGCCACGCCGAACAGCTCGATCTGCCGCCAGGGGCGTCCCAACAGAGGGCCAATTAAGGGCTGCGCCAGCAGCGCGAAAAGAAAAATCGCCAGGCCGGCGCGCCCGATCGGGCTTGGCGGCGCCCCGAATCGCAACCGATCGCGGAAGAATCCCGCCCGCGCCAGGAGCAGCGCCTGGATCGCGAACCCGGCGGCGAAATATGACGCGGCCCAATTGATCGTCGCATAGTGGCGGATATGGAATGCGCCGGCGATCCATAGCCAGCAAAGCGCAAGCATCCCGGCGACTCCCCGCTCGCGCCAGCGGGCTTGACGCAATACCACCGCAAAAATCGCCGCGCCGAGCGCCAACGCGACAAGTTGCGCCGGCCAGATGTCGGCGTTATAGAGCTCGAAAAGGCGACGGTAGGTGCGCGGCGAAAAAAGCAGCAAGTCCGACAGCGTGTACGACCACCACTCCGCCATCACAATGCCTCGACATGCGCGACCATGCGGCGACGCATCGATTCGTCCGGCAGGCGCCCATGCGCCGCTTCCATGTTCTCGCGAACGTGCACCACGCTGGTCGTCGCCGGAATCGCGCAAGTGACCGCCGGGTGCGAGACGATGAACTTGAGGATGAATTGCGCCCAGTTGACGCAGCCGATCTCGCCCGCGAAGCCGGGAAGCGGATGGCGCGCCATCGCGCGGATCAGCGCTCCCTCGCGGAATGGCCGATTGACGATGACGCCGATGCCGCGCTCGCGCGCCAGCGGAAGAATGCGGGCCTCGACCTCCCGGTCGACGATGTTGTAGGTAATCTGCACGAAGTCGATCGGCTGCTGACCCATGACCCGCTCGACGTCGCGGTGGCGGCGACCCTCCGAGGTGGTAACTCCGACGTAACGAAGCTGGCCGGCATTCTTCATGGCGAAAAGCGTCGGCAGGTGCTCCTGCCAGGCGAGCAGATTGTGCACCTGCACGAGATCGAAACGCCGGACGCCCCAGTACTGGCGCGATTGCTCGACTTGGTCGCGGCCGCGCGCACCGACGGAGATCCAGACCTTGTCGGCGGAAAAGACCGCAGTACGTCGTCGCAGCTTCGCGAGGCCATATCCGATGACCGCTTGCGAGGAGCCGTACATCGGCGAGGAATCGATCAATCGGCCGCCAGCATCGAAGAAACTTCGCATGACGTCCGCGCAATCGTCGCGCGCCGCCGGATCGTTGCCGACATTGAACGTGATCCAGCTCCCCAATCCGATCACCGGCAGCATTTCGCCGCTCGACGGCACCGGCTTGGCATGAAGCGGCGCCGATTGCGCTGTGCCACGCGAACTATCGACGATCATCGCCGCGGTCGTCGCGAACGTCAGCCCGAGAAATTCGCGGCGGCCGCGATGTGAAGCACGTTGCATTTTGGCGTCTCCGTCGTTCGCCGTGCTTGCGTCATCGACGAGAGGCGACCGGTATGCGGCCGACCTCGCGAACGACTCCCTCGGCCTCGGCGGCCACCACGACGGTCTCTCCGGACGCCGGATTGTAGCCGATCAGCGCCTGGATATTCGCGCCATGCGTGACCACCAGCAGCGTGCCGGGTCCCTTCCATGCGCCTATCACGGCCCGCGCGCCCTCGCTCAGCGCGGCTCTCTGGTCGAGTAGAACGAAAGCGTTGCTGAATGTCGGCGCTATTTCGATTGATCCGACGTCCATCAATCGGGCGGTATCAACGCAACGGCACCATGGCGAGCTAAGCACCTTGCCGATCGCGATCCGCGCTGCGCGCAATCTTTCGCCTGACGACATCGCCTCGGCGCGACCCCTGTCGCTCAAATTGCGCTGCGTCGCGCAGTCGTCGAGCCTGAAGCCGGGCGGATCGCCAAATCCGCCGGGCGCATCGGCATGCCGCATCAGCGCCACGTGCCCGCCTTGGCGAAGCGCAGCCCACGCCGCGGATTCGTCGGCGTGCGCAGAGCCAAGCGAAGCGATAAGCGCGATGAGTTGGAGAACGATGCGAACCAACATGGCGGGCGCGGACTCCAAATGGTTGAAGCTTGGTGTTGCCGCCAGCCGAGTCAAGCCCGGCGGCGCTGATGATCTAGGCGCCGAAGCGTCGCGGCGAGTACGGCGCCGCGTCGATCGGCGGATTGCGCCCGCCGATTATTGCGGCGATGAGCTCGCCGGTGCTCGCCGCGCCGGTGAGCCCGGTCTGGCCGTGTCCGAAGGCGCAGTATACGGCAGGATGGCGGCGCAGCGCGCCGATTACCGGCAGCGAATCCGGCGTTCCCGGCCGATGGCCCATCCATTCGCTGAAGTCGTTCGGATCGGCGCCGGGGAAAACCTTGGCGCCCAGTGCCGCGAGCTTGCGCGCGCGGCCCGGCGTCGGCGGCGCGTCGAGCCCGGCGATCTCGACGGTGCCGCCGACGCGCAGGCCCGTCGCCATCGGCGTCGCCATGATCTTCGCGCGCGCAAAGCGGATCGCCATGCGCGGCGTCGCTCCGCAGTTCCGCAGCACGGCGTGATAGCCGCGCAGACTTTCCAGCGGCACCTCGGCACAGAGCAGTTGCAAAAGCCGGTTCGACCAAGCGCCGCTGGCTATAATGACGCGATCGGCGCGATGCACGCCGTGATCGATCGTCAAGACCACCTTGCCTGCATCGACGGCAACGTGATTGACGCGCTCGGGAAGGATCATGCCGCCGTCGCGCACGAGCGCGGCCGCAAGCAGCTCGACGAGACGCTTCGGCTCGATGCAATGTCCCGCGTCGGGCAGGAAAACCCCGCGTGCGAATCCGGCGGCTAGCGCCGGTTCGAGCTGCCGAATCTCATCGCCGTCGATCGTTTCCTGCCGCTCGCCATGCGCGCGCCGTAGATCGAGTTCGAAGCGCGCGTGGGCGAAGTCGGATTCGCTCTCGAAAACATAAAGCTGTCCGGCGCGACGCACGAGATCATTGGCGTCGGCCCACGCCAAAAGCGGGGCGTACGCCTCGAAGACACGCGAATGGAGCGCGCTTAACGCCTTCGCCGCAGCGGCGACTCTCGCCGGCCGCGCCGCGGCGACGAATCGGGCGAGCCAGGGAGCGGCCGCAAGCGCCCGAGCCGGAGCGACGCTGAGTGCGCGGTCGCCCTCGACGAGCATTCGCGGAATCTTCGTCAGTATGCCGGGCGTCGCAAGCGGAACGCAGCTTCCGGGCGATAGGCTGCCGAGATTGCCGAACGAGCAGCTTCCGCCCGGCGCTACGGGGTCGAGCACGGTCACGCGATGGCCGTCGCGACGCAGATAGGCGGCGCAACACATGCCGACGATTCCGGCTCCGATGACGGCTATGTCGAGTCCCATGCGCTTCCTCCCGCGGAACTAGCGAGGCAACCAAGCTCCTACGCGCTCCGCGCGTGCGCGCTGGAGCGCCACCGCGGCGACGGCAAGATCGCAGCGCGCGATGCCGGCGAAAATGAACGCCGCGCGCTGAGTGGGCGCGCTGCGCCCTGGATGGCGGCCGCATACGAGATCGGCGAGATCCGCCGCCCATGGGCCGCAGCGCACCAGTTTGCCCTCGGCGGCGATCGCGTCGCTTTGCGCGCGGTCGTCGGTCGCGACAACGTCGATGACGCCGAGCGTCTCGGCGCGCCACGACCGTCCAAGATCGACCATGCTCGCGAACGCGCCCGGTTTCAGCCACGCGCCGTCGATGAAGGGCGCCAAGCCAGGCATCGCCGGTACGCTCGTGATGATTACGTCGGCCGGCTCGATGGCGTCGCGGGCTTGTCTCACGGCGACCGGTTCGATCCCGTGGGCGCGCGCCGCAGCGGCCAAGCGTTCGCGAGACGCCGCCCCGCGGCCGAAGAGGTAGGCGCGCGTCAGGCGTGGGAAGAGCACTCGCAGCGCCGTAAGATGGCTCGCCGCCTGTACGCCTGTGCCGATGAAGGAGACGGTCTCGCTCTCGGGCCGGGCGAGTCGTCGCGCCGCCGCGGCGGTCATGGCCGCGGTGCGCAACGCGGTGATCCGGTTCCCGGCCATGATCGCAAGCGGGCGGCCGTCTTCAAGAGCGCTGACGACGATCAGTGCGGTGACGTTGGGAAGGCCGCGATCGGCGTTTGCTGCGACGACGGCCGTCCACTTTATCGCCGCCATCCCCAGCGATCGCGAGGCGGCCGTCATTGCTTGAAGAAAATGCCCGATGGCGATCGGCAGGTTGAGTTTCGGAACGACGACCACATCGGCGCCATCGCGCTGCAACCCTTCCTCGACCGCGGCCAGGACCTCGGCGGGGTCGAGCGCCAGTCGCCCAAGGTCCGCTTCCGATAGATAAAGGATCGCGTCGGAACGCGCCGCAACGGCAGACGCCATGAGCCGGTTCCGCGGCCGTCAATCGCCCGCAGCCTGCCGGCCTTGGCGCGCCAGGCCTTTGGCGCGTACGCCGTGCGCTGCCGAGATCGCCGCCGCCGTCTTGGCAATGAGCGGCGAGAGCCGCTCACGCACCTCATCGAGCGTCCAGCGGGAGGTCGGCACGGCGATATTGACCGCGCCGATTACCTGTCCCGCGCCGTCGAAGACCGGTGCCGCCGACGACAGATCACCGACGAAGCATTCCTGATCCGAGACTGCCACACCATCGCGCCGCGCCGCCGCCAGCGCCGCGACGATGTCGGAGATCGCTGTCTTGGTGTAGGGAGTAAGCCGCGCGCGCGTCGAGCGCCTGAGGATGTCAAGCGCCTGCTCCTCCGGGAGGTGCGCCAAAATCGCCCGTCCCGGCGCGGTGCAATAGGCCGGCAGTCGCGCCCCTACCGACATGTCGACCGAGACGACGTGCAGGCTGGGCAGCCGCACCACCCAGACGACGTCGAGATCGTCGAGCTGGGTGAAATTCACCGACTCCTCGCATGCCACGTGCGCTTCCTGGAGGAACGGCACGACGGTGTCGATCGACGTTTCGCTCTGCAGGTACGCGAATCCGAGTTGCAGGACCTTGGGCGTGAGGTGATAGCGCTTGAACTCGTCCTTGCGCAGATAGCCCAGACGCTCGAGCGTGGCGGTGAACCGCTGCGCCGCGCTTTTGTCGAGCTCGCTCGCCGCCGCGACCTCGGCCAGCCGCATCGGACGGCGCGCGGCGTCGAACGCGTGCAAGACGCGCAGGCCTTTCTCGAGCGAACCGACGAACAGCGGCGAGGGTTGGTAACGCCGCTCTCGCGCGGCGATCGGCGGCGCCCGCCTGGGTGCATTGGCGCTCGACGCCGTGCGGATGGGTTTGCGACGATCCACTGTATTGACGTGGTAAAAATGAGTGTGATTATCTTTATTACAATGTAGTCTATCGTATTAAAATGCAATAACAACGTGCCCATACGGTCGACTGCAAGGAGAGGATGGGTGACTGGTCTGCTGGTCGATCGCGAAGACGGGATCGCCCTCGCGACGTTCAATCGTCCGGCGGCGCTGAACGCGCTCGACACGGCGACACGTCTTGCGATGACCGAGGCGCTGGCCGGCCTCGCCGCCGACGCTTCGGTGCTCGCGCTGGTCGTCACCGGTGCCGGCGAGCGCGGTTATTGCGCCGGGCAGGACATCCGCGAAAGCGCCGCGCTCGGCCAAGCCGACGGTGCGCGATGGATGGAATCGTGGCGGACGTATTTCGCGGCCGTCGCGTCGTTTCCCAAGCCGATCGTCCACGCGATCAACGGTGTGGCCGCGGGAGCGGGGTTCGAGACCGTGCTGATGGGCGACATTCGCCTCGCCGCCCCGCACGCGCGCCTCATCATGGCGGAGGTCGATATCGGACTGCCCGCCATTGTCGGTGGATTCCTCCTCAAGACGCATCTCGGCCACTCGCGGATGACCGAACTTGTGTTGACCGGCCGGCCGATCGCGGCCGACGAGGCGCGCCAAATCGGCATCGTGCACGAGATCGTACCGGCGTCCGAGCTTCTCTCCGCGGCACGTAAACGCGCCCGTAACTTGGCCGACAAGCCTCCCGTCGCGCTGAGGCTTACGTTGGGCGAACTTCGCGCCGGATTTCGCCGCGGCCTGTCCGAGGCCACCACCGCCGCGGCACGCTATCAGAGCGAAGCGATCGCCACCGGCGAGCCGCAGCGCGCGATGGCGGAGTTTTTCGCGCGAAGGCGCGGCGGCGCAACGGCAACGGAGCGGCTAGATGCCTGAGTTCATCAAGGTCGAGCGCAGCGGCGCCGTCGCCACGGTCGTCTTGAATCGTCCCGAGGTCATGAACGCATGGCATTCGCCGATGCGCGTCGAAATCACCCAGACGATGCGCCGGTTGAACGGCGAGCCGAACGTCATGGCTATCGTCCTCACCGGCGCTGGAGATAAGGCGTTCTGCGCCGGACAGGACCTCAACGAGACCAAGACGTTCGACGCCGACCGGGCCGCCGAATGGATCGAGGAGTGGCGACGCATGTACGGCGCCATCCGCGCGCTCGACAAGCCGCTGATCGCCGCGCTCAACGGCGTCGCTGCGGGATCGGCGTTCCAGGTCGCCCTGCTCACCGACGTGCGGATCGGGCATCCTGGCGTGCGGATGGGCCAGCCCGAGATCAACTCGGGCATCGCCAGCACGCTCGGCCCATGGCTGATGCGCGAGATGCTGGGGCTCTCGCGGACCGTCGAGCTGACCCTCAGCGGACGCATGATGGACGCCGCCGAGTGCCACGCGATCGGGCTTATCCATCGCATCGTTCCAGCACCGGAAGTGATGGCCGCGGCGCTGGCGACCGCGGGCGAACTGGCGGCCAAGCCGCCGGTGGCGATGCGGCTCAACAAGCGGCGATTTCGCGAGATCACCGAGGCCGGCTTCAACGATGCGCTCGAGGCGGGAATCCGCATTCAGAAGGAATCGTACGCCAGCGGCGAGCCGCAACGGTGGATGGAACGGTTCCTGGCCGAGCGCGCCAAGCGTCGCACGGCGTGAATACCCCGCATCAAATCGCGGCATGCAGCAAGCCGCTTGCCGGCGCTTCATTCGCGATATCGCCGGTCAAGTTCCGCGATCGGAGCCGCAGCGAACGGCTTCGATGACACCAAACCAGGAGAGAGGAGGCATTAATGTCGATCTTTCGTGATCCAGACGTGCTGCCACGACGACCCGTCACGCTGACGCTCGACCGTCGTCAGTTCATGGTCGGCGCCGGAGCGCTGGCGGCATCCGCGACACTGAGCGGAAAGGCCGGCGCTCAAGCCGTCGACAGGATCGTCGTCGCCGATCCCGGCGGCCCGTTCGCCGTTGCCTTCAAGGTCGCCTTCCACGATACGTTCAAGGCCGACACCGGCATAACTTCGGTGCAAATCGCGCGCGAGCACGAGCCGACGGCGCAAGTGGCGGTGATGGTGCAGACCAAAAATTATACCTGGGACGTCGTCACGCTGACGCTATCGGCGCGCGACATCCTGCACGCCAAGGGGATGCTTGAACCGCTCGACTGGAATCTTCCGGACATGAACGAGATCATGCCCGAAGCGCGGCACCCGGCGTGGATGGGCACCGACGTTTATTGCACCATCCTCGCCTACCGTACCGACAAGTACGGCAACAACGGGCCGCAAAGCTGGCGCGACTATTTCGACGTGGCGAAATTCCCCGGCCGTCGCGCCATGCGCAAGAGCCCGATCGACACCATCGAAGAGGCGTTGCTCGCCGACGGAGTGGCGCCGGCACAACTCTATCCGCTCGACGTCGACCGCGCATTCAAGAAGCTCGATCAGATCAAGTCGCATATTTCCGTCTGGTGGACGGGCGGCGCGCAGACGACGCAGCTTCTTCAGAGCGGCGAGGTCGACATGTGCCCGACCTGGAACGCCCGCGCCCAGACGGTGACCGATGCCGGCGGACCGGTCAAAATCCAATGGAACCAGGGCCTCTACTCGATCGAGGGCTGGGGCATTGCTAAGGGCAATCCGAAGGTCGCCGCGGCGCGCAAGTTCGTCGCCTACTCGGCGAACGCCAAGCGCCAGGCGGCATTCACCGAGCACATGTCGTATGGCCCGACCAACCCGAACGCATACAAATTCATCAAGCCTGAGACCGCGGCGAAGCTGCCGACCGCGCCTGACATTCTGCCCAAGATCATCCTCGCCAAGGAGGAATGGTGGGCGGCGAATCGCCAGAAAGCGGAAGAGCGGTATACCGCCTGGCTGCTGACGTAACGGCCGCGTTTTACGCCGAGAGCCGCGGCGTCCTCCGTCCCTTCCGGGAGGGCGGGCGCCGCGGCGCCGCGTCGCGCGCCGGTCCGCCGATTCGATGACGCCCGCCAAGACAAAGCTGCGTACCGTCGCGCTCTCGAAGAGCTATGGACCCGTCGTCGCGCTCGTCGATGCCAACCTCGAAGTGCGCGAAGGCGAGTTCGTGACCTTGCTCGGACCGTCGGGATCGGGGAAGACCACCTTGTTGATGATGGTCGCCGGGCTGGTGCTGCCGACGGCGGGCGAAGTGTGGATCGACGATCGGCTTTCGACATACTCGCCGCCGCATCTGCGCGACATCGGCATGGTGTTTCAGAACTACGCCTTGTTCCCGCACCTCAGTGTATACGAAAACATCGCCTTTCCCTTGCGCATGCGTCGGCGACCCGAAGCCGCGATCGCCAAGGAGGTAATAGCCATTCTGGAGCTGATCCAGCTGCCCGACGTGGCGCGTCGCATGCCGCGCGAATTGTCGGGCGGCCAGCAGCAGCGTATCGCGCTGGCGCGCTGCCTGGTGTATAGCCCGTCGGTCGTGCTGATGGACGAGCCTCTCGGCGCGCTCGACAAGAAACTGCGCGACCAGATGCAGCTTGAGATCAAGCTGATCCAGCGGCGCTTGGGCATCACGGTCCTCTACGTCACGCACGATCAGGAAGAGGCGATGACGATGTCGGACCGCATCTGCCTGATGAACCAAGCGCGCATCGAGCAGATCGACACGCCCGAGGACCTGTATTTCCGGCCGCGCACGGTGTTCGCCGCGGATTTTCTCGGCGATTCGAACATCTTTCGCGGCCGGATCGATGGCGACGGCCGGCTCGACGGGCCGGGCGGGCTGCGGGTGCGGGGGATCGCAACCGACGCCCGCTCGGCGGGACAGGCGGCCACCGCGGTAGTGCGTCCGGAAAGCGTTCGCCTTCTCGAGCCCGCAGAGGCCGAGGCCGGCGAAGCGTCGGGGCAAGTCGACAGCGTCGTCTTCGTCGGCGGATTCGCGCGTATATTCGTACGCCTTGCCGATGGCACGCTGATTCAAGCCAAGCGCTTGACCCACGCCGCGCAGCGCGTGCCCGGCATCGGCGACACGGTTCGCCTCGGCTGGCCGGCGGCGGCGACGGTCTTGCTCGAGGACGCGCGACCATGATGTCGCGCACCGCGTCGATGGCGGCCGTGGTCCGGGCGCCCGCCCCGTGGCGGCCCTATATCGGTGTGGCGCCGCTCATCCTCTTCCTCGTCGTGCTGTTCATCTATCCGATCGTCGATTTGCTGTGGCTGAGCTTTTTCGATCGCGAAGGACAGCCATCGGCCATGCACTACCGCGCCATCGCCGAGTCGCCCGTATGGCTCAGCGTCATGTTGATCACTTTCGAGATCTCCGGGTGGACGACCATATTTTGCGTGCTTGCCGGCTATCCCGTCGCCTATCTGCTCGCGACGTCGAGCGAAGCGACGCGCAACCGCCTCATCTTGTGGGTGATGCTGCCGTTCTGGACCAGCTTCCTCGTCCGCACGTTCGCCTGGATCGTGCTGTTGAGCCAGAAGGGTCCGATCAATCGTCTGGTGAGCGCGCTCGGTCTGAGCGACGCGCCGCTCGAATTGATCTACAACTTCACCGGCGTGATGATCGGCATGGTCCACGCGCTCATGCCGCTCGCCGTTCTGACCATGCTTTCGGTCATGACGAATATCGACTCGCGCCTGCGTAGCGCAGCTGCAACGCTCGGCGCGCGCGGCGGCGAATCGTTCTGGCGCATCTACTTTCCCTTGTCTTTGCCCGGCGTCGCGGCGGCGGGTCTCATGGTGTTCATTACCGCGCTCGGGTTCTTCATAACGCCGGCGCTGCTTGGCGGCCGCCGGCAAACCATGATCTCGCAGGTCATCATCGTCCAAGTCCAGGACCTTCTCAATTGGAGCTTCGCCGGCGCGCTTTCGTTGGTCCTGCTGGCATCCGCGCTGTTGATCTTCTTTCTTTACGACCGACTGCTCGGCCTTTCGACCCTCTCGGGAAGCGCACGGACGGAAAGCGACGTCGGCGCGCCGAGTTGGTTTGGCCGCTTGGGCGCCACCGTCGGCGCGCGGGCGCTAGCGGCGGCCGGCCGCTTGTGCGATCTGGCGCAGCAAGCATGGGAGCGCCTCTTCCCGCCGCAGGGCGGTCGGCCTCGTCGAGCGATGGCGCGCCTCGTTCTGTGGCTGACGGCGCTGACCATCATCGGCTTTCTCGTACTGCCGGCGCTGATCGTCGTGCCGGTGTCGTTCACCGGCGGCCGCTTCGTCAGCTTTCCGCCCGAGGGCGTTTCGCTGCAATGGTACGACCAGTACTTCGGATCGAGCGCCTGGATGGAGGCCACGGTCCGTTCGTTCGTCGTCGCGACATTTACCGGAGCGCTGTCGATGCTGCTGGGCGTGCCGGCCGCCTTCATGCTGGTGCGCGCCCGCGCACCGGCGAAGGCAGGCCTGCTTGCCCTCATCTTGTCGCCGCTGATCATTCCCCGGATCGTCGTGGCGGTCGCCATCTACATCGTTTACGCCAAGGTCGGTCTCGTCGGGACCTCGTTCGGCCTCGTCCTCGGCCATACCGTCCTGGCGGCGCCTTACGTGGTGATCACGATGATGGCGGTCCTCAAGACCTACGACGAGCGGCTCGACCAGGCGGCGGCGAGCCTCGGCGCCTCGCCTTGGCGGACGCTCACGCGAATCACGTTTCCGCTGATCCGCGGCGGAATGATCGCTTCGTTCCTTTTCGCCTTCATCGCCTCGTTCGACGATCTGACGATCGCGCTTTTCGTCAGCGGCGGGCTCGTCAGTACACTGCCGCGTCAAATGTGGAACGACATGCTTTTGCAGGTCAATCCGACACTGGCGGCAGTCTCGACGACGATGCTCGTCGTCATCACGGTTATCATCCTCGCGGCCGAGTATCTTCGCCGCCGCGCCACGCAAAGCTAGCGCCGATGACGAGTGAATCGGCGATACTGCGCGATCCGCTGCTTGGCGAAGGGCCTGGGCGCAACCTGCCGCATGCCGCGTCATATTGGGCCGCCGTGTCGGGCGATCCGCCCGCCGACGACGGAGTGCTCGTCGGCGAACACGAATTCGACGTCGCCGTGATCGGCGGCGGGTATACCGGGCTGTCGGCGGCCTATCATCTCGCCCGCGATACCGGCGCGCGCGTCGCCGTGCTCGAAGCCAATCGGCCGGGTTGGGGCTGCAGCGGGCGCAATGGCGGGTTCGCGCGCCCGGCGTTCGGCCGCCACAGCCCGGCGAAGATGATCGAGCAATGGGGAATCGATACGGCAAGGCGTGTCTTCGCGGAGGGCATGAACGCGCTGGCGACGACCCGGGCGCTGATTCGAGACGGCGGTATCGACTGCGATGCGACGGCCGATGGTCACCTCAAGATCGCCCACCGCCCGTCGCGACTGGCCGGTCTGATCGCCGACGCCGAGCTGCTGCGCGAGCGATATGGCTACGAGACGCGCCTGATGGATGCCGAGGAGCTCAGGGCCCGACACCTCGGCGGACCGCAGTCGCACGGAGCGCTACTCCTGCCCGACGCCATCGGCCTCAATCCGCTCAAGCTCGCCTTCGGGCTGCTGCGCCTGGCGCGCGGCGCCGGCGCGAAAATATTCGCCGGCTCGCCGGTTGTTGGTTTATCGAAGGATGGAGACCGTCATGCTGTCGTTGGCCCGTCCGGTCGCGTGCGCGCGCGCAATGTCGTGCTCGCGACCAACGGCTATACGGCCGAGGGCTTGCACCAGGCGACGAACCGCCGGCTGCTTCCCGTCCTTTCGCACATAATCGTCACCCGGCCGATGACGCCGGCCGAGAAGGCCGAATCCTCCTTTCGCACGTCGCATGTGCTGACCGATACGCGGACCCTGCTCTATTACTTTCGACGACTGCCCGACGATCGCATCATGTTCGGCGGTCGCGGCCAGATCGTCGATTCGCCGGCGACCCGCGCCGTGCAGCGCGACTTTCTTTTGGCCGAGCTCAAACGCAAGGCACCCGCGCTCGACGCCATCACGGTCGATTATGATTGGGCCGGATGGGTTTGCATCACCGCCGACGCGATGCCGCATATCCACCACGCCGAAGACGATCCGACGGTGCTCTATGCGCTGGGCTACCAGGGCAGCGGCGTAGCACTCGCCTTGCATGCCGGAAAAATTCTCGCCGATCGCCTCGGCGGACGGCCCGTGCCCGATCTTCCACCCGCGTTTTCGCCGCTACCACGATTTCCGCTCGCCGCGCTGCGTCGAACGGCGCAACGCGCGGCGTTCCGGTGGTGGCGATTCATGGATGAGCGCGGCTGATGCCTAGTTCGCGTAATCAGGTTCTTCTTGATCGAGAATTCGCTTGAGCTCGTCGAAATGCAGCGCCGCATTCACCGGATTGAGCTGTTCGAACTGCCGAGCCGTCGCCGCCGCGATTTCCTCGCGAACGAGGGCGAGCTCGGCCCCGGTCGACATCGCCGTGATCTGCGCCTCGGCGGCGCGTTCGAGATAATACAGGTCGTCGAGTGCGTCGGCGACGGTCGGCCCGGTAACGATGACGCCATGGTTCTTCATGAAAAGCACCGTGTTGCCAGCGAGCGCCTCGGCGACGCGATCGCCCTCCGTCTCGTCGAGGACGAGTCCGCCGTATTCCTCGTAATAGGCGATGCGGCCGTGAAAGCGCAGCGCGTTCTGGTGGCAGGGCAAAAGCCTCCCGCCGCGCAGCATTGTGATCGCCGTGGCGTGGCGCGGATGGGCGTGGAGCACGCAACGCGCGCGCGGGCTCGCCAAATGGATGCGGGCGTGGATATAGAACGCCGTGTGGTTTTTCTCCCTGCCCTCGACGCTGCGTCCCTCGGCGTCGACGAGCAGAAGGTTCGAGGCGCGCAATCGGCTGAAATGGACGCCGTGCGGATTGAGCAAAAACGTGCGGTTGGCGTCCACCGCGAGGCTGAAATGGTTGCATACGCCCTCGTGCATGCCGAACCGCACCGCGGCGCGAAACGCCGCCGCAAGATCGCGCCGGAGCATGTGGATGTTGGGCCGCGTATCCGCGGCCGAACGATCATCGTTGGCCATATGTTCGATTCTCCCGTGGCGCGGACAACGTTACCACGTCCAGGACCCGGCACGGGAGAATGCGACGCCAATTTTTCCACGAACCGCCGCAAGGACGCGCAATGTCGACGCCCATAGCCGCCGACGCGCCGACGGACGACATTCTGTCGCCGCGGACGATCGGCCAGATGCTGGAAGACCGTGCGATGCGCGATCCCGACGTCGTCTACTGCCGATTCGGAGATCAAGCGCTAACGCTTCGCCAACTGCGCGATCGTGTGCGCCGCCTCACCATCGGCCTCATCGCGCTCGGGCTCGAACGCGGCGACCGCGTGGCGGTGATGTTGCCGAACCACCCCGACTACGTCGTCGCGTTCCTCGCCATGGCGCGAATCGGCGTGTGCCAGGTGCCGATTAACGTCAATTTGCGTGGCCATTCGCTCGAATACGTCATCCAGCACTCGGCGCTATCGGCAATTATCGCCGATGCAAAATGTGGCGAGCAGCTTCGTCAGGCATTACGCCCCGGCGACGTCAACTTGATCGTCGCGCGCGCCGGGGTCATCGAATCGACGTTGGCGCGCGTCGTGTCGTTCGAATCTCTGGCCGCCGCCGACACCACTGCGCTTCCGCCGCTCTTGGCGACGCCCGACGATACGCTGCTCATAAGCTATACCTCGGGCACAACGGGAGCGCCCAAGGGCGTCCTGGTTACGGACCGCATGCTGCAGGCCTGCGGTTGGGCGGCGGCCCGGCTCGCCGAATTACGCCCCGGGGACGTGCTTTATCTCTGGGAGCCGATCTATCACATCGGCGGCGCCGAAGTGCTGATCGTGGGCCTGCTTGAGCCCGTCACGCTCGCCATTGCCGAGCGGTTCAGCGTTTCGCGTTTCTGGCAGGATGCGCGACGCTATCGCGCGACGCACATCCATTTCTTCGGCGGGGTCCTGGCTTTGCTGCTCAAGGAGCCGCCGAACGCCGACGACCGACGTCACGGAGTTCGTGTCGCATGGGGTGGCGGCTGTCCGATCACCATCTGGGAGAAGTTCCGCGACCGCTTCGGCGTCGAGATCCGCGAGTGTTATGGCATGACCGAGGCGTCGAGTTTCACCACACTCAATATGGAGGGGCGGCTTGGGTCGATCGGTAAGCCGCTTCCTTACTTCGACGTCCGCATCGCCGACGACAACGGCGCGTTCGTCGGCCCTGAGGTCAAGGGCGAAATCTGGGTGCGCGAGAAGATTCCTGGCGTGATCATGAAGGGCTACTTCCGCAATCCGGAAGCATCGCAAGTCGCGCTCGTCGACGGCTGGCTTCGCACCGGCGATCTTGGCTACTGCGACAAGGACGGGTTCTTCTATTATTCCGGCCGCAAGAAGGACAGTTTCCGGTTGCGCGGCGAGAACGTTTCGGCGTGGGAGGTCGAACGGGTTCTGAACGAACATCCCGCCGTCGCCGAGAGCGCGGTCGTCGGCGTCGAGAACGAGCTGTCGGACCAAGACATGAAGGCCTTCTTGCGCCTCAAGCCCGGCGCAACGCTGGCGCCCAGCGATCTGCTCACGTGGTGTGACAGCCGCTTGGCGAAGTTTCAAATACCGCGCTTCATCGCGTTCATCGACACGTTCCCCAAAACGCCCACCGAGCGCATCCGCAAGGAGCTGCTGAGCCGCTCGATCGACGACTGCTTCGACGCCCGCGTGCCGGACCGAAATCGTGCACAGCATCGCTAAACCGTGTCCGCGGCACGACGGCGTGGCGCGACGGCCCAAAGATCGCCGACATCGCTAGACGACGATCAGGTCGCGGCTGAATCGCGACAGGAGTTCGGCGCCGTCCTCGGTAACCAGCACGTTATCGATGATGCGCGCGCCGAGGCGCTCCTCGCCGACGAACACCGGCGGCTCCACCGAGACCACCATTCCGGCTCGCAGGGTATAAGTGCTGCCGCCGATCATATGCACCGGCTCGCCCCAAGTCGGTGGAAAGCCGGGAGCGAGCCCGTATCCCGAGGTGTGAACGCGGCAATGATCGAGGCCGGCATCGGCGATGTGGCGCTTTGCGGCTTCGTGCGGGACCACGGCCGGTACGCCATCGCGGATTTCGGCGATGCAGGCGTCGCAGGCGCGACGAACCAGGTTATACAGTTCGCGCATGCGCGCCGTCGGCGGACCGAGACAAAACTGGCGGCCGATCGTGGCGGTGTATCGGCGGTAGGCGGCGCCATACTCGACGTTGCCGAAATCCCCCTGCCGTATTTGTCGCTCGGTCGGAGCGCCGTGGCTGAAGCACGACCGTTCGCCCGAAACGAGATTGATCGGACTCGCCGCCAAGCCACTCCCCGAACTCAGCAGTGCGTCGTACACCTTTGCCGCGACGCCAAGCTCACTCACCCCGTCGCGCAAGGCGCCGGCGAAGACGGACATCGCTGCGTCGGCGATGCCACTGGCGCGGCGGATGTAGGCGAGTTCGGTCTGTGACTTCACCAGCTTGAGGTCGTGGATCAGGTTGGTCGGCTCGGCCACGAGGGCGGCGCCGAGAATCCGTTTGATCTCCACGTAGTGATGCGGATGCAGATAGTAGGCCGGAACCTCCATTCCGACCTTGGCACGATCGAGGCCGAGCTCTTCGGCCAGGCGTTCGAACTTGGCGATGGGATCCTCGGCCTCGCCGCCGCCCCACGTCCAGATCCGGTCGACGATGGCGTCATCGCGAAACTCGTTTCGTTCGCCCTCGCGCGTCATCACCGCGATCGGCCCGGGGGCGGCGGGAACGAAGAGGCACTGGAATTCCTGATAGCTCTTCGCGTCGGACCCGGTCAGCCAGTGGATCGACACCGGATGGAACGCAAGAAACCAGTCGAGATTCGCCCGCGCCAATTCGTCGCGCACGCGGGCCAGACGCGAGGCGAATTCGTCGGCGGTGAAATCGTGCTTGGACATGATTGGAGGTTCCGTATTCGGGCGCATCGAGCGCGATGCTTCGCCCGCTCCCCGGCTGGCGCAGGGGAGCGGGACGATACGAACGTGTGCGCGGCGATCAGAGCGGCGGCAGCGGCTGCATATTGCCGCCGAGCCATTTGACGTGCAGCTTGTCCAGCTCGCCGTTCAACGTGTTCTGGAAGATGAACGTATCGAGCCAGCGCACCAGATTGTGTTCGCCCATTTTGACCGTCATGTGCGCTGGCGCTCGGCGAAGCGCGAACTTGAAGTCGAACTCTTTCGTCGGGTTCTTCTTCGCCAGTTCGACCACCACGACGCTGTTGGCCGCGAGGAGTTGCGATTG
Source organism: Alphaproteobacteria bacterium (assembly GCA_035457725.1). GTDB lineage: Bacteria > Pseudomonadota > Alphaproteobacteria > CACIAM-22H2 > CACIAM-22H2 > DATFES01. The sequence goes on along the minus strand of DATIBC010000104.1, from coordinate 3,599 downwards.
TCCCGACAGGTACGCCTGCACCGCGGTCGCGTTATCCTCGGTTCGCATGATGTCGGCTCGCGGATTGGCCGCCGACAACGTGATGTCCTCGGTGGTGCCCTTGGCGACGCTGGTCTTGTAGTTGGTCACGTCGGCCGCCGACTTGATCGAAAGGCTCTTGGGCCCATAAACGGCCAACGAAGTGTCGGCGTAGGGGGCGCTGTACATGACCTGCCGGGCGCGCTCCGGAGTGACCGACATCGCCGCGATGTTGATGTCGGCCTTGTCGGTCAATAAGTAGGGAATGCGATTGGCCGCTGCGGCCGGCACCAACTCCAATTTCACGCCCAACGACTGCGCCACCATCTTCGCCAAGTCGATGTCGAATCCCTCCAGCTCGCGGCTGACGTTCATCGAGCCGAACGGCGGAACGTCGGAGAATACGACGACGCGCACCACGCCCCGCGACAGGATGTCCGCCAATTTGTCGGCGCGCGCTTCCCCACCGGCTGCGACTCCGATCGCCAACGCACACGCCGTGGCCAACGCATTTCTCAAAAACGATCGCATGTGTTCCCCCTCCTGGAATTGCTCGACGCAGGACGGCGTCGAGTCTGGATTCACGTTGCCGAATCTCCCGTCGCGCTGCCGGCCTCTGCGTGGTCGCGCATGTCGGCCGCCAGATGGAACAGGCAGTCGCCGCGTTCGCAGCGCGCCGGAATCCGCTTGCACAAAACGAACCCGGCGCGCGCAAATCGCAATAAGACAGGCTCGCGCCATGGCGTGTGATAAAGGTGGATGCGTGCCGCCGGCTGGCCGACCGCCACCTCCTCGCCGAGTTCGGCCAATGGCTCGAACACTCCGCTTTCCGATGCGTAGACGTAGTAATCGTCGCCACCAAGTTCGGTCAGGCGCGTCGCCGCCGCCGCCGGAACGGGCAGACCGCGCAGCAGTCCGACATGCGCGAGCACGCGCCGCATGCCGTCCTCGGCGACGCGAAGCGCCTCCCGTGACACCGTTCCGCCGCCGCCAAGCTCGGTCGCCATAACCGGAACGCCTTGCCGATGTCCGGCCGACGTGAAGGTCCGATCGCCACCCTGCGGCGCGGCGGCGACGTAGCTTATCGGCGCGCCGAACGCGCGCAGGAGGCCGATCAGGCGCTCCATGCGATCGCGATCGGGATCGCGCGGCACCAGCGCACTCGGGACGTAGGCCAACGAGCTGCCACCGGAATGAAAATCGAAACCGAAGTCGAATCCGGGGAGCAACGCGTGCTCGACCCAGTAGGCGATCTGCTGCGTAACCCCGCCGTTCGCATCGCCGGGAAACGCGCGATTGAGATTGCCATCGTCGATCGGCGAAGTGCGCGAACCGACGATCGCAGCCGGAAAGTTCAGCGACGGCAGCACCACGAGCCGACCGCGCACGTGCCGGGGCTCGATGGCGCGGATGAGGTTGCCCAGCGCGATCTGGCCTTCCCATTCGTCGCCATGATTGCCAGCGACCATCAAGACGCTGGGTCCGTCGCCGTTGCGAATGCGGGCGATCGGAATCGGAATCCAGCCATAGGCCGACCGATGCACCGAATGCGGTACGCGCAGGAATCCGCGTGCCTTGCCCTCGGCGTGGAGATCGATGTCCGCCGTCAGCCGGCTCATGGCGGAAATCTCGCTTTGCATGGCGGAGCTCGGCGGCGCCGGTATCGAGGCGGGCGCGCTTAGATCGGTTCGCTCCACAGCCGCTCCTCGAGCAATGCGCGCGCCACGGCGGCCGATATGGCGTCAAAAAGGCGCCGGCCCTTTTCAGGAGTCGCGGCGCCTGCGTCGCCGATGACACCGATGGGCGAGCGGCTCGACAATTGGCGCCAGCGATAGACTCCTGCATTGACGCCGGGTATCGCCGCCAACCCGGGAACGTACGCGCCGTGCATTTGCGACAGCTCGTCCTGATCGATGAGCTCGGGGGTGAGCGCCAGCATCATCGCCGTTTCGGCCTCGCAGGCGTGCAACAGCGCCTTCTGTTTCTCCAGTATTTCGGCGATCTCCTTCTGGGCGATGTTCCAGTAGGTGCCGCCGGCCAAGGGAACGCGATGCTTTACCGTGAATTCGGTGATGAACGTATAGATGCCGTCGGTGTTCCCGCCGTGCCCGTTGAGGATAAAGATACGCTTGAAACCGTGGCGCAGGATCGATTCGCAGGCGCAATTGAGCACCGCCGCCATCGTCGCGTAGTCGAGCGTGATCGTGCCATTGAGCGACATGTGATGCTCGCTCATGCCGAATGGGATGGTCGGCGTGACGACGGTCGGCTGCTTGTCGGCCATGATTCGCGCGGCACGATGCGCGACTTCCGTCGCCAGTCGCGCGTCGACCTGCGTGGGCAGATGCGGGCCGTGCTGCTCGGTCGAGCCGATCGGCAGGATGACGATGGCGTTGCGCTTGGCGATTTGGGCAAGTTCGGCGGCCTTGAGGCGCGCCCACTCGATTTCCACCATACTCTATCTCCTTCGGCGAATCCGCGCCCGGCGGCCTCCGCCCTCCATGAAGAGGGCGGAGAGTCGCATCGGCACCTTAGAGCGTCGGCAGCGGCGCCATCGGCGCGGCCAGCCATTTCTGATGAAGCCGATCGAGTTCGCCGTTCATCGTGTTGAAGAAGATGAAGCTGTTGAGCCATTGCAGCAGGCCAACCTCGCCCATCCTCACGCCCATGTGCGCCGGGCTGCGGCGAATCACGAACTTGAGATCGAACTCCTTGTTCGGCGCGCGTTTCATCAGGTCTGGGACGATCAAGCTGTTGGTGGCGAAAAGATCGGCCTGTCCGGTGATGTAGGCCGTCGCGGCGGTGGCGTCGTCCTCGGTGCGCATGATGTTTGCGCGCGGATTCATCGCTGCAAGCCCGAGATCCTGCGTCGTGCCCTTGGCGGCGACCACCTTGAGGTTGCCGATTTCGGCGGCGCTCTTGACGTTGGCGCTCTTGGGCCCGTAGACCGCCAGATGCGTGTCGGCATAGGGAGCGGTGAACATGATCTGTTTGGCCCGCTCGGGCGTCAGCCCCATCACCGAAATCACGATGTCGACCTTGTCGGTGATCAGGAAGGGAATGCGGTTGGCCCCAGTGACCTGTTGAAGCTCGAGCTTGACGCCGAGCGCCTTGGCGACCATCTCCGCCAGATCGATGTCGAATCCTTCCGGCTTTCGCTCCTGATTGAGCGACCCGAAGGGCGGCACGTCGAGCGGCACGGCGATGCGTACCACGCCTTTCTTGACGATATCGGCGAAGGCATCGGCCTTGGCCTCGACGTGGCCGAGAACGAGAGCCGATACGGCGAGCAACGCGGCGGCGATTCGTTTCATTTGCGTCTCCTCCTGGGTTGACGTTGACGATCAGTGAAGCACGGCGTCGAGAAACGTTTCGAGCTCGGGCGTGCGAGGATTGGCGAGGACCTCGCTGGCGCGGCCCTCCTCCCAGATCTTGCCCTCGTGCATGAAGATGAGACGCGTAGCGACCCGACGCGCAAATCCCATCTCGTGTGTCACAAGGATCATCGTCATTCCTTCGCTGGCGACCTGCTCGAGCACCTTCAGCACCTCGCCGGTCAGCTCCGGATCGAGGGCCGAGGT
>DATIBC010000103.1:0-5701 GCA_035457725.1 Alphaproteobacteria bacterium | reverse complement strand
CCGCCTCGCGGGCGCGCTCGGCGTCGTCGAATAGCGGAAATTCGGTGCCGGCGACCGCCGGCGCGCCGATGCGTGCGGTGTCCGGGGTGTCGAACACGATGCCGCCGGAAAGCACTGCCTCCAGCGACTCCATCTGCAGCTTAAACCCGGTGGCGCCGGTGGTCAGTGATACGCCCGAGGCGCTCCAGAAGCGGCTGCCGGAATAAACAAGGCGGTCGTAAGGCGCGCGGACGAACGCCGCAATGCGCACATCGGTCTCGATGGTGGTGTAGTCGATCCCGAGGACTTCGCCAACCCGAAGGCCACGGAAGTAGATTGGTGAGCTGGGGCCCAGCGAATCGGCTTTCGAGGCGTGCAGGACATACTCGGTTCCGGGAACGTCTGCGGTCACCGCTGGCGGTGTCTCCAACCCGTCGAAGGCAAGGGTCGAAGCGCCCTTTCCCGGGTCCATTTCGATGTATGCCCCCGAGACCAGAGTCTCGAGTCCCGATATCCCGCCGGCGCTGATCCGCGGACGAACGACCCAGAAGCGCGTCCCGTCGTTCATGAACGGCGCCGCTTCCTTTTGCATCTGGGCCACGACCACAATGTACGACAAATCGGGCGACAAGGTGACCGAATCGACGATGCCGACCTCGACGTCCTTGTGCTTGATCCGGGTCTTACCGGCCTCGAGACCGGCTGCGGTGCGGAACTTGATGGTGATCGTCGGCCCCCGCTCGGCGAGCGTCGTGTAGCCCAGCCATCCGGCGATCATCGCGGCGACGACCGGAACGATCCAGATCAGAGAGATGCGCGGCCGGGTATCGACACGCGGCTCGACGATGTCGTCGTTATCCGCCATGCGTCAACCCTCCCTTCGCCCGCTCGCCGTTCGCTCCTGCGGCGTCCCACATCAGGCGTGGATCGAATGTCGTCGCCGCGATCATGGTGATGATGACGACCGCCGCGAACGACGTTGCGCCGACGCCCGGCTCGATCGTTGCGATCGATCCCAGTCGCACGAGGCCGACGAGGATGGAGATCATGAAGATATCGATCATCGACCAACGGCCGATCGATTCAACGACGCGGTAGAGCACCGTCCGGTCCCGCAATCGCCAGCGCGCGCCGATCTGCACGGAAATAAGAAGCGCAATGAGGCCGAACAGCTTGAGAAACGGCACCGTGATGCTGGCGAAGAAGACGAGCAGCGCCAGCGGCCACATGCCGGCCTCGAAAAGTTCCCTGATGCCGCTCAAGATCGTGTCCGGTTGGCCGCTGCCGAATGAAATGACGGTCATCACCGGGTAAACGTTAGCCGGGATGTAAAGAATGAACGCGGTGATCACCAGCGCCCAAGTGCGGGCGATGCTGTTGGGCTTGCGGCGGTGAAGCGCCGTCTGGCAGCGCGGACAACGCGCGTCGTGCGGTCCTTTCGTGGTTACGAAGCCGCAGCGCTCGCAACCGACCAAATGCGGGCCAGGCATCTGCGACGGATACGGAACGAGGCCGCGTCTCGCCATCTCGCGCCATGCTGCCTCGTCGTCGAGCGACGCATTGGCGGCGACGACGATCAGCATCAGCGCCATGAACGAATAGAGCGCGACACCGAGCTGGATCGTCGCCAGATCCGTCAGCTTCACGTAGGCGACGAATATGCCCAGCAGGTACACTTCGACCATCGCCCATGGTGTAAGCATTTCAAGCGACCGGAAGACGAAGGGCAGGTGGCGCGGCGGGCGCCGCAGCTTGAGCGCCATGATCACGTAGACCGCGAGCCCCAGCTTGGCGAGGGGCGCGGCGATCGTCGTAATGACCACAAGAATGCCTAAAGGCCATAGCCCGCGATCGACCAGTTCGATCGCGCCGGTGATCAGATTGGCGTCCTGCACCCGCCCCTCGATGCGCATCGACATGAAAGGCGCTGTCGCGGCGACCGCCATGAGCACCAGCCCGGCGATCGAGAACGCGAGGGTGCGGTCGAGAGAGTTCGCCACCGACCGGCGAAGCACGGCGCCGCATCGAATACATCGCGCGGTCTGTCCAGGCCTGAGATCGGTTATACGGGCGAACCGCCCGCATTCGTGGCATTCGGCCAGTGATGATCTAGGTACCGAACCGGCGCTCGTTGCGTCGGCGGAATGTACGAGCGAAGCGCTCGCAACGGCAGCTTCACCGCCCATTCCTCTATCCCCCGAGGTGTTTCGCGAGATACGTGCGCCGCTTCAGAATGCCTCGATTCCACGCCACGACGCGACGCGACGTCGGCGTGAATCGACGGGGCGGACATTTAATCGGACTATCACAGGCCAAGCAATCGTCCGTCGAGAGGTAGCCCGACGACGTCAGGGGGCCAACGATCCACGAAGCGCGCTCGACGGAACGCGAGCGAGGCTCTATCCTCCCGCCCCGGAAAAGAATTTCGCCTCATAATGGGGTGTGGCGATGCGACGAGCGACGGGGGGTCGGTTATGCGCCGCGGCGATTGCGGTGGCTGGATTGACCGCGTGCGGAACAAGCGAGGAGTCGCGGCTTTACCTGTTGAGCTCCATCGCCGGACATCAAGGCGATGTAAGCCGTCGGATCGAAGGCCCGACGGTGCTCGTCGCGCCGGTCGATTTACCGAAGCATCTCGATCGACCGCAGATCGTCACGTTCGCCTCGCGCCATAGGCTCGACGCGGCGGAGTTCGATCGCTGGGCCGAGCCGCTCGCCGACAATTTCGCCCGCGTCGTCGCCGAAAATCTGAGCGTCCTCCTGCCCGAGCACCGCGTTTATCTCCAACCGCCGCGACCCGCGAGCGCCATGGACCACCAGGTGACGATCGATGTCATCGAATTCGGCGTGACACAGGGGCGCTCGGTCGTACTGGTCGCGTCGTGGTCGCTCGCGGCTGGCGACGCGCGTGCCGTGCCGGTCGTGCAGCGGTTCACGCATCGAGGTAGCGTGGCGGCGCCAGGGGTGGAGGCGGACGTCGCGGCGATGAGCGAAGCGGTCACGGCGCTGACTCGTGACATCGCGGCCGCAATTCAGCGGGCGCCGCGTCGGTGATGGTTCGGACAAACGGACGCAAGCGATGAACCAGCAGCCAGAGCCCGGATACGCGAATTTCGAACGCCTGGTCGGGCTGGGGATCGTATTTCTCCTGGCTGCGGCGTGCGTCGCCATCGTCGCGCCGTTTCTTCCGGCGCTCATCTGGTCGACGTTCATCGTCGTCTCGCTATGGGGCCCGCTCGAGAAGATCGCGCAATGGCTCGGCGGGCGGCGCAAGCTGGTCGGGGTTCTGCTTGGCGTGACGATCGCGGCGCTGCTGATCGTTCCCGGCGTGCGCGTCGTCGACGCGCTCGTCGGAAGCGGGCCGCGATTGCAAGCGGCCTTCGACCAAATCGTCGTTGGCGATCTTGCGGCGCCGCCGCAGTGGATCGCCGATCTGCCCTTGATCGGCGCGCAAATAGCGCGCGCGTGGGGCGGCGTTTTCGCCGGCACGGTGCCGATCGCCAGCGAGCTCAAGATTGTCGTGCCGGCCGTCCTGGGGTGGGTGGCGGCGGGCGGGCTGGCGATCGGCAGCGCCGCGCTGCAGTTCTTGCTCGTTGCGATCGCCTGCGGCATCACCTATGCGAACGGCGAAGCATCCGCGGCGCTCGCCCGCCGATTCGCCGAGCGAATAGGCGGAGCCAACGGTCTGGAGGCTCTCGACATCGCGACGCGGGTCATCCGCGCGGTGTCGCTTGGCGTGGTCGGAACGGCGTTCATCCAGGCGACGCTCGCGACGTTGGGTTTCTGGGTCGCCGGCGTGCCCGCAGCGGTACTGCTGGGAGCCATTACGCTGGTCCTGTGCATTGCGCAGCTCGGGCCGATCCTGATTTGGGTTCCTGCTTGCATATGGCTCTACGGCACGGGCGCCGAGACCGCGGCGATCGGCCTCGCGGTGTGGAGCGGGCTTGTCGTGCAAACGATCGATAACTTTCTTCGCCCGCTGCTGATCAGTCGCAGCGCGCGGCTGCCGCTCCTGGTCATGCTGATCGGCGTGCTCGGCGGGCTGGTCACCGTCGGGCTCGTCGGTATATTCATCGGACCGACGTTGCTTGCGGTCGGGCACGCACTACTGCTGCGCTGGCTGGCGCCCGACGATTCGTCCAAAGCGTGACGCCGTTCTGCACCGACATCAGGTCAGGCTTGAACGAGCTTGCACGAGTATGATCTAACAAGAAGTCGTTGCCTTCCGTTCGCGACGGTCATGGCGACACCGGCATTGGGTGGTGGGGTTGCGCCTGACACGGGTCGGAGGCACTCGAAGTCGGCAGCGGGGGCGCACTATGAAAAAATTCATTGCCGCCGTGGCGATCATTGCGGCCGTTGTCGTTATGTTCGCGCTCGGCCATGCGCGGGCGCAGTCGGACCAACCGCTCAAACCCGAGCAGATTGACCAGCTTGTCGCGCCGATCGCGCTGTACCCCGATGCGCTCCTGGCTCAGGTGCTTATCGCTTCGACCTATCCGCTGGAGATCGTCGAAGCCTCGCGGTGGGTCAAGCAAAACGCCAATCTCAAGGACCAACAACTCGACGAGGCCCTGGAGAAGAGGGACTGGGACCCGAGTGTCGAAGCGCTGACGCATTTTCCCAGCGTTCTCGAGCAGATGAACGAGAAACTCGAGTGGACACAGCAGATCGGCGACGCATTCATCGCCCAGCAGGCCGATGTGATGGATTCGGTTCAGCGCCTGCGGCGCCAAGCGCATGAAGCGGGCCATCTGAAATCGACCGAGCAGCAAAAGGTCGTCGTGGAAGGCCAGACGATCGTGATCGAATCGGCCAACCCGCAAGTCGTTTACGTGCCGGCGTACAACCCGGCGGTCGTGTACGGCGCATGGCCATACCCGGCGTATCCGCCGTACTACTGGCCGCCGCCGCCCGGCTACACGTTCGCCTCGGGCGTCGCGTGGGGAGTCGGTTTCGGAGTCGGGATTGCCATGACGGCGGCGATCTTCGACGGATTCGATTGGAACAATCACGACGTCAACGTCAACGTGAATCGCAACACCAACATCAATCGCCAGAACGTCGACGCCAAAAAGTGGCAACACGACCCGGCCCATCGCAAAGGCGTCAACTACCGCGATCAGGCATCGCGCGAGAAATATGGCGGCGCCGATCGGCGGGCCGCCGAATCGCGCAAGGATTTTCGCGGCCACGACCAACGACCGGAGGCCCGGCGGGACGGCGGACCGGGGCAGGCCAACCAGCGTGACGGCAGGCAGGGAGTCGAGCGGGGGCAGGGCGAGCGCGCGGGCGGCGCCGGGCGCGACGCGCCGGGAGGAGATCGCGCACAAGCACGCGACCAACGGCAACCGGCCGCGTTCGACCGCCAGGGCGGCGGGCAACAGACGCAGCGGGATAGCGCCCGCGGCCAAGCGAGCCGGCAGTCGATGGCTCAGAGTCGCGGCGGCGGGGCTAGGGGGGGCGGTGGGCGCCGCCGTTGACTCGACGACGACCGAGGCCAACTCGAGGATCGAAAAAATGCGCGATTACGTGATATTGGCTCGCGTCCGCGCCAGAGCAGTCGCCATGATCGCCGTGGCGGGACTTGCCATGTCGTGCGTCGGATATGGCGCCGCGCTTGGCGCGGATATCAAACAGTCGACCTACTCGACGCCGGAAGAGGCCACGGCTGCGCTTGTCGATGCGGTGCGCGTGGGCGGCGATCCGCTGGTCAAGGTCT
>DATIBC010000102.1:0-8069 GCA_035457725.1 Alphaproteobacteria bacterium | reverse complement strand
CGAGGCCGGCGGCGTGCGACAATCCGGCGAGCATCGCGCTCGCCTCCTCCAGCACATGGTTGACGCTCTTGCCTGCGGCAGCGCACTGCGCCTCGATGCTCTCGCGCTCGTCGGTCGACAGGCGGCCGACCTCGAGCAGCCCATTGACGAACATGCTCAGGCCGGCTTCGGTGGGCAGGCGGCCAGCCGAAGTATGCGGCGCGTAAAGCAGGCCGGCCTCCTGGAGGTCGGCCATCACGTTGCGGATCGTCGCCGGCGACAGGGGCTGACCCAGCTTGCGCGAGAGCGTGCGCGACCCCACCGGCTCGCCGGTCTCGACATAAGCCTCGACGATCTGACGGAAGATCTCGCGGCTGCGCTCGTTCAGTTCGACCACCGGCGGCCGGATGCTCGCTGCGGGCCTGGCTTCCGTCATGGGTGTCGGTTTGACCATGTTCATGAATTTCGAATGTAGGGACCCGGTTCCATAGCGTCAACGTATGGCGGGTCCGCCGGGCGGCCGTAAATATGCCGAAAAGCGGCCAATTCCGGCGCCGTTGGCGAGGGCTGGACGCCCGCCTTCGCAGCGCGGTAGGTTCGCGCCCGTCCGGGCCCGGTGTCCGGTCTCCGCAACGCCGCAAGGATGAACGACATGCGCCCATCGGGTCGCGCTCCCGACATGCTCCGGCCGGTCCGGCTCGAGACGGCGGTGATGAAGCACGCCGAGGGGTCGTGCCTTGCGCGCTTCGGCGACACGCACGTCCTGTGCGCGGCCAGCGTCGATGAGAAGGTCCCACCGTTTCTGCGCAACACCGGCAAGGGATGGATCACCGCCGAGTACGGCATGTTGCCGCGTTCGACCCACACGCGCGGCGAACGCGAGGCCAGCCGCGGCAAGCAGTCGGGACGCACCCATGAAATCCAGCGGCTGATCGGCCGCAGCCTGCGCGCGGTCGCCGATCTTGAGGCGCTTGGCGAGCGGCAGATCAAGATCGATTGCGACGTCATCCAGGCCGACGGCGGGACCCGCACCGCGGCGATCACCGGCGCGTTCGTGGCGCTTCATCAGGCGTTATCGGGGTTGGTCCGTTCGGGCCAACTCGCTTCCGTGCCGCTTGCCGATCATGTCGCCGCGGTGTCGTGCGGCATCTTTCAGGGTATCCCAGTGCTCGATCTCGATTACGCCGAGGATTCGGGCGCCGAGGCCGACGCCAATTTCGTGCTCACCGGCGGCGGCCGCATCATCGAAGTGCAAGGCACGGCCGAACGCGGCACGTTCTCCGAAAGCGATCTTTTGGCGCTGCTGGCGCTTGCGCGCAAGGGAATCGCCGAACTGGTGGCGGCGCAAAAGCGGGCGCTCGCCTTGTGACGACGGCGCGGCGGCTGGACGGCGAACGGCTGGTCATCGCCAGCCACAATCCAGGAAAGGTCCGCGAGATCGCCGCGTTGCTGGCGCCTTACGGCGTCAAGACGATCGCCGCCGCCGAACTCGGCCTCGTCGAACCGGAGGAGACGGGTGACAGCTTCGCGGCGAACGCCGCGCTCAAGGCGCGCACCGCCGCGGCGGCAAGCGGCGCGCCGGCACTCGCCGACGATTCTGGACTGGTCGTGCCGGCGCTTGATGGCGCCCCGGGGATACATTCGGCGCGCTGGGCGGGCCCGGCCAGGGATTTTGCGGCGGCGATGACGAAACTCGAGACCGCGTTGGCTGGCAAGCCCGATCGCCGGGCTCATTTCGTCGCCGCCTTGGCGCTGGCTTGGCCGGATGGCCACGTCGAGACGTTCCTGGGCGAAGTTCACGGCCATCTGGTGTGGCCGCCGCGCGGTGGCCAGGGATTCGGGTATGATCCGATGTTCGTGCCGCGGGGCCGATCGCGTACCTTCGGCGAGATGGCGGCAGGCGACAAGCACAAGATCAGCCATCGCGCCGTCGCCTTCGCCAAGCTGATCGCGGCGTGTATTGAAGGAAATCCGAAGCCCGATGTCGGATGACCGATTGGCGATCTACGTCCACTGGCCGTTCTGCCGGTCGAAATGCCCGTATTGCGATTTCAACAGTCACGTCCGCGAAGCCGTCGATCATTCGCGCTGGCGGGCCGCGCTGCTCGCCGAACTCGATTATTTCGCGGCGGCGGCCGAGCGCCGCACCATAGGCTCGGTGTTCTTCGGCGGCGGCACGCCGTCGTTGATGGAGCCCGAGACCGTCGCCGCGTTGATCGATCGCATTGCCGCACGTTGGCGCGTCGCGCATGACGTCGAGATCACCCTCGAAGCCAATCCGAACTCGGCCGAGCAGTCGCGTTTCGCGGCGTTCCGCGCCGCGGGAGTAAACCGCCTGTCGCTTGGCGTCCAGGCGCTCGACGACGCCAGCCTGGCCGCACTCGGTCGCGGCCACAGCGCCGCCGAAGCGCTGGCGGCGGTCGCGCTCGCGGCAAGAACATTCGACCGCTACTCGTTCGATCTGATCTACGCCCGCCCGCGCCAAAGTCGCGCCGCATGGGAGGTCGAGCTGCGCCGCGCGATCGCCATCGCCGGCGATCACCTTTCGCTCTATCAGCTCACCGTCGAGCCGGGCACGGCGTTCGCCGCCCGGCACGCGCGCGGCGAGCTCGTTCTGCCGGCGGAGCACGATGCCGCCGAACTTTACGAGGCCACGCAGGCGATGCTCGAGGACGCAGGGCTCGCGGCATACGAGATCTCGAATCACGCCCGGCCTGGCGGCGAATGCCGTCATAATCTCGCTTATTGGCGCTACGAAGACTATGTGGGCGTCGGTCCCGGCGCGCACGGCCGTCTGACGCTGGATGGGTTCAAGACAGCGACGCGTCAGGAACGGGCGCCCGAGACTTGGCTCGCGTCGGTCGAGCGAACCGGCCATGCCAGCGCCGAACGGCGCGCGCTCGCGCCGGGCGAGTCGGGGCAGGAGGCGTTGATGATGGGCTTGCGACTGAGCGAAGGCATCGATCCCGCAAGCTTCGCGCGACGGACAGCGACGTCGCTCGATTCAGCGATCAGCGCCCACGCGTTGGCGCGCCTCGTCGAGGGTGGATTCATCGTCCGCCGCGCCGACGGCGGTCTCGCCGCGACGCCGGCCGGTCGGCGCGTGCTCAATGCGGTGCTCGCCGAGCTGATGGCCTGACCGGGGACGTTCGATCGCGTCTATTCGGTCGGCCGTTCGAAGCTTTCGGGCGCAGGCGAGATCGTGCGAAACCCGTCGCGACGGACCTCGAGCACGGCCAGCCCGCGCTCGTTCGAGCCATCGGGAAGTAGACGGAACAGCCCGTCGAGGCCGGCGAATCCTGCCGGAGTTGTGAGTGCAATTTGCGAGAAATCGGCCCCGCCGGGACGGCGCGCCAGCACCGCGGCGAGCGCCGTGGCGTCGTAGGCAATGGTGGCGAGACGCGGCGGATCGCGGCCGTAAGTGTCGCGAAACCGCCGCACGAAATCGGCTCGCGCCTCGGGTGGCGGTGCGGCGAACCAAGCGCCGTGGAGCGCCGCTTCGCGGCGAACGCGCGGATCGTCCCAAAGCGCCGTGCCCAGCACGCGAACCTGCGTGACATCGAGGTCGAAGTACGGCAACAGCGGCGCCACCGCCGTCAGGCGGTTTCCGAACTCCGCGAGCAGGATCGCTTCGAAGGGGAAATCGCCGGCGGTCTCGACGTTGCGCAATCGCCGTAGCGCTTCGCGGCTGACATCGTCGTTGTTCGCCTCGAGCGCGCGACGTTGGGCGACCAAAACGGCGTGCCTGGCGTCATAGGCGGTGACGCGCCGCGCCGCCGGAGCGGCGTCGCCGCTTTGCGGGTAGCGCTCGACGCCGATCACTTGCGCGCCCTCGCTCGTGGCACGCAGCAGCGCATCCTCGATGACGAAACCGTAGGCGCTATCGGGCAGCAACGCGCCAAAGCGCGCGATGCCTTGCGCGCGCGCGTATCCGACTACGCGCGCCACTTGCTGCTGCGGCGTCAAACCCATGATGAAGACGCCGCCGCCGCCGATCGTTCGGTCATTGGAGAAACTCAGCACATTGATATTCGCCGCCCGCGCGCGTTCGGCAACCGCGGGCGTCGCGGCGCCGAATAGTGGCCCGATGATTAGCCGCGCGCCTTGAGCGATCGCCGCATCGGCGGCGGCGGCGCCGCCGTCCTGTGTCCCGCCGGTGTCGCGCGGAACGAGGACGAACTGGTCGTCGGCGAGATCGAACAGTGCGAGCTGCGCTGCGTCGAGCAGCGCCTGACCGAGCGGCGCGTCGGGTCCGGAAAGCGGAACGAGAAAGGCGACGCGAACGCCCTTCACCGGCTCGCCGGGCAACGCTGGTGGCTCCTCGGCCGGAGCCTCGGGCGGCGGTTCGGGTTCCACCACTGGCGGCGTCGCTTGCTCGACCGGCGCCGGTCCAGCTACTCTTCCTCCGCATCCGGCCAAACCGAACAGGACGATCATAGTCGCCGCACCGGCGAGCAGCCCAAGACGGTCGACGACGGTGAAATTCATCAACATGACCTCCCAACGGCATGGGCGAGCCTAACCACAGCGCCGCGATTCGTAAACCGCGCGCGGCGCTCTATGTGATCGCGACGCCGATCGGCAATCTCGGCGATATCAGCCGACGGCAGGTCGAAACCCTGGCCGCAGCCGACATCCTCGCCTGCGAGGATACTCGCGTCACCCGGCAACTCTGCGCGGCGCTGAAGATCACGCCGAGGCGGCTGGTGCGCTACGACGACCACACCGCCCAGCGCGTGCGTCCGCGGCTCATTGAAGCAATCCGACGTGGCGAAAACGTGGCGCTGGTCACCGACGCCGGGACGCCGCTCATCGCCGACCCGGGGTACAAGCTGGTGCGCGCCGCGCACGCGGCGAACCTGCCGGTCATCCCAATCCCTGGGCCGTCCGCCGCGATCGCCGCGCTGTCGGTCGCCGGACTACCTAGTGATCGGTTCATGTTCGGCGGCTTTTTGCCCGCCAAACCGGCCGCGCGGCGGAGCGCGCTCAGCGAACTCCCGGCGTTTTCCGCGACCTTGATATTCTTCGAGGCGCCGCACCGCGTGGCGGCGAGCCTGGCCGACATGGCGCAGACTTTCGGCCCACGCGAGGCGGTGGTGGCGCGCGAACTGACCAAGCTGTTCGAGGAAATCCGCCGCGGAACGCTCGCCGAACTGGCCGCCTTCTATGCCGCAGCCGGCCCGCCGAAGGGCGAGGTCGTCATCGTGGTCGGGCCGCCGCCGGTCGATGCGGCGCGGGCCAGCGTAGCCGCCGAAGCCGACATCGACCGGGCGCTTGGCGTGGCGCTTGGCGGCATGAGTCTGCGTGACGCTACGGCGGCGGTTGCCGCGGCGACCGGCCGGCCGCGACGCGAGATTTACAAGCGGGCGCTGGCGCTGGGTCGCGGTGGGACGCGGTGAGCGACGGCACGCAGACCCGGCAGGCGGCGTTGCGGCGCGGCCGCCGCGCCGAACGGCGGGCCGCTTGGCGCCTTCGTTTGAAGGGGTTCCGTATTTTGGCCCGCAACCTCAGGACTCCGGTGGGAGAGATCGATCTTGTGGCGCGGCGCTTCAATCTGGTCGTCTTCGTCGAGGTCAAGGCGCGCGACGGCGAGGCGGCTGCAGCGGAGTCCCTGGGCCCGCGACAGCGGGCGCGAATCGGCCGCGCGGCGGCATATTTTCTCTCGCGGCGGCCCGACCTGGCAGCCTGCCGGGTCCGCTTCGACGCCATGCTTTGCGCCCCAGGGCGACTGCCGCGCCATGTCATCGACGCTTGGCGCGACTCGGGCGGCGGGATTACATAACAAGCCGGAATCGCTACCGATTCACCCCAGGGGGTATGGCCATGCATAGCTCTCGACTTCGCGCGCTGTACGTCGTTTTGGCGCTGGCATCGGCGCCGCTGCTTCAAGGATGTGTGGAGCTGGCGATCGCCACCGGGGCCACCGTGGGAGTCGCCGCGATGCAGGAACGCGGCGTCACCGGCACGGCGAAAGATCAGGCTATTCGCGCCGAGATCAACCATTTGTGGCTGCAAAAGGACCACCGCTACTTCGGCGACCTCAATCTGCAGGTCCAAGAGGGCCGGGTGCTGGTCAGCGGGACGGTCAAGGACGCGGAGACGCGCGCCGAGGCGATCCAGCTCGTCTGGCAGGCCGAGAACGTGCGCGAGGTGATCAACGAAGTGGAGGTGACCGACGAGAGCGGCGGTGTCGTCGGCTACGGCCGCGACACGGCGATCAATACCGAGCTCAGGACGCGCTTGCTCTTCGCCAAGAACGTCGATTCGGTGAATTATTCGATCGAGACCGTCCACGGTAACGTCTATCTGCTCGGCGTGGCGCAGAATCAGCAGGAGCTCGATCGCGTACTCGAAATCGCCCGCAACGTCTCCAACGTACGCCGCGTCGTCAGCCATGTTCTGCTGAAAGACGATCCGCGGCGGTTGGCCAAAGCTCCGGAATCATGATCCCAGCTTGGAGCGACCGCGCCGGCGCCGAAATGGCGTTGATGGCGATCGGTCGCGCCGGCGCATCGAGAATCGACATCGCCGAAGCTGGACTGGCGCTAGCGATCGTCGCCGGAACGTCGAACGATCTTGCCGGCGCGCGGGCGCACCTTTCCGCGCTGGTGGACGAAGCCGCCGCGCGCGCCGGCGCGACGGCGGCGCGGGCCGCGGCGCTATCGGATATCCTGGTTCGCCGGCATGGCTATAGCGGCGATCGCCAGACCTACAACGATTTGCAAAACGCCGATCTGTTGCGGGTCATCGCCCGGCGACGCGGCTTGCCGGTGACGCTGTCGATCATCTGGCTGCATGTCGCGCGGGCGATCGGCTGGCCGGCGGTCGGGCTCAACGCCCCCGGTCATTTTCTCATCCGCCTCGGCGCTGCAGGCGACGCCTGCGTCGTCGATCCGTTCAACGACGGCGAAGTTCTTGACGCCGAAGCGCTGTCACGCCGGTTGCACGAGATCGTAGGAGACGACCTCCGTCTCGCGCCCGGCGATCTCGAGGCGGTGAGCGATCGCGCGGTGCTGCTACGGTTGCAGAACAACATCAAGCTGCGGCACCTCAAGGCCGGCCGATACGCCGAATCCGCCGCGGTCGTCGAACGCATGCTGTGGCTCGCCCCCGAGTCGGATGCGTTATGGTCGGAGTTCGGTGCCCTCCACCACGAGATGGGCAATCTCATCGCTTCGCGCGATGCCTTCACGCGCGCCCTGGAGCTTGCGAAGGACGAGACGACACGGCAACGTATCGCCGCAGCGTTGCAGGCGTTGCGCAGCCGCCTGAACTGAGCGTCCCGCGCCCCTTCTTGTCGGCCGCGGCGGTCGCGGGACAATAGGAGCGATGATGGGCCTCAAGGTCGCCATCCAGATGGACCCCGTCGAGAGGATCGACATCGACGCTGACTCGACGTTCGCACTCGCGCTCGAGGGTCAACGCCGCGGCCATCGGCTCTGGCACTACCTGGTGCAGGATCTGAGCTTCGCGCACGGCCGCGTCCGGACGCGCGCACGCGCGCTCGAGGTGCGCCGCGAGATCGGCAATCACGCGACGCTCGGCATTTTCGAGGAGCTCGATCTGGCGGCGGTCGACGTCGTCTTGATGCGCCAGGACCCGCCTTTTGACATGGCCTATATCACCGCCACGCACTTGCTGGAGCACATTCACCCGAGGACGCTGGTGGTCAACGACCCGTTCCACGTGCGCAATGCGCCGGAAAAGCTGTTCGTAACCCACTTTCCCGATCTGATGCCGCCGACGCTGATCACCGCCGACCGCCGGGAGATCGATGCCTTCCGCCGCGAGCACGGCGACATCATCATCAAGCCATTGTTCGGCAATGGTGGCGCCGGCGTGTTTCACATCGGGCCCGATGACGAGAATCTGAACGCGCTCATCGAGATGTTCACCAGTCGCTCGCGCGAGCCGATCATCGTGCAGCGCTACTTGTCCGAGATCCGCGCTGGCGACAAGCGGGTGATCCTGATCGACGGCCGCGCCGCCGGTGCGATTCTACGCGTTCCGGCGAAGGGAGAAGCACGGGCCAACCTTCACGCGGGCGGCAAGCCTTTGAAAACGACGCTGACCCGGCGCGAGCGCGATAT
>DATIBC010000101.1:0-8021 GCA_035457725.1 Alphaproteobacteria bacterium | reverse complement strand
GTTCGCCGCGAGGCTCGATCAAAGTGTCGTGCTCTGCCGAGTTAGCGGCGAGGCGATAAGAGCTCACTTGGTCATTAAGGGATCGAACGAGGCGCCCCTGCAGGCTGCACGACGGAATTTCGACAAGCTATTTGGTCTGGCTCGTAATGCAATCGCTGGGGGTCGGTTCGAGCAAGATTCGTCGATCTTGCTATCCGACGTCGATTTCCAAATGCGGACGGCGTTTGATGCCTAGGGCGGCGGAGCCATGTCGCAGCGCAGTCCTCGCAAGTTCATTCGTTGAATAGCGGCGATATTTTGGGGCCAGGCAATGACATGTCGATCGTTGGGGTTTTCGTGCTCCCACGGGTGGACTTGTCGTTTTGTGCAAGCGTCGCATATGGCGCGACAGCGTGGGTCTGCCCGCAAGTCAGTGCGTTAATGGCGATGGTACCGAACTGTTCAGAAACGACAAAGACATGATCACGCCCGACGACATCGCCTTTGGCAAGGAGGCTATTTGCGAAACAATGGCAAGGCTCGCTCGTGCGGGAATGCAACTCAACTACGAAACCGTGTCGCGAGGAGCAATCGCTTGGATAATCGCCGAAAGCGGGGAGATGTACGACCACGACCAAGCACGGTCCATAATGGAATCGGCGCGGCAAGCGATGATCGCCGACCGGCAGCTTGACGCCCCAATAGTTTCGTCGCAGTCCTGGCATATACTGAAGCCCGGGACGCCGGGAGCGGATCGAAAAAGCGGCATGTGAGCGTGCGGCCGGCGAGATCCCGCCGCCGCGTTCCGCTCGCTGCGCCAGTGAACGGCGTCGCGGGGCGAAAACTCTAGACTCCTTCTAGCGCTCCTTCGCCGGTCGTGAAATTCCCGTCGGCGGCGCCCGTTCCTTAGGCTCGATCTTGTCCGCTATGACATTTTTCGCTTGCTCGTGCGTACCGGTCGGCGCGCTTGACGACGCCGGATAAAATGGCAATCGACGCCTCGGACAGCTCGACCGGGAGCATGGACAGACAACGCGATCGATGCGATGGATTACCGATGCTCGCTAGGCCATGCCCGATCTGCCATGAAGCCTCGGCACGGCACGAACGCGATGTGAACGGGAAGGAGCTTGCCCGCTGCGACAAGTGCGGGTTCGTTTACGCCAATCTGCCCGACCGTACCATCGCCGACGCCAACGCGGCCATGGGAAACGAGGTCTCGCACTATTATGGGGCGACCCAGGCCGATCTCGATCAGGCTTGGTTCGCGCGGATCGCCGCGAGGTTCAGCCGCTCCGGCGCGCGGGTTCTCGATGTCGGATGCGGCAATGGACTCCTCATCGAAGCATTCCGGCGGCGAGGTTGCGTCGTCGAGGGCCTCGATCCATCGCCATGGGCGCGGGCGGCAGCAATCGAAAAGCAATTCGTCCTTCACTCCGGTTTTGTCGACGAGGATACGCTGCCGGCCGGCAGCTACGATATCGTTGCGGCGACCTCGACATTCGAGCATGCCGCCGACCCGCTCCAGTTCGTGCGGGGCCTGCTGCGACTCGTGCGTCCAGGGGGGATCCTCTATTTGTGCGGAATGCCGAATTATGGCTCGTGGGCGGTCCGCTTCGGGCTCGCCTCGTTTCGTCACAATAATCCGCCCTGGCATGCGAGTTTTTTCACGCCGCTGACGCTTCGCTCGGTGTTCGAGAGTCCGGAGATACGGCCGTTCGTCGATCGCATAAAGATCCGAACCTACGGGGTCCCGGAGCTCCATCACTATTACAGCCGAGCCATGCGATGGCGCCGCCGCGCCGCCGTTGGCGGCAACCGGCGCCCAGGCAAGTTAGCCGACGTCGGTTCCAATACGCTTCACGGGTTGGCGATCGCCGCGTATATCGGGCTTGGCCGCCCGTTTCGCCTCGGCGATAAGCTGGAGGTGACGGTACGCCGCTCGGACGGCGCCTGGATGTCCCTCAAGCCGCGCGAGTAAAACGGGCGGATTTGAGGTGATCGGCCAGCCGAAGCGCCAGCGCGACGATGGTCAGCGTGGGGTTAGCATGGCCGGCGGTGGCGAAGACGGAGCTTCCGGCGATGAAAAGATTGTCGACGCCGTGCACCTGGCAATTGCGATCGACCACGCCTTGCCTTGAATGCTCGGACATGCGCGTCGTCCCGATATGATGGCGGCCGCCCCTCAACCGCTCCATCGCCCTTTCTCGCGTCGCGCCGTCGGGACCGGAAATTCGGCCGATGCGGCGATCGGCGAATTCCTTCGCCAAGAGCTCAAGGCCGTAAATCCACGTTCGGTGGTCGGCCTCGCTCAAGCGCCAGTCGAGCCGCGCCATGGGCTGGCCCAACGCGTCGCGCCGCGCCGACAGCGTGACTCGACTGGCGGGGTTGGGCGCTTGCTCGCTGGTCACGCTCACGAGCAGCCGGCCCGGTTTCGAGAGTGAGCCGTACTCTCCATGGGCCATCGTATGAACGAGCGTGCCGATCGTCGCCGGGAGCTCGGCTAGAAAAGTACGAGCCTGCTTGGCGCGCCCGGAAGGCGGAAATCCGCACCGTAGCCCATTGCCCAGCGCCAACGCGGCGACGACGCCGGGATGCCGTTTGAGCGGACTCGCGAACTTGAAGCAGCAATTGAGAATGCCGGCGCGCGCCATTAGTTCGACCGAAGGCGCCAGCGTCGCCTTGATGGCGCTTCCGGAGACCGATTGGCGGCGGCCGTAGAGGCGAATCGACGGAATCAGCCGTTCCGGCTCGAAGCTCGCGACGTCATCGAAAAAGAGGTGCTCCATGAAGCCGCGGCCGACCTGGTCGTAGTGGTTACCGAGGCCGGCCGGGTCTGAGGAGGTCGAGGTCAACAGGAGCCGCGCATTTTCTATCCCGCCGGCGGCCAAAACGACCACCGCGGCTTCAACGGCGAATTTGCGTTCGGGCGCACTTAGGGCCCGGACGGATCGGACGAAGCGGCCGTCCGCGTCGGTGGCAATCGACGTCACGGTGGCATTGAGAAAGATTTCGATGTTCGGGGCGCTCTGGAGATTGGCCGCGCCAACCTTCAAGAAGCGGGCGGGCCGGCAGTATTTGAAGATTCGGGTGACGAAATGCCGTGGGTCCAGATCCAGGCGCTCGCAACCGGCCGCCTTGAACCACGACTCGGCGGGATCGAATTGACCTGGCCCGAGGCCGCATGCCGCTTCTGCGCGCGAGTAATATGGCGCGAGTTCGTCGCCGGTGATTGGCCATCCCGGATGGTCAAGCCACAGGCGCGCGGCGAAATCCGTTTCGGCGTCGAGCGGGCGACATTCCCCAGCCCACCATCCGGCCGTGCCGCCGAACCGACGCAACCGCGTCTCGTCGAGCGGAAAATATCCATGGCCTACATTCTCGCCGCCGGCCAGCGCTTGCGCCGCGCGATCGAACGTCAAACCTCCGCTTTCGAGCACGCAAACACGGTAGGAATCGCCGATGAACCGTTGCGCCAAGGCGATACCGGCCATGCCAGCGCCAACGATGCACAGGTCATAGACGAGGGTCTTATCGTTCTCGATCTCGCGTGCATCGCGAAGCATGTTAGCGACCTGGCGACCGAGCCAGTCGTGTTACTCTCGGAAGACGGGTCCGCGCCGGTTCATGATCGCCAGCCACGCTTGCAAAGATATCAGCAATGTTTTTGACCGTAAATGTATGGGAGGAAAGCCCTTTGGTCGGGCAACGTCGGCGCGCGGGCGGCACAAGGCTCGGCTCAGTGCCGCGGATCGCCGGATTCTGAGGTGGCGAGACGGCGTACGGGGTGCACGAGTGAAGCCTGCCGATGACGATACCGTCGCGGTCATAGTCCTCAATCTCGACCGACGGGACCTGCTGCTCGCATGCCTTGCGTCGGTCAAGGCGCAAGGCTACCCCGCCGTGGAGATCGTCGTGGTCGACAACGGGTCGCGCGACGGATCGCCCGATGCGGCGGCTCTCGCGTTCCCCGATGTGCGCGTTCTGCGGCAATCGCAGAACCTCGGCGTCGCCGGCGGGCGAAACGCGGGATTGGCATGGGTATGCGCAAATTTGCGTGCTTCCTACATGCTGTTCATCGACAACGATACGGCGCTGGACCCCGGGGCGGTGGCGGAGTTGGTCAACGCCGCACACGCCGATCCTCGCATTGGCTTGGTCGCGCCGAAGGCATACCGACGGCGCGGCGACTCGACCTTGGTTTCGGCCCGCGGGATGAGATTCAATCCTTACGTCGGCGCGGCGTGGGATGTCGCAAGCGGCGAGCAGGATCGGGGGCAATACGACGAGCTATGCGACGTCCACGCATGCCCTGGCTTCGCCTTTTTCGTCAAGCGCGAGGTGTTCGAAGCGATCGGCAGGTTTGACGAGCGATTCAATCCGTACGGATGGGAGGATGTCGACTTCTCGTTGCGGGCGAAAGGCGCCGGGTTTCGCCTCGCGTATGCGCCAAACGCAATCGTCTATCATTCCGGCGGCCGCGCCGGGCGTGGACCGAATTTGCGATATGAACAATACAAAGTGCAAAAGATGATCTATCTGGTCCGCCGTCACAGCACGCCGGTACAGTGGGCCTGCTTTCTCATGATTTTTCCGTTTCGCGGCGCCTTTCGCGCATTGCGCGAAGTCATGACCGGCAACGGCCGCGTGGTGCTTGCCTGGTTGCATGGCATTCTCGGTCGACAACAGGGCGATCGGACGGGCGAACGCCAATGACCCGACCCGATCCACGCATTATCGCCATCTGCATCGAAGTCGCTGGCCCGGAGCTGATGGAGACCTGGCTCGATGCTGGCTGGATGCCGAATTTGGCGCGCGTTCGCGATCAGGGAGCATGGTGCCGACTACGCTCGGTCTCGGATATCTCAAGCGGATCGATTTGGCCGAGTTTTTCCACCGGTGTCATGCCAAGTCGGCACGGCCAATTCTTCACCCACATGCAGCTTCAATCGGGTAGCTACCGCGTGGTCAAGAAGTACGCCGACGATCTGCCGCGCGAGTCGTTTTGGGTCGTCCTTGATCGCGCGGGGAAGCGATCCGCCTTGATCGATGTCCCGCAAAGCCGCCCCGTTTCCGGGTTCGCCGGCGTGCACGTGGCCGGTTGGGGCGGCGAGTACCCGGCGTGGCCGCAATCATCGGAGCCGGCGGCGCTGATGCCAGAGATACTTCGCCGCTTCGGCCGCCATCCGCTGGCCGAGCAGTACCGGCTGGTTGGCAAGCCGGAGAACGAGGCGGCCTACGAGGCGTTGCGCCGCGATCTGCTCGAAGGCGCCCGGACCAAAGCGTCGCTGTCGCGGTGGATCCTCGAGCGTGAGCCGTACGATCTGTTCCTTACCGTTTTCGCCGAGACTCACTGGGCGATGCACCTGCTCTGGGACATGATTGATCCACAGCACCCCGAACACAATCCGCAGCTCGCGCGCCGGCATGCCATATCATTCCGCGAGATATGCTCGACGATCGATGCGTTCATTGGCGAGACTTGGGCACGACGGCCCGATTCGGCGCTCGTCGTGTTCTCGCTTTCCGGGATGGGGGCGAACTACAGCGGTTGGCACGTTCTATCCGAGGTTCTAACCCGGCTTGGGCTCGGTCCCACTGGGAGCGGCGCAGCGCCAGGCGTGCAATGGTCGCCGCTGCGGCGATACGGACCGTGGACGATGCGGGCGATCGAAAATCTCGCATCGCCAAGGCTGATCGAAGCCGCGAAAGCGGCGGTGCCGGGCCGTCTCTGGGACCGCTGGACGCGAAGATTGATCTTCGCCGGGAGCGGCTGGCGCGACAGCCGGGCCTTCTGGTTGCCAAACGACTACACCGGCGCCATCCGTGTAAACCTCAAGGGCCGCGAGCCGAACGGCGTCGTGGCGCCGGGCGTGGAATACGATTCGCTGTGCAGCGGGTTAGCCGATGCGATGCAGGAACTGGTGAACATCGATACCGGCCAGCCGGCGGTCCGCGAGGTGCTGCGCACCCGCGGTGCGTTGCCGGGCGAATACACCGACGACTTGCCCGATCTGCTCGTGGTCTGGGCGAGCGATGCGCCAATACGCGGCGTGCGTTCGCCCAAGGTGGGCGAAATTCGTTGCGTTTCTCCGGAGCGGCGTACGGGTGCGCATCGACGCGACGGGTTTCTCGCCGCAACCGGGGGACGCTTCGCGGCCGGCACGCGTTGCGAAAGCGCGAACATTGTCGATCTCGCACCGACTTTCCTGCACATCCTTGACGTGGAACCGCCGGGCGACTGGGACGGGCGAGTTCTATCGTCGCTGCTCAGCCCAAGCCCCGGTCGCTAGAGCCCCGTCGGCCGGTCAAGGTGCGCATCGGCGCGAGTCCGGAGGCAAGCTCGATGAGCCCGCCGATCGCGCCGAGCAACAATTGGTAGCACAGCAGGACTAGCGATACGGCAACGGCGCTCGCCGATGAGACCCCGAACGGCGCAAGGAGGAGGATCAGGCTCCCTTCGCGAATGCCCAAGCCCGCCACGGAAAGCGGCAAGAGCATCACCAACCCGGTGACCACACGGGTCCACAGCGCGGCGCCATACGAAAGATCGACATTGATGGCCCAAAGCAGCGCCATCAGTGCCGTGCCGCCGACGAGATGGCGCGCGAGAAGACAAAGGATGGTCGGAAATTCGGCGCGCGGATCGATGCGGCGCGTCCGGGCAAACCGTAGCAAGGCGCCGCGCGCAAACCGCCGAAGCGGCGGCGGCATGCGCGGATTCCTGGCCAGCGCCGCGACGATCCACAGCCGGACGCCTCGGCTGATCGCCATGCCATAGGCGAGGAGGGCGACAAGGAGAATTGCGCCGAGAAGGGCAATCCATGGCCTGACGTCCTCGAGGGTATTGGCGATGAGCGCAAACGCGGCGATCGCGACCAGTACGCCGCAGACAATGTCGAGCAGACGGCTGGCGATGATCGCCGAGAGGACGGACGCCATCGAGACTCTCGGGCCGCTCAACCGCAGGAGTCGCATGGCGCCGCCGATCACCACGCCGCCCGGTAAGCTGAGCGCATAGAAATGACCAGCGAGATCGGTCGCCAGCACGGCGCCAAAACGCGCATTGACGCCACGGGCGGCGAGTAGTCGTCGAAAGCTGATGGTGCCGAGCATCGTCGAGGCGGCAAGCAGAATCGCCGCAACGATCAGCCAACCGGGGCTGCAACCAGCCAAAACACCAAGGACGTCGGCGGGTGGCACAAGTCTTGTCAGCAGTATGACGGCGGCAGCCGCGAATATCGCCCGCGCGATCGGCCACGTCATTGGCGCGACATCGCGGCGACCCACGCTCCGATGCGCGCTACATCAAGGCTGAAAATGCGTTTTGTGCGGTACGTCTCCATGCATTGCGCGCAACTGGAGCAGCGCCCAAAGCGCTTGCGCGATCGGCGCCGCGCCCGAATGCAAGCGTCAGCGCGCGGGTCGACGCGACAACACATTTCTGATCAGCCCAACGAGCCGGTCAAGGTTCAAGGGCTTGGTCTCAAACTCGTCGCATCCGGCGGCAAGCGCGCGCTCGCGCTCTCCAGACATCGCATGAGCCGACAACGCAATGACGGGGATATTCCTGGTCGTCGGCGATGCCTTGAGCTGTCGCGTCGCTTCCCAACCATCGACGATCGGCATGTTGAGATCCATCAGGATCAGATCGGGTCGCTCGCGTTCGGCGATGGCGACACCCTCGCCGCCGTCATTCGCGACGAGAACCTGGAAGCCTTCCAACAATTCGAGACGCATGCGCAACATGAAAACGTTATCTTCGTTATCTTCGACGTATAGAATCTTGGCCATTATATAACGCCCCGGGTTTGTCGTCTGTTGACCGTCGGTAGGAGTGCGATCAGCCGCTCGGCGAACGACCCGGCGTCGAATGCATGCTTCGAGAGCACATCGCGCGCGCCGGCGCCGAGACGGCGTCGATCCTCGGCCGTCAGATCGCGCGCGGTGATGACGATCACCGGGATGTCGCGTAGTGTCGCATCGCCCTGCAGCCGCGCCAGGAACTCGAAGCCGTCCATTTCAGGCATCATCAGGTCGAG
>DATIBC010000100.1:0-9303 GCA_035457725.1 Alphaproteobacteria bacterium | reverse complement strand
ATCTTGTCGAACGAGGCGAGGCACTGGCAGGTCTCGAGCGGGCAGGGGTGGACGCGCTGGTACGAGATGAGCTCCTTGATCGTCACCTCGGCTTTTTTGAACGCCGAGTCCGTCGCTTCCTTGTCGCCGACCTCCCAGGTGAAGATGTGGTTATGGTGCTTGCGCTTGCCGTGCGCGCCTTCCGTCTTGTCCTTGATGTCCTCGCGCAGCACCGGCGCGTCCGGCGTCATCGACCTAAAGGGATTGACCAGCACCGGCAGTTCTTCGTACTCGACCTCGATCAGCTCCACCGCGTCGGCCGCGACGTACCGGTCCTCGGCGATGACGAACGCCACCTCCTGGTTTTGGAAGAGCACCTTGTCTTCTGCCAGAACCGCCTGCACGTCGCCGGCGAGGGTCGGCATGTAATGCAGGTTGAGCGGCTTCAGGTCGGCCGCCGTCAATACCGCCAGCACGCCCGGCAGCGCCTTGGCCTTCGTCGCGTCGATTTTCTTGATTCGGGCGTGCGCGTATGGCGAACGCACGAAGTCGCCGTACAGCAGGCCCGCCGGCTTCATGTCGTCGACATAGTTGCCCTTGCCCTGGACAAAGCGGATATCTTCGACGCGTTTGCGCTTGCAGCCCATGCCCTGGAGTTTTTCGGCGCGCTCCTCGCGCGAGGGCGATTTGTCGTTCATTCTGCGGCCTCCTTGACGGGTGCGCCGGAGAGCTTGGCGGCGGCGTATTGAATGGCCTTGACGATATTCTGATAGCCGGTGCAGCGGCAAAGGTTGCCGGAGATCCCGGAGCGGATTTCTTCCTCGCTTGGCTTCGGATTCTCCTTGAGCAGGCGATAACCGCGCAAGATCATGCCCGGCGTGCAATAGCCGCACTGCAATCCGTGCATCTCGCGGAATCCTTCCTGGAGCGCGTGCAGCGTGCCGTCGGGCGCCGCCATCCCTTCGATCGTCAGCAGCGTTCCGCCGTCGGCCTGGACGGCGAACATCGTGCACGCCTTCACCGACTTGTCATCGAGATCGACCGTGCAGGCGCCGCAATGGCTGGTATCGCAGCCGATATGCGGGCCGGTCAAATTCAGTTGATCGCGCAGGAAATGAATGAGCAATGTGCGCGGCTCGACGAGCGCCTCGATCGCCTTGCCGTTTACCGTCATTTTGATCTGGATTTTCGACATGTGTCTGCTCCCTCAACTCATGCCGCGCGCGCCTTGGCGCGCTCGAGCGCGCGAGCGACCATGACGCCGGCCATCTTCTTGCGATAAGCAGCGGGGCCGCGATTGTCGCTCGCCGGCGAGGCGATCGCCTCGGCGGCGGCGGCGGCCTTCTTCACCGTTGCCGCATCGAGGGTCGACCCGATGACGGCGTTCGCCGCTTCCTCGGCGCGCAAGGGCGTCTCAGCGACGTTGGTGAGGCCGATCGAGCATGTCGCCACACGTCCTTGTTTCAACGTCAAGACGACGGCCGCCGCGGCGGTCGCATAATCGCCCACTTTGCGCTTCAGCTTTTCATAGGCCGCCCCATGACCGGCCGGCGGCGTAGGTATGCGAATGGCGGTTACCAGCTCACCGGGCTCGAGCGCCGTGAAATACGCGCCTTGGTAGAATTCGCGCGCCGCGATCCGCCGCTCGCCGCGCCTTCCGGCGATGTGGTAGGTGGCGCCGAGGCAGATCATGACCGCCGGCATGTCGTTGCCTGGATCGCCATTTGCCACGTTTCCGCCGACCGTGCCGACATAACGGACTTGCGGGTCGGCGATGAGCAGCGCGGTCTCGCGCAGGATCGGCAGTTTGCTGCCGAGCGTGGCATCGGCGATCAGCGCGTGCTGTGTCGTCATGGCGCCGATGATGATGTCGCCGCCATCGTTGCGCACGCCTCGGAGCTCGGCGATGGCGCTCAAGTCTACCAGATGTTGCGGCGCTGCCAGGCGCAGCTTCATCATCGGGATTAGACTGTGCCCGCCGGCCAGGGGCCGCGCTTCCTCGCCGAGGCTGGCAAGCAGACCGACCGCGTCGGCGACGGTTTTCGGGCGGTGATAGGCGAACGGTCCTGGAATCACGCGCGCTCTCCCGGATAGGGCCGAGGCGGGTCCGCGGCAAGCTGTAAACTCGTACCTGCGACCGCCCGGCGTTCTTTGCTTGGTTCGGTGGCGTCAATATGAACAAGAATGCAGTGCAGCAACAACGACCCCTTCACCAGCCGTCGCGGCGCTGCACGAAATGCGGCCCAAATGCACGAATTGTGTCAGAGCTGCTGACAGACCCCGTCGTCGAACGAATGCTTGGCTCGAACCGCAACGATCTCCGACACTCGCGCAGTCAACGATGCTGCGTCGCAAAGGTCGGTTCGATGGCGGCGGCGTCGCCATCGTCAATGTCGTCTGCCGTTGCGGCGAGCCGGGACCTCAGGCTGGTGAAGCGGCCGCGGCTGACGGGAACCGTGTATGGCTCGAGGGCAGCCAGCTCGATGATTCCGGCGTCGCCGATCCGTTTCATCGCCACGACGCGTCCGATATTGACGATGTGGCTGCGGTGAACGCGCACGAAGCGACTGGTGTCGAGCCGCGATTCGACGACACCGATGCCGAGCGGACAGAACAATTTGGCCCGCCCGTCGAAGACGAAGGTGTAATGGGCGTTGGCGTGCACGGCGATGATGTCGTCGGCATCGACAAATTGCATTGCCCCGTTCCGCTCGACCGGCAATTGCTTGGCGATTCGCCGCCGCGGCGCGCCGACGCCGCCAAGCGGACCGAAGGTCCCAAGCCCCGTCCTGTCCGCCTCGGAAATCTCGCCGTTGTTCGTCGCAGCGCCTGGATCGTCCCGAGCGCTTTCCATGCGATCGGGGACGAGCGTCAACAGAAAGGCGCCCGAAACGATGAATGCGACGATCGCGACGACAATTGCCAGCAGGTCGCCCGACAGCGCGGGCGCCCCGCTGGCGCGCGCTTCGAACGGCACCAAGGTCAGGCCAGCCATCGCCGTGTAATGCATTCCTGCGATGGCCGCGCCGAGCGCCATCGCGGAAAGGAGCAGCGGCGGCCGCCGCCGTCGGCCGCTGGCGAGCCACAGCGCGAGACCGGAAGCGGCGATGCCGACGATGACGCTGGCGAGCACCAGCGATCGCGCATGGGAGAGATGCGCGCTCGCATGCAATGCCGACATGCCGATGTAATGCATGGTGGCGATGCCGCCGCCCATGAAGATCGCCGAAGCGGCGAGCCGCGTCGCGGTGAGAGGGCCGGCGTTCGCCGCGAATACGGCGGTGCCGACGACGATCACGCAGACCAGGAATGACAGCAAGGTCGGGAACACTAGGTAGTCGACCGGATATGGCAGCCTCGCCGCCAGCATGCCGACGAAGTGCATCGCCCAGATCGCGACCGCCAGCGAAATCGCCGCGGCCGCGAGCAGCAACCGTCGCCGAAGCCCCACCGCTTCACCGACCTGGACCGCCAGGCTCAGCCCGACATATGCGCCCTGGATCGCCACGATCAGCGAGAGCACGACGAGCCACGGCTCGTGCGCGACACCCATCGATCCGTCCCTCCATCGGGGGTATCGGATCATGTTACGTCACATTCGGCCCAGCGGCCACACCCCGCCAAATCCGGCCAGAATCGCCCGGCCGGGCGTACTACGTGACGCGGTCGCGACGGCGGCCGTCCGGCGAGCGAACATTAACGGCGCGGTGCCCGATCGGATGGCGTTCAGCCGATAGCCGCGTCCCTTACATGCTTGGCCACCGCCTTCTGCCGATCGAACGCGGCGCGTCGCCGCGCGATCTCCTCGGACGTCAGCCGTGCGACGTTGTTGTAGTCGCGCTTCCAATCGGGACTGTCGCTCCATTTTAGCGGCGATTGCATGGTGGTTCGCGGCCCGGGCGCGTGCTCGAGCAGGCTCAGAGCGAGTTCGAGCGTCAATGCTTGCGAGGCCGGGTCATTGGGACGACCGGCGGCGTTGCCGAGTGGAAAATCGGAGAACAGAAATCGTGGCACGCCGACATATTCCACGATGTCCTTGGCGCAACCCAGGATAACCGTGGCAACGCCGCTTTGCTCCAGCGCTCGTGCCGCAAGGCTGACGGTCTGATGACATACCGGACAGTTGGGCACGAGGATCGCCGCATCAGCTTCGTCGGCCCGGCATCGGGCGACGATCTCCGGGCAGTCGATTTCGAGCGTTACGCGATGGCTGCGATTGGTCGGTGCCCCGTGAAAGCGCGGAGCGAGCGATCCGATGCGGCCGCGTTCGGCCGACCGCCGCAACTCGGGAAGCGGAAAATAGGTGCCAGGATCCTCCGCGGTCGTGTGATCACGGTCGATGGCGATATGGGAGATTCGGAGATCATGATCCTTGGTCGTATCGCCCGAGTACACAGCATAGAACTTTGCAGCGGCGTTATATTGCGCCCGCGGCCCCTGATCGCCCTTGCCCGGCTGATACGGTGCTGCCGTGGTTACGATGGCGACCCGGCTTTCGGCGAGCGGTTTGGTCAATGGCTGGAATGGCACATCGCTGTAATGCGCCCAGACGTAGGGCGCGCCGAAGCCGAGCACCCTGTAATAATCGCGAATACGCTGCAGATAGGGAATCGGCGCATCGTCCGCCGCGGTGAAACCGAATTCCGTGCGCCGTTCGCTGGTCATCGCCCTCGTTCCGCCCTTCGATCCGGAAATTGCCATTCGCGGATCGTCGTCCGACGTAGCGAGGATTTAGTTTCCGGCGCGAAATTCGGCCAGTCAATACGCGAAGCCGCGGCGACGCTTGCCGTTCGCTGGCCTCTGCCGGCGATCATCACCGAACGACGCGCGACCCCGCGTCGCGATGTTTACTGGTAGAAGCGATCGCGGAACGACATGGTCTCGGCGTTCTCGCGACGGCGCATGTAAGCAACGAAAAAGAGCGTCGCGATCATCAACATCAGGAGCAGAAGCAAAGCATGCGTGGCGAGCATTATCGCGTAGGCGTCCGACAGCCAGGACGAGCCGCCGCTGTCCGATGAACTTCCGCCGGCCGCGGGAGCGACCGCGCCTGCTTCATGCGCCGCGCTCAAGGCCGCCGCATCGTCGTATGACGGCCCGGCGCTGGTCACGCGATATTCACGGGTCGCGCCGACGTCCGTCGCCGTGTCTTCGCCGTCGCCAGGCAGGCTTGCGGCCATCGCCTCGCCGCCGGCGCCACCGGCAGCGCCGCCACCCGCCGCATGACCACCGGCGCCGTTGCCCGCCCCGGCTGAGCCGCCGCCGCCCGCGCCGCCGCCCGTGCCGGCGTTGCCGCCGCCGGTACCGCCCGCGCCGCCGCCGAATCCGCCGAACCCTGCGGCGCCGCCAAATCCGCTCGAACCGCCGCCCAATCCGCTCGAACCGCCGCCCAATCCGCTGGAACTTCCTGGGCCACCTCTGCTCGCGATCTGTTGGCCGCCGCTGGTTCCGCTGCCGCCGCTGGTTCCGCTGCCGCCGCTAAATCCGCCACTGACTCCGCTACCGAAGCCGCCCGAGCCGCCGCCAAACCCGCTTCCCGCGACAGTAGAGCCACCACCGGACGACGCCCCCGGTCCTCCCGCTCCGCCGCCGGACGCACCGCCTTTGGCAACCGCGCCGCCCCCTGGGGTACCCGAGCCGCCGGAGCCAGCGCCGCCGGAGGCACTACCACCCCCGAAGCTACCGCCATTCGTGCCACCCGCGCCGGCGCCAGCCGACGTGCCGCCGCCTGCCGCGGATCCACCGCCCGCGTTGCCCGAGCCCGAAGCGCCACCGGCACCCGCCGACGGGGAGCCGAGATCGGCGACCTGCGTCGCACCGGGCCCGCTGCTGCCGCCGCCACTGCCGCCGCCGCCACCACCACCGCTCGAGCCAGCGCCGCCGGATTGCGCAGATTCCACGGCGCTCGACACTTGGCCGAAGGTGCCGGCGAGATTGAAACCGAGGAAATAGCCGCCAGTAACGAGCACGAGCGAAAGCGAAGCGACGATGATGCCGTATTCGATCGCCGTTGCACCTGACGCATCGGCGGCGATCCGGCGCACCGATTCCTGCGCCCCGCCAACGGTGAAACGATCAATGCGTTCACGAACTCGACCCATGATCTCCTCGCTTCTCGGCCTTCGCCCCCGGCCGATCTGCTGCGGCGCGGAGACGAACTCCGCGGTAAGTTGCGAGGAGTCTACGGGATAAGAAGTAAATAATTCTCAAATTTGATAAGTATTAGATGGTTAATTTACTACCACTGTTGGTTAGGAAAAGATAAAACAAGAAATCCGACACTGAAAAGCTGAAGTGATCGCCGTCGGTGTGGTTAACGCAAGGGACAAAAATTTGGGCGGCGGAACCTTGAATCCGCCGCCCGTCATTGACCGCAGGCCCGAGTAGGGCCGGCTAGCGGATCACGCCGCAGGCGACGCGAGCGCCTCCGCCGCCGAGCGGGGCGGGCTGGTCGGAGTAGTTATCGCCGCCGGCATGGATCATCAGCGACTTTCCCTTGAGGTCGGCGACGGCGAGCTTCGATGCGACGACCGCTTTCTTGGCCGTGCCGTCGGCCGCGACGGTCAACGCTGGCAGGTCGCCCTTGTGGCCCTCGCCCTGTGGTCCCAAGTGCTTGCCGCTTTTCGTCGGATCCCAGTGACCGCCGGCGGCCAACCCCGGCGTCATTCGCCCGTTTTGCTCCCTGGGGCCGCAATTCGCGTTCTCGTGGACGTGGATACCGTGCTCGCCCGCGCTCAGCCCCTTGAGCCGCGGCACCAGCATCAGGCCGCCCTTGCTGTCGACTGCGCGCACGGTACCGATCGACTCGCCCATGCCTTTGTCGTTGATCGCGTGCATCTTGATCGTGATGTCGGCGGCCAGCGCCAACGAAGGCAAGCCGAGCAGCGCCACGCCGCACAGCAGCGAGCTGAATCTCATGGAGGATCCTCCCCGTTTCGGTACGTGGTCGATCGATTGCCGCGCTCCCGGCGATCGCCGGCGGCCGCGGGAACCGAGACGCTATCAGGGATTCCGGCCGTTCGCCACCGATTGGCGGACGAAGCGTTCGGGCGATCACATGCGCGTGTAGCCGCGTGCGAGCCGGCTTGCAAAGCGCCCGCCGCCGCTTGTACCGTCCTGCCATGAAGACTAAATCGGCAGTACGAGCACAATCGGCGGTCGTATGGCGGGGGCCGGACGGCAAACCCGTGGCCTGTATCGAAAAGCTCAAGGTCCTGGGCGAAAATCTCGAAGAAATCCGCCAACTGGCGCAAGATTCGCTCGAGGACGCAGTGCTCATGGGATGCGATGAAGCGCAATTCCGCGAGGTGTTGCGCGACCTCGTGGCGCGGCTCGACAATCCATACCGCCGCGCCCGCCGCAACTAAGGTTACGTCACTGACAAAGGCGCGCCGGTTCGCGTCGCGCCACCCGACGCCACGAGATTGAACAGGAGGAAAACATGGCGACACCCGTCCTATACGGCCCGGCCTACAGCACTTACGCGCGCACGGCTCGACTGGCCCTCGAAGAAAAGGGCGTCGCATACAAGCTTGTCGAAGTCGACATGCTGAAAGGCGAGACGCAGGCGCCGGATTATCTGGCGCGTCAGCCGTTCGCCAAGGTCCCGGCATTCGAGCATGACGGCTTCGCCCTTTACGAGACCCGTGCCATCGAGCGCTACGTCGACGAGGTCTTCCCCGGCCCCAAGCTGCAGCCGTCCGAGGCCAAAGCGCGTGCGCGCATGGATCAAGTCATCAGCATCGTCGATTCGTACGCCTACCCGTCGTTCGTCGGCAAAGTCGTGATGCAGCGCCTCATCGCGCCGCTCATGGGCGGCGCGCCCGACGAGAAGGCGATCGCCGATGCGATGCCGATGGTCGATAAAAGCGTGTCGGCGCTCGAGGCGTTGGCTGGCGGGGGCGATTATCTGGTCGGATCGTCGCTATCGTTGGCTGACCTTCATCTCGCCCCGGTGATGGCATACTTCTCGGCCACGCCGGAGGGCGAGAAAGCGCTCGCCAAGTCGCCGAAATTGGCGCGTTGGTGGAAGTCGCTGAGCCAGCGGGCCAGCATGACGAAGACGGCGCCGAAGCTGGGATGAGCGCGGCTACCAGCGGCTAGTTCGCTGGAAAATTGTAAGATCAGATTTCTGTACGATAAAATCGTTAAACGAACGGGAAGAAGTTAACGAAAAATTCGCGAGCGGGCGGCGACTCGATGCGTCGCCCGCCGCGGCTACATCCAGCGCCAGCGGCCGATCACGCGGCCTTGAATCTGCGCCTCGTCGATCGTCAACTCGTAGGGTTGATATTTTGGATTGTCCGACGTCAGGCGCACGCGCGCCGGATCCGAGCGCGCGATGTGCTCGAGGCGCTTTACGACCAGGCCAAGCCCGTCGTAGACGACGAAAACGCCGGGTGGGGACGGGGTGCGGTCGGTCGTGTCGACAACGACCCGGGTGCCGGCCGCCAACGCGGGCTCCATACTGTCGCCATAGATGGTGATGATCCGCAGCGCCGACAGCGGCGCGGAGGTCTGGGCCCGGAACAAATCGGCTGGAATGTGCCATTCCGCGGCTATTCGCTCGCTGTCGATCATCGATACTTGGCCGGCGCCGGCGCGTAGATCGAGCTCCATCAGGGTAGCCATGCGCCCGTCATCGCCGCCGCCGTGGCGCCCGCGCGCGCGCGCGCGCCGCGCGTGCTCGAGTCCGGCCAGCGCGTAAAGCTCTTCCTCGGTGATCCCGCGGCGGGTGAAAACCGGGATCAGTTCCTTCACCAAGTCCACCGGCAGGTACGATTTCTTGTACTTGTCCTCGTACGAGGCATAGGTCGAAGCCGGCTTCTCGATCGCCGCCGCCACCTCGCGCACCGAAAGATTTGCCCGCTCGCGCAGTCGCTTCAACTGCACCGCCACCGAGGACTGATTCGCCATGCATAAAGTGTGTACGACAGAGGCGCGCATTTCTATACGAAAATATCGTTGACGAGCCAACGACGAAATCATACAAACGTAAATTCACAAAACGACCAGGAGTTGCGACCATGGGCGATTGTATTCCTTCGGCTCGAGAGTCGGATCCCGCGGCAAGGAGATCGGGCGCGCTAGCTTCGCCTCTCGGCCGACGCGCCGCCAAGAGTACGGCCGGCGAGGGCGACCTGCGCGACATGCGTGCGGCGGCATGGCATCGACAGGGGATCATCGTGCTGCGACCCGAGGAGATCGATGACGACTGGACACGACAGGCGATCTGCGCCGAACGTTACGCCGCGCTGTTGCAACGCCTGTCGCGCATCGAATGGATCATGCTGTCGGTCGCCGGTGCGTTGATCGCGGCGCTCG
>DATIBC010000099.1:0-4106 GCA_035457725.1 Alphaproteobacteria bacterium | reverse complement strand
CGCCGGGGTGACGGCGCCGCCGGGGCGGCGGATGGGCCACGCAGGCGCGATCATCGCCGGCGGCAAGGGGACGGCGGGCGACAAGCTCGAGGCGATGAAATCGGCCGGCTTCCGCATCGCCCAGTCCCCCGCCAGCCTCGGGGCGACGATGCTTAAAGCATTGCAAGGTTGAGAAAAACGCCGTGTCGATGGCTTTGAAGCCGCGTTTGCCCGCCCAATATAATGGACAGCCGTCGAATTCCGTTTGATCTTGAAGCCGTCGCCGGCCGCCGCAACGAGCCGTCCGCCGCCCTGACCCAGTTTGGACCGCCATGAAACCCGACCCGACGAGCTTTCTCCACGGCCAAAACGGCGCTTTCCTCGCCGATCTCTACATGCGCTATCTCGCCGATCCCGAATCGGTCGATCGGCAATGGGCGGGGTTCTTCGCCGAGCTGCGCGAGGACGACGTCGAGGCGGCGAAACGGGAGATGCGAGGCCCGAGCTGGGCGCCGCGCCGCGCCGCGATCATCGGCAATGGCGAGGCGGCGGCGGCCGCGGCGCCGGCAGGCAACGGCGCCGTCGCCGAGGGCGCGACGCTCGAACAGGTTCGCGCGGCGACGCTCGATTCGATCCGCGCGTTGATGCTGATCCGCGCCTATCGCGTGCGCGGCCACCTCGAGGCGACGCTCGATCCGTTGGGTCTGGAAAAGCGCGAGCCGCATCCCGAGCTCGACCCGAAGACCTACGGCTTCACGACGGCCGATTGGGATCGGCAGATCTTCATCGACCATGTGCTCGGACGCGAGACGGCGACGTTGCGCGAGATCATCGACATTCTCAAGGCGACCTATTGCGGCACGATCGGCGTCGAGTTCATGCACATCCAGGATCCCGACCAGAAGGCGTGGATCCAGGAACGCATCGAAGGGGCGCGCAACCAGACCGATTTCACCGCCAAGGGCAAGCGCGCGATCCTCGAGCGGCTCACCGCGGCCGAGAGCTTCGAGCGCTTCCTCGATAAGAAATACATCGGCACCAAACGCTTCGGCCTCGAGGGCGCCGAGGCGACGATTCCGGCGCTCGAACAGATCATCAAGCGCGGCGGCCAGCTCGGCGTGCGCGAGATCGTCATCGGCATGCCGCATCGCGGCCGCCTCAACGTGCTCGCCAACATGATGGGCAAGCCATTCGCGGCAATTTTCTCCGAATTCCAGGGCAATCCCGCCAATCCCGAGGACGTCCAAGGATCGGGCGACGTCAAGTATCACCTCGGCACGTCGGCCGATCGCGAGTTCGACGGCAACGTTGTCCATCTGTCGCTCACTGCCAATCCCTCGCATCTCGAGGCGGTCGACCCGGTGACGCTCGGCAAGGTGCGGGCCAAGCAGATGCAGCGCAAGCACCTGAGCCGCGAGGAGGCGATGGGCGAAGTGATGGGCCTGCTAATGCATGGCGACGCCGCGTTCGCCGGGCAGGGGCTGGTCGGCGAAACGCTGATGCTGTCCGAGCTGCGCGGCTATCGCACCGGCGGCACGCTCCATTTTATCGTCAACAACCAGATCGGCTTCACCACCTCGCCGAAATTCGCCCGCTCCTCGCCCTATCCGACCGACGTCGGCAAGATGATCCAGGCGCCGATTTTCCACGTCAACGGCGATGACGCCGAATCGGTGGTGCACGTCGCGCGTATCGCGACCGAGTTTCGCCAGCGCTTCAAGAAAGACGCCATCGTCGACATGTTCTGCTATCGCCGCCATGGCCATAACGAGAGCGACGAACCGGCGTTCACCCAGCCGCTGATGTACCGCAAGATCGCCGGGCATCCGACCGTGCGGCAGGTCTACGCCGAACGCCTGATCAGCGAGAACGTCCTCAGCGCCGAGGAAGCCGGACGGATCGCCAGCGACTTTCAGGCCCATCTCGAGGCCCAGTTCGCGGCCGCCAATAGCTATCGGCCGAACAAGGCCGATTGGCTGGAGGGTGCTTGGAGCGGCCTCGAAGTCGCCTCGGGCGATGACCGCCGCGGCGAGACGCAGGCGGCGGTCGAACTGCTGCGCGAAGTCGGCCAGGCGCTGACCCGCGTACCCGATGGCTTCAACCTCCACCGCACCATCCGCCGTCTGCTCGACAACAAGCGCAAGATGCTCGAGGGCGGCAAGGGGATCGATTGGGCGACCGCCGAGGCGCTCGCCTTCGGCACGTTGCTCGCGGAAGGGACCCCGGTACGGCTGTCGGGACAGGATTCCGGCCGCGGCACGTTCTCGCAGCGCCACGCGGTTCTGATCGATCAACAGAACGAGGAGCGGTACATCCCGCTCAATCATATCCGTCCCGGCCAAGCGACATTCGAGGTGTTCGACAGCCCGCTTTCCGAAGCCGGCGTGCTCGGCTTCGAGTACGGCTATTCGCTTGCCGAACCGCACGCCCTCATCATGTGGGAGGCGCAATTCGGCGACTTCGCCAATGGTGCGCAAGTGATCGTCGATCAGTTCATTTCCTCGGGGGAATCGAAATGGCTGCGCATGTCGGGGCTGGTCATGCTGCTGCCGCACGGCTACGAGGGCCAGGGACCCGAGCACTCCTCGGCCCGCCTCGAGCGCTATCTGCAAATGTGCGCCGAGGACAATATGCAGGTGGCCAACCTGACTACGCCGGCGAATTATTTCCACGCGTTGCGCCGCCAGGTCCGGCGGCCGTTCCGCAAGCCGCTGATCATCATGACGCCGAAATCGCTGTTGCGACATAAGGCCGCCACTTCGGCGCTCGCCGATCTGGGGCGGGGAACGACGTTTCATCGCTTGATCGCCGAGCACGCGCCGCTGCTCAGCGACGACAAGGTCCGCCGCGTGGTGCTGTGCTCGGGCAAGGTCTATTACGAGCTGATCGAGGAGCGCGAAAAACGCGCCATCAAGGACGTGGCGGTTCTGCGCGTCGAGCAGCTTTATCCGTTTCCCAGGAAGTCGGCTGAGGCCGAGCTCGCCCGCTATCGCAACGCCGAGGTCATCTGGTGCCAGGAAGAGCCGAGCAACATGGGCGCCTGGTCCTTCATCGAGCATCGCATCGAGGAGGCGCTTTCGGCGATCAGCGTGGCGGCCAAGCGCCCGCGCTACGTCGGCCGTCCCGCATCGGCGTCAACGGCGACCGGCCTCTACCGTCGCCATAATCAAGAGCAGGAAAAGTTGATCGACGAGGCGCTCGCCGCTTGAAGGCGCGCATCATAGACCGAGGAAGAGACGATGGCGCTTGAGATCAAGGTGCCCGCGTTGGGCGAGTCGGTGACCGAAGCGACGGTCGCCAAATGGTTCAAGACCGTCGGCGAGGCGGTCGCCGCCGACGAGCCTTTGGTCGAGCTCGAGACCGACAAGGTCACCGTCGAAGTGAACGCGCCGGCGGCCGGAACCCTGTCGCAGATCGTCGCCAACTCCGGAGAGACGGTCGGCGTTGGCGCGCTGCTCGGCAGCATCGCCGAAGGCGCCGCGCCAGCGAAGGCGAAACCGGCGACGCCGGCCGCCAAACCGGCCGCCGCGCCAGCACCGGTCGCGGCCGCGCCCGCCGTGGCGAAAGATCCCGGACCGGCGGCGCGCAAGGCGCTCGCCGAAAGTGGGCTCACCGCCGGCCAGATCGCCGGCACGGGCAAGGACGGGCGCGTAACCAAGATCGACGTGCTGCAGGCGCGCCAGCAGCCGCAACCCTCCACTCCGCCACCGGCGCCCGCGCCGCACGTTCCACGCGAGCTTGGGCCGCGCGAGGAACGCGTGCGGATGACGCGCCTCAGGAAGCGCATCGCCGAGCGGCTCAAACAGGCGCAGAACACGGCCGCCATGCTGACCACGTTCAACGAGGTCGACATGTCGGCGGTGATGGCGCTGCGCGACAGGCACAAGGACGGATTCGAGAAAAAGCACGGCGTGCGCCTTGGCTTCATGTCGTTCTTCGTCAAGGCATGCATCGTCGCGCTCAAGGAGATTCCGGCGGTCAACGGCGAGATCGACGGCGACGATCTCATCTACAAGAATCATTACGACATCGGCGTCGCCGTCGGCACGCCGCAGGGCCTGGTGGTCCCGGTGGTGCGCGACGCCGATGCCTTGTCCTTCGCCGGAATCGAGAAGACGATCAACGAG
>DATIBC010000098.1:0-8555 GCA_035457725.1 Alphaproteobacteria bacterium | reverse complement strand
GCAATCTTGCCGCTGGCCATCACATTCGTGAAATCGCTGAGCGCATTGCGGCGGACATTGCCGGACGCGGTGGCGAAGACAACGAAGAGGTCCGCCCAGGTGCTCTCATCCTCCGGCAGCGGCATCAGCGTGGTGATCGTCTCGCCGGGGCGCAGCGGCAGCAGGTTGACCATCGCCTTGCCGCGCGCCTGCGGCGTGCCGAGCGGCAGCCGGTAGACCTTGAGCTGATAGACGATGCCGCGCGAGGAGAAGAACAGAACCGGCACGTGCGTGTTGGCGACGAAGACCTGGCTGACGAAGTCCTCTTCGCGCGTCGCCATGCCCGACCGGCCTCGGCCGCCGCGACGCTGGGCGCGATACGTTGATAGCGGCACCCGCTTGATGTAGCCGCCGTGCGTGACGGTGACGACCATGTCCTCGGGGTGGATCAGGTCCTCGATGTCCTGCTCGAGCTCGCCTTCCTCGAGCGCCGTCCGCCGCTCGTCGCCGAACTCCTTCCTCATCTTGACGAGTTCATCGCGCATGATGGCGTAGAGCCGCTTCTTCGAGCCGAGGATGTCGATCAGATCGGCGATGTTTGCGGTGAGCTCCTTGAGATCCTGGCCGATCTTATCGCGCTCCAACCCCGTCAAGCGCTGCAGCCGGAGATCGAGTATGGCCTTGGCCTGCTCCTCGGAGAGCTGATAGGCACCATCCACTACGCCACGCCCCGGCTCGTTGACGAGCCCGATATAGGCGCCGATGTCCTTTACCGGCCAAGGCTTCTCCATCAGGCCGGCACGCGCCGTCGCCGGATCGGGAGCTTGGCGAATTATTTGAATCACCGGGTCGAGATTGACGACGGCGAGCGCCAATCCGATCAGGACGTGCGCCTTTTTGCGCGCCTCGCGAAGCTCGAAGCGCGTGCGCAGCGTGATCACCTCGTCGCGAAAGGCGATGAACGCCGCAATCACCTCGCGCAGGCCCATCAATTCGGGCCGGCCGCCGTTGAGCGCCAGCATGTTGACGCCAAAGCTGGTTTGCAGCGGCGTGTAGCGGTACAGCTGATTGAGCACGACCTCGGGGTTGACGTCGCGCTTGATCTCGACAACGACGCGAACGCCCTCGCGATCGCTCTCGTCGCGCAAATCGCCGATGCCGTCGACCAACCGGTCGCGCGCCACCTCGGCGATGCGCTCGATGAGCCGGGCCTTGTTGACCTGATAGGGAATCTCGCTGATTACGATGGCGATGCGGTCCTTGCGCAGCTCCTCGACCGTCGCTCGGCCGCGCATGATGATCGAGCCGCGGCCGACCCGATAAATCTCGCGCAGGCTGGACTTACCGAGCACGATCCCACCGGTTGGGAAATCCGGACCCGGCACCAGTGCGATGAGGTCGTCGATGGTGATTTCCGGATTGTCGATATAGGCGCAACAGGCGTCGATCACCTCGGCGAGGTTGTGTGTCGGAATGTTGGTCGCCATGCCGACGGCGATGCCGTTGGCGCCGTTGACCAGCAGGTTCGGATAGACCGCCGGCAACACGGTCGGCTCTTGCGAGCTGTCGTCGTAATTGGGCTGAAACTCGACGGTCTCCTTGTCGATGTCGGAGAGAAGCGCCGCCGCCGACTTGTCCAGCCGTGCCTCGGTATAGCGCATCGCCGCTGGCGGATCGCCGTCCATCGAGCCGAAATTCCCCTGCCCGTCGATCAGCGGCAGGCGCATGGAAAACTCCTGCGCCATGCGGACCATCGCATCGTAGATCGCCGCGTCGCCATGCGGGTGGTACTTGCCCATCACGTCGCCAACCACACGCGCCGATTTGCGATACGGCCGATTCCAGTCGTATCCGGCCTCGTTCATCGCGAAGAGAATCCGACGGTGCACGGGCTTCAGCCCGTCGCGCACGTCGGGCAGCGCCCGTGCCACGATCACGCTCATGGCGTAATCGAGGTAGGAGCGCTTCATCTCCTCTTCGATGGTGATCGGCGCGATGTCGTATGGCTTGGGCGAGGTAGCCTGGGTCAAGCGGGGTCAGTCCGGTGAAAACACATGCGCGGTAACAGCCAATGGGGGCCGCAGCGCGGCGGAAATCTAGCAGTTTGTGCAAAAGCGAACAATGTTGCCCATATACGGCATAAATCGTTTAATTTTTTCCTCATGTATTTTATGAATTCAGAAGATAGATAATAATGATATCAATATGCTCATTGAGTATCTTAAGTTCGTGTAGAAGATTAAATACTAACTATAGGATATCGAACCAAGCGGCGCAAATATTGGCGCTCCATGATCGGCTCGAACGCGGCGGTGATTCGCTTCCGTGGCGGTGATCGCCCGACTGCCGCGGCGGGTCAAAACGGAATATCGTCGTCGAGCGGGCCGGATTTCTGCCGTCCGCCGCCCGAACGCGGTGCCGGCGGTGCGTCGTCCGGTTCCGAGCCACCGTTGCCGCCCAAATCGCCGCCGCCACCACCCCCGCCGCGGCTGTCGAGCATGGTCAGCTCGCCTCGAAACGGCCGCAAAACGACTTCCGTCGTATACTTCTCCGCTCCCGACTGGTCCGTCCACTTCCGCGTTTCGAGTTGGCCTTCGAGATAAACCTTGGCGCCCTTGCGCAGATATTTCTCGACCACCTCGACCAGTTTCTCGTTGAAGATCACCACGCGGTGCCACTCGGTCTTTTCCTTGCGCTCGCCGCTGGTGCGGTCGCGCCAGCTCTCGGAGGTGGCGACGGACAGGTTGGCGACACGGCCGCCATTCTGAAAGGTACGGATCTCCGGGTCACGTCCAAGGTTGCCGATGATAATGACTTTGTTGACGCTGCCGGCCATGACCGTCCGTTCCCGTGATTTGACTTCGATCGCCGGGGACTCTGGCACAGACCATCGAAGCGGTCCAAGCGCTTTCGTCGGCTCGGCCGCGATGCGACCGATTGCGCGTCCGGCGCGAAATTCGCTGTAATTTCGCGCCTATATCGTGCGGTGGCGGATGAGTCGCCATCGCCCGGCAGGAGCCCTATATTCGTGCGGCGGCCCGCATGGTCCGCCACATTGCGACAGCGCGAATCCACGGTTTCGATGCAGACCACGATCAGCATACGCGGCGCCCGCGAGCACAACCTCAAGAATATCGACGTCGACATCCCGCGCGATCGGCTTGTCGTGCTCACCGGCCTTTCCGGATCGGGCAAGTCGTCGCTCGCCTTCGACACCATCTACGCTGAGGGCCAGCGGCGGTACGTCGAGAGCCTGTCGGCCTACGCCCGCCAGTTCCTCGAACTGATGCAGAAGCCCGACGTCGATTCGATCGACGGCCTGTCGCCTGCCATTTCCATCGAGCAGAAAACGACCTCGAAGAACCCGCGCTCGACGGTCGGGACGGTCACGGAGATTTACGACTATCTGCGGCTGCTGTTCGCGCGTATCGGCGTGCCCTATTCGCCGGCGACGGGACTCCCGATCGAAAGCCAGACGGTCACCCAGATGGTCGACCGCATCATGGCGATGAAGGAAGGAACGCGCCTGTACCTGCTGGCGCCGATCATCCGTGGCCGAAAGGGCGAGTACAAAAAGGAACTGCAGGATCTGCAAAAA
The DNA here is from genome assembly GCA_035457725.1 of Alphaproteobacteria bacterium. Taxonomy (GTDB): domain Bacteria; phylum Pseudomonadota; class Alphaproteobacteria; order CACIAM-22H2; family CACIAM-22H2; genus DATFES01. The sequence continues at coordinate 4,978 of DATIBC010000098.1, read as the reverse complement.
CGCGGCTTCCAGCGGGTCAAGATCGACGGCAAGCTTCACCAGATCGACGCCGCCCCGGCGCTCGACAAGAAGCGCAAACACGACATCGAAGTGGTGGTCGATCGCCTCGTCGTCGGCCCGACGCTCGGCAATCGACTCGCTGATTCGATCGAGACGTCGCTTGCGTTGGCGGACGGGCTGCTATTCGCCGAGAACGCCGACACCGGCGAGCGCACGACGTTCTCGGCCAAGTTCGCCTGCCCGGTCTCGGGCTTCACCATCGATGAGATCGAGCCGCGGCTGTTCTCGTTCAACAATCCTTTCGGCGCCTGCCCGGCCTGCGACGGGCTGGGGGTGAAGCTCTATTTCGATCCCGATCTCGTGGTACCCGATCCACGCCTGTCGTTGCGCGAGGGGGCGATCGCGCCGTGGGCGAATTCGCCCTCGCAATACTACGAACAGACGATCGACAGCCTGTGCAAGCACTTCAAGGTGTCGAACGCGGCGGCGTTCCGCGACATCAGGAAGGAGGTTCAGCGGGCCATCCTGTTCGGCTCCGGCGAAGAGCCGATCACCATGAGCTACTCCGACGGCGTGCGCAGCTACCAGACCACCAAGCCATTCGAGGGCGTTATCCCCAACCTGCAGCGTCGTTGGCGCGAGACCGACAGTTCATGGGTGCGCGAGGAGCTCGAGCGATTCCAGTCCTCGCGCCCGTGCGAGGCATGCGACGGTGCACGGCTGAAGCAAGAGGCGCTGGCGGTGAAGATCGCCGGCCTCAGCATCGCCGAAGTGGCCGACATGTCGATCGACCAGGCTGCCACGTGGTTTGCGAAGCTCTCCTTGCGCCTGACGCCGAAGCAACGCGACATCGCCGTGCGTATCCTCAAGGAAATCAATGAGCGGCTTGGGTTCCTGGTCAATGTCGGGCTCGAGTACCTGACCCTGTCGCGTAACTCGGGCACGCTGTCGGGAGGCGAGAGCCAGCGTATCCGCCTCGCCTCGCAGATCGGCTCGGGGCTCACCGGGGTTCTCTATGTCCTCGACGAGCCGTCGATCGGCCTCCATCAACGCGACAATGCGCGTCTGCTGGCGACCTTGAAGCGGCTGCGCGATCTCGGGAACTCGGTGCTCGTCGTCGAGCACGACGAGGAAGCGATGCGCGAGGCCGATCATTTGATCGACCTCGGCCCCGGGGCCGGTGTCCATGGTGGACGCATCGTCGCCGCGGGCACGCCGGAGGAGGTGATGCGCAACACCGCCAGCCTCACCGCACGCTACCTGGTCGGTCTCGAGCAGATCCCGGTGCCGCGCGTGCGCCGCGCCGGCCATCGCGGTCAGCGGCTGCGCGTCAAGGGCGCGCGAGCCAACAATCTGAAGAACCTCACCGTCGATCTGCCACTGGGCACATTCACCTGCATCACCGGGGTCTCGGGTGGCGGCAAATCGACGCTGGTCATCGACACGCTCTACAAGGCGGTGGCGCGCAAGCTCTTCGGTGCGCGCGAGCAACCGGGCGAGCATGACGCGATCGAGGGCGTGACGAACATCGACAAGATCGTCGACATCGATCAGTCGCCGATCGGTCGCACGCCGCGCTCGAACCCGGCGACCTACACCGGCGCCTTCACGCCCATCCGCGACTGGTTCTCCGGCCTGCCCGAGGCCAAGGCGCGTGGCTACAAGGCAGGGCGGTTCTCCTTCAACGTCAAGGGGGGGCGCTGCGAAGCCTGTCAGGGCGATGGCGTGATCAAGATCGAAATGCACTTTCTGCCCGATGTCTATGTGCAGTGCGACGCTTGCCACGGCAAGCGCTACAACCGGGAAACGCTCGAAGTGAAGTTCAAGGATAGATCGATCGCTGACGTGCTCGAGATGACGGTTGACGAAGGCGCGGAGTTCTTCAAGGCGGTTCCGTCGATCCGTGACAAGCTCGTCACGCTGCAACGCGTCGGCCTGGGTTACATCCACATTGGACAGCAGGCGACGACGCTCTCGGGCGGCGAAGCGCAGCGTGTCAAATTGGCCAAGGAGCTATCGCGACGCGCCACCGGGCGGACGCTCTACATTCTCGACGAGCCGACCACCGGGCTCCATTTCGAGGACGTCAAGAACCTATTGGACGTGCTCCACGCGCTGGTCGACGCCGGCAATACGGTCGTCGTCATCGAGCACAACCTCGAGATCATCAAGACCGCCGACTGGATCATCGACCTCGGTCCAGAGGGTGGCGACAAGGGCGGGCGCATCGTCGCCACGGGTACGCCCGAAGACATCGCCAAGGTCAAGACCAGCTACACCGGCCAATATCTCGCCGCCTACCTTGGCCGCGGCCGTACCGAACGGACCCGCCGCAGGGCATAGCGAGCGGTCCGTCGGCTTTACCCTCGCCCCATCGCCGAAGCCGCCCCACTGGGCGGGACGCAGCAAGGCAACGTCTAGCGCCGCCGCCGCGAGGGCCTCTTCGACGCTTTCTTGGCCCGCTTGGTGGCGGGGCGGCGTGCTGCGACGGTCGCTCTTGCCGCCGGGGCGGCCTTGAACGCCACCGCTTCGACCTCGATCTTCCAGTCCGGACTGGCGAGGGCGGAGACGATGACCATCGTCGAGGCTGGGCGGTGATTGCCGAGGACCTTGCTGCGCTCGGCCCGTGCCGGCTGGATGTCGTTGGTACTGACGAGATAGGTGTTGACGTGGACGAGGTTTTCCACGCCCATGCCGGCGCCCTTGAGCATGCCGACGACGTTGGCCCACACTTGCGCCGCTTGGGCGGCGAAATCGCCGCCGACCGGTGAGCCGTCGGGCCGCACCGCCACCTGTCCCGAGATGAACAATGTCCGTCCAGCGCCGGAAACTTCGACACCTTGGCTGTAGGAGCTGGCCGGCTGCGGAACGCCAGCCGGGTTTAGCGATTTCAGCATCTTCGCCTTACCTCCCCATTTCTCGTTAAAAGACGTGAACCGTCGCAAGCTCTTAGGCTGTGCCGCGAGAGGTTGCAAGCGGCTCCTCGCCGGTCTAACTGATGTTAAGATGAACCCGATGTCGAAGTCCGTGCACATTATTGGCGCTGGCCTGGCGGGTTCCGAAGCCGCCTGGCAGATCGCCCGCGCCGGGGTACCCGTCGTGCTGCACGAAATGCGGCCGCTGCGCGCCACCGACGCGCATGTCAGCGATCGGTGCGCCGAGCTCGTCTGCTCCAATTCGTTTCGCTCCGACGATCACCAGACCAACGCCGTCGGGTTGCTTCATGCCGAGCTCAGGCGGTGCGGTTCGCTCATCATGCGTGCCGCCGACGCCCACAAGGTTCCCGCCGGCGGCGCGCTCGCCGTCGATCGTCATGGCTTCGCCGACGCGGTGACGGCGACGCTCGAGGCCGAGCCGATGGTGACGGTCGTGCGCGAGGAAGTCGCTGGCCTGCCGCCCGAGGATTGGGACAACGTCATCGTCGCCACCGGCCCGCTCACGTCGCCTGCATTCGCCGGCGCGCTGAGAACGCTCACCGGCGAGGACGCGCTTGCCTTCTTCGATGCGATTGCGCCCATCGTTTACAAGGACTCGATCGATTTTTCGAAGGCGTGGTTCCAGTCGCGTTACGATAAATCAGGCCCCGGCGGCGGCGGCGCCGATTACATCAATTGCGCGCTCGACGCCGATTCTTATTACGCTTTCGTCGATGCCCTGCTCGCCGGCGAAAAGACCGAATTCAAGGACTGGGAGGTCTCGACGCCATATTTCGAGGGCTGCTTGCCCATCGAGGTCATGGTCGCGCGCGGCAGGGACACCTTGCGCTTTGGGCCAATGAAACCGGTCGGCCTCAGCGATCCGAGCACCGGCCGCAGGCCGTTCGCCGTGGTTCAGCTTCGCCAGGACAACGCGCTCGGCACGCTCTACAACATCGTCGGCTTTCAGACCAAGCTGAAGCACGGCGAGCAAAAGCGTGTCTTCCGCATGGTCCCGGCGCTGGCGAATGCCGAATTCGCGCGGCTCGGCGGGCTTCACCGCAACACTTTCCTGAACGCGCCGCGATTGCTCGATGCTGCCCTCCGCCTCAAGGCGGCGCCGCGCCTGCGCTTCGCGGGCCAGATCACCGGGGTCGAGGGCTATGTCGAGAGCGCCGCAATCGGCCTCTTGGCCGGGCGTTTCGCGGCCGCCGAGCGTCGCGGTTCGGAGGTCGCGCCCCCGCCGCCAACGACGGCGCTGGGAGCCTTGCACAATCACGTTACAGTCGGCGCCGACGCCAAGACGTTCCAACCGATGAACTGCAATTTCGGGCTTTTCCCGCCGCTTGCCGCCGAGGTCGAACGCCGCGTGCGCGGCATCGAGCGCAAGAAGCTGTTGTCCGCCCGCGCTCTCGCCGATCTCGACCTCTGGCTTGAGATGCGACGGGCCGCCGCCTGAACCTTTAACCCGGAGACGAACGATGCCGCTCGACGCCGCGACCCTCGATACGCTCGGAGGCGAACTCCGGGCGCTGGTCGGCGACCGTCTGTCCACCGCGCAAGCGGTGCGAAAACACCACAGCGCCGGAGAAACCTGGCACCCGGCGCATATCCCCGACGTCGTCGTCTTCGCGCGCTCAACCGACGAGGTGGCGGCGATCGTCAAGATCTGCGCCCGTCACAAGGCGCCGATCATCGCGTTTGGCACCGGCACCTCGCTCGAAGGCCACATTTCAGCGCTGCGCGGCGGAGTTAGCGTCGATCTTTCGCAGATGCAGCGCATCGTTGAGGTCAACACAGACGATCTCGACTGCACGGTCGAGGCCGGCGTGACGCGCAAGCAGCTCAACGAGTATCTGCGCGACACCGGCCTGTTCTTCCCGATCGACCCCGGCGCCGACGCCAGCCTCGGAGGCATGGCGTCGACGCGCGCCTCGGGGACCAACGCGGTGCGCTACGGCACCATGCGCGAAAATGTGCTGGCGCTCACTGTCGTCCTCGCCGATGGCCGGGTGATCAAGACCGCCCGCCGGGCACGTAAATCGGCCGCCGGGTACGACCTG
>DATIBC010000097.1:0-89789 GCA_035457725.1 Alphaproteobacteria bacterium | reverse complement strand
CGCCGTCATGCGCCTTGAGCGTCGTAAGTTGCCCCTCGAAGCGCAGCAACGCCGCCGTGACCAGCGTTTTCTTCAATAGATAGCATGCGTCGTTGACGAGATAGCGCGTGGCGAAATTGTCGCTGCCGTCGGCGACGATGTCGTAATCGGCGAGCAGTTCGATGGCGTTCGAGGCGTCGAGCCGAAGTTTGTGCGGGATGACCCGCACCTCGGGATTGATTCCCGCCAGCGTGTCGATCGCGCTTTCGACCTTATTTTCGCCGACGCGGTCGTCGGTGTGGACGATCTGGCGCTGCAGGTTGGAGAGATCGACGCGATCGTTGTCGACCACGCCGAGCGTGCCGACGCCCGCCGCGGCTAGATACATGAGCACCGGCGAGCCCAGCCCGCCCGCGCCGACGACGAGGACGCGCGCGCCGAGCAGGCGCGCTTGTCCGTCCTCGCCGACCTCGTCGAGGATCAGGTGGCGCGCGTAGCGCTCGAACTGCCGGTCGGTCAATTCCATCTCAGTCCCGCCGCTTCGGCACGGAATTCTTGAGTCAAACGCCAAGACGCGAAAATCGCCAAGTGGAATCCGCTGTCTTGCCCGTCGCGGACCAACCCGTGAAGGCTTTTCGCCTTGGCGCCTTGGCGGCGGATAATCAACGTCACATTCCTTCGAATAGTTGCGTCGACAAATAACGCTCGGCGAACGAGGGAATGATGACCACCAGCATCTTGCCGGCCATCTCGCGCCGCTCGCCGATCTCGAGCGAGGCGGCGAGCGCAGCGCCGGCCGAGATGCCGACCGGAAGCCCGTCGAGCCGCGCCACCTCGCGCGCTGTCTGAAACGCCGTCTCGTTGCCGATCCGCACGACCTCGTCGATGACGCTGCGCTTCAAGATCTCCGGCACGAACCCGGCGCCGATTCCCTGAATCTTGTGCGGCCCCGGACGACCGCCCGACAGGACCGCGGAGTCCTCCGGCTCGACGGCGACCATACGCACCGCCGGCTTGCGCGCCTTGAGCACTTCGCCGACGCCGGTAATGGTCCCGCCGGTACCGACGCCGCTCACCACGACATCGACCTTGCCATTGCTGTCGCGCCATATCTCCTCGGCGGTGGTGCGCCGATGAACCGCCGGATTCGCCGCGTTGCGGAACTGTTGCAGAATGATGGCGTCGCCCAGCTCGCGCTGCAGCTCCTCGGCGCGTTTGATCGCGCCGCGCATGCCTTCGCTCGACGGCGTCAACTCCAGTTCGGCGCCGAGCAGCTTCAACATCTTGCGCCGTTCGACCGACATACTCTCGGGCATGGTCAAGATCAGTCGATAGCCCTTGGCGGCGGCGACGAAGGCCAGCGCAATACCGGTATTGCCCGATGTCGGTTCGATCAGCACCGTCTTCGACCCGATGCTCCCCTCGCGCTCGGCCGCCTCGATCATCGCCAGGCCGATGCGGTCCTTGACCGAGCCGAGTGGATTGAAGAACTCGAGCTTGGCGACGATGTCCGCCCGGCTGCCGTGTGCGGCGGCGAAGCGCCGCAGGCGAACCAGCGGCGTCGCGCCGATGGTCTCGACGATGCTTTCGTAGATGCGGCCGCGAAACTCGGCCGCGATCGAGGCTTCGGGATCGGCGGCGTTGCGGCGGCGGGGTCGCGTTGGCATGGCGTTCTGGCCTTGTGGTTCAGATCGAAAAGTCGATGCCGTGATCGACCGCTGGGCGCAGCGCCGCCACGCCGGCGCGACGGCATAATTCTTCGATGGTGATGGCGTCGAGCCGGGCCATGTATTCGGCCTGCAATTCGAGCCATAGCGGACGAACGACCTTCTGACCGAGCGGCGAGGTCGGCGTCTCGGTGACCGGATCGGGAGCGGTCTCGATCTGCCGCACGACGCGGGCAACGTCGCCGATGGTGATCCGCCGGCGCTCGCGCGCCAACCGATAGCCGCCCTTGGGGCCACGCTGGCCGGTGAGAATGCCCGCCTTCACCAACGCCTGCAGAACTTGTTCGAGGTAACGCTTGGGGATCCCCTGGCGCTTGGTGATGCTCGCCGCCTGTACTGCCTCGCCGCCGCTGTTGTAGGCAATGTCGACCACCGCCTCGATGGCGTAAAGCAGCTTCGCGGTCAAGCGCAGCATCGGACTAACCGCCAGTCGATCCGAAACCGCCGGCGCCGCGCGCCGAGGCGGGGAGCGCCGCCGTCTCGGCCCACTCGATGCGCGCGACCGGTGCTACGACGAGTTGCGCCACGCGTTCGCCGCGCCGCACGACATACGGTTCGGCGCCGAAATTGGCGAGTATGACGCCGATCTCGCCGCGATAATCGGCGTCGATCGTACCCGGAGCGTTGACAATGGCCACGCCGTGCTTGAGCGCAAGGCCCGAACGCGCGCGCACCTGCGCCTCGAACCCGGTGGGCAGCGCGATGGCGATGCCGGTTGGAATGAGCGCGCGAGCGCCGGGCAGCAGCGTCAAATCGGCGCCGAGCGCGGCCACAAGGTCCATGCCCGATGCGGCCGCCGAGGCGTAGGCGGGCAGCGACAGGCCGGCCGCGTGCGGCAAGCGCATGACCGCGACGCGGAGCGGCGATTGCTTCGTCTCGCTCACGCGCTGCCCGCTAGATGGCGGGCGACGCGCCGCGCGATCCGATGCGCGACCTCGTCCTTCGGCAGGCGATCCCAGGTTTCGACACCGTCCGCATCGATGAGATGTACGGCATTGGCGTCGCCGCCGAACGTTCCGCTGCCCGCGCCGACGTCGTTGGCGACGATCCAGTCGCAGCCTTTGCTGCGACGCTTGGCTTTGGCGTGCGCGATAACGTTCTCGGTTTCGGCGGCGAAGCCGATGACCAGCCTAGGCCGCGATTTTCCCTTGGCGGCGAGGGTCGCGAGAATATCGGGATTTTCCGCCAGCTTGAGCGTTGGCGGCCCGCCGCGCGTCTTCTTGATTTTTTGAGACCGCGGGTCGGCGACGCGCCAGTCGCCGACGGCGGCGGCGCAGACCGCGACGTCGACCGGCAATGCTTCGCGGCAAGCGTCCAGCATCGCGGCCGCAGTCTCGACGCGCTTGACGGCGACCCCGGGCGGATCCGGGCGATGGGTGGGGCCGGAGACGAGCGTCGTCTCGGCGCCAAGCGCGGCAAATGCCGCGGCGAGGGCGTGACCTTGCTTGCCCGACGATCGATTGGCGATGTAGCGGACCGGATCGATCGGCTCGTGCGTCGGGCCGCTGGTCACCAACACGCGACAGCCCTTGAGCGGCGAGTCGGCGCCGAGAGCGGATTCGATTGCGGCGAGAATTTCATGCGGCTCGCTCATCCGTCCAGGTCCCGTCTCGCCCTCGGCGAGCTCGCCGGAATTCGGCCCGACGACGCGCACGCCATGTTTGGCCAGCGTCGCCATGTGCGCTTGCGTCGAGGGATGCGCCCACATCACGTGGTTCATCGCCGGCGCGACCAGGATCGGCCGGTCGCTCGCAAGCACGACGGTGGTCGCGAGATCGCTCGCCAGCCCCAGCGCCATCCGCGCCAGAATGTCGGCGGTGGCCGGTGCCACGACGATCAGATCGCAATCGCGCGCCAGGCGGATGTGGCCGATCTCGCTCTCGTCGGTGAGCGAGAAAAGATCCTGGAACACCTTCTCGCGCGTAATCGTGGCGACCGCGAGCGGCGTCACGAATTCAGCGCCGGCGCGCGTCAGAATCGCCCGCACGTTGGCGCCGCGTTCGCGCGCCCGCCGGATGAGTTCGAGCGTCTTGTAGGCGGCGATTCCGCCGGCGATGACAAGGAGAATGCGTTTTCCGCTGAGCATGCGCGATCCGCCAGGTTCGGGCCGGCTTGAATATTCTACAGAGCAGCCCTGTGGTTCAAGGTAAAGCCGCCGCCTTGAGCACGCAACGGCCAAGGCCGGCGTGTGCCGCCCGCCCGCGACGTCGCGTCGGTTCGGCTCGGCCTTCGTGCGATCGCCGATAGAGTCTGGTGCGGTCGGGCGAAGGTCGCTAAAGCGACGCGGCGAGGCCGAGGCCGGCCAGGAACGCAAGCGCCACCCATGGCCACATGGCGCCGCGACCGCGCCCGGCGCCAAGCGCCGTTAGCGCGTCTTGGTGCAACCGCACGCCGCCTTCGGCCAGCATCGCGGCGGCTTTCTCGACATTGGCGACGAAACCGGGCAACTCCTCGATGCGCGCCATCGCGTCCTCGGCGGCGGCGCGCGCGCGCGCTTCGACGCCGCGGTTCTCGCGCATCCACGCCTCGATCAGCGGCCGCGCGAGGCTCCACATGTTGACGTCGGGATTGAGCTTGCGACCGACGCCCTCGCAGACCAGCATGCTCTTCTGCAGCAGGAGAAGCTGCGGCTGCGTCTCCATTTGGAAGGTCTTGGTGACCTGGAACAGTTGCGCCAGCAGGCGGGCGAGCGAGATCTCGTTGAGCGGACGGCCGAGGATCGGTTCGGCGATGGCGCGACATGCCTGCATGAACGCGCCGACCGACTGGCTGGCCGGCACGAATCCGGCGCGAAAGTGCACCTCGGCGACGGTCTTGTAATCGCCGTTGAGAAACCCCAACAGCATGTCGGCAAGGTAGTTGCGCGTCGATCGGTCGAGCCGGCCCATGATACCGAAATCGACGGCGACCAATGCGCCGTCTTCGGCGACGAAGAGGTTCCCTGGGTGCATGTCGGCGTGAAAGAACCCATCGCGGAAGACCTGGTTGAAAAACGTCCGAGCCGCCTTGGCGACAACGTCGTCCGGATCGTGCCCTGCCTCGACCAGGCGCGAACGCTCGTCGATCGGAATGCCGGCGATGCGCGCCAGCGTCAGCACGCGCCGCGACGTGCGCGACCAGTCCACCGCTGGCACGCGAAAATCGGCGTCGTCCTTGAAATTCTCGGCCAGCTCGGACGCTGCGGCGGCCTCGAGCCGAAGATCCATCTCGAGATGAACCGTCTCGGCAAGGGTCCGTGCGACTTCGACCGGCCTGAGGCGAGTGAGCGAGGGGACGTAGCGCTCGGCGAGCTCGGCGAGCCAGGCGATCAAATCGAGATCGCGTTGGAACAATGCCTCGATGTCGGGTCGCAGCACCTTGACCGCGACTTCGCGAAGGCGGCCACCCGCGTCGCGCGCCATAGCGAAATGCACCTGGGCGATCGAGGCGGCGGCGACCGGCCGGTCGTCGAAGCTCTCGAAGAGCGATTCGAGCGGCCTCCCGAGTTCGGCAACGATCGTCGCCCGCGCCGCATCGGCGGCAAACGGCGCCAGCTTGTCCTGCAGTTCCGACAGGTCCGCCGCGACCTCCTCGCCGACCAGGTCGGCGCGGGTGGACAGCGCCTGGCCGAGCTTGACGAAGCTGGGCCCCAGTTCGGTGAGGGCCGCCGCCAACCGCACGCCGGGGCGCGGGTCCAATCCCGAGCGTCGCAGTCGCGCCAGCGCGGCAATAACTGCTCGCGGCAGCCCGAGGCGTTCGATGCCGATCAACGCGTCGTAGCGCGCCAGGGTCAGGCCGATATGCGTCACGCGGCCGAGATTACGCAGCGCACGCACGATCGATTCGCCTAGATCCGCCAGCCGCTATGGATCGCGGCGATTCCGCCCGAAAGGTTGCGCCAACGGACAAAAGCAAAGTCCGCCGCCGACATCAGGCCCGCCAAGCCCTCCTGGGACGGAAACCTGCGAATGCTTTCGACGAGATACTCATAGGCGGCGCGGTCGCCGGCGACCAGCTCGCCGAGGCTCGGCAGCACTGCAAACGAATAGAGATCATAGATGCGGTCAAGCACCGGCAGGACGACGCGCGAGAACTCGAGACAGAAGAAGCGACCCCCGGGGCGCAGCACGCGTCGCGCTTCGGCCAAGGCCGCCACCGGATGCGTCACGTTGCGCAGGCCGAAGCCTATCGTATAGACGTCGACGCTCGAATCCGCGAACGGCAAGCGTTCGGCGTCGCCGACGACGAAGGTCGCCCCCTCGGTCAGGCCGCGATCGAGCGCGCGATCCCGGCCGATCGCCACCATCGCGGGGTTGACGTCGCAAATCACGACATGGCCTCGGCCTGCGGGGGCGCCGAGGCGCTCCATGAACCCGAGCGCGATATCGCCGGTGCCGCCGGCAACATCGAGCAACGTGTGGTCCGGCGCCGGATCGATCATGTCGAGCAACGTCGATTTCCACAAACGATGCACGCCCGCCGACATCAAATCGTTCATCAGGTCGTAGCGCCCGGCAACGCTGTCGAATACCCGGCGCACGAGTTCGCTCTTGTCCGTTTCGGGCACCTCGTGAAATCCAAAATGCGTCGTCGATCGAGGCATTTGTCCGGGATCGTCGCTCATGACGGGCAACATAGCGCGGGCCGCCGCTTTGGGCTAGGTTGCCCGCCCATGCCGGAACTTCCCGAAGTCGAAACCGTGGTCCGCGGTCTGCGCGCGCATATCGTTGGCCGGCGCATCGTGCGAGTTGAGCAGCGCCGCGCCGATCTGCGCGAGCCGCTGCCGCGCAATTTCAAGCGCCGCGTTACCGGTCGCCGAGTCGCCGGCGTCGAGCGCCGGGCCAAATACATCATGATCCGGCTTGCCGCCGGCCCGGGCCCCGAAGAGTTGATGATCGTGCATCTCGGCATGTCCGGGCGGTTCGTTCTGCTGGCGCACGGAGACAGCGCCGCCGGACCGCACGATCATGTCGAGTTTCGTCTCGACGATGGAGCGCTTTTGCGCTTCAGCGATCCGCGTCGTTTCGGACTGATCGACCTGCTCTCGCCCCAAGGGTTGGCCCGCAATACACGGTTTTCGGCGTTGGGGCCGGAACCGTTATCCGACGCCTTCACCGCCGGAGCGCTCGAGGCGGCGCTCGCCGGCCGGCGTGGCCCGATCAAGCCGGCGCTTCTCGACCAGCGGCTGGTCGCCGGGATCGGCAATATCTATGCGTGCGAGGCCCTCTTTCGCGCCGGTATCTCGCCCCGCCGGCGGGCCGGGACGATCCGCGGCGAACGCGCCGAGCGCCTGGTCGCCGCGGTCAAGCAGGTACTGGAAAGCGCAATCGCCGCCGGCGGATCGTCGGCCCGCGACTATGTCCAGGCATCGGGCGAAGTCGGCTGGTTCCAGGAGCAATGGGCGGTCTATGACCGCGAGGGGGCGAGGTGTCCCGGCTGTGACTGCAACGGCGTCGCGCCGGGCGGCCGGATACGCCGCCTCGTGCAGGGGGGCCGCTCGACTTTCTATTGTGCAAAGCGGCAACGATAAGGTAAGAGCCGTCGCCATGGTGCGGGCCCGACGCCCTCTGATCTCACTGCTGGCGATCGCGTGGATGGTTGTCGCGGGCTCCTTGGCCGGTCCGTTTGCCTCGCCGCCACTTGCCGCCGACGGATTCGTGGCCGGGATCGACGATCTACCGCTGATGCCGGGGCTAACTTCGATGCCGGAGAGCAGCGTCGCCTTCGACTCCCCAGCCGGCCGAATCGTCGAGGCTTATGCCGCCGGAACCGCGACGCGCGCGGCGATCAGCGAATTTTACCGCCGCACCTTGCCGCAGCTCGGCTGGCAGCCGGCCGGAACCAACGCGTTTCGCCGCGAAGGCGAGCAGCTCAAGCTCGATTTTCCCGACCGCCCGCCGCCCGGAGCCGGCGCAGGTCGCGGCAGGGTCGTCGTACGATTCTTTCTGTCGCCGGGGTGAGAGGGACTACGGCACCCCGGAACGATCGACGGTACCAAGACATCTCCTGCGGAGCCCACCAATGGCCTATCAAAACATTTTGGTCGAGAAGCGCGGTCGCGTCGGCCTCATCACGCTCAATCGCCCCAAGGCGCTCAACGCGCTGTCGGCTGCGCTCGTAGCGGAACTCGCACAGGCCCTCGACGCCTTCGAAGCCGACGCCGGCGTCGGCGCGATCGTCGTCACCGGAAGCGACAAGGCGTTTGCCGCCGGCGCCGATATCAAGGAGATGACAGACAAGACTTACATGGACGTTTATCTCGCCGATTTCATAACGCGGGGATGGGAGCGCGTTACGACCTGCCGCAAGCCGATCATTGCGGCGGTGGCCGGCTACGCGCTCGGCGGCGGCTGCGAAGTGGCGATGATGTGCGATTTCATTCTCGCCGCCGAGACCGCGAAGTTCGGACAGCCCGAGATCAATCTCGGCACCATGCCCGGGGCGGGCGGCACGCAGCGCTTGACGAGATTCGTCGGCAAATCGAAAGCGATGGAAATGTGCCTGACCGGGCGGATGATGGATGCTGCCGAAGCGGAACGCGCCGGTCTCGTGAGCCGCATCATTCCGGGGGGAGAGCTGGTCGACGAGGCGATTCGAACCGCCCAGTCGATAGCCGAAAAATCGCTGCCAGTGACCATGCTGGTCAAGGAATCGGTCAATCGCGCGTACGAAACGACGCTGTCGGAGGGCGTCCGTTTCGAGCGACGCGTATTTCATTCGACCTTTGCCACTGAGGACCAGAAGGAAGGCATGACGGCGTTCGTCGAGAAGCGTCAGCCTCAATTCAAAAATCGCTGAATTTTCAGGGCCGGCGGCGCGCCCGTGGGCGACGTTTTCGGCGTGTTGACGCGGCGCGTCCGGCGAGGCTATAACCCGCCCTCCCCAAATCCGACCCTGAGATCCCGGACGAACCAGAATGGCGACCACGAAATCGGCCGAGAAACAAGCGCGTCAAGCGCGACGCCGCGCCGCGGTCAACCGCGCCCGCGTCTCGCGCATCAAGACCTTTGAAAAGAGGGTAGAAGCGGCGATCGCCGCGGGCGACAAGTCCGCCGCGCGGGCGGCATTGAAGGCGGCGCAGCCTGAATTGATGCGCGGCATCGGCCGGGGCGTCATACATAAGAATACTGTGGCGCGAAAAATCTCGCGCCTTTCGGCGCGGATCAAGGCGCTCGCCTGACGCGCTTGCCGCGCCCGTTGCGCGGCCCACAACATGTTGCGATATGCGCGGGTGCATCGACGTAGACGCTTCGACACCGCGAATTTTTTGCCGCGCGCGAACGATTAGTACCGCCATCCGCGAATATACGCGATGAATCCGTTTGTTGATGTTCGAACGTCGAGGAGTTTATGAAGCGCGGCGTTCCCCGATCGACATGCGATCGAAAAAAAATCATCATCGACCCTACGACATTGTTGCACGCGCATCGGACGGCGATTACAGTCGTCCGCGTGTTGACCGACGGGAGAGCGTAGAAGAAAAACTTCGGTCGGCATTCCGAAGCTCAAATTCCGCGATTCGCGCGACACGGTTCGTTTCGAACCGACAGGTTCGTAATCGTCGAACGGCAAGCGACGCGCGAGCGAGTGGGAGAAACCAGAGCCCGCCAGCGGGCAGGGACGTCGAGATCGGAGCCGACCGCGAGGCGATGTTAGGTCGGCACCGAACGCAAGACGCCGCCGCGTGACGCGACGAAGCAATCGAGGGGGGCCCAGTTGATGGCCGAGGCTGGGGCAAACGTGAAGGCGGGAGCAAAAAAGAGCGCCGCAAGCCCGCCCAACAAAATGTACGCCGGCGACGTTCCTCCCCGCGATGCCTGGGCACTGCTTGCGAACGAGCGAACTGCCGTGCTGGTCGATTGTCGAACACGCGCCGAATGGAACTTCGTCGGCGTGCCTGATCTATCGTCGCTGGGCAAGAAATTGGTGCTGGTCGAGTGGCAAGCGTGGCCTGCGATGGGGCAAAATCCGGCGTTCGCCGATGAACTCGTGCGGGCCGGCGTGTCGCCCGACGTCCCAGTCGTTTTTTTGTGCCGGTCGGGCGGACGCTCACGCGCCGCGGCGATCGCAATGACTGAGCGCGGGTTCAGACGATGCTACAACCTCGCCGGTGGATTCGAGGGGCCCCAAGACGCCTCCGGCCATCGCGGCACGGTGGCGGGCTGGAAGCACGACGGACTACCTTGGAGCCAGGAGTAACGCGGCGATGCGCCATGACTCCCGGCCGCCGGTCGACTCCGCGCTCGATGCCCAGTGGGTCCGCGTGCGCGCACGCCTCAAGAGCGAAGTCGGCGAGGCCGCGTTCAAGAGCTGGCTGAAGCCCCTGACCTTGCTTTCTGTGGTGGACGGCGAGATACGGTTGGCGGTGCCGACCCGGTTCATGCGCGATTGGGTCCGCACCCATTATGCCGATCGCATCCGCGCGCTGTGGCAGGCCGAGAACAAAGCGATCGCCGGCGTCGACGTCATAGTCCAAACGGCAATCACGACTCCGGCGCGCGTCGATGGCGCGCCGCATCCAGTATTGGTGCGTCCGAGCCGGGCTCCCGGCGCGTTCGATGGCGCGCCTCCTCTGGCGGCACAGAACGACGACGATTTCGGTGCGCCGCTCGACTCGCGGTTCACCTTCGATAGTTTCATCGTCGGGAAACCAAACGAATTCGCCGTCGCCGCGGCGCGGCGCGTCGCCGACGAGGCCAAAGTTCCCTTCAACCCCCTGTTCCTCTATGGCGGCGTCGGCCTCGGCAAGACGCATTTGATGCACGCGATCGCCTGGCACATCCGCAAGAAGCACCCCAACCGGCGGGTCATTTATTTGTCGGCCGAGAAGTTCATGTATCAGTTCATTCGTGCTCTGCGTTTCAAGGACACGATGGCGTTCAAGGAGCAGTTCCGCTCGGTCGACGTCCTAATGATCGACGACGTGCAGTTCATTAGCGGCAAGGATTCGACCCAGGAAGAATTTTTCCATACCTTCAACGCCCTCATCGACCAGAACCGGCAGATCGTGCTGTCGGCCGACAAGAGTCCTTCGGACCTCGAGGGTCTCGAGGACCGCGTTCGCTCGCGTCTCGGCTGGGGCCTGGTCGCCGACATCCATCCGACGACGTATGAACTTCGCCTGGGCATTCTGCAGAGCAAGGCAGAACAGTTCGGCGCCACCGTGCCTTCGAAGGTGCTCGAGTTCCTCGCCCACAAGATCACGTCGAACGTTCGCGAGCTGGAGGGCGCGCTCAACCGCATCGCCGCCCATTCCACCTTGGTCGGCCGGCCGGTGACCCTCGAAACGTCACAAGAAGTCTTGCACGACCTGCTGCGCGCCAACGACCGCCGGGTGACGATCGAAGAAATCCAAAAGCGCGTCGCCGAGCATTATTCGATCCGGCTCGCCGACATGCATTCGCCGCGCCGCGCCCGCGCCGTGGCGCGGCCACGCCAAGTGGCGATGTATCTCGCCAAGCAGCTCACCTCGCGCTCGCTGCCCGAGATCGGTCGAAAATTTGGCGGCCGCGACCATACCACGGTCATGCACGCGGTGCGAAAGATCGAGGAATTGCGGAGCAGCGACAACAGTTTCGCCGAGGATATCGAGCTGCTGCGCCGCATGCTCGACGCTTGAGCGCACGACCGGCCGCGGCGATCGGTCGACCTACGATATTTCCATCGACCCGCTAGCGCCGACGGCGATCGCGCCATGCCATTTGGCCGAGCGGATGGACGACCGCACGGCGAGGCGATAGCTTGCCGACGATGACGCGACGACTGAGCGCCAAAAGCGGCCCGGTGCTGTTGACGGGCTTCGAGCCGTTCGGCGGCCATGAGCTCAACCCGTCGTCGGAGATCGCCAAGCGACTCGACGGGCGGACCATCGCCGGCGCCAAGGTCCTGGGGCGGGTTCTGCCGGTGGTCATGCAGGGGCTCGGGCGGCGCATCGCCGATCTCCTCGCCGAGATCCGCCCGCGCGCGGTGATCGGCCTCGGTCTTGCCGCCGGCGAACCCGTGATCCGGCTTGAACGCCAAGCGACCAATCGCGCCGAGTTCCGCATCCCCGACAATGCCGGGGTGATGCTGGACGGCGAGCCCATCGATCCGAATGGACCGCCCTCCCGGCCGACGCGGCTGCCGATCGAGCGAATCCACGCGGCGCTTGTCGCCAAGGGCATCCCGGCGCGTCTGTCGGACTCGGCTGGGCTTTACCTCTGCAATGTCGCCATGTACGAAATTCTCGCCGGAACAAAGAGCGACATTTCGGCGGGTTTTGTCCACTTACCGCATCTTCGCGCCGAGGTTGCGCGCCGCTTGGCCGAAACGCCACGACCCGAGGACCCGGCAAAATTCGCTTCGATGGAGTACCTGACGCAGCGCCGGGCGGTCGAAATCATCATCGCAGAGACAGTGCAAGGGGCCGCCTGATTGGCCCCTCTGGAGCTCGCGCCAAGAGCTTGATTTATGGCCCGGATTTCAACCGTTGAAAAACGCGAAAGTCTTTCGATTTCAAGCGCTTTTGTTATACTGGCGACCCTGTCAAAAGCCCCGATCGTGAAGCGTCCGGCGGGGGGCGTTGCGGGGACGGCGCAAAGCCTTGAAAGGCACGCCGTCGTGCGCCCCCAGGCGGCGCTCGAACGTAAATCACCAACGGACGCGGGGCGATCAATCGCGCCATGAAAATCACCATCGAACGTTCCGCGCTCCTCAAGGGCTTGAGCCATGTGCAAAGCGTGGTCGAACGACGCAACACGATCCCGATTCTTGCCAACGTGCTGATCGAGGCGACGAAGGGAAAGGTGTCGCTTACCGCGACCGACATGGATCTGGCGATCGTCGAAAGCGTGCCGGCCGAGGTGGGCAAGAGCGGCGCCACCACGGTTCCGGCGCACACGCTCTACGATATCGTGCGCAAGCTGCCCGACGGCAGCCAGATCAGCCTCGAAGGCGGTGGCGACAAAGGGCAGCTCGGCCTGCGCGCCGGCCGCTCCGCGTTCACGCTGGCTGCGCTACCGGCCGAGGATTTCCCGAAGATGGCCGGCGGCGAGATGCCGCATAACTTCGAGCTCGCGGCAGTCGAGCTTCGCACGCTCATCGACCGCACGCGGTTCGCCATTTCGACCGAAGAAACCCGCTACTACCTCAACGGCATCTATCTTCATGCGGCGCAATCCTCCGGCGTCAAGGTATTGCGCGCCGTCGCCACCGATGGCCATCGGCTTGCCCGCGTCGAGATGCCGCTTCCGGCCGGAGCCGAGAACATTCCTGGCGTCATCGTGCCGCGCAAGACGGTCATGGAAGTGCGGAAATTGATCGAGGAAACGCAAGGTTCAGCGACGGTAGCGCTCTCCGATACGCGCGCGCGCTTCGCCTTCGACGACGCGGTGCTGACCTCGAAGCTGATCGACGGGACTTTCCCCGATTACGAGCGCGTCATTCCCAGCGGCAACGACAAGGTTATGGAGGTGAATTGCAAAGACTTCGCCGCCGCCGTCGATCGCGTGGCGACGATCGCCACCGAGAAGTCGCGCGCGGTCAAGCTTGCGGTGGCCAAGAACCAGCTCACGGTGTCGGCGACAAGTCCCGACGCCGGCAGCGCCACCGAGGAGATCGAGGTCCGCTATTCCTCGCCGGCGATCGAGATCGGCTTCAACTCGCGCTATCTGCTCGACATCGCCGAGCAGATCGAGGGCGACGGGGCGAAATTCATGATGGCGGACGCCGCCTCGCCGACGGTGGTCCAGGACGCAAGCGACCCGAGCGCGCTTTACGTCCTCATGCCGATGCGCGTTTGAAAAGCGCGGGCGTGGACTCGGAATACCGCCAAGTGCCGAACGGCATGACGAGATCTTCGGCAACGCCCGCATTTGCAGGCGCGCTTGCGGGCGCGGCGACCGATGCTAGAACGCGCGGCGGCGCATTCTCCGCCGACCTGTCGGTCACGCGTCTGTCGCTGACGAATTTCCGGTGCTACGCCCAATTGCGGCTCGAGGTGGGTCCGGGGCCGATCGTGCTCACCGGCCCTAACGGCGCCGGCAAAACCAATTTGCTCGAGGCGCTATCGTTCCTTTCGCCAGGGCGAGGCCTGCGCCGCGCGCGGCTGGCCGATCCCGATCGTCGGACGCACGACGGGACGACCGCGGGACGTTGGGCGGTGGCGGCGGTACTGAACACCGCCGAAGGGCCGCTTGCCATCGGCACTGGCCGCGACGCGGGCGACGATGACGGCGAATCGCCACGCCGCGTGGTGCGGATCGACGGCGCGCCTGGAAACTCGCAGGCGGAGCTTGCGCACAAGCTCAGCGTCGTTTGGCTGACCCCCGACATGGACCGGCTGTTCGACGATTCGGCGTCGGAGCGGCGGCGCTTTCTCGATCGCTTGGTCTACGCCTTCGATCCGGCGCAGGCAGGCCGTCTCGCCGCATACGAGCATCGTATGCGTGAGCGGGCGCGGCTGCTCGCCGAGGGACGCGGCGATCCAGCATGGCTTGACGCGATCGAAGAGGGGATGGCGGCGCATGGCGTCGCCATCGCCGCCGCCCGCGTCGAGACGGCCGCGCGGCTCGACCGGGCTTGCGCGCAAGGACTCGGGCCGTTTCCGCAGGCGAGGCTCGCCCTCGCCGGTGAGCTCGATGCGTGGCTCGCCGAGGGTCCGGCGCTCGCCGCCGAGGAGCGGCTACGCGCCGCGCTTTCCGCCACGCGGTCTCGCGATGCGCTCGAAGGGAGTACGATCGTCGGACCGCATCGCTCGGATCTCGATGTCCGGTTCGGCGCCCGAGGCACGCCGGCTCGGGAGTGCTCGACCGGCGAGCAGAAAGCGCTGCTGCTGTCGATCGTCCTCGGATTGGCGCGCGAGATCGCCCGCGAGCGGGGCAAGCCGCCGTTGCTTCTGCTCGACGAGGCGGCGGCGCATCTCGACGGCGCCAGGCGCGCCGCGCTCTACGACGAGATCGCGTCGCTCGGCGTCCAGGCATGGCTGTCGGGCGCCGACGAAGAATTTTTCGCTGGGCTGCGATCCCGCGCCCGGTTTTTCCGAGTTCTCGACGCAACGGTGACGGCACGATGAACGACCCCGCGGAGCGTTTGGATGCGAGCCTTGGCGCTGAAAGCTACGGCGCCGACGCAATCAAGGTGCTGCGCGGCCTCGACGCGGTGCGCAAGCGGCCGGGAATGTATATCGGCGATACCGATGACGGCTCGGGCCTCCATCACATGGTTTACGAGGTCGTCGACAACTCGATCGACGAGGCGCTTGCCGGGTACTGCAAGGCGATCGACGTTACGCTGAACGCCGACGGCTCGGTGACGGTGGTCGACGACGGGCGCGGGATTCCGACCGAAATTCACGCCGAGGAGGGTGTCTCGGCGGCGCAAGTCATCATGACGCAGCTTCATGCCGGCGGAAAGTTCGACCAGAACTCGTACAAGGTTTCAGGCGGACTGCACGGCGTTGGCGTGTCGGTCGTCAACGCGCTCTCCGAAACGCTCGAGTTGCGCATTTGGCGCGGCGGCAAGGAATACTACATGCGTTTCGCCAATGGCGAGCCCGAGGCGCCGCTGGCCGTCGTCGGCGACGCTGGCGCTCGCCACGGAACGCTGGTCACGTTTCTGCCCTCGCGGCGGATTTTCTCGATGACCGATTTCGATTTCGAGACGCTGGAGCATCGTCTGCGCGAGCTGGCATTCCTCAATTCGGGCGTCAAGCTGACGCTGACCGACGCGCGGGGGGTCGAAAAGAAAGTCGTCGAGCTGCGGTACGACGGCGGCATCGAGGCGTTCGTCAAGTATCTTGACCGATCGAAGCAGGCGCTGCATTCGCCGATCAACATTGCCGGCGTGCGCGAGGGCGTCACCGTCGAGGTCGCGATGGAATGGACCGACGCCTATCACGAGACGATGCTTTGCTTCACCAACAACATCCCGCAAAAGGACGGAGGAACGCACCTGCAAGGCTTTCGCGCCGCGCTCACCCGCACCATCAACAAGGCAGCCAACGAAGCCGGCCTCGCCAAGAAGGAAAAGATGCAGATCACCGGCGACGACGCGCGCGAAGGGCTGACATGCGTTTTGTCGATCAAGACACCCGATCCCAAGTTTTCCTCGCAGACCAAGGATAAGCTGGTGTCCTCGGAGATACGGCCGATCGTCGAGATCGTTTGCGGCGACAAGTTGCAGGAGTGGTTCGAGAAGCATCCGACCGAAGCCAAGCGCATCATCGCCAAGATCTACGAGGCGGCGGCGGCGCGCGAGGCGGCGCGCAAGGCGCGTGAGCTCACGCGACGCAAGGGAGCGCTCGACATGGCCTCGCTGCCGGGCAAGCTCGCCGATTGCCAGGAGCGCGACCCCGCCAAGTCCGAGCTCTTCATCGTCGAGGGCGATTCGGCGGGCGGCTCGGCCAAGCAGGGCCGCGCGCGCGCGACGCAGGCTATCCTTCCGCTGCGCGGCAAGATCCTCAATGTCGAACGCGCGCGCTTCGACAAGATGCTGTCTTCGGCGGAGATCGGCACGCTCGTCGCCGCCCTCGGCACCGGAATCGGCCAGGACGATTTCGATATCGCCAAGGCGCGCTATCACAAGATCATCATCATGACCGACGCCGACGTCGACGGTGCGCATATCCGCACGCTCTTGCTGACTTTTTTTTATCGGCAGATGCGGCCGTTGATCGACGCGGGATATCTCTACATCGCCCAGCCACCGCTCTATCGCGCCAAGCGCGGCGCTTCGGAGGTCTACCTCAAGGACGAACGCGCGCTCGAAGACTACCTCATCGCGGCCGGAATCGATGGCATGGTGCTGACGGTGGGCGCCGACGGCAGCCAGCGCGCTGGCCAAGACCTGCGCGGGTTGGTCGAGAAAGCGCGGCTCGCCAAGGCGTTGCTCACGCCGCTCGCCCGGCGCGTCGGCAATCGCGACGCGGTCGAGCAGGCGGCGATCCTTGGCGCGCTCGATCCGGCGCTGATGGCTGATCGCGACAAGGCGCGCGCCGCCGCGGAGTTCATCGCCAAGCGGCTGAACGCGCTATCGCCCGAAACCGATCGCGGCTGGACGGGCGGGGCCAGCGACACCGGCTTGGTCTTCGAACGCAAGCTGCGCGGCGAAATCGATCGCGCGACGGTCGACACGGTGGTGATCAACTCGCTCGAGGCGCGGCGTCTCGTCGAGATGGCGGGGGAGCTGCAGCTCGTCTACGGTCGCTTCGCCAAGCTTCAGGCCAAGGATTTCAGCGTCGAGATCACCGGACCGACGCGGCTGGTCGATGCGGTTCTCGAGATCGGCAAGAAGGGCGTCGCCATCCAGCGCTACAAAGGCCTCGGCGAGATGAACCCGGAGCAGCTATGGCAGACGACGCTCGACCCCGAGGCACGTCACCTGCTTCAGGTCAAAGTCAGCCACAGCGAGGACGCCGACGGCGTGTTCTCGACGCTGATGGGCGACATCGTCGAGCCGCGGCGCGACTTCATCCAGGAGAATGCGCTTAAGGTGGCGAATCTCGACGTATAGGCGCCCGACGCTCGTTCCGCGCCGCTACCTCGCCGCCGGCCCCTTTCATCATCGGCCGGGCCGCGCTTCGCGCCCGTATTCCAGCGTGACTCCATCTGCGCAAGCCCATAGCATCGTCGATGCGCAGGCCTCCGCCGAGCTGGAGCGCCATCGAATCAATAAGATGGGAGACGGAGATGCTTCGAATATTTGGACGTACGGTCGCCGCCGCGATCGCAGCCTGCATCCTCGCCGCAAGCGCATCCGCGCAAGAGGCCGTGCGGGTCGGCTCGAAGATCGATACCGAGGGCGCACTACTGGGCCACATGATCATCGAACTGCTCGAAGCCAATGGCATCAGGACGGCGAACAAGCTTCAGCTCGGGCCGACAAAGATCGTCCGCAGCGCCATCGTCGCCGGCGAAATCGATCTCTACCCCGAATACACCGGCAACGGCGCGTTCTTCTTCTCCGTCGACACCGATCCAGCATGGAAGAACAGCAAGAGCGGCTATGAAAAGGTGCGCGCGCTCGACGCGGAAAAGAACCGCCTTGTCTGGCTGCAGCCGGCGCCGGCCAACAACACGTGGGCGATCGCCGTGCGCACCGACGTCGCTCGCCCGAACAAGCTCGCGACGATGGAAGATTTCGCGCGATGGGTGTCGGGCGGGGGCAAGGTCAAAATCGCCGCGTCGGCCGAGTTCGTCGAAAGCCCGGCGGCGCTGCCGTCCTTCGAGAAAACCTATGGCTTCAAGCTCAAGCCCGACCAGATCTTGACGCTCGCCGGCGGGAACACTGCGGCGACGGCGCGCGCCGCCGCCGAGCAGACCTCGGGCGTCAATGCCGCCATGGCCTACGGGACCGATGGCGCGCTTGCGGCGCTCGGACTCGTCGTGATGCACGATTCCAAGGGGGCGCAAATCGTCTACGAACCGGCCCCGCTGGTGCGCGCCGCGGTCCTCGAGAAGCACCCCGGCATCAAGCGCGCGCTCGAGCCGGTATTCGCCTCCCTCGACCTGACGGCGTTGCAGACCCTCAACGCCAAGATCGCCGTCGAGGGCCAGGACGCAAAGCAGGTCGCAATCGGCTATCTGCGGCAAAAGGGTTTTCTCAAGTAAACGCGGGATCGGCGCCGGGCAAGCCGTCGGCCGGAGGACGGGCTCGCCCGCGCCGATCGTCCCGCTGTTGATCGAGTCGATTCCGTCAAGCAATCTGCGCCGCATGGTGCGCAACCGCGTGCTGCTTGTCCTGGTGATGGCGGGTCTTCTCGCCGCGCTCGGCCTTGCCTACTTGACGCATGCGCCCAATCGCCTCGTCTCGGGTGAGCCGATCGCGCTGCTCGCCGCGGCGCGCGGCGCCGATCTGCTCGCGCTCATCCCCGCGATCGTGCTTCTTCTCGGCCCATTTCTCCCGCAACGCCCTACGGTCCACGTCCTGATCGCGATTTCGGCGGCGATGCTCCTTGTCGCGCTATTTTGGGTCGCAGGCGCGCAGGCAGCGCTTCTCGCGGATGCCCGGGCGCCGGCGGCGCGCACGTCGCTAGGCGCCGCGTTTTGGACGCTTTTCGCCTGCGCCGCCCTGGCGTTGATCGACGCAGGCCAACGTCTCGCATTACCGGCTGTCGCCGGATCCCTTATTGGCTTCGCCGTCGCGTCGGCGATCGCCGTGCTCGCCGTTGTCGGCGCGCTCGACCATCTTTCGATCGCCAAGGAGTACGCCAATCGGCGCGACGTCTTCGCCGATGCCGTCATGCGCCATATGGTGATCGTCGTCGCGGCGCTTGCCCCGACGTTGGCTTTGGGTTTCCCGCTCGGCGTGATCGCGAATCGACGCCAGGCGTTCGCCGCCGGGCTGTTTCCGTTCCTCAACATCGTTCAGACGATTCCCTCGATTGCCCTCTTCGCCATGCTGATCGCCCCGCTTTCGGGCCTGGCGTCGATCTTTCCCGGGCTCGCCGCGTTGGGGATCAGCGGCATTGGCCTTTTCCCGGCCGTCCTTGCGCTGATTTTGTATTCGCTGCTGCCGATCGTCCGTAACGTGGCGGAAGGCTTGGCCGCGGTCTCGCCCGCCGCCGTCGACGCCGCGCGGGGGATGGGCATGACGCGCTGGCAAATATTCCGCCGCGTCGAATTGCCGCTGGCGCTTCCGGTGATCTTGTCCGGCTTGCGCGTTACGACGGTGCAGGCGATCGGGCTTACGGCGGTGGCGGCGTTGATCGGCGCTGGCGGCCTCGGCGCCATCATGTTCCAAGGGCTATTCGCCAATGCGCTCGACTTGGTGGTGCTTGGCGCCGTCCCGGTGATCGTGCTGGCGGTGAGCGCCGACACGCTCCTCAGGTTGCTCACGGCCTACGCCGAAGGCAGGCCGGGATGACCGAAGGCGACAGTCACGCGGTGGCGATGCCGCGCCCGCGCTCGCTTTGGCGCGATGGTCTGCTTTGGACGACGCTCGCTTTCGCCGCTTTGGTGCTCATCATGCCGCGGTCGAAAGCGGTTTTCGCCGCGCTTTTCCCGTGGCTCGATCGGCCGCTCTATGAGCAAAATTCATTGCCCGATCTCGTGGTGGCGCATCTGGCGATCGTCGGCGCCTCGAGCATGGCGGCGATCGCCATCGGCGTGGCCGCCGGTGTCTTCGTGACCCGGCCAGCCGGCGCGGAGTTTCGCGGCGTCACCGAAACCATCGCGACGATCGGCCAGACTTTTCCGCCGGTCGCGGTGCTGGCCCTTGCGGTTCCCATCACCGGATTCGGATCCGACCCCGCGATCATTGCTCTCATCGTCTACGGACTGCTGCCGGTGCTGCAGAACACGATCGCCGGCCTCGTCGCCGTGCCGGAGTCGGTGCGCGAGTCGGCGCGCGCGATGGGAATGACCAGCGGCGAAATCCTGCGCCGGGTCGAACTGCCGCTCGCCGCACCCGTAATTCTCGCGGGCGTCCGCGTCTCGGTCATCATCAATGTCGGCACGGCGACCATCGCCTCCACGGTGGGCGCGAAAACGCTGGGCCTGCCGATCATCGTCGGTCTCAACGGCTCGAACATCGCCTACGTCATCCAAGGGGCGGTCCTGGTGGCGTTGCTTGGCGTGGTGCTCGATATGGCCTTCGAGCGACTGGTCGAGGTCTTGCGGCGGCGGCGGGCCGATTGATCTTTATCCTGCGCCGGGACGCGGGCGAAAACGGGTTAAGGCTCGTTTAGCGGCGCACCCCGTCAACGATCATGCAAAACGGTTCGTTAATATCGGCAAGCGAGGATTAACCCGGGCGCTGCGGCCACCGGGAGAGCCGAAGAACGCGCGAGCGCCGACTGCCGGGGGGTAATGAGAACATGGCTGTAACGAGCACCATGGAGTTGCGCGCCGGGATCGTCAGGGCGTTTACCGGAACCGACTATCCTGGCGACGCCAATCTCGGCGCCGACGCGCCGCACGATCCTGGCTACGAAGGAACGATCGTCGCGCGGTTCTTCAAGGGCAAGGATTGGCGCGAGGTCACCTTCGAGAGGATCCTTGCCGAGTATGACGCACCGCTTCAAGGAATGATCGCCTTCATGAAGCCGGATGGGATCCGGTACTACCTTCCGGCGTTTCTGGTCTTGTCGCTCGACGTCGCCGAGGACGCCGACACCGAGGAATACGCCCAGCTTTATACGTTCGTCGATTCATTATGTTTCTATCTTGCCCGGCCGTCGGAGACGTTGCTTCGCGACCAATACAATGCGGTCAAGGACCGACCGGAAGTTCCCGAGTTCATCAAGGAGCATCTCCGCAACCCGACCCCGCAGGCGCGGCAAGCGGTGCGCGCGATCGTCGAGAATCACCGCCGCCTCGTCGCTTCGCTGTCGGCGGCCCAACGCTCCATCGTCGCCGAGACGCTGGCGTTTCTCGCCGACTGCTTCCGGCATCAGGGCGTGGACGAGACCTTCAACAACGCCGCACGCGCTTTGGCGACGACGTGGGGATCGTTTCGCGCCTGAGGCGCGCGACGCGGCAGGCGGTCAATGCGACCCTTGGGCTTCGAGCGCACGGCGGAGCGCCGCGCCATCCAACGACTCGAAACGCAGGTTGCAGAACGCCGCGACGCGCCCCTCGATGAGCTCGAATGTCGCGGCGAAAGCGTCCCGCTGCCGCCGCTCGTCGCCCTCGACCGCGGAGGGATCGGCGAAGCTCCAATGGGCGCGAACCGGCGCGCCCGGCCAAATCGGACAGGTCTCCGCCGCGGCTCTGTCGCACACCGTCACCACGAGGTCCATACGCGGCGCGTCGGCCCCGGCGAACACGTCCCAACTCTTGCTTCTCAAGCCGTCGACGGCGACGCCACGCCGCGTCAACTCATCGAGCGCCCGCGGATCGACCGCGCCTTTGGGACGGCTGCCGGCGCTGTAAGCGCGAATGCGTCCGGCCCCCAGGCGGTTGAACAAGGCTTCGGCCATGATGCTCCGCGCCGAGTTACCGGTGCACAACACGAGAACGTTCAATCGCCGGGTCATCGCAATGCTTCCCCGAATTGCGTGCTCACGCGCGCGGCCGAATCAGCCAGAACGTCGCCGCGGCGCAGAGCGCGATGACGGCGATAATCGCCAGCAGCGCCGACGCCCCGGCGTGCTCGAGCACGGCGGCAAGCGCGATGGGCGCCGATGCCTGGGCGATCAATGCCGGACGCGCGATGCGGCCGATCCGCGCGCCATAGCCGTGCGGCCCGAACAAGGCTAGCGGAAGCGTGCCGCGCGCGATGGTCATGACGCCATTGCCGGCGCCATACACCGCCATCGCGACAATGGCTCCGCCGGGGCCGATCGCCAGCAGCAACACGATGCCGACCGTGCACAATCCGATCCCGGTACGCGCGGTCCAGATCGGATGAGCGCGCTGGCCCAACGCAAATTCGAGGATTCGCGACGTCACCTGGGCCGGGCCGATGACCATGCCCAGCGCGATGGCGCCGGCGACCTCGAAACCGAGGCGCCGCAACACTTCGAGGATGTGCACCGAAAGCCCGGAGCTGATGAACGAATAAAGAGTGAACGCGACCGCGATAAGAAAGAACAAGCGATTGGTTCTCGCCGAGACGGGCGTGGGCGCATTCCCTGGCTCGATCGACTGACCAACCGCCATGGCGGCTGGCGGCGGCTTCGGCAGGGCGAACACGTGCAGCGGCAGGCTCACCAGCGCATGCACTCCCGCCAGGACGAAGCACGTCGTCCGCCAGCCGAAATTTCCCTCGAGAACCGCGATGATCGGCCAAGCCACGGTGCTGGCTAGCCCGCCTAGAAGCGTGAGACCGGTGATCGATGGCCGCGCCGAAGCGCCATACAAGCGTCCGATCGTGGCGAACGCCGCATCGTAGAGGCCCGCGGCCATGCCAAGTCCGAGAACCGTCCACGCGGCGTAGTAGATCGCGAGATTCGCCGCCGCGCCAAGCAGCGTCAATCCCGCCGCGATCAGCAACGACCCACCGACGAGCGTCCACCGACCGCCGTAACGATCGATGACCCGACCGACGCGGGGCGCGGCGAGCCCGCTGAACAACAAGCTCCACGACAGGCCGCCGACGACCGCGGTCGTCGACCACCCGGTGTCACGCGCGATCGGCGTCGCCAGCACCGCGAGAAGGTAAAACGTCGTCCCCCAGGCGATGATCTGCGTTGCACCGAGCAACGCCACGACCTTGAAACGGGCCGGGCTCCAGCGTCCGCCGATGCCGGAACCCGGCTCAGTCATGAGGGAGGGCTACAACAAGCGGCCTCGGCTGGTTTGGCATGCTCGGGCGAGGAACGGGATGTCTCTCCCGGCGATTTCCGCCGCGCGGGCGAACAGCACGCGGCTGCGGGAGCGGGCTCGATCCTAGCGCGCGGTTGGGTCGTGCACACGCCCGTTTTTGGAAGCTCGAGATGGACCTCGCTCGCCGCCTTCATGTCGCCAGCCAGCGCCGCGGCGACCGAACGCACTTGCTCGTAACCCGTGGCGAGAAGGAAGGTCGGCGCGCGGCCATAACTTTTGACCCCGACCGTATAGAAGCCGGTCTCGGGGTGCGCCAACTCGCGCGCGCCATGCGGCCGCACCGTTCCGCAACTATGCAAGTTGGGATCGATCAGCGGCCCGATTGTCTTGGCGCACTCAAGCCAGGGATCGAGTTCGAGCCGCAGCTCGCGGGTGAGATCGAGATCGGGGCGCTGTCCGGTCGCACAAGCGATCTCATCCACACCGTCGATCGTCATGCCGTCATCGCCGACGACGGAAATGCCGCCAAGGTTGGCGCGCAGCGCATGAACGCGAAATGCGCTCCGTACCTCGAGCGCGCCGCTTTCATACAACACCCTCAGGGCATCACCCAGCGCGCCACGCGCCGCCAGCGCGTCATCACCGCCGCCGCCGAACGTCTTGGCGACATCGTCGCCGCGAATCGCCCAGGCAATGCGCGTTTGCGGGGACGATTCGGCCAACTCGGCCAGATCGAGGAGCGCATTCGCCGCCGAATGGCCGGCGCCGACGACAAGGACCTTTTTGCCGGCATAGCGCGTGCGCTCGACGCCCAGGATGTCGGGAATGCCATATCGAATCTTTGCAGCGAAGCGGCGCTCGCCGATCGCCGGCATGCCGTTGGCGCCGAGCGGATTGGGCTTGGCCCACGTTCCCGAGGCATCGATGACGGCGCGCGCCAGGAACTCGCGCTCCTCGCCATTGCCCTGGCGGAGGCGCATAACGAATGGCGCGGCGTCACGCCCGGCGCTCTTCACCTTGTCGAATCCGCGCCGCGAGATCGACGTCACTTCGCTATCGAGACGAAGCCGTTCGGCGATCGCCGGAATCGCTGCAAGGGGCGCCAGATAGTCGCGAAAAATCTCGCCGCCGGTCGGTAGCGCGTCGAGGTCGGGGGCCCGCCAATGTGCTTGCTCGAGCAGTGCGCGCGCCGCGCGATCGATGTTGAAGCGCCACGGCGAAAACAGACGGACATGGCCGTAGTCGCGCATGTTGGCGGCGACTTGTTTGCTTTTCTCGAAGATCGCCGGACGCAGGCCGCGCGCCAGCAGATGCGCCGCCGCGGCCAGGCCGACCGTGCCGGCGCCGATCACGGCGATCGGCAAATCGTGCGACTTATCCTTGGCGTCGAACATGACGTCTTCCCTTGAGTGATACACAAATCACGCGGCGCGCCCGTGCGCCTTCTCGGCGAGCCCCTTGGCGCGCGCCCCCTCGGCGTCGCCGGCAAACCCTGTCAGCCAATCGGCGGCGCGCACGAATGTCCCGCGATCGAGCCGGTAGTGCATCCATCGTCCGTGCTTCTCGCCGATCACCAGGCCCGCCCGCTGCAGGCATTTCATGTGATGGCTGATCGTCGCCTGCGAGAGGCCCAGCGCCGTCTCGATGTCGCAGGCGCATACCTTGTCGGCGAACGAACAGCACTCGACGTCGGGACGGCGCAGGAACTCGAGGATTCTGATGCGCGCCGGATCGGCTAGCGCCCTGAACACAAAATTACGGTCGCGGTCCATGGACGTCGTCCATCGCTTATATATCGATGCCTATCAATACATCGATCGATATCGATATGTCAAGATGGTTTGTTGTTCGCCCCACCGCGGTGCTATTGCTCGCCCGCGATGACGCAGCAGCGCGCCGCGCCCGCCGAGGGGCGCACCTTCCTCCACTCGCGGATCGTCAAATGGGGCGATACCGATCCGGCCGGGATCGTCTACACCCCGCGCGTCCTCGACTACGCGATGGAAGCGGTGGAGGCGTGGTATCGCGACGCGCTCGGCACGCCGTGGCGCAAGCTCAACGTCGAGCGCAAGCTCGGATCGCCCTTCGTCAAGGCAAGCGTCGAGTTCGTCAAGCCGATTCAGCCCGACCAGAAGCTCGACGTGACGCTGGTCGTTGCCTCGATCGGGCGCTCGACGCTGACCTTCGCCATGCAAGGACGCGGCGAAGGCGGGGCGGTCCATTTTCGTGCGACGATGAAAGCCTGCATCGTCGATCTCAAGAACTATCGCCCGACGCCGCTGCCGCCCGATTTTCGCGCCACCGCCGAGGCGTATCATGCCCCGCGCGACGGCGAGGATTGATCAAGCGGGGACGATCTTGGGAGCGCCCGAGGACCTGGGCCGACTCGCCGCTTCGAGCGCCGCGCGCTTGGCTTTTAACCGCTCGCGCGATTTCTCCTTGATGACGACAAATCGGATATGACGTCCGCGGCCGATCGCGCCGGATTCGTCCCTGGCCTCGACCTCGAACGTCGCCTTGCGCCCCTCAAGCGCCACCACCTTCGCGGCGACCTCGATCGATTGACCGAGCAAGGCAGGCCCAAGGTGGTCGATTTCGACCCGCATGCCTACCGAATCCTCGCCTTCGTCCAGGTGCGGCAGCAAAAGCAATCGGCTGGTCTGCTCCATGTCGCGAACCATTTCGGGCGTCGCGTAAACGCGCAAGTCCTCGCCCATGAAATCGATCGTTCGCGGCTTGTCGATGATGACGGTCCGCGTGTGCATCAGACCCGGCTGAAGCGTGGGTTTCATCGCCTTCCCCTATTGAAACAAGCGGCCGAGCAAGGCTACCCTCCGCAGCGTCACGAGGAAAGCGCGCGGCGATGACGCTCGATGAATTCAAGCCCATGATCGCCGAGATCGCCGCCGCGGCCGCCGGCAAGCCGCTGGATGGGCGATTGACGGCGGAACTCAACCGTCGTTTCCCGCCCGACGGCGCGGCCTTCCGCGCCATCGAGGCCGCCTGCCACAAAGCGATCACCGCTGGTTGGATGTGCGCCCGCGAGGCGGGCGGCATCAAATATGGCCGTGTGATCAAGCCGGACGATCCGGCGCTTCACGGCTTCAGCGTCGACGTCGTCCGCATGCGCGACTGCAAGGGTCCGCACCATCGCCACCCCAACGGCGAAATCGACATGATCATGCCGATCGGCGCGCCGGCGAAGTTCGATGGGCACGCCAGGGGCTTTCTCGTCTATGGTCCCGACACCGCGCACCACCCGACGGTGAGCGAGGGTGAGGCGCTGGTGCTCTACCTCCTGCCTGGCGGGGCCATCGAGTTCACGCGCTGACCGCGGCGGCGATCTGCTCGTCGATCAGGTTTCGTACCGCGCCGTAATCAGTCTTGCCGGTGCCGAGAAGCGGCATCGTGGCGACGATGATGACTTGGCGCGGCGCCGCCAGTTCGGGCAGGCCGCGTTGGCGCACGACATGGCCAGCGTCGTCGCGGGTAGTGCCGGCTCGGGTGGTGACCAGCACGAGCTGTTCGCCCTTGCGCGGATCCGGCACGGCGACGACTGCATGCACACTTTCCGGCCATTCGGCCGCGAAAACCGCCTCGACCGCGCCCAGCGACACCATTTCGCCGCCGATCTTGGCGAAGCGCTTGACGCGGCCGACGATGCGCACGTATCCCTCGTCGTCGATCGAGACGATGTCGCCGGTGTCGTGCCAGCCCTCGTCGAGCGTTTCGACCGCGCCCGGTCGGTCGTGGCGCAGATATCCACGCATGACGTTTGGCCCGGCGACGTAAAGCCGCCCGCCCTCGTCGATCCCTGGAACCTTTTCAAGCCGGTGGCGGACTCCCGGCAGGAAACGTCCGACCGTTCCGGCCTTGAACTGCATCGGCGTATTGGTCGCCAGCACGGGCGCGGTCTCGGTGACGCCATAGCCTTCGAGAATGCGCAACCCGAACCGCTCCATCCAGGCGCGCCGCGTTTCCTCGCGCACCTTCTCGGCGCCGGCGAAAACGTAACGCACGTTGTAAAAGTCGTACGAGTGCGCGACCCGCGCGTAGCCGGCGAGGAACGTGTCGGTTCCGAACAGGACGCTGGCGTTGGTGTCGTAGACCAGCTCGGAGACGATGCGATAGTGCAACGGAGAAGGATAGAGGAACGTCTTGACGCCGGCGACGATCGGCAGAATCAACCCGCCGGTGAGTCCGAAGGAGTGGAACACCGGCAGCGCGTTGAAGGCGATATCGGTCGGATTGAAAGCGACGCGCGAGGCGATCTGGTGGCAGTTCGCCAGTAGATTGCGGTGGCTAAGGACGACGCCCTTCGGCGTGCCTTCCGAGCCCGAGGTGAACAAGATCACCGCCGGATCGTCGGGCTTGATTCCGGAGCGGCGATGAATCCTTCGCGCGATGACGCGGCGGAGATACCCGGCGAGCCGCTCGACGAAGCCGATGCTCGCGCGGACGTCCTCGAGGTAGACGACGCGGACATTGGCGGCAAGCGCCGCGACCGCCTGGTCCAATCGCGCCAGCTCGACGAATCGCCGCGCGGTGACAACGGTCTTCACGTCGGCGGCGGTGCAGGCGGCGAGCATGCCTTGCGCGCCGGCGGTATAGTTGAGCATGGCCGGAATCCGCCCCGTGGCGATAAGCGCGAAAAACACGACCGCCGCGCCTGCGCTGTTGGGGAGCATCATTGCGACCACCTCGCGCGGCGCCGCAATTTCGTTTAAGCGCCGACCGAGGACGAGGCTGCCGATGATCAGCCGGTTGTAGGTCAGCGGCCGACGCTCGATGTCCTCGACGATCGGCTTGCCGCCGCCGTGGTCGATGCGCGCGTTGAGCAGCGCTTCGAACAGCGTGCGATCGATGTTGCTGGTCTCGAAGACCATCTCGCTCATCAGATCGTAGAGTGCGGCGCCGATCTTCTGACGGCGACGGCGGCCGTGGAGTTCCGATGGAACCTCGAAACGCCGCGGCGGCAAGATGGTGAGGACGATCCGTGGAAACCAGCGCCGCCGCAGTTTTCCCTTGAGGCGCGAGAAGATCGTGTGCTCCGCGCCGTCGATGCGGATCGGCAGGATCGGCGCGTCGGCCTTGTCGGCGATCAGCCCCGGACCCTCGTACACCTTCATGAGCGCGCCAGTGACGGTTAGCCGTCCCTCCGGGAAGATCACCACCGGCCGGCCGGCGCGTACCGCGTCGACAAAAACCCGCATCGAGAGCGCGCGTGTCGGATCGACCGGCAGCGCCTCGACCAGCGCGAGCCAGGGCCGAACCCACCAACGTCGGGCCATCATCGTGTCGATGGCGAAAACCGGCCGGCCGGGAAGGAACGTCGCGAGCAGCGCGGCGTCGAGAAACGAGACGTGATTGGCGACGATCACCACGCGCGATCCGGCGGTCTTCAGATGCTCGCGGCCCCGTACTTTCACGCCATAGGCGAGGCGCAGCGCCAGCGCGAATAAGGGCTTGAGCGCGGCGTCGGGCAGCAGGCCGCAAATATAGATGGCCACCACGAGGCTGCCTGTCGCGATGACGAGAAACACCTCGACGACCCCGAAACCCAGCGCGATCATCGCCGCCGTCGCGAAGGCGGCGACCGCCATGAAAAAAGCATTGACGATATTGTTGCCGGCGACGACGCGGGCGCGCTCGTGGGGTCGACTGCGGGCCTGTAAAATCGCATAGAGCGGCACGTTGTAGACGCCGCCACAGACGGCGAGCAGCAGAAAATCGGCCGCCACGCGCCAGTTGTGCGGCTCGCTCAAGAAGCCCAACGGACCGGCCAGCGCGGCCGGGGCGACGCGTCCGTCGATGGCGAAGTACAGATCGAAGGCGAAGAGCGCCATGCCGAGCGCGGCCAGCGGCACGTGACGCGCCGATACCTCGCCGTCGAGCATGCGGTGGCACAGCCACGAGCCGATGGCGATGCCGATCGAGAACAACGTCAAGAAAAGGGTGACGACGTGTTCGTTGCCGCCGAGCACGTCCTTGGCGAACTCCGGCAGTTCGGCGAGAAATGTGGCGCCCATCATCCAGAACCACGAAAGGCCGAGCACGCAAAGAAAGATTCGGCGATCGCGGAAGGTCGTACCGATGACCGAGCGCGTCTCGGAAATCAGGTTCCAGCCGACAGCGACGGCGGGTTCGCCTGCCGACGTGCGCGGAATGGCGAGCGACGCGGCGAAACCGGCGGTCGCCAGCGCCAGGCCGAGGCCGGCGACGATGCGCGTGCCATCCGCCCCAAGCACCAGCGCGCCGCCAGCGATCGTGCCGACGAGTATGCCGATGAACGTGCCGGCCTCGATCAACGCGTTGCCGCCGATCAGTTCGTCCTCGCGCAGATGCTCGGGCAGAATGGCGAATTTAAGCGGGCTGAAGAACGTCGCCTGCGTTCCCAGCAAAAACAGCACGGCGAGCAGAAGATGAAGATCGGCGAGCGCCAGTCCGACGGCGGCAAGCGCCATGATGGGAATTTCGGCGAACTTGGTGACGCGCAGCAGCAGCGATTTCTCGTAGCGGTCGGCGATCTGCCCTGCGGTCGCCGAAAACAGGAAATAGGGAGCGATGAACAGCCCGGCGGCGATCGCCACCAGCACCCCCGGCTCGGCGCCCGCGCCGGCGCCGATCTCATAGACGATCAGTATCGCCAGCGCGTTCTTGAGCAGGTTGTCGTTCATCGCGCCGAGGAACTGGGTGACGAACAACGGCAGAAAGCGCCGCGTGCGAAGCAAGGGGAGCAGTCCGTGCACCATCATGGTCTCCGGAACTTGAGATAAATGTGTGAGTACTCACTCACATAAGAAGCGAAAAGGGCTAGCGCCCGCCGATCGCCTGCCAGCACGCGGCAGCGATGTCGCCGACATATCGCGAAAAAGGTGGGCTCAAGCGCCCATAGACGACGAACACGGCGGGCTGCAAGACCAGGCCGATCACCATGCCGGCGGCAAGATTGGCGTCGCGGGCCCGGATCGCGCCGGCGCGCATGGCCGCGGCGATGACGTCGCGGACCACCTGCACCGGGTTTTCGAAGCCGTTGCGCAGCTTCGGCAGCGTCTGGTGCTGGGCCAGCAATAGAAAGCGGAAAAGATGCGGATTCTCGTCGAAAAGGCGGCAAAATCCGCCGATCATCGCCTCGAGCTTCTGGCGGTGGCCTTCGTGGCGCCGCGCCAGCTCGGCCAGCGTCCGGCCGAACGCCGCGTAGTTCCTTTGGAACAAATCCTCGACTAGGGCGTCCTTCGAGGCGTAGTGGCGGTAGAGGGTGCCCTCGGCGACCCCGGCGCCGAGCGCGATGTCGCGCACCGTGGTCTCGGTGACACCCTTTTCGACGAACAACTTGAGCGACGTGGTATGGAGCTTGTTGCGGGTGGCTTCGCCGTTGCGCATAACGCCCTCGGTAATGTGAACATTCACTCACTTTACGACACAAGGTGCCCACCTGTCAAGCGCCGGCGCCAGCTCCGGTCGATCAACTTGCCGCCCAGTCGGCCAGTCGGCGCAGAAAGCCCTCGCATTGGCGCACCTGATCGACGGCGATGAACTCGTCGGGTTGGTGGGCTTGAGCGATATCGCCGGGACCGCACATCACGGTCGAAATTCCGCTTTCCTGGAACTGCCCGGCCTCCGATCCGAACGAAGCGGTTGCCGTGCGATTGGAACCGGTGAGCCGCAGCGCCAATGCCTCGGCGGCGCCCGCCGCCTCCGGGCGCAGCGCCGGCGCGTTGCACAGCTCCGCGATGACGATCGAACCGTCGGGCGCCGCCCGCCGCAAATCGGGCAGCAGCCTATCGGCAACGAAGCGCTCGGCGCGCGTGCGGATTGCGGCGGCGTCGACACCGGGCAAGGGGCGGAACTCCCAGTCCAGCCGACACTCGCGCGCGATGATGTTGAGCGCCGTTCCGCCGTGGATGACGCCTAGTCCAAGCGTCGTCCATGGCGGATCGAATTCGAGGCCGGGGATCGCTGCGCCATCTCCTTCCGCCTTCAGCTCCGTGGTGAGGCCGTCGAGGAAAGCGATGAACCGCCCCATGAAGAGGATGGCGTTCGCGCCGAGCTGCGGCGCGCTCGAATGCGCGTCGCGGCCGATGATCGTCGTGGCGTAGGCGCAAACGCCCTTGTGCGCGTTCACCACCTTCATCGATGTTGGTTCGCCGACAATGGCGAGCGCCGGCTTCGGCAAGTCGCGGCCAAGACGTTCGATGAGGAGCGGCGCGCCGAGACAGCCAATTTCCTCGTCGAACGAAAAGGCGAAATAGATCGGCCGCCTGAGTGTCCGATTCTTCAACTCCGGCGCCATCGCCAGGGCGACCGCGATGAAACTTTTCATGTCGGCAGTGCCGCGACCAAACAACTTGCCGTCGCGCTCGGCGAGCGCGAAGGGATCGCTCGACCAGGGCTGGCCTTCGACCGGCACGACATCGGTGTGGCCCGACAGCAGCACTCCGCCCGGCGCGTCGGGGCCGATCGCGGCGAACAGATTCGCCTTGTCGCCGTGCGAATTGGGCACAAGATGCGTCGCAATGCCGTGACCGGCCAGATACTGGCGCACGAAATCGATCATGGCCAAATTAGAGCGTGCCGAAACGGTGTCGAATCCGACGAGCCGCCGGATCATCTCGATCGAAGTCACTCGCTCGCCGGCCAAGTCGCGTCTCCCGCGTCACATCGCCATGGAATCGATCATGAGCGCCAAAAGCCGCTCGACAATAGCACCAGGACGGTGACCAATTCGAGGCGGCCGAGCAGCATGCCGAAGCTCAGCATCCACTTCGCGCCATCCGGCAGCGACGCGAAATTGCCGGCCGGTCCGATCACATGGCCGAGGCCCGGCCCGAGATTGCTCACCGCGCTCGCCGCGCCGCTGAACGCGGTGACGATGTCGAGCCCATAGAAGCCAAGCCCCGCCGCGATTGCGACGATGGTCAGACCATAGAGGAACATGAACGAGACGACCGAGTGGGTGACTTGATCGGTGATGTGCCGGCGATTGTATTTCGGCACGAAAACGCCGCTCGGCAGCAGCGCATGCCGAATATGCGCGCGCGAGACTTCGAACAGGATCTGAAAGCGGAAAACCTTGATTCCGCCGGTGGTCGAACCGGAGCATCCGCCGACCAGCATCAAGACGGCGAACAGCACCATCGGCAACGCGCCGAATTGGCCATAGTCGCTCGAGGAATACCCGGTGGTGGTCATGACCGAGACGACGTTGAACGCGCCGTATCTGAGCGCGATCAGCGGATGCTCGCCGGATTCGAGCCACAGCCACGCTGCGACGATCAGCGAGGCGACGATGGCCAGGGCAAAGTAGATTTGAACCTGGCGGTCGATCCACAACGCGCGTCGGTCGCCTTGCAGAACGCGCAAGAACAACGTGAAACTGACGCCGCCAAGCATCATGAAGATGATTGCGATCACCTCGGCCCATGGATTCTTGAACGCTGCCAGCGACGCATCGGCGGTGGAGAAGCCGCCGGTCGCCACCGTCGTCATCGCGTGAATCACCGCGTCGAATCCCGTCATTCCGACCAGCCAATAAAGCACCGCGCAGGCGGCGCTCATCGAGAGGTATATCGTCCCGATGCCGCCGGCGATCTGCGCGGCGCGCGGCAGCGCCTTCTCCAGTTTCTCGGTGGATTCCAGCCGAAATAGCTGCATGCCGCCGATCCGCAGCATCGGCAAGATGATGATCGCCATGGCGATGATGCCGAGACCTCCCATCCATTGCAGCAGCCCGCGCCATAGGAGGAGTCCGGGCGGCGCATGGTCGAGACCCATGATCACCGTGGCGCCGGTCGTGGTGAGGCCGGACATCGCCTCGAAAAAAGCGTCGGCGTAGGACAATTCGGCCGATGCGAACGCGAACGGCAGCGCCGCGAACGCCACGCACGAAAGCCAGCCGAGAATGGTGAGCAAAAACGCCTGGCGCAGGTTGATGGCAACGCGGCGGCCGCGGCAGGTGAACACCAGGCTGACGCCGGCGAACAGCGTGACGCTGCCGGCGGCGATGAAGACCGGCCAATCCTGGTGTCGCGCGGCGGCGTCGGCCAGCGCGGGTAGCATCATCGCCGACGCCAGCACCGACAAGAGCACGCCGATGATGAAGCCAACCGGACGAAGATCGATCAACGGGCCCCTCCCGTCGCCTCAAAGCGCGTCGCCGGCCAAGCCGCCCGCGTCGCGCCGCTGGAGCGAGAGATCAGTCGCCAGCGGCCGGATGTCCGCCGGGGTTACCGATCATGGCGAGGAATTCGCGCCGCGTCGACGGATCGTCACGAAATGCGCCCAACATCCGGCTGGTGACCATTGTCACGCCGGCCTTGTGGACGCCGCGCGTGGTCATGCACTGATGCGTCGCCTCAATCACCACCGCGACGCCCTTCGGCAGCAGGATGTCGTTCAGCGTGTTGGCGATCTGGGCGGTCATTTTCTCTTGGATCTGCAGGCGCTTTGCGTACACCTCGATGAGCCGCGCAAGCTTGGAGATGCCGATCACCCGTCGATCGGGAAGATAGGCGACGTGGGCCCGGCCGATGATTGGTGCGATATGGTGCTCGCAGAACGACTCGAAGCGGATGTCGCGCAGCACCACCATCTCGTCATATCCCTCGGTCTCTTCGAACGTGCGCTGCAGCAGATCGACCGGATCGACGTCGTAGCCCGCGAACCATTCCTCGTAGGCCCGCACGACGCGGGCGGGGGTGCCGCGCAGTCCCTCGCGGTCCGGATCGTCACCGGCCCATCGCAGCAAAGTGCGCACGGCCTCTTCGGCGGCGGCCCGCGTCGGCTTGCGGGCCGCCGCTGGAGCGGGCGCTTGGCGCGCGTCGTCGGGCGGCGATTTGGCGATGCTTCGATCGGCGGCCGGTGTCTTCACGCCAAGGTCCTCCTCGCGTCGCCTCTGCAGACCGCCGCCGCGATCAGTTGACTTTTCCGGATTGGTGCGGGCTGTCGAGCGAGAAGGCGGGGATACTTACGTCGAAGCGCTCGCCGGTCGGCGTCTCCATTTGGTAGGCGCCGTTCATGATTCCCGAGGGTGTCGGCAATGGCGTGCCGCTTGTGTACTCATAGGCTTCGCCGGGGCGCAAAATCGGCTGTTCCCCGACGACGCCGGCGCCGCGCACCTCCTGCACCCGCCCCAGCGAATCGGTGATGCGCCAATAGCGGTTGCGAAGCTGCACGGTATCTGCGCCGTGATTTTCGATGCGGACGTGATAGGCCCACACGAAATGACGCTCGGCGGGCGAGGATTGGTCCTCGAGATAAACCGGCTTCACCGTCACCTTGATGGCGCGTGTCGTGGCGCTATACATGCCGCCTCGAATTCGAGTTCCGCCGCGCGCGCCGCGTCTCGGCGGCGCGCGGCCGCGTCGAGCTATTCTAAGTCCGGCCACCGCGTTGTCTAGCCGTCGGGGCGCCCCTGTCGCGCGGCGCGGGGCGCCCCGTTCGTCCATTAGACGATCCGCCGCTTACCGCAAAACGATCTCTACCCGGCGGTTCTGCGGCTCGCGCACGCCGTCGGCGGTCGGCACCAAGGGCCGGCTTTCGCCGAAGGCCATGGTGACGATCTGCCCGGCCGGCACGCCCTCGGCGATCAGGCCTTGCCGGACGGCGTTGGCGCGGCGCTCGGATAGTGCCTGGTTGTAGCGCTCGCTGCCCGACCGGTCGGCGTGGCCGGCCACTTCGATGCGCGTGACTGCAATCTGGCGCGCACCGGCGGCAGCCTGCTGGATGATGCGCCGCGCTTCGGCGGTGACGTCGGCTTTGTTCCAGTCGAAGAAGACGAGGTAGGAGCGTTGCACCTCCACGCCGACTCGCGCCGGCGCCGGCGCCGGCACCGCCACCGGGCGCATCGCCTGGTCGACCTCGGCCATCGCTGCATTGAAATCGTCGCGACAGGAGACGATCTTTTCGCGCTTCCAGGCGTTTTCGGGCGAGAAGATCGGATCATCCGCCTCTTCGAGCCAGCAATCGAACGAAACTTGGGCCCTGGCCGCGGCGGCGGGCGCGCGTTGCGTCGCGTTGGCGGCGAGCGCCGACGTCAGTCGCTGGCGCGCCGCCTCGATGTCTCCGGCGACCGCCTCGGCCGGGCGCCAGTCGTTATCCTCGCGACGTTCGGGCGCCACGGTTTCCCCCTTGGCGACGCGCATGCCTTTGCGGGCGAAATACTCCGAGCTGGCGAAGTCGTTCTGCAGCGTCCACTCATTCTGCGCCAGTTCGCGATAGCCGCCGTCGAGCGCACGCGTGAAGTCGGTGTTCGCCTGCGAGGGCGTGCCGCGCAGTCGTTCGAGGTCGGTCGAGCATGCGACGAGCGCCGCCAGCGATGCGCCGATAGCGGCGATCTTGATCGCGGATGTCATGGTTCAGCTCCCTTTCGGATTGATTCCCGGCGAACGAGCGCCAGCGCGCGAGCGCCGACGCGTCCGCGTCCGGGCCGCCGGCCAAGCTAACGCGGCGGTGGTGGCATCAATGTGACAACATTCGTCAAACAAGGAGGCGAATCCTGCCCCCTTGTTGTCACAGCGCCGCGCTTGTTCGCTTTCAGGCTTCGAGCGCCTGGCGGAGATCGGCGATGAGATCGGCCGTATCCTCGAGTCCGACCGAGAGCCGGAGCGCGCCCTCGCCAATGCCGAGCCGCGCCCGTTCGTCGGCCGGCAGACGCTGATGCGTGGTCGTCGCCGGGTGGCAGATCAGGCTTTTCGAATCCCCGAGGTTGTTCGAAATGTCGACGATCTTGAGGCGGTTCAGTAAGCGAAACGCCGCCGCCTTGCCGCCGCGCACGACGAAGCTGACGAGCGTGCCGCCGGCGGTCATCTGCCGGCGCGCCAGTTCGACCTGCGGGTGGCTGTCGAGCAAGGGATAAAGCGTCCGCTCGACCGCCGGATGCGACGACAGGAATTCGGCCACCTCGCGCGCCGCTCGGCACTGCGCGTCGACGCGCAGCTTAAGCGTCTCCAGTCCCTTGACCAGGACCCAGGCATTGAACGGGCTCATTGCCGGACCAGTGTGCTTGAGGAACGGCGCCAATTTCTCCTCGACGTATTTGGCCGGACCCAGCACCGCGCCGCCGAGGCAGCGACCCTGGCCGTCGATGTGCTTTGTCGCCGAGTAGACGACGATGTCGGCGCCAAGCGCGAGCGGCTTTTGATGCAGCGGCGTGGCGAAGACGTTGTCGACCACCACCTTGGCGCCGGCTTCGTGCGCGAGCCTGGCGACTTCGCGCAAGTCGACGAGCTCGAGCATCGGGTTCGACGGCGTTTCGAGGAAGACAGCGGCGGCGGGCCGCGCGAGCGCCGCGCGCCACTCCTCGAGCTTGGTGCCGTCGATCAGCACGGTCTCGATGTCATAGCGGGGCAGCAGGTCGGCAATAATGTAATGACACGAACCGAAAAGGGCGCGGCTCGATACGACGCGGTCGCCGGCTTTGAGCTGGCACATCAACGAGGCGAAGACAGCTGCCATGCCGCTCGCGGTGGCGCGCGCCGCCTCGGCGCCCTCGAGCAACCGCAGCCGCTCCTCGAACATGGAGACCGTCGGATTGCTGTAGCGCGAATAGACGAAACGTCCCTCGCCGCCGGCGGCGAACGCCGTCTCGGCTTCCTCGGCCGTGCCGTAGACGTAGCCCGAGGTGACGAATAGCGCCTCGGCGGTCTCGCTGAAGGCGCTCCGTCGGAGACCGCCGCGAACGAGGTTGGTCTGCGCCCGCCATTCCGTATTGGGTTTATCCCCCGCGCGGCACGTCTTCGGCGGATCTGCCCGTTGCTCGCCGTCGGCCATTGGAGGTGCTCCTTTCCCCGCAATCGGGCAGCGCGCGGCGCGTCGCCCAAATACAAAAGCCCCGACCGGCGGGTCAGGGCTTCACAGGAGCCTCCGACCTTTTAGCGGGTTTTTTAGCGTGGCCCGCAAGCCGGTCGGCTCAAATCGCCACGTGAGATAGGGTCTTACGCCGCGCCCGCGCGGCTGTCAAGCGAGCCCGTCGTTGGGCGTCAATCGGCCGCTTCGGGCAGCGCCTGCGGGGCCCAGAAAACGCCCGCGGGCGTCAATTTTCGGCCGCGGATCGCAACCTCGGCGGGCGGCAGCACGTCGCACGACGGCCACAGACCGTCGGCGAGGCTGTCGGCGTATTCAACCGGATAGCCGCGCGCCCGCATCTTGGCCGCGGCAGCGGCGTGATCGTATTCGAGCGCGTGATGCTCGACCAAGATACCGCCCTCGCGCGGGGTCAGGGTCGAGAACCAAACTCGCGCCGTACCGTCGTTCGCTGGCTGGCCGATGGCGCCGGCGTTGTGCCACAGCCGGCCGTCGACGATCGCGGAGAACGGCATGCCGCAATGGCCGCCGATCACCGCATCGACGCCGAGCGCGGCCAGCTCCTCGCGCTTCGTCGCGGCCGGCGTCGAGGCGAAAATGTAGCGGTTGATTTGCCGCGCGCCGCCATGGATAACGGCGAAGCGCCGGCCGGCCAGCGTGAACTCGATGCGCCTGGGGAGTCCCGCCATCCAGCACGCCGCTTCGGGCGAAAGATCGCGACGGGTCGCCGCGAACCACTGCACCGACAGGATGCCGCAGGTCGAGTTCTCGCCGAAGCCGCAGCCGCAATCGGCGGCGTCGGCGGCGATCGATTCCTCGCAATTGCCCATGACCACGGCCGCGCCCCAATCGCGCAAACGGTCGACGACAGCTTGCGGATCGGCGCAATAAGCGACCGCATCGCCGGTGCAAATGGCGCGCGCCGCCGGGATGTCGAGACGACGCGCCGCGTCGATCAGCCCCTCGGTCGCCTCGAGATTTCCATACGGGCCGCCAAACACGAGCACCGGCCCATCGAGCAAGCCTAGCGCCCGGCTGGCAATGCCGATCGTCATCCCTTGCTGCACGATCCGCCTCCCAGCACGCAGAACTTGGCGCAGTGCGGATGATTGAGCTTCACGTCGACGGAGGCCTCGGCCAGCGTCGCGCCGAGCTCG
Organism: Alphaproteobacteria bacterium; assembly: GCA_035457725.1. Taxonomy (GTDB): domain Bacteria; phylum Pseudomonadota; class Alphaproteobacteria; order CACIAM-22H2; family CACIAM-22H2; genus DATFES01. Next base: position 51,959 of record DATIBC010000097.1, on the reverse strand, counting down.
AACTGCTGGTCGTAAGGTAGCAGCGTGCAAGCAACGACGGCTGGCCGCGTCTCGCCTTTGCGCTTAACCACCATGCGCGAGCTCGCGCACATCATCGCATCGGGCGACAGCTTCAAGATACCCCAACATGCCTCGGTGATCTCGGGCACGTCGACTTTGGCATCCATCTCCGGAAAGAGCACGAGACGCACCGCGTCGTTGGCGTCAATATCGATTCCTTCCTCGGCGAAGAGCTGCGCGTAGCCGCGGCGAATTTCGGCCTCGGGCTGGCCGGAAAACGTACGGCCGGCGACATGAACGTTGAAGCCATGACGGGCGAGCCAACGCAAACCCTGCAGCATGGGAAGCCACGACCGCGGTCCGCGTTCGAGCTGATGAAGATCCTTGGTGTAATGATCGACCGAGACGCGCACGGCGAGCCGCGCGCCGTAACGCGCGTTGAGCGCCAGCAGTTTTTCCGCCAGCTTCATCATCGGCCGCATCGCGTTGGTCAGGACGAGCGCGCGAAAGCCGCGCGACATGCACTCTTCCAGCATTTGCGGCAGCTCGCGATTCATGAACGGCTCGCCGCCGGTGAAGCCGATCTCCTCGGTCGGCAGTCGCTCGCGCGCGATCTCGTCGAGATATTCGCGCACTTCCGCCGCGCTCAGATACGACAGACGGTCGTTGGTCGGCGACGACTCGATGTAGCAATTGGTGCAAGTCAGATTGCACAGCGTGCCGGTGTTGAACCACAGCGTCTTCAGGCCGGTGAGCGCGACGCTGGCTCGACGGTCGCCCTTTGCCGTCCATATCGGGTCGCAGAACTTTCGCGGGTCGAGCGATTTGAGCTCGGCAAGCGCCACGGCGTTCATCGGTCGATTCCCTATTTCGGGCGTGTTTTCAGGCGATTGCTGCACCGCAAACATGCCATTTCTGCGTCTATTAAGGAAATAAAATGTTCGTGTACCCCCCAATTTCGGGCGTCGGAACGATCACGTTCGCGCGATTCGCCGGAGGACCAAGACACCGCGGAGCGAGCACGCGTTAACCGCCTGTAGCCGAAGGCGATGTATGATTCGCTTAGCCTCGGGCGAACGCTCATGGCAGGCACGGCGTCGCGCATAAGCCCTAGGAGAAAAGCTGTGAACGACAAGTTCGTGATCCTGCTGCTCGCTGTCGCCATTATCGGCGGCGTCTATTTTTTCATCGATGAGATTTTCGCCTATCTCAGTTACCTCCGCATCTTGTGGGGCGTGTGAGCGCGCCCTCGCCGAAAGGCTGGCGCCGCCCTCGACGATCGGCGCTCCTAATGACAGGCGCCGTGCTTTGCGGTAATCATCGATGACGGCGCGGGTGTAGCTCAATGGTAGAGCAGAAGCTTCCCAAGCTTACGACGAGGGTTCGATTCCCTTCACCCGCTCCAGCTTTTCCCGCGACATCTGCCCGCGACATCTACCCGCGAAATCCGACGGTCGAGTGGAATATTCGGCGCACTCGGCGACTCTTCATACATTAAGTGCGCCATTCTGGCGGCTGCGTACACCGCATGCTTTTCGTGCGGCGACAATGCACGCCGTGGCCGATATATGACGGAAAGGTCGACATGTCGTTCGCTCGGCAACTCATCGCGGCGATCCTTGTGCCTGCCATGGCGAGCGGCTGCAGCGGGCGGGTTGTCACGCAACGCCTCGCCGAATCTACGATGCAGGATTCCGCGGCCAAGATGTCCGGGGTCGTGGTCTATCAACCGGCGTTGCTGGCCGAGGTCTCGGTGATGACGACTTATGTCAGCGACGGAAAACTGGTCGGCCGCGCCACCGATTCGCCGCCCGCCTGCATGCAAGTTCCATCCGAGAAAGTGGTGATGCTTCCCGATCTTGCGCGGCCATATCTGATCGCCTACGAGCCGGGGCCGTTCGAGACCAATAAGTTCGGCGTGACCTTGAACAACGGCATGGTCGCCGCGGTCAACGCGCAGCCGACGACGGCTGCGCCGGCGGTGCCGAATATCCTGCCGAGCGGCGTTTCATCGGTCGCTGGTGCTGCGAACCCGGTCGGATTCCTCGTCACCGAACCGCGCAGCCAATCGAGCGGGCGTCTTTACATCGCGGCAATGCGCGACGAGTTGCCGGTCTGCAACGACGGGCCGGTCGTCATCGGGCACCGTCGTCTCGCGCTTCCCTAGATTCGCCCAGCGGCGCGCGGCACGTCGACCGGTCGCCGGCGACGACCCCAATCGCCGGCCGGGCCGTCGAAAACCCCGGCGCACCGCTCGCCGCAGGCGTCGCATCGTCCGTCGCCGGTCAAATTCCAAAGCGTGATCTCGTACCAGTCGCGGCCGATGACAGGCGCGCCGCAACCGGCGCAATAGGTGCTCTGCGTCGCTTCGTCATGGATGTTGCCGGTATAGACGTAGCGAAGCCCGGCTTCCATGGCGATCGCGCGAGCGTCGATCAGCGATCGAGCGGGGGTCGGCGGCTTGTCGAGCATCTTCCAGTCGGGATGGAAGGCGGTGAAATGGAGCGGCACGTCGGGGCCAAGGTTGTCCAGGAACCATCGGACGAGCTGCTCGATTTCGGCCGGCGAATCGTTTTCGCCCGGAATGAGCAACGTCGTGACTTCGAGCCAGACCTTGGTCTCGCGCTTCAGATAGATCAGCGTGTCGAGCACGGTGGCGAGCGTGCCGGTGCAAAGGCGCCGATAGAAGCCATCGCTGAACGCCTTCAGGTCGACGTTCGCCGCGTCGATATAACGATAAAATTCGGCCCGTGGCTCGGCGCACATGTATCCGGCGGTAACAGCGACCGTGCGCACGCCCCGGGCCCGGCAGGCGGCGGCAGCGTCGATCGCGTACTCCATGAAGACGACCGGATCGTTGTAGGTGAAGGCGACCGAGCGGCAGCCGCTCGCCACCGCGGCGTCGGCAATTTCGTCCGGACGCGCCTGGTCGGTCAGACGGTCGAACTCCCGCGCCTTGGAAATATCCCAGTTCTGGCAGAAGCGGCAGGTGAGATTGCAGCCGGCCGTCCCGAACGACAGCACGGCGGATCCGGGTAGGAAGTGGTTGAGCGGCTTCTTCTCGATTGGATCGATGCAGAAGCCCGACGAGCGTCCATAGGTCGTCAGCACGAGCCCTTCGCCGCTTCGCGCGCGCACGAAACACAGGCCGCGTTGTCCGTCGTGCAAGCGGCAGTAGCGCGGACAAACCTGGCATTCGATCCGCCCGTCGGCGAGCCTACGCCAGTAGCGCGCCGGCGGTCCTTCTATGATGTCGCGCGGCATTCTATGATCATATCGGATGGCCGGCGCGCCGGCGCAAGCCGCGGTGCGTAACGGCCGACAAGGAGATCGACGGTGACTGCGACCAGGCAGCCGGCGGTCGCCGGCACGTTCTACCCCGACGACCCGGCCGAGCTTCGCACTGCCATCGAGCGCCTGTTAGACGCGGCGCCCGAAACTGGCGGCCGCGCGCCCAAGGCAGTGGTCGTCCCCCATGCTGGATACGTATATTCCGGCCCAGTCGCCGCGCATGCCTACCGCGCGCTTGCCCGCGATGCGGCGCTGATTCGCCGCGTCGTCTTGATCGGACCGGCGCATTACGTACCCCTCGATGGCGCGGCGCTGCCGACGGTGGAGGCATTCCTCACCCCGCTTGGCCGGGTGCCGCTCGATGGCGCGGCATGCGACGCGCTAGCCGCCTGGCCCGGCGTCATGCGATCCGATCGCGCGCATGCCGAGGAACATGCGCTCGAGGTTCAGCTTCCCTTCTTGCAGGTTAGTCTTCGCGACTTCGCCATCGTGCCGCTCATCGTCGGCGAAGCGCGACATCAAGACGTCGCCGACTGGCTCGATGTCGTCTGGGGCGGCGCCGAGACGCGGATCGTCGTCAGTTCCGATCTCTCGCACTATCACGCTTATGAGACGGCGCGCCGCCGCGACCGGGCCACGGCAATGGCCATCGAGATGAGCGATTTCTCGCGTATCGGCTTCGATGACGCTTGCGGCGCCGTTCCTATCGCCGGCTTACTGGCGGCGGCGCGCCCGCGCGGACTCGCGGTCCGACGGCTCGACTTGCGTAATTCGGGCGATACCGCGGGGCCGCGCCAGCGCGTCGTCGGTTACGGCGCCTGGGCGTTCAACTGATCGCTACTGCGGGCCGCAAGCAGCTCTAGCGGATTCGCGCGGATCGTCCCGGCGTCGCTGCGGGCGATCAGCCGCCGACTTTCTCGAAGTCGCCGCACCAGTCGTTGGCTGCGGTCTCGGGCCAGATCAGGTAGTTGTGGCTGACGGTGGACGATATTTCGCCACGCGGCGCATAGCGGCGGCAGGTGCCCTTGTTCGCCTTCTCGCGCGGGTCGACGTTCTTCACGTCCCAGTCATAGATCGCCGCCCAGAAGCGGCAGGCGCGGCAGGTCGCGGTATCAGCCATCTCTGTCTCCCCTCGATCGCCTGTAACTATCGGCCGAATCGGCCCAATATTTCGTTAACGCGATGCTACCGGACCCAACGCCCGCGCGCCTAGTGCGGTAAATCGCTCAGGGAAGGTCGGCGAGCAGAACTTCGCTTTCCTCCTGCGCCTGGATGACGACCTCGTGGAGGTCCTGGATGGCTGCGCCGTCGCGCGGGCCCACTTCGACGTCACCGATCTTGACCCGGCCGCGCGCCACGACGAGATAGGCGCGTCGGCCCAAGCCAAGCGCGTGCGAAAGCTGTTGGCCTTTCGCAATCGTGGCGCCAAGCAGCGCGGCATCCTGGTGGATCTCGAGCGCATCGCCGCCGCGATCCTCCGGTCGGCCCGAGGCAAGCACCTGCAGCTGGCCGGCGCGGGCGTCCTTGGGGAACTGCCGGGCCGCCCAGCGCGGCTTGACGTTTTTGTGCGCCGGCTCGATCCAAATCTGGAACAACTCGGTGTCGTCGTTCTCGAGGTTGTATTCGGCATGCATGATCCCCTTGCCGGCCGACATCACCTGTACGTCGCCGGCCTCGGTGCGGCCGCGATTGCCGAGATGATCCTGGTGCGAAACCGCGCCTTTGCGCACGTAGGTGATGATCTCCATGTCGCGATGGCCGTGCATCGGAAAACCGTTTCCGGGGCGGATGCGATCGTCGTTCCACACCCGCAATGGGCCGAAGCCCATGCGCCGTGGATCGAAATACTCGGCGAAGCTGAAGTGGTAGCGCGCCGACAGCCAATCGTTCTCGAATCGGCCGAGGCTACTGAAGGGAACCAGCTCGATCATCGACGTTGCTCCGTGATGTTCATGATTTCAGGCCGCCCAACGACGTCCCGGCAGTCGATCGCGGTCGTGGCGCGCATCGAGCGCCAGCGCCGGACCCTTGGGCACGACGCCGCTCGGATTGATGCGCGCATGGCTCAGATAATAATGACGCTTGATGTGGTCGAAATCGACCGTCTCGGCGATGCCTGGGGCTTGATACAGCTCGCGCAGATAGTTTGACAAGCTGGCGTAATCGGCGATGCGGCGCAGGTTGCATTTGAAATGGCCGAAATACACCGCGTCGAAACGGACCAGCGTGGTGAACAGCCGCCAATCGGCCTCGGTGATCCGCTCGCCGGCGAGATAGCGCTGGCCCGATAGGCGGCGCTCCAACCGATCGAGCGCGTCAAAGAGGGCGACGAACGCCTCATCGTATGCCGCCTGCGTCGTCGCGAAGCCGGCCTTGTAGACCCCGTTGTTGATGTGCTCATAGACGAACGCGTTGACCGCGTCGATTTCCGCCCTAAGTTCGACCGGGTAAAGATCGAGCGTCGTGCGGCCGCGATCATCGAGGTGATCGAAGGTCGCGTTGAACATCCGGATGATCTCGGCCGACTCGTTGTTGACGATGGTTCCATTTCGCCGGTCCCACAACACCGGCACGGTGACGCGCCCGCTATAGCCGGGCCTCGCTGCCGTATAGAGCTCGTGGAGCCGGCGGGCGCCGTTTATGCTATCGCGCGTCAAGTCGCCCTCCTCGCCGAACGTCCAGCCTTCGCGGCCCATGACCGGATCAACGATCGACACACCGATCGCATTTTCCAGCCGCTTGAGCTTGCGCACGATCAACGTTCGATGCGCCCACGGGCAGGCGAGCGAGACATATAGATGATAGCGGCCCGGCTCCGCCTTGAAGCCCGACGCGCCGTCGGCGGTGATACGGCTGCGGAACGCCGACTCCGCGCGCACGAACCGGCCGCCGCTGCGACCGGTATCGTACCAGTCATCGGTCCACACGCCGTCGATCAGTCGTCCCATCGCGGACTCTCCTCAGGCGGCTACCAGCGCGGCGGGCGCCTGTGCTGCGAGCTTGCGCGCGATCAGCGCCACGTGGCGGCCCTGGAAGCGCGCCAGCTCGAGTTCGTTTTCGCTTGGGTTTCGCTCGCCCTTGCCGCCGGCGATGGTCGTAGCACCGTAGGGCGAGCCGCCGGTCACCTCGTCGATGCGCGTCTGCCCGGCGGCGGAATAAGGCAATCCGACCACCACCATGCCGTGATGAAGCAGCGTGGTGTGGAACGACAGGATCGTCGATTCCTGCCCGCCGTGCTGCGTCGCCGAGCTGACGAACACGCTGCCGACCTTGCCTATCAACGTGCCCTTGGCCCACAGGCCGCCGGTCTGGTCGAGGAAGTTGCGCATCTGCGCCGCCATGTTGCCGAATCGCGTCGGCGTGCCGAAGACGATCGCATCGTATCGCCCAAGCTCGCCCGGCGAAGCGACCGGCGCGCGTTGATCCAGCTTTGCGCCGGCCTTGCGGGCGACGTCCTCCGGCATCGACTCTGGCACGCGTTTCACCGTCACCTCGACGTCATCGACTGAACGCGCGCCTTCGGCGACGGCGTCCGCCATCCGCTCGATATGGCCATACGTGCTGTAATAGAGAACCAGGATTTTGGTCATCGTTCATCGCTCCTGCGGATGCGGGATGGCCTTTCACCGAATGGCGCGCCGACCCCAAAAGCTCACACTCGGATAAGATAATTGACTTTATATCGAAGATAATCCTCACTTCTGTCACATTATTGTTTATATAAGCTGCCTAATTGGAGGCACCATGCGATCGGTCGACGACCTCCTCGCCTTTGTACAAGTGGTTGAAAGTGCAAGTTTTTCGAAGGCCGCAAAACAGCTCGGACGATCCAAGGCGGCGGTCAGCAAGCAGGTGTCACGGCTCGAGGACCGTTTGGGCGTCCGGCTGCTCAATCGCACCACGCGCCGGCTGTCGCTGACCGAGGCGGGTATTGCGCTGCACGAGCGGGGAACGCGTATCGCCGCCGAGGTCGAGGCGGCGGAGACCGCGGTCACCCGATTGCAGCGCGAGCCGCGCGGCACGCTGCGGGTCAGCGCGCCGATGAGCTTCGGCGTACTCCATCTGGCGCCGACTTTGGCCAAGTTCCTCGTTCGCCATCCGCAAATGACCGTCGATTTGTCGCTCAGCGATCGTTTCGTCGATCTGATCGAGGAAGGCTTCGACATCGCCATCCGCATCGGCGATCTGGCCGACACCAGCTTGATCGCCCGTAAGCTTGCACCCAACCGCCGCCTGGTGTGCGCTTCCTCCGACTACCTTGCCGCCCGTGGCATGCCGCGCACGCCGGCCGACCTCATGGCGCACAATTGCCTCTGTTACAGCTATCTCGCCAGCCAGGACGAATGGCGCTTCACCGGCCCCCAAGGTCCTGTCGCGGTCAAGGTGCACGGCAACCTGCGCGCCAACAACGGCGACGCGTTGCGCGCGGCGATGCTCAATGGATTGGGAATCGGATTGGCTCCGACCTTCATCATTGGCGAGGACGTAAGGGCCGGGCGGTTGACGGTCCTGCTCGCCGAATATCGCAGCACCGAGACATCGGTCTATGCGCTTTGGCCGCACAGCCGTCACCTGTCGGCTAAGGTGCGCGTGTTCGTCGATCATCTGGCGGCGCGCTTCGGCGATCGCCCGTATTGGGACGAGGCGTGCGGGGCGGCCTGACGTTGCGCCGGCGCGGGCCGACACCCTATGATTCGGAATGGACGTCGTTAACGCCCAGGGCCACGGGCGAGTTCACGATCTGGTTGCCTTCAGCGATGAAGACGCGGCGGTCGCGCGCGTTTTGCGGATATACGAACGCGCCACGGCGGCGATCCGACGCGCCTACGCCGCCGGCGCGTCGATCGATCCCGAAACCGAGCGGGCGCTTGCACGCGCCACATATCCTTATGTCGGCTTGACGGTCGGCGGCGGCGACCTGCGAATCGACGCGCGGCTATCCTACGGCGCGCTGTTCGACCCCGGAACCTACGGCACGACAGTGACGCGGCCCGACATCTTCGCCGATTACTACCGCACGCAGATCGGGCTGTTGCTGAAGCATCACGGCGTTCCCGTGGCGGTCGGGGTCAGCGACCGGCGAATCCCTTTGCCGTTCGTGCTCGAAACCAGCATGGCCGAGACCACCGAGGTCGAAGTGCGCGCCATGCAATCGCGATTCGCGTTGCCCGATCTCGGCTACATGGACGATCGCGTGGTCAACGGCACCCACCGGCCGGCGCCGGGCGAGCCGAAACCACTCGCCCTGTTCTCGGCCGAGCGCGTCGATTATTCGTTGCAGCGGCTGTGGCATTACACCGCCACCTCGCCGGTGCACTTCCAGCGCTTCCTGTTGCTCACCAACTACCAGCGCTATGTCGACGAGTTCGTCGACTTCGCGCGCCGCCAGATGGCGTCGGGCGACGGCGAATTCGCCGCGTTCGTCGAACCGGGCGACATGATGACGCGCGCCGACGGCGCGACGGGAGGCGGCGAGACGCTGAAGAACCTCCCGCAAATGCCCGCATATCATCTGGCGCGGCCCGATCGCCGCGGCATATCGCTGGTCAACATCGGCATCGGCCCGAGCAACGCCAAGACCATCACCGATCATCTCGCCGTGCTGCGGCCGCATTGCTGGATCATGCTCGGGCACTGCGCGGGGCTGCGACGGACCCAATACCTCGGCGATTACGTGCTGGCGCACGGCTACGTGCGCGAGGACCATGTTCTCGACCGCGATCTGCCGCTCTCGGTGCCGGTGCCGCCGATCGCCGAAGTGCAGGTGGCGCTCCAACAGGCCGTGGCGCGGGTTACCGGGTTGTCGGGGCAGGACCTCAAGACGCGCATGCGCACCGGCACGGTGGCGACCACCGACGATCGCAATTGGGAGCTGCGCTATCTGGAACTTTACGCGCGGCTAAACCAGAGCCGCGCCATCGCCGTCGACATGGAATCGGCGACCGTCGCCGCCAATGGCTTCCGCTTCCGGGTCCCCTACGGAACGTTGCTGTGCGTCTCGGACAAGCCGATCCATGGGGAAATCAAGCTGCGCGGCATGGCGACGGCGCTCTATCGCGAACGCATCAGCCAGCATCTGATGATCGGCGTCGAGACGATGCGCATTTTGCGCGAGTCGGGAATCGACCAGCTTCACTCGCGAAAACTCCGCAGTTTCGACGAGCCGGCCTTCCGCTGATTTGGCCTATGGCGGCAAGCCAATAAGGCGGGTCGACTCCTTGACCAGCGAGTCGCCGGCCTCGATGAACGCCTCGCAGGCGGCGAAATGGTGACGACCGGGCAGCGTCAGCAGCCGCGCCTGCTTGCCGGCGGCGCGCAGCGCATCGACGTAGGCCGACGACTGACGCTTGAATTCGTCGGTTTCGTCGCCGCCGACCGCGACGACCAGCGGCGCGCGCACCCCCGCGACGTGCCTCAACGGCGATAGCGCGTCGATGCCCCGGGCATTGAGCTTGAGGTATCGCTGCCGAAACGTGCGCGCAACCGGCTCGAGGTCATAGATGCCGCTCGTCAGCACGCCGCCGGCGACGGCCAGTCCGCCCGAAAGCGCCATTGCCGCCAGATGCGCGCCCGAAGAGTGCGCGAGGACGCACAACCGCATCGCGTCGCCGCCGAACCCGGCGACGTTCGCCAATATCCAGGCAAGTCCCGTGCGCACATCCTCGACCATTGTCGCCAGATCGAAGTCGGGAATACGGCGAAAGCCGAGGGCGACGTAAATGGCGCCGACGCCGGTGAATGTCGCCGCCGCGAAGGCGCCCTCGAGGCGCGTCAGCGATTGCCACTGCCCGCCGTGAACGAAGATCGCGACCGGCGCCGGGGCCGAAGGGCGCACCGGTAGAAAGACGTCGAGTCGCTGTTCGGCGTGGGCGCCGTATGCGACGGCCCGCGGACCCGGAATGTCGCGATGGGCGGCGGCGGCGAGGGCGCCATAGCGGGCGATGTAACGCGGCGCGTCCGGCACCGCGGCGCGATTGTCGTATTGAAGGTCGAGCGCGGCTTGGCCGTAGCCGCGATAGACCGCCCCGTAGTTCATTTCGCGCGATGCTTGTGCTGGCGCAGAAAATCGAGCACGACGGCGTTGAATTCCGCCGGGCGCTCGATGTTGGGAAGATGGCCGGCGTCGGCGATGACGACCAGCCGGCTGTCGGGGATCTCCTTGGCCATGCGCTCGCCGATCGCCGGCGGAGTCAAACGGTCGTCGCCGCCGAAGACCAGCAGCGTCGGGGCCTTGATGTTGGGCAGATCGGCGGTGCGATCGTAGTGGGTCGTCGCTTCGACCGTTTTGATATAGCTCGCTTTGTGGAGCATCGTCATGCTGGCGACCAGGCGATCGAAGGCGGCTTGCGATGATTTCGGCCCGATCAGCGTCTTGGCGACCACAGGCGCGATGTCCTTGGGCTCCTTGCCCTGAACCAGCGGCTCCTTGCGCAGGCGCACGAATTCGGCGCGCTTCTCCGGAGTAAACGAGGCGTCGAAGCCGGGAAAGGTGTCGCACAGCACCAGCGTGGCCACGCGATCGGCGTAGCGGGGATAGAAATCCTGCAGGATCCGGCCGCCCATCGACAGGCCGCACAGATGCGCTTTGGCGATACCGAAGTGATCGAGCACGCGCTTCAGATCGTGGGCGAAATCGGCGAAGTCGAGCGGTCCCTCGTAATCATCGGACAAGCCGTAGCCACGCGCGTCCCACGACATGGCGTGGAACTCGGCGGCGAAGGCCGGGAGCTGGTCGTGCCAATTGGTGCGATTGCCGCCGATGCCATGCAGGAAGATCACGCTCGGGCCGTCGCCCATGCGATCGACCGCGAGGCGCGGGGCGCCGGGCACGAACTCGGTTTTCCATGGTGTAGTCGGCACGGTTCCCTCCTCAATTGACCCGAACCCGCCTTGCGAGCGGCTCAATGACCAGTTTCTCGCCAGCGAGCGAAATGACGACGATGCCGAGGCAGGTGGCGAAGACCAGGGCGGCGTCGGCGCTCACTTGCGCGCGCAGCATCAGCGCGCCGAGGCCCTGTTTGGCGCCGAACAGCTCGGAGACCAGCGCGATCTTCCAGCCGATCCCATAGGCCATGCGGATCGCCGCCACGAGATAGGGCAGCAACAGCGGCAGCGCCACCTTCCACAGCAGCTTCGGCCGCGAGCGTGTGAAGCTGCGTCCCATCTCGATCATCTCGACATCGATGGCGCGTAATCCCTCGGCGACGTTCACCAGGCAGAACGGAACGAGGATCATGACCTGGACGAACATCACCGAGAAGTCGGAGACCTGGAACCAGATGACCGCGAGTATGGCCCATCCCACCGATGGGATGGCGTTGAGGACCGGCAGCAATCGCCGGTTCACGGCGTGGTTCGCGACGCTGACGCGCTCGGCCAGAAGCGCCAGCGCAAAGCCGATCGCGGTGGCGAGCAAGACCGAGCCGACGACGCGCGCCGCGCTCGCCAGCGTGTGGCCGAGGAAAACCGGATCGACGAACAGACGCACCAGGCGTTCGCCGACAATCAATGGCCCGGGCAGCACGAACTCGGGCAGCCCCCGCGCCGTCGCCCACCACGCCAGCACAAACGCGATGACGGCGCCCTCGGCAACCAGGCGCGCCGCGAGCCCATGTCGCTCAGGCGCTTCCATAGTGCCGGGTCAGCCGCGCCTGGACGGCGGAAAAGACGAAGCGATCGACGGCGTAGACGAAGGCAACGATCAGCACGATCACGACGAAGATCAGCGGCGTGTCGTAGTCCTGGCGCGCCAGATTGAACAGATAGCCGAAGCCGGCGTTGCCGCCGAATAACTCGGCCGTCAGAGCGACCTTCCACGACACACCGAAGGAAATCCGCAAGGTGGCGAAAATGAACGGCTGCAGTGACGGGAGGACGACAAGACGGAAGGCCCGCACGCGCTTGCGGCCGAAGCTTCGAGTCATCTCGATCAGCTCGGGATCGAGCGTGTCGAGTCCGGCGCGCAGATTGATGATGGCGAACGGGGTCAAGACCATGCAGATGGCGAAGATGACCGTCGTCGGGTTGAGGCCGAACCACAGCACGGCGAGCAGCGTCCAGCCGATGCCCGAGAACGAGTTGAGGAACGGCGTGATCCGCCCGTGCACCATCAGGCGAAACACCGGCGCGTAGTGGGCGAGCAACGCCAGCGCGGCGCCGAGCGCGAAGGACAGGACAATTGCCGCGCCGACGTGGAACAGCGACTGCGCCATGTGGCGCAGCATGTGCGGGTCGGCGAGGAATCCGGCGAGGCTGGCCGCGACGTCGAGCGGCCCCGGCATCACGTAAGCCGGCTGGGTCGCCGCGAACAGCGCCCAGGCGGCGAGCGCGGCGAGCGTGAAGAGATGCGCCGCGGCGCGGCGGCGCCGCTCGAGCGCCGCCAGCGCCGCCGCCTGGTCGGTCGTCAACTTCGCCTACTCGCGGATCGCGTGTTCCCAGACGAGATCGCCGACCTTGGGCACGTTCTTGACCAGACCCATCTCCTGGCCGACCTCCCAGACCTTCTGGATCGCCTTGAGGTCGCCCTCGGAGATCGCCATTGGCGCCTCCGAAAAGGTATTGAACCAAGTCTTGAAGAAATCGGCATCGACGTTGGTCTCCTTCGCCGCCGCGTTGAAGACCTCGTTTTGGTTTTCCAACGTGTATTCGATCGAGGCGCGCAGCATACGCGCGAATTCCTTGAACGCTGCCGGACGCTGGGCGAGCTTTTCTGGGTAGCCGACATGGACCGCCGAGACGGCGCGGCCGCCGAACGTTTCATTCACCGCCGGCGCGGTGCGCACCAGCGAGCGGTAGTCCTTGCCCTGCGCCGCCTTGTAGGCCTGGCTGTGGATCAGTGTCGCCGCGTCGACGTTCTTGGACGACAGCGCGGCGGGGAGCTGGGGCGCCGGCACTTCGACCCATTTCATGTCGCCGCCATCGAGCGCGACGTTGAGCCCATGCACTTTCCACAGCGCGATGCGCACCAGCGTGATGCCAGTCGAGCGCAGCGAGTAGGCGCCGATCGTCTTTCCTTTCAGGTCGGCGACAGTCTTGATCGGGCTGTCGGCGAGCACCCAGATGTCGGCGCCGTCGCCGTTCTGGTGATAGCGCAGGCCGGTCGCCATGATGCGGAGCTGCAGTCCGCGGTCGAGCGCGCCGGGAACGCCGACCGCCGCGGTCATGATGACATCGTAGGTCTTGGCGCCGGTCGCCTGAAGCAGCGCCGGGATGGCCAGCGCGGTCGTATCGACCTCCACGAGATCGGATTTGACCTTACCGTGACGCAACGGCCACAACGCCGCCTCGTAAGCGGGGTCGAGCAGATAGGCGAAGGTCACTTTCTCCTTCGCCGCCGCCGGCAGCGCGAAGGCGCCGGTCAGCATTGCCGCCAAGGCGGCGCGAACGATCGTCCTCATCGATGATCCTCCCCTTGCTCGTGTGTTTCACTCGACGCCGACGCCTGAAACCGCGCGTGGAGCCGATGGCGCAGCTGCCTGAGTTCGTCGTCGCCTTCGATCCGGCGCGGCCGAGTGCCGGCGATCGCCACCGTTTCGAGCACGCGCGTCGGTTTCGCCGACAGAAGGACGATGCGGTCGGCGAGCGTCAATGCCTCGTCGACGTCGTGGGTCACGAAGACGATCGTCTTGGCCGTGCGCTTCCACAACTCGATCAGCTCCTCGCGCATGCGCCGGCGGGTGTTGGGATCGAGCGCCGAGAACGGTTCGTCCATCAAGACGATGCGCGGCTCGACGGCAAGCGCGCGGGCGATCGCCACGCGTTGACGCTCGCCGCCCGAGAGCATGCGCGGATACTTGTCAACGTCGGCGGCAAGCCCAACCAGCTCGAGCAGCGCGCGCGCGCGCGATTCCATGACGGCGCGGGGCAGCGAATCGAACCGCAGTTCCATGCCAAGCACGACGTTGCCGAGCGCGGTGCGCCATGGCACGAGCCGCGGCGACTGAAAGACGAAGGCGATATCGCGCCAGCGCGAGGACGGCGCGCCGCCATCCACCGTCACCTCGCCATGGTCGACGCCAATGAGGCCGCCGATGATCCGCAGGCTGGTCGACTTGCCGCATCCGGAAGGCCCGAGGAGACAGAGAAATTCACCTTCCGCCACCGCGAAGTCGAGGCCGTCGAGGATCGTCGCGTCGCCGAGCGCCAGGCGCACGTCTCGGAAGTTTATGGCGTTCAAGGCATGCCCCGGTGCTGGAACGCCATACTTTCCTTCAATCGCGCAAGAACGGTCAATCGCTCCGGCGGGCGTGCTACGTCCCTCCGCCGCCATCGGCGGCGCGCGACCCGCGCAAAAGGCTGGTGACGTCGATCGGCATCGGAAAGACGATGGTGTTCGAGCGTTCGTTGGCGATGTTGAGCAGCGTTGCGAGATAGCGAAGCTGCATCGCCTGGGCATTTTTTGACAACACCTCGGCCGCCTGGAAGAGCTTTTCGGAGGCCTGCAGCTCGCCCTCGGCGTCGATGATCTTGGCGCGCCGGATACGCTCGGCCTCGGCCTGCTTGGCGATGGCGCGGATCATGTTTTCGTTGAGGTCGACATGCTTGAGCTCGACGTTGGAGACCTTGATGCCCCAGGCGTCGGTCTGCTCGTCGAGGATGCGGCGGATGTCAGCGTTGAGCTTGTCGCGCTCGCCGAGCATTTCGTCGAGATCGTGCTGGCCCAACACCGAGCGCAGCGTGGTCTGGGCGAGCTGGCTGGTCGCCTCGGTAAAGGTCTCGACTTGGATGATCGCCTTCTGCGCGTCCAGAACGCGGTAATAGATGACGGCGTTCACCTTCACCGAGACGTTGTCGCGCGAGATGACGTCTTGCGTCGGCACGTCGAGGACGCGGATGCGCAGATCGACGCGCACCATCTGCTGGACGAACGGCACGAGGACGATCAGCCCCGGCCCCTTGGTCTTCCAAAAACGGCCGAGCGTGAAGACGACGCCGCGTTCGTACTCGCGCAGGATACGGAACGAATAGCCGATCACCAGCAGGACAAGCACCAGCGGCGCCAGGAAGGTGAGCATATTGACGAGCTGAGCCATGCCGAAGTCCTCCTGCCGGTGATTACATCATGCCGGGTCGCCGGGCTCGACGACCAGCGTCAGGCCGTCGACCTGGCGCACGCGCACCGTGGCCCCCGGCTCCAGCGCGCGATCGGCGCGCGCCCGCCAGATCTCGCCATGCGCCCGGACATGTCCGCGCTCGCCCTGCCAGTCGAGCACCCGCGCCTCGCTGCCGAGCATCTCCTCGACGCCGGTGACCACCGCAGCCTTGCGCGCGCGCATGGCGAAGCCGAGCACGCCGAACATGAACAACGCGCTGACCGCGCTCGCCACCACGATCGCCGGCCAGCTGACGGCGATCTCGATGTCGGCGCCGCGTGGGTTATAGAGAAAGATCGACCCGGCGACGAAGGCAATCAGCCCGCCTATTCCGAGCGCACCGATTCCCGGCGTGAACGCCTCGGCGACCATGAAAGCGACGCCAAGGATGATCAGCGCTAGGCCGGCATAATCGACCGGCAACACCGACAAGGCGGCGAGCGCCAGCAGCAGGCATACGCCGCCGAGCACGCCGGGCAAGACAAAACCGGGATTCCAGAACTCGAAAATTATGCCGTAGATACCGATGATCAGCAGAAAATACGCCACGGTCGGGTCGGTCATCGCGGCGATGATGCGCGAGCGCCAGTCGGGATGGCTCTCGACCACTTGGGCATCCTTGGTGGCCAACGCGCGCTCCCTGCCGTCGGCGACGACCTTGCGTCCATCGATCTTCGCCAGCAGGTCCTTGACGTCGCTCGCCACCAGATCGACGACGTTCTCGCGCACCGCATCCTCGGCCGTAAGCGTCGCCGCCGAGACCACCGCTTTTTCCGCCCATTCGACGTTGCGGCCGCGCAGTTGCGCCAGGCTACGCAAGAAGGCGACGGCGTCGTTGAGCGCCTTGCGGTCGAGCGCGCTGGCGTCGTCGGCTGCGGGCCCGTCGCCGCCATTCTTGCCGTCGTCGCGGCCGCGTTCGCGCGGACGCTCGCCGCCCGGCGTCCCCGGCGGTCCGCCGAGGCGAACCGGCGTCGCCGCGCCGAGATTGGTCGCCGGCGCCATCGCCGCGACATGTGCGGCATAGACGATATACGTGCCGGCGCTCGCCGCCCGTGCTCCGCCTGGCGCCACATAGACCGCGATCGGCAGCGGCGCGGCGAGGATCTTCTGAATGATGTCGCGGGTCGAGGTGACCAGGCCGCCGGGCGTGTCGATGCGGAAGACGACGAGCACGGCGCCGCTGGTAGCCGCGTCCTCGATGGTCTGCTCGACAAACTCGGCGGTGGCGACTCCGATCGCGCCCTTGATGTCGGCGACGATCACCGCGCGCCGCTCCTGAGCGGACGTCGGCGCCGACCCGATGAGTCCGACCGCCAGAGCGACGGCGAGCGCAATACGTCGCGATCGCGTCAGCCAGGCCGGCGCACCGTCGCAGCCGGGGATTGCACGAACCCACCGCATGGCTTGCGCCTCCCGAGCCAAGTCTAGCCCCTATGGCGGCAGGGTGCCAGACTGGCCGACCGCCTATTCCTCGCCCACCAGGCGGACCTTGAGCAAGCGATCGAAAGTCTCGATCTGCGCCATGACGCGGCCGTAAATCGACGTTTCGGGATAGTTTCCCTCGGCGTCGGGGGCGCCGGCGGGAACTCCGGTGAACAGTTCGAGCGCGGCTTCCACCGTATCGACGCTGTAGACGTGGAAGCGGCCGTCGGCGACGGCCGCTGCGATCTCGTCGCGCAGCACGAGGTGCCGTTCGGTCGAACTCGGGATCACCACGCCTTGGGTGCCGGTAAGTCGCCCAGCCTCGACGCAGGCGCGGAAGAATCCCTCGATCTTGTGACGTACGCCGCCGACCGCCTGCGCTTGGCCGAGCTGATTGACCGATCCGGTGACGGCGAGGTCCTGGCGAGTCGGCACCGCGGCGAGATCGGACAGAATGGCGATGAGTTCGGCGAGCGAGGCGCTGTCGCCCTCGACGCCGCCATAGCTCTGCTCGAAGGTCACCGAAACGTTGAACGACAGCGGGCAACGGCGGGCGAAGCGTCCGGCCATCCAGCCCTGGATCACCATCGCGCCTTTCTGCTGGATCGGGCCGCCAAGCGCCACGTCGCGCTCGATGTTGATGACGCCGCGTCGGCCGACCGAGGCGCGCGCCGTCACGCGGCTCGGCGCGCCGAAGACGTGATCGCCGACCTCGCGCACCGTGAGCGCGTTGACCTGGCCGATCGCCTCGCCCTTGACGTCGATGATGACCAGCCCTTTGGCGATTGCTTCCTGGACGCGATCCTCGACTCGCGCATTGCGGCGGCGGCGATTGTCGATCGCCTCGTTGATCGCCGTCACGTCGGTCGTCTTCGCCTTGCGTCGGCGGGCGAGCAGCGAGGCCTCGCCGACCAAGTCCTCGATCAACTCGAAACGCGCCGTCAGCTTGTCGCGTTCGCCCGCCCAACGCGCCGCGACGCCCAGCAGCTGCGTTATCGCCGTATCGGCCAGCGGCAGCCGGCCGTGATCGTCCGCCATGCGCCGGATCAGCGCCGCATAGCGTCCGAGGTTCTCGGCGTTCGCCTCGAGATCGGCGTCGATGTCGGCCTTGACTCTGAAATGGGTCTGAAAATCCGGATCGAGCGCGAAGAACGTGTAGTACCAACGTGGATGGCCGATCATCACCACCTTGACGTCGAGCGGAATCGGCTTGGGCCGCGGCGCCCCAGCGATCGGCACGCCGCCGGCGCGGTGCAGTTCCTCGACCTGGATTGCCCGGTCGCGCAAGGCGCCTTTGAGGAAGAACCACACCACCGGATTCGCCGCCAACGCTTCGGCGCGGAGCACCAAGATGCCGCCGTTGGCGCGGTGCAGCGAGCCGGCCTGGATCAGCGTGAAGTCGGTCTGCAGCGCGCCCTGGACTTGCCGATAGTCGATGCGGCCGAAAAGATTCTCGTATGTCGGGTTCGCCTCCAAGACCACCGAGGGATGGCCGTCGTCGCCGTGATCGACCAGGAGATTGACTGCGTAACGGCGCTCCGCCTCGGCGAACAGCGCCGCCTGCACTTCCGGCGGTTGCGGGTGGAAGCGCGGCAGATTGTCGAGAATATCGACGCGCATTTCGGTCAGCCAGCGCGCCAGCCCGCCATAGGTCTGAAACTCGCCGATCAAGGCGTCGAGCAGCCCGCTCACCGCCTGGTCGGCCACCTGCCGGCTCAGCGCGCGATGCCACTCCATGAACTCCATCTGCCGGCCGACCACCCAGCGATTGATCTCGGCGAGACGGTCGCTGAGCTCCTTGGCTACCCCCGACAGCCGTTGGCGTTCCTCGGCGCTCATCGCCTGCGCCTCGGCGCCGGTGGCGGCGACGACCATCGCGCCTTGTTCGGTCTGGACGAGATCGAGGCCATGGCTCTGCGCCTCGCCGCGCAGCGCCTCGAGCCGGCGCGTCGCCTCGCCGCGGATCTTATCGCTCTCGCCGCGCACCAGCGTCTGGTAGCCCTCCGAGGTGAAGGCGCGAGTCAGCGCGTCGCGCAACTCGGGCAGCAGCGCTGCCATGCGATCGCGAAAACGCCGCCCGACCCCCGCCGGCAGCCGGTACGGCTTCGGCCGATGCGGGCGGCGAAAGTTGTCCAGATAGACCCAGTCATTGGCCGGCGGGCGCTTTTCGAGCGCGCGCTGCAGGAACTCCAGCGTCGAGGTCATCCGGCCGCTGCGATCTTCGCCCAGCACGAAGACGTTGAAGCCGGGCTCGTCGATCGCCAGCGCGAACTCGAGCGCATCGCGCGCGCGCGCATGGCTGGTCAGCGCGAACGCCTCGATCGATTGTCCGGTGTCGGTCCACTCGAAGCGCGGCAATCCGAGATCGTCCGCCGGAATCTTTTTCGCCGGCATTTTTCCCTGCGCCCCCTCTACGTTCGGCCGCGGTGAAAAAGCGACACGCCCGCGAAGCATCGCTTCGCGGGCGTGCGGGGGTCAAGCGCGAGCCGCTGGCCGCGTCCGTGCGGAGGGGAGTTACGCGCTCAGCAGCTCGCGCCGCACCGCCTTCCCATAAATGCGATCGATTTCCTCGCCGAGATAACGCGCGATGGCGCGCATGCCGGGTAGCGGCGCTTGCGCCGCCGCCTCCGCCTCGGCGTTGTAGTTGGTGTTGGTATTGACGTCGTAGGTCCATATCTCGCCGTGGCGATCGGCGATGAACTCGATGCCGGCGACTTCGACGCCGTTGGCGGCGAGAAAGCGCTCATAGCGGGTCAGGATCGGGTGAAAGAATCCGAGATCGACCGTGAAACGCGGACCTGCGCTGGGCGCCGTCGGGCAAAAGGCGTCGCCGGTTCGACACTCGTCGGCCGGACAAAGCTCGAACCCCTGCGTGGTGTCGACCCGCAAAGCATAAAGGAACCGCGCGCCGACGAATTCGGCGCGCGTAATGAAGGGCTCGGGCGACTGAATATAGTCCTGGACCAGGGTAATGCCGTCGACCGGCGGCTCGAATTCGGCGCCGTCGACGTAGCGGGCGAGCGCCGCGCGATCGCGGAATAAGCGTACGCCAAGCCCCTTTCCGCCGCGGTTGTGCTTGACGATGACTGGACCCTCGAAACGCGCGGCGGCCTCGAGGATGCGCTCGCGTCCGACCGTTGCGATCGTGCGCGGGGTGCGGATGCCGTGCGCGTTGAGCGCCGCGTACTGCGCCACTTTGCTGATCTCGAGCTGCAAGGCACGACCGGTGTTGACCACGCGACGGCCGTGCGATTCGAGCCAGGCGAGGACCGCCGCCGTGTACTCGGCGGCATAGCGATGGTCGCGCGTATGCGAGGAGGCGCTCATGCGGTTGTAGAAAACGCCCTCGGGCGGCGCGCGATCAATGTCGAGCGTGCCTTGGTCGAGGAACCATTCCTCGTGCGGCACACCCTCGGCGGCGAACGCGGAGCGCAGCGGCTCGACCCAAGCGTCGTTTTCGTGCAGGACATACGCCCTGACCATTAACCACTCCTAGTTTGTAGAATATCCAGTTAAACAGTATCGTTATGTATATTATGGCCAAGGCCGGCGAACGCAAGCGAAAACGCTTCACGATCGCGCGAAGGCGCCGCCTGCGCCCCTACAAGATCTCGAATTTGTCACTTATATCAAAGAATTGTAACAGCACGCAGGGCGCGGATTAGTCTCTCGTAAACCAGCGCCGATTAGATTTTCGCGTCTGGAGGCCACCATGAATCGCACGCTCCTCCTGATCGCACTTTCCGCCTCGACCGGACTGGCCGGCGCGTGTAGCGACGTCAAGCCGGCGCTGCAACGGGCCGACCAGTTCATGCAGCGCCAGGCAACCAAGATCGTCGGCGAGGACGCCGCCGCCGGGTCGCAACCAGCGACGACGCAGCCGGCGACGCAGCCAACGACCGTCCCTCAAGAGTCGCGCCTTAGCCCCGAAGCCGCGTACCGACTCGGAATACGCCACCTCAATGGCGATGGCGTCGCCAAGGACGAGCGGCGGGCGGCCGAGCTCCTCGAATCCGCCGCCGAACGCGGGCATGTCGACGCGCAGTACATCTTGGGCATTACGCATGCCCGCCAGGATCTGCCCGCATACGATCCGGCGCGCGCGGTGACTTGGCTTGGTCGCGCGGGCGAAGGCGGACATCCGTTGGCGGCCAATGCGTTGGCGGCGATCTACGCCGAGGGGCGCGGCGTGGCCAAGGAACCGGCTTGGGCGGCGGTATGGTATCGCCGCGCCGCCGAGCGTGGCCACGCCGACTCTGCCTTCGCGCTGGGGCTCATCTATGTCGCGGGCAGCGGCGTGCGGCGCGACATTGCCGAGGCGCATCGCTGGCTCGGCGCCGCCGAGCGCGCCAATCAGCGCGAGGCGCGGCGCTATCGCATGGCGCTCGAGGCGAAGATGACCGGGGAAGAAATCGCCGCCGCCACGGCGCAGCAAGCGCCATCGATAAAGCCGATGACTCCGGCGCGCATACCCGACGAGGCGATCGTGCGCTTCGTGCAGTATGCGCTGAGCGAAACCGGAAGCGACCCGGGGGCGATCGACGGACGCCTCGGGCCGGCGACCCGCGCGGCGCTTTTTCAGTATCGCAAGAGCAAACGGCTGGAAGCGGAGGCGAGCCTGTCCTCGGGCACCGTCGAATCGTTGCGCGCCGATTTGCGCCAGCGCGGCTGATCTCGCCCAAAAAAATGGCGCGCGGGGGTTTCCCCCGCGCGCCGCGAGATGAGAGGTACCGACGGTTCGCTTACTGCGCTCCGGGCGGGCTATCGAGCGCAGCGGTGTCGATGCCGAGCATGTCGTTTACTGCGCTGCGCGTCTCGTCGGTGACGTCCTTGTTGGCCGCCGCCTGCAGCGACTCTTCGGCGTCCTGGAGCGCCGCGTCGCGCGCTTGCTGCGTCGGCGCCGCGATCGCTTCGTTCATCGCGTCGCGATAGGCGGCGAGCTGGCCGACCACCGAGTTCGGCGAGGCGGGCGGCGTATTGCCCTTCGACAAGGCATGCGCGGCGTTGAGCGAGCCGAGCGCGCTGGCGAGCGCGCCGTGGTTCGAGTAGCCATGCGCCGTTTCGCTGGTCGAATGACCGAAAGCGTTGCCGTGACCGCGTCCGCGCGACTGGTCGGCCGTCGACTGACCCACATCCGATTTGCCGACCTGGCCTGGTGCGTTGTCGCGGCCGTAACCGTTGCCTGGGCCGCCCCGGCCGCCATCGGCAGCCGCGCCGCCGTTGCCATGACCGTTACCCTGGCCATTGCCGCCGGCGTTGCCGTTGTCGCCGCCATTGCCGCCGCCTCGCGCGTCAGCCGTCACGCTGGCGAACTTGCCCGAAGCAGGATCGAACGACACCGGCGCCACGGCGAAGGCGAGCGAGAGCGCGGTCGCTCCCAACAGACCCGCCGTAAATCGCGAAAGTTTAGTCATGGTGCGAATGCTCCTTGCTCGATGCTCGCGCAATGAAACACCAATAATCATACCATGAGTCGATGCGACGACCGGGACATCGGGCGCGCAAAACTTGTGACAAATCTCAGGTTGGTGAACGCGGTTTAAGGTTAATACTGATTCATAGCTTGAGAAGCGCGACGATCGCGCGGTAACCCTCCGCGCTCGCCAGTCGCCTGGCCGCGGCGTCGAAATACGACTGGTCGGCCGCGAGGCCGAGTCCCATGACCAGCCGATTCATCAAGTTGAACAGGCCGCAGATCGCCACCGCGTCGTGAAGCGCCTTGGCGTCCCAGCCGGCGGCAAAGACCGCCGCCGCGTCGGACTCGGTCATGCGGGCGGGGGTGCGCGTCAACTTGCGCGCATAGGCAAGGATCGGCTTGAGCCGCTCGTCGACCGGTGCGTTCGCGACGTCCTCGGTCAGCGCCGCGATGGTCGCCGCGGGCAGCCCGAACGCCTCGGCCGTCGCGGCATGCACGCCGACGCAGTAATCGCACGCATTGAGCGCCGAAACGTAGGCGGCGATAAGCTCCCGGTCGCGCACGCTCAACGGCGACGGCCCGCGCAAGACCGCCTCGTGGTACTCGAGCAGCGGCGTCGCGGCATGCGGGAAGGCGCCGAACACGTCGAGCAGCGTCGCACGTTCGGGGAGCTCGGGAAGAAAAGCCATGCCCGGCCTCCGTAGCTTCGCGGACCCGCCGTCAGATGACGTTGCGGCGGATATAGGTGACGCCGATTTCGGTGAGGATGACGACGGTGAAGATCGTCAGCAAAACCACGGCCACCTGGTCCCAATAGAGTAGATTGAGCGCCGCATCGAGCGCCACGCCGATGCCGCCTGCGCCGACCAGCCCCAAAACGGCCGATTCGCGAATATTGATGTCCCAGCGGAACAGCGCGATCGAATAGAACGCCGGCTGCACCTGCGGCCAATACGCCTTCAGCATCACTGAAAGCCATGGCGCGCCCACCGCTTCCAGCGCCTCGACCGAGCCGCGATTGGCCTCCTCGAGCGCCTCGCCGAACAGCTTGCCGACGAAGCCGATCGAGCGGAAGGCGATGGCGAGTGTGCCGGCGAGCGCGCCTGGTCCGAACACCGCCACGAAGAGCAGGGCCCAAACCAGCGAATTGACCGAGCGCGAGGACACGAGAATGAATTTGGCGAGATAATTCAGCGCCGGGATCGGCGTAACGTTGCGCGCCGCCATCAACCCGACGGGCAGTGCCATGCCCATGGCGAGGATGGTGCCGAGCGTGGCGATATGTAGCGTCTCGATCAGCGCGTCGTGGACCATCGCCGGGTAGAAGGCGAAATCCATCGGCCACATGCGGGCGAAAAGGTCGACGACCTGTTCGGGCGCGTCGTAGAGGAATTCCGGGATGATCTCGATCGAACGCAGCGAAACCACGAGCGCCGCGACCGATGCGAGATAAAAAACGAATCGCATCATCCGTTGCTGCGGCGTGAAACGCTCCCATTTTCGTTGATCGGCGATCATCGCGCGCCCTACTGGAAGGTCTTGCGGATCCAGCCGGCGAAGATCTCGCCGACCATGATCAAGCTGATGATGGCGATGAGTATGGTCAGCACGAAATCGTAGTCGAAGCGCTGAAAGGCCGTGAACAAGGTGCCGCCGATGCCACCGCCGCCGACGATGCCGACCATGGTCGAGTTGCGCAGGTTCGAATCGAGCTGATATGTGGCGAAGCCGATGAACCGCGACAGCACTTGCGGCAACACGCCGAACGTCAGCACATTGCCGAACGAGGCGCCGGTTGCGCGCACCGCCTCGACCTGCTTGAGGGAGATTTCCTCGATCGCCTCGGCGAACAGCTTCGATATGAAGCCGACCGATGCGACGATCAATGCCATGATCCCGGCGAGGGCGCCGAATCCCACCGCCTTGACGAACAGGATGGCGACGATCACCGGGTGGAAGGAACGGCAAAGCGCGATCAGGCCGCGCGCTAGCCAAGTGACCCAGGCGGGCATCAGATTGCGCGCCGCCAGCAGCCCGACCGGCAGCGCCAGCGCGATCCCTATGGCCGTGGCGATGATCGAGATCTCGATGCTCTCGGAGAGACCGCGCCACAGTAGATCCAGCTTGGACACGTCGGGCGGAAACATGCGGGCGATGAAGCGTCCGCCGTGCCCCAGGCCGTCGACGAAACGCGCCCAGGAGAGGTCGAGCAACGTGCCGGCGTAGATCGTATAGAAGCCGAGCACGATCCATCCGAGCCGCGCCGGCCAGTTCGTCGCGAACGCCTGCCGTGGAGCGCCGGTTGCCGCCTGGTTCATTCGAGCCAGCCTTCGCCGCCGTATATCTCCTTGAGATGCTGGTCGCGAAGATCGTCCGGCGGCCCGTCGAACACCACGCGGCCGCCCGACATGCCGATCATCCGCTGGGCGAAGCGCTTGGCCAATTCGACGTTGTGAATGTTGACGATGACCGGGATGTCGCGCTCTCCGGCGAGCCGGGTCATCAGCTCCATGATCTCGACCGACGTCTTGGGATCGAGAGAGGACGTCGGCTCGTCGGCCAGAAGCAGCTCGGGCTCCTGCATGATCGCCCGTGCGATGCCGACGCGCTGGCGTTGCCCGCCCGAAAGCGCGTCGGCCCGCTGGTTGGCGAAGTCGCCGAGGCCGACGGCGTCGAGCAGTTCGAACGCCCGGGCGACGTCGTGGGCGGGGAAACGCCGCAGCCACGCCTTGAGCGGCGAAACGTAGCCGAGGCGGCCGCACAGCAGGTTTTCCATCACCGTCAGGCGTTCGACGAGGTTGTATTCCTGGAACACCATGCCGATCTTGCGCCGCGCCTTGCGCAAGGCGCGGCCGCTGAGCCGCGCCAAATCGAGGCCGCGAAAGACGATCTCGCCCGACGTCGGCTCGATCAGCCGGTTGATGCAACGGATCAGCGTGCTTTTGCCGGTGCCCGAGGGTCCGATGACTGCGGTGATGCCGTGGCCCGGAATCGAAAGACTCACCTCGCGCAACACCGGGACGCCGCGGCGGTACTCCTTGGAGAGCCGTCGAATTTCGAGGGAGCGGCCGTTTGCGCCGCTCCCTCCGTGATCGGGCGCGCTTGAAACCGTCACTTGCCCTTCTTCGCTTTTTCTTCCTCTTTCTTCTTGAGCGCTGCCGCTTCACGCTCCGCCTCTTTCTGGTAGGCGGTTCGATTGTACGGCGTGCCGGAGCCCTCGGCGACCGCACGCACCACCGCCCATTCTTTCTGGTATGTGATCGGGAAGAAGCGATCGTCGCCGTTGAACTCCTTGGTCATCTCCGGCGTGAAGCGGAAGGCGTAGAAGCAATCGGTGACTTTCTTGGCGAGATCCGGCGCCAGGTCGTGCGCGTAGGCGAACGACGAGGTCGGGAACGTCTCGCTCTTGTATATCACCCGGACGTCGCTTTGCTTGATCGTGCCGCGGACGATCATCCGCTCGAGCACGTCGGAGGCAACCGGCGCGCCGTCGTAATCTCCCGACACCACGCCGAGCGCGGATTTGTCGTGACCGCCCGAATAAAGCACTTTGTAATCCTTGTCGGGCTCGAGCCCTTCCTTCGGGAACAGCACGCGCGGCGCGAGGTTGCCCGAGTTGGACGACGGCGAGGTGTGCGCGACCTTCTTGTCCTTGAGGTCGGACAGTTTCTGGTACGGGCCGTCAGCCTTGACGACGAACGCAAGATGGTAGCCGCGGACCTGCTTTTCGGTTCCCTTGGCGGCGAACGGGATGGCGCCGGCCATGTTCACCGCGAAGCCGGTCGGGCCGGTCGAGAAACCAGCGACGTGAAGCCGTCCCGAGCGCATCGCCTCGATCTCGGCCGAATTCGATTGCACTGGATAGTAGACAACGCGTTTGCCGGCGCATTTGGCGAGATAGTCGGTGAACGGCTTGAAAATGTTCTCATAGACCGCCGGGTCCTCGACCGGGGTGTAGGCGAACACCAGCGTCGACGGGTTGCGCCACTTGCTCTTGTCCTTGGGCACGTCGGCGACAAGGTCGCCGTTCTCGTCGCAATAGAGGTCGTCGAGTTGCCCGCGGTTCTTACATTCTTGGGCGTCGGCGGCGGGAGCCGCGGCGCACCAGGCGAATGCGACGCCAAGCGTGGCCACGGCGATCGGCAACAGCTTTCTCATTCGTTCCTCCCAATGGTCCTGTCGTTGCAGGCAGGCAAGATAGCCGCGCCGCCTCGCGTCGGCGCGTTCGCGTTATGTGAATGTTAAATCCGCTTTACAGAATTATGACAAGCACTTTGTCCGCAGGCGCTAATCACGGCGGGCCGATGAAATGATGGTTAAGGTTCTAACCTTGCCAGAACCACTTTGCGCATTCTCGCCGGCGGCGAGTTTCGCTAATGCCGATATCGGCGAGCGCGCGCGCGTCGAGTTCGCGCAAAGTCCGCCGCGTCGCGGCGCGCCGCAGCCAGCTGGCGAGGGCGGCCGCTCCGGCATCGACGCGCCAGCGGAATCGGCCATGGAGCTGCAGGAGCGCGGGTTGGAGAAATCCGGGTTGCATGCCGGCACTCTGCCCCTTCGCACCGGCCAATGTTACGGTGGCGGCCGAAGCATCGCCCGCGACACCGGTCTAGCGTAATGTCCTGCGCATTGGCGGGATGAACGATGGCCAGTACCACGATGTTCGCGGAAATCGCGGCGCTCGCCGGCGATCTGGCGCGCGCCAGCATGCTGCATGCGCTGATGGACGGGCGCGCGCTGACCGCCTCCGAACTGGCCGACGTCGCCGGCGTGACGCCGCAGACCGCGAGCGGACATCTGGCGCGCATGATCGCCGCCGAGTTGCTCGTGGTCGAGAAGCAGGGCCGGCACCGCTACTATCGGCTGGCGTCGCCGGCGGTCGCCCGGATGATGGAGAGCATCATGCTGGTGGCGGCGCGCCGCGAACCGCCGCGGCCGGCGCGCGTCATCGGCCCGCGCGAATCGGCGCTACGGGCGGCGCGAACCTGCTACGACCACCTCGCTGGCCGCCTTGGCGTGGCGATTACCGAAGCGATGGCGGCAAGCGGGCACGTCGAGCTGGCGAGCGATGGCGGTTTGGTGACCGATTCCGGCGTCGCGCTATTCCGCCGCATCGGCATCGATGTCGAAGCGCTTGCCGCGCGCCGCGCCAGGCGCGTCCTGTGCCGGCCGTGTCTGGATTGGAGCGAGCGTCGATCACATTTGGCGGGGGCGCTTGGGGCGGCCCTTTGCGCGCACTGTTTCGCCCGGGGCTGGATACGCCGCATCGAGGGAACGCGCGCCGTCGCGGTCACCGTGAAAGGAGCAGGCGCTTTTCGCGAGGCGTTCGGTGTAGAGTCCGACCAATTCTCAATCGCCAGGAGGACTGCGACATGATTCGATCGGCAAGACTGAGCGCGACGGCGCTCGCCGCGGCGACTTTGTTCGTCGCGCAAACCGCGTCGGCCGGCGCCACCTTCGACGCCATCAAGGCGCGCGGCACGGTCGTTTGCGGCGTCAATACCGGTGTCGCCGGTTTCTCGGCCCCCGACAGCCGGGGCGATTGGAGCGGCATCGATGTCGACCTATGCAAGGCGATCGCCGCGGCGGTGTTCGGGGATTCGAGCAAGACGAAATACGTCACGCTCACCGCCCAACAACGCTTTACGGCGCTGCAATCGGGCGAAATCGACGTCCTGGTGCGCAACACGACGCAAACGCTGCAACGCGATACCGCGCTCGGCCTCAATATGGCCGGGGTCAATTTCTACGACGGCCAGGGGTTCATGGTGGCGAAGAAGCTTGGCATCAAGAGCGCCCGCGAGCTCGGCGGCGCCACGGTTTGCGTGCAGCCGGGCACCACCACCGAGCTCAATCTCGCCGACTACTTCCGCTCCAACAACATGCGCTTCACGCCGGTGGTGATCGAAAAGGTCGAGGAGGTGAACGCGGCGTTCTTCGGCGGCCGCTGCGATGTGCTGACCACCGACGCCTCGCAGCTCGCCTCGATTCGCATCACCGTCGCCAGCAACCCCGATGACTACGTCATCCTGCCGGAACGCGTCTCGAAGGAACCGCTGGGTCCGCTGGTGCGGCACGGCGACGATCAGTGGTTCGACATCGTCAAGTGGACGCTGCTCGCCATGATCGAGGCCGAGGAACTCGAAGTGGGCCAAACCAACGTTGATCAGATGCTGAACAGCAAGAATCCGGCGATCCAGCGCATGCTGGGCGTTTCGCCCGGCTTCGGCAAGTCGCTCGGGCTCGACGAAAAGTGGGCTTACAACATATTGAAGCAGGTCGGCAATTACGGCGAGAGCTTCGAGCGCAATCTGGGCAAGAAGAGCAAGATCGGGCTCGAGCGCGGCCTCAACGATCTGTGGACGCGCGGTGGCCTGATGTACGCGATTCCGATGCGCTGAAGCGGGCGGAGGATTCCGGGTGGGGCCATGCGCCCCGCCCGCTTACAGCCAGCCCTTGCGCTTGAAATAGAGATAGGGCGCCACCGCCGAGATCAGCATCAACGCCACCGCCAGCGGATAGCCGAGCGGCCAGTCGAGTTCGGGCATGTAGCCGAAGTTCATGCCATAAATGCTGGCGATGAGCGTCGGCGGCAGGAACACCACCGCCACCACCGAGAACAGCTTGATGATCCGGTTCTGTTCGATGTTGATCATGCCGAGCGTCGCATCGAGCAGGAAATTGACTTTGTGCGATTCGAAGGCGGCCTGCTCGCTTAGCGACAGGATGTCGCGCGACAGGGTCTTGAGGCGCAGCTTGTGGTCCCTGCGCAGGCTCGCATCGGCCGCCTGACCTGCATAGCGTTGCAGGCGCGCCAAGCTGTGCAGGCTCTCGCGCGCGGTCGAAACCAGGTCGTCGGCCCGCCCCAGCGAACGCAATATCGCCTGGAGATCGCGCCGCTGGCCTTGGCGCCGGCGCGCGGTGCTCGGTCGATCGTCGAAGATCATCCGCGACAATCCGTCGAGGTCGGCGCCGACGCGCTCGAGAATGTCGGCGATGCGATCGACGAAAGTTTCGAGGAGGCCGACCAGCGCGTCCTCCGGCGCGCCGCACAGGCCGGGCAGGCGTTGCGCGCGGGCGACGAAATTAGCGATCGGCTTCGGGTCGACGTTGCGCAAGGTGACGAAAATGCGCCGCGCAAGGATGAAGGTGATGACGTCGCTGGTTGGATTGGGCGTGTCGGCCTGGGTGAAGACCGTCGCCGTCATGTAGATCGCGTCGCCCTCCTGATAGAGCCGACTCGACGGCTCGATCTCGACCTGCTCTTCACGCGTCGGCAGCTCGAGCCCAAAGGCGCGATTGACCGCCGCCGCCTCCTCGTTGGTCGGCGACAGCAAGTCGACCCAAACCGCGTTGGCCGGAATTTCAGCTCCCGACGGCACTTCGACGCGCGTCACGGCGCCGTTCTGCGGGGTCAAGGCATAGATCATGCAACCGACCGACGTCGCGACGAAATTGGCCGCGCAGGAATCATTTGCGCAGGCCACGCAAGGTTAGCCGATCCGCCGTCGCCGCTCCATGGCCTGATTGGCTCGGCCATCGCCGGCGCAAGTCACCAAGTGCGGACCGGTCCGACGTCGAGATGAACGAAGTTGGCGTGCGGATAGGCGCCAACGCCTCCTGCCTCCATGGCGATGGCGGCGCGCGTTAGCTTACGAATGTCGAGATTGGGGGCCGTAACGTCGACCGCCTTGCCATGCATGTGCAGGCTGTTGCGCGCGACATGGCGATTGTGGCGCCGGGCGGCGGCGTTGGTTTCCGGCGAGCGATAGGCCGAGACGACATGGAACGGTTGCGGGCGGTCGATCCGCCGTTGCAGGCCGGAGAGAAGATCGATCAGCCCCGGATCGATGGTGTGCACCTTGTCGGTGGCGTGGTCGCGTAGCAGGAGATCGAGCTGTCGCAACGCGTCGGGAAGGTACTCGCCGTTCTCCTGATAGATGTCGTCAAAACTTTCGCCGGTGTGCGGATTGACGAGATGAACGCGACGCGGCGGCGACGACGGCCCGGCGAGCGCCGGCCTGGCCAAGGAAAAAACCGCCGCGGCGATGCCTAAACCGAGCGCACGTCGGCGTCCAAGCAAACCAGGCTGGGATGCGGACTTTTCCGCTTTCATTATCCCCCCTTAGATCGTTAACCACTCGCGGTGCCAGGCTACTATTGCCAAACGCCGGTATGGCGGCGCAACCCAAAATTCACTGCCGTACAAAGTTATCCACAGCTACTAGGATATTTTTCCACAGCTGCGGGGCGCGGGAAGCATTGACTAGGCGCGATTTTCCGGTGCCGCAGGGCATGCGGCGGCCTGGCCCACCACGATTGCTAGGGCACGATGCCCGCGCTTGACTCGTTGCAATGCTTGGAGCCACTATATGTCGTGGCTAAAAGAAGGCTGTCCACAATTTCTTGATTGAAACGGGGAGCAGGACAATGGATTGGACGCCCGAGCGCATCGCCGATCTGACCCGCCTTTGGAATGAAGGGCTGACGACTTCGGAAATCGGCAAGCGCCTTGGGATCTCGAAGAATGCGGTGGTCGGAAAGGCTCACCGTATGCACCTATCGGCACGCCCGTCCCCGATCAAGCGCTCGGCCCGTCCGACGCTTCCCCGTCCGCAAACATCGGTACCCCGTACCCCCGCCCAGATCGTCAGACGGCCGGTGACGACGCCGCTTGCCGCGCCGCCGCCGGCGCGAAAACAGCCGCACCGCGTGGTCGAGTTGTCGAACCAAGGCTGCCGGTGGCCGATCGGGCACCCTGGCGAGGCCGGGTTCCATTTTTGCAACGAGCGGGCGCTGGTCGGAAAACCCTACTGCGCCGACCATGCCGCGATGGCTTATGTCAAGGTCAAACCGAAAACAGGCGAGGCCGCTTAGGGGCCGTCGCCGACGAGATCCAGCACGCCTGATAACCCGAGAGTTCGGGTTCCTTCTCTCCCTGACGTTAGACTTGGGCGACCGTTTTCGACGGTCGCCCATTTTTCGTCCCGATGGGCGATATTGCGGCGATGGACCGGCCGCGGCCCAACCGGCGGGAGCCCCGTGTCGAATGCATTTTGGCGCACTTGTCTGGCTATTTCTGTCGCTGTTCGGCTCGATCGTCGCGCCGACGGCGACGGCTCAGCAGCTTTTTCCCATTCAAGGGCGGATCGCGCCGAATGCGGCCACAAGTGGCTGCATCGGACAGCCGACGACGCCCGTCTGCGCGGTCGAAACGCTGCTCGCATGCTGGGTGCGGGGGCAGCCCGCGTTATGTCGGGCGGTGGCGGTCAGCGAGGCGCGTGCGGCCGACCGCATCGCCGGGCCGAGGTCATCCCCCGAGGCCGAAGCCCAGTACTCGATCGATCGAGCATCGACCATCCGCCACGAGGACGTCACCGACGACCTCAAAGCCGTCGAATGGTTCAAACCAGGATTTGTCTTGGTCGAACTCGTGCGACGGATGTGCCCGCAGGCGCCTCAGCGATGCGATGACGAGCCGTGGGAAGAAATGCAGATCATCGTCCGGCCGGAGGCCGGCCGATGGTCGGTGGTCGTCTGGCGCAGCGATAACGAGCCGGATACGGCGCCCGAGATCCCCGAGGAGCTGCGTCAGCCGGGTGTCCAGCAATGAACTTACGAATGTCCCATTCCGGTCGCAGGATTTTTTCATGACTTGCCGGCGGAGTTCCGCTTTGATGCCCGGCGTAGCCTTGCGAATCTTTTTCGCGACCGACGTCAACCTATTGCGATTTTTAGCTAAATCGGCGACATCGGCGCGCTTTGCGCGGGGAATATAAGGCGATGCGCGGTCGTTTTCGGATTGTCGAGCTCTACCCGGCGCCGGAGGTTGGCCCGTCGTGATCGACGAGCACGTCCGGGCCCAGATGATCGCGCTGCTGCCGCGGCTTCGCCGTTTCGCGCGCGGTCTGACGGGAGTCGCCGATCAAGCCGACGATCTGGTGCAAGCGGCGTGCGAACGCGCGCTTAGCCGGATCGAGCAGTTCACGCCGGGAACGCGGCTTGACAGTTGGATGTTCCGCATCGTCCAGACGATTTGGCTGGACGAACGGAGGGCGGCGAAGGTCCGGACCGGACAAGGCCAGGTCGACGCCGCCACCGCCGAACCGGAGCTGACGGTCGATGGGGTGCGCCGCATGGAGGCGCACCTGACCTTCGATGCGGTTCGGCGGGCGATGGCGAAACTGCCCGACGAGCAGCGCGCGGTGATGGCGCTGGTTTGCATCGATGGTCAAACCTACAAGGAGACGGCCGAAACGTTGAGCATCCCGATCGGCACCGTGATGAGCAGGCTGGCGCGGGCGCGCCTGGCGCTGGCCCGTGAATTGGCCGAAGGCGGCGAAGGCGGGACGAACATCGTCCGTCTAGGATGAAAGTTGCCGCCGGCGAGGCAGAAGACGAGGAAGCAACGACAAGCTCGGCCAAACGATCCGAGCAACGCGACATTGGATGGACACCGGGTGTTCGACCCGTCGGTCGAGGTTGGGGGACATGGTACGTATCGATGACATGCTGCTGATGGCCTACGTCGACGGCGAAGTCGACGCGGCGACCGCGCGCGAGATCGAGACAGCGCTCGCCGGCGATCCGTCGATGGCGTCACGGCTTGCAGCCTTCCGAGGATCAGCGGCAGCGGTGCGCGCCGCTTTCGCTGACGCCATGCATGAAGATCCGCCCGAGCGGCTCATACGCGCGCTGGGAGGCGTCACAGCGCCGGGCGCGGTCGTGCCATTCAGGCCGCGGCAAGCACGGCGGGTTGTCGGCTGGGCGATGGCCGCTAGCGTCGCGGCGCTCGTTCTCGGCTCGGGCGGGCTGCTCTATACCGGCCAGATTACTCCGCCCGAGGGCCTGCAATTCGCATCGTCGGACCGCTGGCTCGATCATGTTGCGGCGTTCTACGACGTCTATGCACGGACCAAGATCGAGGAAGAGCGGCTGTTGGTCGATTTCAACGCCGACGACATTCCCGAGCTTGGCAACTGGTTCGGCGCCCGCCTTGGCCGCTCGCTTGCAGTTCCGGATCTCACGGCCAAGGGATTCCACATCCAGGGCGGCCGCTTGCTGATCATCAGCGGCAAACCCGCGGCGCAGTTCCTTTATTATTCCGAGTCGGGCGACCTCGTCGGATTGGTGATCGCCATTCATGACGGCAGCGACCTGCAGGCCCGCCACGATCGCCGCAAGGAATCCAACATCGTCCATTGGCGCAAGGGCGGGTACGCCTATGCGCTGGTCGGCAAAATCGACCCACAGACGCTGCAGTCATTGGCCGACGACGCCTGGCACGCACTCGATACGATTTGATTGCGCGGGCATCCTCGCCCTGAGCGTCGTTGCTCTGAGCCGCGAGCCAATCCTTGTGCTTCGGGCGGCTCGGCATGCGGATGAGCGGGCGGGCCGAAAGGCGAAAGCGCGAGATATCGTCCTCATGCCGCGTGATGCGCGGCATGCGGAAAACTTGCTACCCCACGGCGACGAGATCGATCGGCGTCGGCACGCCGTCGACGCGCGCCTGTGCGATATCGCGCACCGCGCCGCGAGGAGTGAAGCCCTGATCGACGGCGAGGAGGTAGGTCTGGCGATCGACCAGCGCCTGCACACGTTCGACCTTGGTGTGTTTCTCGAGCTTGGCGGCGAGGTTTACCGCGTCGCCGATCACGGTGTATTCGAGCCGCGTCTCGTCGCCGACGGCGCCGAACAGGACTTCGCCCGAGGCGACCGCCACCCCGACCCGCGGCGCCGCCTTGCCGGCAGCGACGCGCTCCTCGCCCCAGGCGCGCGCCTCGTTCTGAATATCCTCGATCGCCCGCAGCGCCTCGGCGGCGTAACCGGGCGATGGGCGCGCTGCTCCGAAGCTGGCGAGAATTCCGTCGCCAAGGAACTTGTCGATGCTGCCGCCATTGGCCTGAATCGCGCGCACCATGCGCGCCTGATAGTCGGCCAACAGGCGCATTACTTCGGCCGGCGCCAGCATTCGCGTCAGCGGCGTGAAGCCGCGTAGATCGACGAACATCGCTACCGCGGGCCGCAGCTCGGCCTCGCCGGGCCTGATGCGTTGGTCGGCGCCGGTGATCTTCTGGGCGATCTCGGGCGCGAAGAAACGCTTCAAATCCTGCGCCGCGGTGCCCTCGGTGATCGCCCGTACCAGGACGCGCTGGGCGCGGAGCAGCGCCATCGACAAGATCGCCGTCACGGTCAGGATCGAGATGATCTTGTCGAACTCGGCGCCCCAAAGGATCGAGGCCGAGGTCATGTACCTGACATAGTCGCGGGTCACCGGCATGCCGCCGGGATCGAACGTTGCCGCGTAAACCACCAGGGCCAGCCAGCCCACGGCGGCGATGGCGCCGGCCAGCACGACGAACCGCGCCTCGAAGCGGAGCGCTCGGAGCGCGATGAAGATGAACACGTAGAGCATCGTCGGGGCCTTCAAGTAGAACGCCGGCGGCTGCCCGTACTGCAGATGGAAGCTCCAGATCATCACCAACAGCAGCGTCATATCGACGGCGACCGAGACGGCGAGGAACCAGCCGGGAAGCTGGCGGCGGTACGCCAGCACCAGGCGCAGGACGGTGAACAGAAAATAGGCAGCGAGCGCCCAAGGCACCGGCGCGAAGGGCGCATCGACGCTGAACGTCTTGGGCGCCACCGCGTAGAGCGTACCGAACGTCAGCACGGCGCCCATCTGCACCCAGCCGACGACGATTTCGCTCTGATGCTGCTCGCTTTCGATCGCGCGGCGGACGCGCTCGGGCAGCGGATTTGCCGCGCGGTCGGCGAACCTGAAACGGCGCGCCGCGACACGAACCTCGGCCATGATAGCCTCCATCGGATGACGCTCCGAGGATAGCGCGGCGAGGGAAGCGGGTTGGGTCAAATCGACGTGTCGGACGGGCCGGCCCGTCGCCGGGCCGGCCGGCCGTTCCTCACAGATACTTGTCGCGGATGTCGATCGTCGACTTGCGGCCGAGATGCTGAAAATTCTCGACCAGCCACGTCTCGGCCTTGGCGCGACCGAGCTCGTGGAGCTCCATCAGGAAATCCCAGTCGCCGTTCAGCTTGCTCGCCACGCTATAGACGCGCATCTCCTCTTCGGCGGCGATGGCGTGGATCAGCATCCGCTTCAGCTTCATGTCGGTGACGTCGCCGCCATCGATGAGTTTGGTGACGAAGCTGATCGCCCGCATCTCGCGCATCAGCGAGGAATTGAAGCTCACCTCGTTGATGCGGTTCATGATCTCGCCGGCGGTGGTCGGCACGTCGCGACGCTCGATCGGGTTGACATGGACGACCATGACGTCGCGCGACTCGCAGCCGTAGATCAGCGGAAAGATCGCCGGATTGCCCATGTAGCCGCCGTCCCAATACGCCTCGCCGTCGATCTCGACCGCCTGGAACATGAACGGCAGGCAGGCCGAGGCGAGCACGGCATCGACCGACATCATGTCGTTGTCGAACAGCTTGACCTTGCCGGTGCGCACGTTGGTCGCGGAGAGGTAAAGCTTCACCGGGCAATGTGCGGAGCGCAGCTTGTCGAAGTCGACCGACTGCAGCAGAACCTCGCGCAGCGGATTGTAGTTGAGCGGGTTGAACTGATAGGGCGAGAACAGCCGGCTCATCAGGTCGAACATGACATAGGCGGGCGACCATTCCAGCGCCCGGTTGCCGGTGAGCTTGTCGAAGATCGTCGGCCGCAGCGGGCTGAAGGCCGCGGCATGGCTGACGCGGCGCCAGAAGTTGGACAGCGCCCGGCGCGCCCCTTCGCGCCCGCCCTCGGCGAGGCCATAGGCGAGCACCGTCGCGTTCATGGCGCCGGCGCTCGTCGCGCTGATACCCTCGAACCAGACGCGCTCGTCCTCGAGCAGGCGGTCGAGCACGCCCCAGGTGAAGGCGCCGTGCGCGCCGCCGCCTTGGAGCGCGAGGTTCATGGTCCGCGTCTCGGCCTCGGGCTTGGCGGCCTTGGCGCGGCGCGGCGTCGTATCGACGCCGGCGCGAGGAGCGGTGATTGTACCGTGCATGATGTTCCTCCCTGGAGGATCGGGTTGATCGTCTTGATACCGACTTAGTGCGCGGTCCAGGCGCCGTCGACGGGCAGCGCGGTGCCGGTGATCGATTGCGCGCCCTCGCTGCATAGGAACGCCGCCAGTGCGCCGAGCTCGCCCACCGTCGCGAAACGCTTGTTGGGCTGCTGGGCAAGCAGGACGTCGCGGATGACCTTCTCGCGCGGAATACTGTGCGCCTTGGCCTGGTCCTCGATCTGCTTTTCGACCAACGGCGTCCAGACATAACCCGGGCAGATCGCGTTGCAGGTGATGTTGGCCTCGGCGGCCTCGATCGCCACTACCTTGGTGAGGCCGACGATGCCATGCTTGGCGGCGACGTAGGCCGCCTTGAACGGCGAGGCGACCAGCCCGTGCGCCGAGGCGACATTGATGATGCGGCCCCAACCGTGCGCCCGCATGCCGGGCAGCGCGGCGCGGATGGCGACGAAGGCCGAGGTCAGGTTGATGGCGATCACCGCGTGCCATTTCTCGATCGGAAAGCTTTCGATCGGAGAAACGAACTGGATACCGGCGTTGTTGACCAGGATGTCGACCTGGCCGAACCGGTCGGCGGCATCCTTGACCATTTTTTCGACCTGATCGGTCTTGCTCATGTCGGCATTCGAATAGAGCACCTTGACGCCATACTCGCCCGCCAGACCCTGGCGTAGGCGTTCGATCTCGGCCTGATCGCCAAAGCCGTTGAGGACGACGTCGGCGCCTTGGGCAGCGAGCGCACGGGCGATGCCGAGGCCGATGCCACTGGTCGAACCGGTGACGATGGCGGAGCGGCCGTGCAGTGAGTTCTGCGTCGCCATGGGGGCGGTGGCGATTGCGGTCATGTCGTTCATGGGAGGTTCCTTTCGGGGTTCCGGATTGTCCAGCGTGGGGAATGCGCGGCTCACGCCTTGCGGCCGCGCAGCTTCTTGACGACGACGGGAACGAGGGCGAGCACGGCGAGGCCGATCAGACCGGCGATGATCTCGGGCGTCAGGATCGCCTTGACGCTGACCTCGCCGCCTTGATCGAACACCGAGCCAAGGCCGGCGCCGAACGTGGCGAAGACGAACGTTCCGGGGATGATGCCGATCGCGGTGCCGAGCACGTAGGTCGAAAGCTTGACGCCAAGCAACGCCGGCACGAGGTTGACCACCCAGAATGGGAACGCCGGCACCAAGCGCAGCACCAACAGATAACTAAGCGCGTTCTCCTGAAAGCCGGCTTCCATCTTGCGCACGAACGGCCCCGCCTTGGCGCGCAGGAGATCGCCGAGCGCGGAGCGAGCGATGAGGAACAACGCCGTGGCGCCGAGCGTCGCCGCGACGACGACGACCATCGTTCCGTACGCCGCGCCGAACAGGAAACCGCCGGCGAGCGTCATTATGGCGCCGCCGGGAAGCGAGAAGGCGACGGCCGCAGCGTATATGGCGACATAGACGAGCGCGGCGAAGACCCCGTTATCGGCGACGAAAGCGTTCAGCGTTTCGCGGTTTTCGCGCAGCGCCTCGAAGGTGACGTACTGGTCGAGGCCGGCGGAGAAGAAGGCGCCAATGCCGGCCGCCAGCACGACGAGCGGTAGAAGTTTTTTGAGGAGGCCGCCGCTCGAACGAGTCGGCATCGGCAGATCCATCATGCGGTGGGTGTCCATCGTCGGAATTCCTTTTCGGGCAAGCAAGCGTTGAGGGGGCGTCGCCGGGAGCTTCAGCCGAACATGCCGAGGAAGCGGACGACCTTCCGGGTCCGATCGCTGAACAGCGTCGGCGTGTAGAAGCTGCCGGCGACACGTTTGTTGATCTCGGAGAGCGTCGGGTATGGCGCGATCATCTGCGCCATGGCGCCGATCTTGAGCTTCTGCGCGATGGCTAGTACCCAAGGCTGCAGCAGCTCGCCGGCATGCAGGCCGACCAGCGACGCGCCGAGGATTTCTCCCTTCGGCGTGACCACCACTTTCGCTTGGCCGGCGGTGCGGCGCTCGGCCTGGGCGCGGTCGTTTTCGGCGTAGGGAAAGCGCAGCACGCGCACCTCGCCGTGTTTGTCGCGCGCCTGCTTCTCGGTGAGCCCGACATGCGCCAGCTCGGGGTCGGTATAGGTGACCCACGGCACGGCCGCGTAATCGACCTTGGCCGGCAGGCGGAACAGCGCGTTGCGGATGACGATGCCGGCGTGATAAGCGGCGACGTGGGTGAATTGCAGTCCGCCGGCGACGTCGCCGATGGCGAAGACTTTCTTGTTGGTCGTGCGGAGCCTGGCGTCGACCTTGATTCCCTTGGGCGAATACTCGATGCCCGCGGCCTCGAGACCGAGGCTCTCGACATTCGGCTTGCGGCCGGCGGCAACCATGATATGCGAACCCTGGATGACGCGTTCGTCGTTGTCGTAAGCGACGGTGATGGCGACGCCATTACCCTTGCGCTCGACCTTGACCACCTTGATGCGCTCGAAGATCTCGACGCCTTCGTCGATCAACGCCTTGCGCACCACCGCGGTCAGCTCTGGATCGTCGTTGGGCAGGATCGGACCGAGGTCGAGCACGGTGACCCGCGCGCCCAGTCGGCGATGGGACTGCGCCATCTCGAGCCCGATGGGGCCGGCGCCGATGACAATCAAGTGCTCGGGCGCCGCGGTATTGTCGAAGATCGTCTCGTTCGTAAAGTGCGGAGATTCGCGCAACCCCGGGATGGGCGGCACGACGGCGCGGCTGCCGGTCGCGACGACGAATCGCCGCGCGCGAACCGTGAACCCACCCGCCTCGAGGGCGTCGGCGGCGACGAAGCGCGCGCGGGCCTGGATCACCGTGCACCCCAGGCGCTCGAAGCGCTCGACCGAATCGTGGGGCGCGATGGCGCCGATGACGCCGTGGACGTGGCCGTGGACGTCCTTGAAGCGGATTTCCGGCTCGTGACCATTGACGCCGAACTCGCCGGCGCTGCGTACGACCTCGGCGGCGTGGCCGGCGGCGATCAACGCCTTGGAGGGCACGCACCCGGTGTTGAGGCAGTCGCCGCCCATCTTATTGGCTTCGATCAGCACGGTCCTGGCGCCCATTTGCGCCGCGCCCGCGGCGACCGAGAGACCACCCGACCCACCGCCGATGACGCAAATGTCGGCCTTGATCTGCTTGTTCATTGTCGTCGCTCCTTCGCTGACGATTGTTGCCCGCGGGGTCCCGGCGCTCAGCCTTTGACCACGACGCGGTAATTGGGGGTGGGGTTCGCCGGGCAGGAGAAGAGGTACTCGCCCTCTTTCAGCTCGACGCGGTAATCCTTGGTGACGCCCTGGACGAGGCCGCGTCCGGTGACGCTGGTCTTGCGGAACTTCTTGATCGGACCGGCGCCCTCGTAGTCGCTCTCGCGGATCCAGAAGCCCAGGCGATAGGGGACATTGACGTTGGTGACGCGAAAAATATACGCCCCCGGCTTCAGCTCGAGAACCGTCGAGTGGGCGGCCCGCTCCGCGCCGGTCTCGGAGTTGATCTTCTCGCAATCCGCCGGCTTGGCGGTGACGAAGCCGCGATCGACGCCTTCAGGCTCGACGAACTGGCAGCCGGTCTGGGTGAGCGTGATCACCGTCGCATCATCGGCCCGCGCGTTGATGGCGATCGCGCTCGCCGCCGCGGCGGTGATCAGGGCGGCGACGATCGCACCGCGCGAAAGAACCAGTGCAAGCTGCATGACCGTCCGTTTCCTTGCTTTATCGGCGCCGGGGGCGGGGTGTGGCGCCGGTTGACGCCTGCGTGCATGCCCTTGTCGCCCTTGTCTGGCCGGCAGTCTTGCCCGGGCGCGCGCTGGACCGGAAATGCCGATCGCGTATTATTTCAATGTGCTCTGGGTATTGCGGCGTGACCATCGTCACAGTCCGTATTCACAAACGCTTGATGCCTAATTTCTGAACATCTGGCCGAAATATTAGGGGAACG
This sequence comes from Alphaproteobacteria bacterium, assembly GCA_035457725.1. Taxonomy (GTDB): domain Bacteria; phylum Pseudomonadota; class Alphaproteobacteria; order CACIAM-22H2; family CACIAM-22H2; genus DATFES01. Next base: position 11,783 of record DATIBC010000097.1, on the reverse strand, counting down.
AGAATCGTCATGGAGATGCACCAGATCCGCTACTTCCTTGCGGTCTGCGATACCCTCAATTTCACCCGCGCCGCCGAGGCCTGCAACGTCACCCAGCCGGCGCTGACCCGCGCCATCCAGAAGCTCGAGGAGGAGCTGGGCGGACTGTTGTTCCGGCGCGAACGCAGCGCCACGCACATCACCGATCTCGGCCGGTTGATGAAGCCGCATCTCGAAACCGTCCTTCACCAAACCGAGGCAGCGCGGACCACGGCGCAAAGCTTCCTGCGCCTCGAGGAGGCGCCGCTCAGTGTCGGGGTGATGTGCACCATCGGCCCGCTGCGCTTCGTCGACTTTCTTAGCCGCTTCCATCACGACAACCCGGGGATCGATCTCGCCCTGAAGGAGTCGGTGCCCGCCCAGCTTTCGAACCTGCTTGCCGAGGGCGCGCTCGATGTAGCGGTGATGGCGCAGCCGGAAGCCTTCGGCGAACGATTCGACACCAAGCAACTTTATCGCGAACGATTCGTCATCGGCTTTGCGCCGGGACACCGTTTCGAGGCGATGAACGCCGTGCCGCTCGCCCAGCTGCATGGCGAAGCCTATCTCGCGCGTCTCAACTGCGAGTATCGCGACCATATCCGCGGCCTGCGCGAGGCGACCGGTGCGCAGGTCCGCTACGCCTTCCGCAGCGAGCGCGAAGACTGGATCCAGATCATGGCCGCGGCCGGGCTGGGGTTCTGTGTCATTCCCGAGTTCTCGCCGGTGATTCCCGGCCTCGTGACCCGGCCGATCATCGATCCCGAGATCGAGCGCGACGTTTCGGTGGTCACCGTGGCCGGCCGCCGCTTCTCGCCGGCGGTGGCGAAGTTCGTCCAGCAGATGCGCAAGCACAAATGGCCCGACTGACCGGCGATGGGCGCTGGCGACGGGCCATTTGAAGTTCGGATCGACGATATCGGCGCCCAGGGTGACGGCGTCGCGCGATTCGCCGGCGCCGTGCTATTCGTGCCGATGGCCTTGCCGGGCGAGCGCGTAGTGGTCGAGAAAACCGCCGCTGCGCGCGCCCGCGTCGTGCGCTGGCTGAGCCGCAGCCCGGCACGGGCCGAGCCGCCGTGTCGCCATTATGCCGTCTGCGGCGGCTGCGCCGCGCAACATTTCGCCGACGAGCACTATGTCGGCTGGAAATCGTCCTTGGCGAGCGACGCACTCGCCCGTCGCGGCCTGCGCGACATCACCATCGCGCCGCTTGCGCGCACCCCACCTGCCGCGCGCCGACGCGCGGAGTTCGCCGCACGGCGTCGCGGCGATACAATCGAACTCGGCTTTCACGCGCGCGATGCGCGCGCCATCGTCGATGTCGAGTCGTGCACCGTCCTGCGAGCGGAGATCGCCGCCTTGCTGCCCGGGTTGCGCGATCTTCTCGGGCGACTGGCGCCTGTGGGAGGCACGACCGATGTTCACGTGACGCGCAGCGACACCGGCAACGATATCCTGCTGACGGGAGTGCGCGATCTCGACCTTGCGGCGCGCGAGGCGTGCGCCAGCTATGCGCGCGAGGCGGGCATCGCGCGCCTCGCTTGGCGGCGCGCCGCGCGCGCGTCAGCGGAGACGATCGCGATGCGGACCTCACCGCGCATGCACTTCGCCGGCGTCGCCGTCGATCTGCCGCCGGGCGCCTTCATCCAGGCGAGCGCCGAGGGCGAGGCGGCGATCGTCGACGCGGTCGCACGAGCCTCCGCTGACGCACGTCGCATCGCCGATCTTTACGCCGGCTGCGGCACGCTTTCGTTTCCTTTGGCGGGGCAAGGCGCGCGCGTTCGCGCGATCGAGGGCGACGCTGGCCAGGTTGCGGCCTTCGACGCCGCGATACGACGCGCTGGACTGGCCGGCCGTTTATCGATCGAACGCCGCGATCTCGCGCGTCGTCCACTCGTCGGCGACGAACTGGCTGGGTTCGACGTCGTGGTGCTCGATCCGCCGCGCGCCGGCGCCCGCGCCCAAGCCGAGGCGCTTGCGCGATCGAACGTCGCGCACGTCATCGCGGTTTCATGCGATCCCGGCAGTTTCGCGCGTGATGCGCGCATCCTCGTCGATGGCGGCTACCGGCTGGAAAGCGTAGCGCCCATCGACCAGTTCCTGTGGTCGCCGCATCTCGAACTGGTCGGGGTGTTCCGCCGCTAGGCCGCGGCGCGAACCGGCCGCATTGCGAACTGCACACCGCGCCACAGCATAAGCGCCCATACGACCAACGTCACGACGCCGAGCGTGGCGGCGATCGGCCGGTAAAAGAACGCGATCAGAACGCCGTCCGACTTGATCATCGAAGTCATGAAATTCTGCTCCAGCAGCTCCCCCAGCACCAAGCCAAGGATGGTCGGCGCGATCGGAAAGCCGTTTTCCTCCATCAGCCAGCCGAGCACGCCCATGATCAGCATGACGATCACGCCATAGGGGCTGTTGGTGATGGCGAACGAGCCGACGATGCAGAACATCAGGATGATCGGCATTAGCACGCGGCGCGGCACGTTGAGGATGTACTTGGCCAGCTTGATCGCGCCCCAGCCGAGCGGCACCATGATCAGATTGGCGATGAAGAAGGCGATGAACACGGCGTAAATAAGCTGCGGGTTCTGCAAGAACACGGTTGGACCCGGGTTCATGCCTTTCATGTAGAGCACGCCGATGACGATCGCGGTGATCGAATCGCCTGGGATACCGAACACCAGCGCCGGAATCCATGCCGCGCTCAGGCCCGAATTGTTGGCCGAAGTGGCGTCGACCACGCCTTCGATGTGTCCGGTGCCGAATTTCTCCGGCTCCTTCGAGAAGCGCTTGCTGACCGCGTACGAAATCCACGCCGCGATATCGGCGCCGGCGCCGGGAAGCGCGCCGATAAAGACGCCAATCGCGCTGCCGCGAATGAAATTCTTCCAATAGCGCACGGCGACCGCGCCCAGCCCCTTGAACACGTTGCCGATCCGCTCTTGCACCATGCGGGCGTGCGGATCGCCGGCGACGACGCCGCGCAACACCTCGGAAACGGCGAACATGCCGATCATCGCCGGAATGAAGCTGACGCCAGCCATCAACTCGATGCTGCCGAAGGTGAAGCGCGGATGGCCGGCCGTCACGTCGATGCCGATGGCGGCGATCATCAGGCCGATCAGCAGCGACACAATGCCCTTCAAGGGCGCGTCGGTGGCGATGAACACGGCGCAGGTGAGGCCGAGGCAGGCGAGCCAGAAATACTCGAACGAGCTGAAATTGATGGCGATCTCGGCCAGCAGCGGCGCCGCCGTGATCAGCACGATCGTGCCGACGAACCCGCCCGCGGCCGAGAAGACCAGATTGACGCCGAGATTGAGCTCCGCCTGGCCCTTCTTGGTCATGGCGAAGCTCTCGTCGGTATAGGCGGCCGAGGCGGGCGTGCCCGGGATGCGCAGCAACGCGCCCGGAATGTCGCCAGCGAAGATCGCCATCGCCGTCGCGGTGACGATTGCCGCCAGCGCCGGCACCGGCGGCATGAAGAACGTCACCGGCACCAATAGCGCGGTCGCCATCGTCGCGGTGAGGCCGGGAATCGCACCGACGAAAATTCCGAACAGCGCCGACAACACGATGACCAGAAGCACATACGGGTCGAGCACCAGTCCAAACGCGGCGACGATGTGCTCCATCGCTACGCGCTCAGCAGGTTGAGCAGGCCGCGCGGCAGCGGCACGCGCATGAGATCGCCGAAGAACCAGTCGATGAGCAGCGTCATGGCGACGGCGATCAGCCCGGCGCGCCATGCCACCTCGCCGAGCCACGTCATCAGCACGAAGAGAATGACGAAGCATGCGGCCAAGAATCCGATCGATTCGGCCGCCAGTATGTAGGCGATGATCGACGCCAGAACGAGGACGAAGCCGCCCAGTCGATGCGCCTCGCGCGTCCATGGCGCGAACTCGATCCATGGCGTTCCCGCGCGCTCGCGCACGCCGCGCCAGATCAAGATCCCGCCCGTGCCGATGAAGCCCAACCCGATGAGGGTCGGGAACAGCGCCGGCCCGTATTTTTGTCCGGGGAAGGAGGGAAAGGTTCCGGTGTGATGGATCATCACGGCCGCGAACGCGATGAGCAGCGCGCCGATCACCGCGTCATTGATGCGCATGACGTCGCTCCGGCCGGGCCAGGGTAACGGGCCGGACGAACGTCGCGCTCGTCCGGCCCTCGATGGTCAAGTTTTGGCGAGTCCGACGCCCTTCATCACGTTGCCCATTTTGGCGTCATCCTCGGCCATGAAGCTGGCGAACCTGCCTGGGTCGCCCCACACCATGCCGAAGCCCCGGCTGGTCATGAAATCCTTGAAATCCTTGCTGTCCCAGACTTTCTTCAGCGCCGGGACCAGCTTGTCGGTGGCTGCTTGCGGCATTCCCTTGGGTCCGGCGATGCCGCGCCAAGCGGCAAGCGTCCAGTCGATGCCAAGCTCTTCCTTGAGCGTCGGGACGTTGGGGAATTGCGGGTTGCGCTCGGGCGACATGACGGCGAGGCTGCGCGCCTTGCCGGCGTCGAGCATGGCGCGCGCTTCCGGCACCGAACAGGTGACGATATCGATGCCGCCCGCCGCCAGATCCTGCATCGCCGGGGCGGCGCCGTTCGACGGCACCCACGGCACATGATCGGGCTTGAGCCCCATCGCCTGCAGCCAGCCGGCGAGCGCCAGATGCCAAATACCGCCTTGGCCGGTGCCCGAGGCCTTGAATTTTCCCGGGCTGGGCTTGATTGCCGCGACCAGCTCCTTGAGGTCTTTATACGGCGAGTCGGACTTGACCTGGACGCCCGGCGGGTCGGAGTTCATCAACGCCAGCGGCGTGTAGCTGGTGCCCTTGAGATCGGTCAGCCCTTGCCAATGCATCATGCCGATCTCGACCGTGATCATGCCGATGGTGTAGCCGTCGGGTGCTGCGGTGGCGATCGCCGAGTGACCGACGACACCGCTGCCGCCGGTGCGATTGACGACGTTGAACGGTTGGCCGAACTCCTTTTCGAGCAGGGCCGCGACGATGCGCGCCGTGGCGTCGGTGCCGCCGCCCGCACCCCACGGCACGACGACCGTCACCGGCCGCGTCGGCCATGCTGCTTGCGCGCCAGCCGGCCGCACGCCGAGTCCAGCGACCGCCGAAGCGGCCGCCGCCGAAGCAAGAAACGTCCTACGCTTGAGCATTCGTCGGGTTCCTCCCTGGGTTAGGATCGCCAGCGTTACCGGCGATCGCACGAAATTTCCTTCGGCCGGGGCCGATTTCTCTCTGATTATCGCCGATTATGGTACAGCCGAACGGCCAGCTTCAAGCGCCGCCGCCGAGCGCGGCGCTGACCGATCGCACGTCCTCGCGTGCCGCCGCCGCGACCAGCGCCAGATCGCTCGCCGAGGCGAGCATCGCATAACCGGCGCGCAGCAGATCGGCGGCGCCGAACGCGCCGAAGGGCACGATCCCGACCGGCTTGCCGGCGCGCCGGATCGCCTGGAACGCGCGCTCGATCGCGCCGACGACGTCGGGATGCTCGAACTCGCGAAATCTGCCGAGCGATCCGGACAAATCGTTGGGGCCGATGAACAGCACGTCGACGCCGTCGACCGCCGCGATCGCCTCGATGTTGGCCAGCGCTTTGACCGTCTCGATTTGGCAGATGATCAGCAGCTCTTCGTGCGCGCGCTGGCCGTATTCGGCGAGGTCGGCGCCGAGCGCGATCTCGCGCCATGGGCCAAATCCGCGAATGCCGCGCGGCGGGAAGCGGCACGCCGCCACCGCCGCGCGCGCCTCGTCCGCCGTTTCGACGGTCGGGATCATGACCGATTGCGCGCCTGCGTCGAGCACCCGCTTCAAGATCACCGGGTCCTTCCAGGCGACGCGCACCACCGCCGGAGTGCCGCGCGCATCGAAGAACTGCAGCAGGCGAACGGTTTCATCGAGTTCGCCGGGCCCGTGCTCGTTGTCGATGAAAAAATAGTCATAGCCGGCGGCGGCGGCGGCTTCAGCGACCAGCCCGTTGGCGCTGTGCAGCCACAGCCCATACGCCTTGCCGCCGGCGGCGAGCCGACGTTTGAGCGTGTTCGTCCGCATCATTGGAACGCATCCCCCCATTCGAGTGCGCGCATTATGGCGAGCGCCGGCCGCCGACGGCAAGGCTTGCGCCGACGCGGGCGCGGCGCGTATCAAGTCGGGCGTGGTTCGCCGCATCGACCTCGACTCGCAGCCGATCGCACACGGCGTGGCGTTGGCGCTCGCCGATCGCGAGATTATGCTCGCCGTGCGCCGTTCGAATCGCGCGCGGCGTGTGGCGCTGCGCGTCGATCCGGCGGCGGCCGAGGTCGAGCTCGTGTTGCCGTGGCGAACCTCGCTTGCCACGGGATTGCGCTTCGCCGCCTCGCGTGCCGTATGGATCTCCAGACGATTGGCGCAGGTCCCGCCGCGCGTCGCCTTCGCCCACGGCGCCGTGCTTCCCGTCCTTGGCGAGAACGTCGTGATCCGCCACGACCCGCATGCCAGAGGTCCCGCGCGCCGCGACGGCGACGCGCTCGTGGTCGCCGGGCGGCCCGAGCACCTGGCGCGGCGCGTGCGCGACTGGTTGACGCGCGAGGCGCGTGGCGTGTTGTGGGAACGCACCCGGATCGCCGCCAGTAAAGTCGAGCGCCGCGTCGCCTCGATCCGTCTTGGCGATCCCAGGACGCGCTGGGGAAGCTGTTCGGCCAGCGCGACGATCGCCTTTTCCTGGCGTCTCGTCCTCGCCCCGCCAGCCGTCCTCGATTATGTCGTCGCGCACGAAGTGGCGCACCTGGTCGAGCTCAATCATGGCGCGCGTTTCTGGCGGCTGGTCGAACGGCTCGCCGGCGACACAAGCGGGCCGCGCGCGTGGCTGCGGATCAATGGCCCGCGCCTGCTGCGATACGGGTAATGGATTTTTTAGATAGAACAGGGCATAAACTTATCCATCCATTCTCGCTAGGCGGTCTACCAGCCGGCGAATGCCGTGAACGACGCCACATCTCAAGATCGCCGCCTGGGCGTATCGAGCTTGCCCCATCGCGCAACCCCCGTTCGTGCCGCCGTAGGCTCGATCGTGCTGCTCACCTCGCTGGTGATGGTGGCGCAGCTTTCGACGTCGCTCTACATCCCCTCGCTGCCCTCGCTCTCCGATGCCCTGGCCGCCGACCCGGCCGAGGTGAAGATGACGATGACGGCGTTCTTGTTCACCTACGCATTGGCCCAACTTCTGTATGGTCCGGTCTCGGATCGTTTCGGGCGCCGTCCGGTATTGTTCACCGGCCTGGCAATCTTTCTCGTCGGCACCGTCGCTTGCGGTCTGGCGACCTCGCTGTCGGCATTGATCGTCAGCCGGGCGATCCAAGGCGCCGGCGCCTGCGCGGGACCTGCGATCGCGCGCGCCGTCGTGCGCGATCGCTACGATCGTGCCGAAGGTGCGCGCGTGCTCGCCTTCATCGGCGTCGCCATGGCGTTATCTCCGGCGCTGGGGCCGATCATCGGCGGCAAGCTTCAGGTCTGGTTCGATTGGCGGGCGAGCTTCGTCGCGCTGGCCGTCTTCGGCGTCTGCGTGGCGGCGGTGGCGTCGCTGCGCCTCGAGGAGAGCCTGAAGCGGCCCGATCCCGGGGCCACCGCCCCGTCGCGCCTTGCGCGAAACTACTGGTCGCTCGTTACCCATCGTACATTTCGCAACTACATGGCGATCGTCGGCTCGTGCTTTGGCGCGATGTTCGCCTTCGTCACCGGCCTGCCCTTCGTCCTCATCGAAATCGTCGGCTTGGCGCCGGACGTGTTCGGCAGCGTCTTCGTTCTAATCGTCGTCGGATATCTCTCGGGCTCGCTCACCGCCTCGCGCCTGGCGCCGCGCGTGCATGGCGAGCACATGGTGGCGGTGGGGCTCGCCTTGCAGACGCTGGCCAGCCTGTTGGGCCTGTTCGCCGCGCTCACCGAGACGCTCACCATTGCGACGGTGATGGGCCCGATCATCCTGTTCATGTTCGGCTTCGCGATCGCCCTGCCGAGCGCGCTTTCGGGGGCGATGGCGCCGTTCCCGATGATGGCCGGCGCCGCCTCGGCGATGCTGGGTTTCGCCCAGATGGGCGTCGCCGCGCTCGGCTCGGCCCTTGTAGGTGTGCTCTACGACGGAACCGCCGTGCCGATGGCGGCGACGATGTGCTTGATGGGCGGCATCGGCGCGCTCGCCTGCGCCAATCTGTGGCGGGCCGTCGATCGCTCACCGGGATGAAGGCGCGCCGGGCGGCGACTCCTTCTTGATGAACCGGAGCGCGCGATACGCGCCGGAATCGCGCGGCACGACGGCGATACTCATCGGCCTCGTGGCGCTCGGCGCCATCTCGACCGATCTCTATTTGCCCTCGCTGCCGGCGATCGGCGACGATCTCGGCGCCGACACTGCGGCGACGCAGCTTACGCTGTCGGCATTTCTTGCCGGGTTCGCGCTGGCGCAACTCGCCATTGGGCCGGTTTCCGACCGCTTTGGCCGCCGTCCGGTGCTGATTGCCGGAGCGGCCACCTACACGCTTGCCGCCGCCGCATGCGCGTTGGCGCCCTCGATCGAGTCGCTCATTGGCGCGCGTACGGTGCAAGCGATCGGCGCCTGCGCCGGCGTCGTCGTTGGCCGCGCGGTGGTTCGCGACATCTACGGCCGCGAGCGGGCGGCGCGGATGCTGGCGCTGATCGGCTCGGCCATGGGGCTGCTGCCGGCGATCGGACCGGTGCTTGGCGGGTTCATCGTCGAATGGTTCGGATGGCGCTGGAATTTCGTGCTCCTGGCGCTGTTCGGCGCGGCCGTGCTCGTCGGCGTGTGGCGTGGACTCGAGGAAAGCAACCGCTGGCGCGAAACGAACGCACTCAACCTGCTGCGCCTCGTCGCCAACTACCGGGCGCTCATCGCGCATCGCGAGTTCGTCGGCTATGCATTGTGCGTGACGTTCTCCTATTCGGGCTTGTTCGCCTTCATCTCCGGATCGTCGTTCGTGCTGATCGACGGCTACGGCGTCGGCGCGGCGCATTTCGGCTTCTTCTTCGGCGGCGCGGTGCTCGGTTTCATCGCCGGGACGCAGATCGCCGCCAAGCTGACGCTCAAGCTCGGGATCGAGCGCATGGTGCTCGCCGGGGCGCTGGTGAGCCTCGCCGGCGGAGCGAGCATGGCGGGGCTGGCATGGCTCGGCCTGGCGCCCCGTGGCTACAGCGGCGCGATACTCATCACGCTGCCCATGGTCGTTTACATGGCCGGCATGGGTATCGTGTTGCCCAACGCTAATGCCGGTGCGCTCGGCCCGTTCCCGCAAATGGCAGGAGCCGCTTCGGCGCTCACCGGCTTCTTGCAGATGGGGGTCGCCTCGCTGCTCGGAATCGCGGTCGGACACCTCCACGATGGCACGGCGCGGCCAATGGCGACGTTGATCCTGATGGCGGCTGTCGCCACGGTCGTAACTTATTTTGCGCTGGTGCGTACCGCGGCGCGCGGGCGCTGAGCCGGCCTACATCGGCGGCGCACCGGGGCGGTTGGCCGGGTCGTTGGGTGTCAATCGCTGGCGCGCCGGCGCTGGCAAATCGGGTGGTGGAGTTGGGCCGCGATCGCCGCGAAAGAGCGAATCGATCAAGCGATTGAAATCGAACCCGCCCGCCGCGACGGGAGTCGCGGCGAAGTCGCGCACCGGCAAGCCCTTGTGCGCCTCGGTCATGAAGGTGCGCCAGGTTCGCGCCGGCAGGCTGCCACCGGTGATGCGATCCATCGGCGCGCCGTCATCGTTGCCCATCCAAACGCCCGCGATGTAATCGGCCGTGTAGCCGACGAACCATGCGTCGCGAAAATCTTGGCTGGTTCCGGTCTTGCCACCGACCGGGCGGTCGAGCTGGGCGGCGCGGCCAGTGCCGCGCTGCACGACGGCGGTCAGCATGTCGGTCATGTCGGCCAGCGGACCCGGCTGGACGACCTGGCCGGGCCCAGTACCGGCGCGGCGATAAAGCACGCGGCCGTTGCTATCCTTGATCTCGGCAATGGCGTAGGGCAGCACGCCGTTGCCGCCGTTGGCGAACGGCGCGAATGCTGAGGTAAGTTCGATGAGCGAAGTTTCGCTGGCGCCGAGCGCGGTCGCGAAGTCGCGGCGCAGTTCACCATTGAGACCCATGCGGCGGGCGGTGGCGATCAGGCGGTCGATGCCGGCCTGCTGGGCCACGCGGACGGTGGCCGTGTTGACCGAGCGCGCCAAGGCCTCGCGCAGCGTGATCTCGCCGCGCTGCGTATCGTCGAAGTTGCGTGGACTCCAGCGGCCGATGGTGATCGGCGCATCGGAAACGCGATCGTCGGGCGTCAGGCCGGCCTCGATGCCGGCAAGGAAGACGAAAGGCTTGAACGTCGAGCCCGGCTGACGGCGGGCGACGGCGGCGCGATTGTATTGGCTCTCGCCATAATCGCGGCCGCCGACCATCGCCTTGACGGCGCCAGTCGGCGTCATTGCGACCAACGCCGCCTGGCTGATGTCCCCTTTGGCGCCGTCCTTGGCGAGCGCTTGTTCGACGACCTTCTCGGCGACTTGCTGGAGATGCGGATCAAGCGTGGTGACGATGACGAGATCGCGCTGCACGAAACCGACGAAGCTCGGTACTTGGTCGACGAGCCAGTCGGTGAAGTAGCGGGCGCCCTGCGCGGTGGCGCCGCCGGCGAGGCGAATCGGCTCGCGCCTTGCCGTGGCGGCGTCCTGCTGGCTCATGTATCCGGCATCGACCATACGATCGAGCACCTCGAGTCCGCGCGCGCGGGCACGCGCGAGATCAGCGGTCGGCGCGAACCGCGACGGCGCCTTGAGCAGCCCGGCGATGACCGCCGCCTCGTAGCGGCCGAGATGCCGCGCCGATTTTCCGAAGTAGCGCCGCGCTGCGGCCTCGACGCCATAGGTACCGGCGCCGAGATAGACGCGATTGAGATAGATGGTGAGAATCTGGTCCTTGCTGAAATTGTGCTCGAGCCACAATGCAAGAATCGTCTCTTGGATCTTCCGTCCCACGGTTCGCTCGTGGGTAAGGAAAACGTTCTTGGCGAGTTGCTGGGTGATGGTGCTGCCGCCTTGAACGATTCGTCCGGTTAGCAGATTGACGTACGCGGCGCGCAACAAGCCGATGGGGTCGAGGCCGAAATGGCTGTAGAACCGCCGGTCCTCGGTGGCCAGAACTGCCTGCGGCAGCCATCGCGGCATCTCGTCGAGCTCGACCAGCCCGCCGTAAATGTCGCCGTAAGCGCCAATGGTCTGGCCGTCGGCGGCGACGAAGGTAAGGCCGGGTCGCCGGTTGAACTCGGCGATGCCGCGCGTATCGGGCAAGTCCCAGGCGTGCCAGGCGATGACGCCGGTGATCGCGAGCAATGCCCACAGGCCGGCGACGAGGCTCCACTTGACGAGGAACATAAATGCGCGTCGACGCCACGAATGCGCGGCCCGGCGCGACGGCGGCGCAGGCGGAGGCGCAGGGCGGTGGGCGCGCAAGCCGCCGCGCCCAAAGCGCGGCTCGGTTCGCCGGTCGCGCGACTCGATGGGGTTTCGTTGGGCCACGATTGGCTGTTTAGCAGCCGATTGTGGCGACGGCTAGACGGCCCTTGCAGAGAAGAGCGGGCCAGTTCGATCGAAGTTTAGACAACCGATGATTGGACTTTCTCTCTATTGCCGCGTTATGGATGTCGCTCGCGCGGCCGGGGCGCGCGTTCGCTCGAACCACGCTTGAACTGAGGACGACACCATGGCGACGTTGATTGGCACGGTG
>DATIBC010000096.1:0-66354 GCA_035457725.1 Alphaproteobacteria bacterium | reverse complement strand
CTTCGCCCCCATGGTCGCCGCGAGGCGGAGGGCTGTTTCGAAGCAGGCGGCGGCGTCATCCGATCGACCTTGCCGAGCCAATACGGCGCCCCGCAAGCGTTCGAGCTCGGGCGCGTAATAACGCTCCTGCGTCGCCGCCGTGGCTTCGAGCGCCTGGTCGAGCGCCGCCAAAGCCTCGCGATCGGCGCCGGTTTCCAGGCAAGCATGCGCCAGCAGGCCCAACCAATGACTACGATGGTGCCAATCGCCGATCCGGTGCAGTCCGGTGATGCCGGTGCGAAGCCGGTCGATCCCTTCCGCGCAGCGGCCGAGATTCGCCTCCGCGTACCCCTTGGCGACGGAACTCTCGCCCAGCCACAGGGGCAAGTCGTGCCTGGCGGCGATCTGGGATGCGGCGTCGGCGTATTGCAGCGCCACATCGTAGTCGCGCCGATTGTTCCGCATGCTGGCCGCGAAGGTAAGCGCGAACGCCATGCTGTGCGCATGGCCGAGCGCTTCGGCGAGCGCCAACGCCTTGTCGAAGCAGGACACGGCGCGGTCGGGAAAGCCCAAAAACCACAGCGCCCAGCCCGCATACAGCCGTGAAATGATTCCTGGCCGCTCGCCGTACACGAAAAACTGGGTGCGGTCGCTGTCCGACCCATCGAGCGCGTCGTCGATCGCGATGGCTCTATCGGCGTGCTCGACCGCTTCGGCGAAGCGGCCAAGGAAAAACAGGGTCGAGCCGAGCGCTCGATGCGCGAGCGCGCGCTGCAGGGCGTCGTCGTTCTGTTGCGCGCGATCGGCGATGCGAACGGCCAGGTCATGCGCCCGCTGCAACTGGCCGCGCGCGAGATAGCAATTCCAAAGACCGCGAAGAATCGGAAAAAGCTCACTCCACTTGCCCAGCTCCTCGCATAATGCTTGAGCGCGATCGTAGACACGCTCGACATCGATTCCCGAATGCCCCTTCGTGGCGACGAGCGGCACCGCAAGGGCCACCTGCAACGCGAGCTCCTGCTCCGAACGCTCGTCGCTGGCGGGCTGCGTCGCCAGCGCCTCGAGGGCCTTCGAGAAGTGGACGATCGCCTCGACGTTCGCCGACCGACGCATCGCTATTTCGCCCGCCCGCCGCCAGTATTTGGCGGCCTCGCCATGCAATCCCGCTTGAGCCAAGTGATGGGCGAGAACCTCGGGCTCGGAGGCGACGGTCTCCGGGAAGCGTTCTTCGAGCACCGCGGCGATGCGGGCATGCAGCTGGTGGCGGCGGCTCTTGAGCAAGCTCTCGTAGGCGGCGTCCTGCACGAGCGCATGCTTGAAGGTGTAAACCGCTTCAGGCGGAGAACCGCGGCGAAATACGAGCTCGGAGCGAACCAGCTCGTCGAGCGACGCGCGAAGCTGAGCTTCGGGCTGGAGCGCGACGTTCGCCAGCAGCTCGTAGGAGAACGCCCTGCCAACGACCGCGCCGATTTGCGCCACCTCCTTGACCGGGGCCAGGCGGTCCAAGCGCGCAAGCAGCGAATCGTGAAGCGTGGCCGGGATCGCCAACGGCGGCAGCGGTCCGGAAAGCTCGAAATGGTCGCCCGCGTCTTTCAGCAGGCCGGACTCGATGACCGTTTTGGTCAGCTCCTCGACGAACAGCGGAATGCCATCGGTCTTGACCAGGATCTGGTCGAGCACCTCGGGGGGCAGCGATTTGCCGCCGGCGACCTTGTCGACGATCGCCGCGCCGTGGCGGGGAGCGAGTCTTGACAGAGTGACCGTCACGACGTGCGGATATCCGGTCCATGGCGGAACGAATTCCGGACGAAAGTTGATGAGCGCCAGGACCGGCAGCCTCGACACGCGCTGCACGACCATGTCCAGGAACTCAAGTGTCGTCGGATCCATCCAATGCGCGTCCTCGAAGACCGCGAGCACCGGCTGGCGCGAAGCGAGGCCCTGCAATTGTTCGACGAGCGCCTCCAAGGTCTTCCGCTTCAGTTGCCGGGGGTTGAGATCGAGCTTCGGATACGCAGGTCCGAGCGGGAGCGACAAGAGCGCGGCGATCAACGGCACCGCGGCGCGCGCGTCGTCGCTGCCGAGCGCAAGCAACGACTCGAGTTTTTCGAGTCGTATCTCGGGGGGATCGGCGCGCTCGAATCCGGCGGCGCGCTCGAGCAGTCGAATGATCGGATAAAGCGCGGTGTTGGTGTGATAGGGGGAGCCGTAGTGGCTGATCGGCATGTACCCGTCGCCGAGTTGCTCGCGCAGCGAACGGACGATGCGGGACTTGCCCACGCCGGCCTCGCTGGTGAGGAGAACCACCTGCCCCTCGCCTGCCTTCGCGGATCGCCAGCGATCGAGCAACAAGGCGATTTCGTGCTCGCGTCCGACCAGCGGGGTGAGGCCCGCTCCGTGCATCGCCTCGAAACGGCTCTCGAGGCGACTCTCCCCCAGTACGCGCCACACAGGCACCGGCTCGCGAAATCCTTTCATGGCGCGATTGCCGCGGTGCTCAAGTTCGAACAATTCGCCCAGGAGATTGCGGGTCTCCTGGCTGACGACGACGCTACCTGGGTCGGCGGCCGCTTGCAGACGCGCGGCCAGATTGGGCGTCTCGCCGACGATCGCGTCCTTGTCCATCGTTCGCTCGCTGGCCAGGTCGCCGACGACGACGATTCCGGTCGCAATTCCGACGCGCGCCGCCAGCGGCTCGCCGGTTGGCGTCCGCAGCCGCCCAACCGCTTCGCTCACCGATAAGCCTGTGCGCACCGCCCGTTCCGCATCGTCTTCGTGCGCGCGTGGCCAACCGAAATAGGCGAGCACGCCATCGCCCATGAACTTCGCGACATGGCCCTCATAATGGGCCACTTGACGCGCCACCTCGTCCTGGTAGATCCGAATGACGGCCGCCATGTCCTCCGGATCGAGCCGGCCCGACAGATCGGTGGACCCGACAAGATCGCAAAACATCACCGTGAGCGGCCGACGCTCAGCATCGGGCGGCGCAACCGCGCCGTCCTTCGCGGCGTCACGCGCGATGGCCGGTCCCGGCCTGGACGATGTTTCCGGGCGCTCCGCCAACGTCTTGATCGCCGCTTGCAGCCGCCGCCGGGGCCCGAGCGGAAGCCCCAGCATCGTCAAATCCTGGTCGCTCAGATGCGGCAGGTCGCCGAGACCGACCGCGTTGTCGACGAACGCTTGCGCGTATTGGCCGAGGCCGAGGTCTGCAAGCCAGCGGTCAAGGTCATCCGCCACGCGATGCCGCTCCCTGTGCTCCGCGACGCCGGCCGAATGGAGAGGTCAAGGCAGTCCTAAAGCGGTGTTTGTGGGCGCCCGAGCGACCGGTTTCGGCCGCACGCCGAGGTCGAGTGTATGACCGGCAAATGCACGTGTCCATTGAGGCGCCGCGGCGCTTCCTCGGTTTTCGCCTAGCGCCGCTTGGCGCGACGGCGCTTGCGCTTGGCGCGCGCGATCGCCTGCTCGATCTTCGCCGCCGCGTCCTCGGGCCCGACCCATTTGCGATTGGCGACGAACTTGCCGCGCTCGAGGTCCTTGTAATGGGCGAAGAAGTGCTCGATCTGGTCGCACAGTACCTTCGGTAAGTGCCAATACGAACGAACATTCTGATAATAAGGATTCAAATCGTCGGCCGGCACGGCGATGATCTTCTCGTCGGCGCCCTTCTCATCCTCCATCAGCAGCGCACCGATAGGGCGCGAGCGAATCACCGCCCCGGGAACGACGGCGGTTTGCGAGACGACGAGGATGTCGCATGGGTCGCCGTCCTCGGACAAGGAATGGGGAATGAAGCCGTAATTCGCCGGGTAGAACATCGCCGTGTGCAGGAAACGGTCGACGAACAGCGCGCCCGAAGCCTTGTCGAGTTCGTATTTGACCGGTACGCCGCCGGCGGGAATTTCGATCACGGCGTTGACATCCCAAGGCGGATTCCGCCCGGCGGCGATCTTGGAAATATCCATCGCGATCCCCCCGCGCTCAGTCGCCTCCGTTATCGCCTAGCCGGCGCGCCGCGACAAGCGGCGAGCGCCGAGCTAGCGGGCGACGCCGATCAAGTCGGCGAGACGTTGCGGATCGTCGAGGAGCGCCCGGCTCGGACCGTCATAGACCACCCGCCCGCGATCGAGGACCGCCGCATCGTCGGCGAATCCGAGGGCGAGACGGGCGTGCTGTTCGACCAGCAAAATGGCGAGCCGGTCGTCGGCGCGCAGGCGGTTGAAGGCGGCGATCAGCGTATCGACGATCACCGGCGCCAAGCCTTCGAGCGGCTCATCCATCAGCAGCAGGCTTGGATTGCCCATCAACGCGCGACCGATCGCCAGCATCTGCTGCTCGCCGCCGGAAAGCTGGTTGCCGAGATTGCGCCGCCGGCCGGCGATCTGGGGGAAAAGATCGTAGACCCGTGCCGCGTTCCAACGCCCTGGCCGCTCGGCGACCGCGAGGTTTTCCTCGACCGTCAGCGAAGGAAAGATCTCACGTTCCTGCGGAACGTAGCCGATGCCGGCCCGCGCGCGCGCGTGCGTCGCAAGTCCGTTCATCGCGATTCCGGCCAGGACGATCTCGCCCTTATGCAGCGTGGTGTGACCCATGATCGTCGCCAACAGCGTCGATTTGCCGACGCCGTTTCGCCCGAGAACCGTGCGCGTCGAATCGGCGGAGAGCGTCAGCGAAACGCCCTCGAGCACCACTGTCTCCCCGTACCCGGCCGAAACGTCGGCGAGCCTAAGCGCATCAGCCATGACGGCCCTCGCCGAGATAGACCTCGCGCACACGGGCGTCGGCGGCGATCTCCGCCGGCGCGCCCTCGACCAGCACCGTGCCTTGGACCATTACGGTGATCGTGCGAGCGAAGCGGAACACCAGGTCCATGTCGTGCTCGATGATCAACACGGCGATGCCGGAGGGAAGACGGTCGATCACCTCGAGGATGATGGCGCTCTCGTCGGCCGGCACGCCTGCCGCCGGCTCGTCGAGCAGCAACACCTTGGGCCGCAGGCCCAGCGCGATGGCGATCTCGACCAAGCGTTGGCGGCCGTAGGGGAGCTCCTTGACCAGCTTCGATGCGTCGTCGGCGATGCGTAGCGCTTCGAGCAGGCCGTACGCCTCCTCCACGACCGCGCGATTGCTGCCGGCGAAGCGGAACATGTCGCCGGCGGCGCCGGCGCGCTCGCCGACGGCGAGCGTGACGTTCTCCAGCACCGACAAGCCGCGAAAGAGTTGGTTGATCTGGAAGGTTCGTCCCAAGCCGCGTTTGACGCGCGCGGCTTGCGAAAGATCGGTGATGTCTTCGCCGGCGAGCCAAATCCGTCCCGACGACGGCGCGAGCCGGCCAGTGATGAGATTGATGAAGGTCGTCTTGCCGGCGCCGTTGGGGCCGATCAACGCATGGCGCGCCCCGGACGCGAGCCGAAAATCGATGTTCTGCGCCACGGTCAACGCACCGAAGTTCTTGCACAGCGCCGTAGTCGCAAGCGCCAGGTCGTTCATCGCCGACGCCTCACGAACCATGCCCAAAGCGTGTCGATCAGTCCGAGCACCCCGCCGCGAGCGAACATGACGACCAGCACCAACAGCAGACCGATGTAGAAGAGCCAGAACACCGGCTCGTTCTTGGCCAGGGTGTCCTGGGCGATCATGAACAGCGGCGGGCCGATGAACGCGCCGTAGAGCCGGCCGACACCGCCGAGGATGAGCATGATCAGGATCTCGCCGGATCGCTCGAAGGTGATGGTGTTTAGGCCGACAAATTGAGTCGTCTGGGCCAAGAGGCCGCCTGCGATCCCGGCGAGCGCCGCCGATATCGCGTAGGCCGTGACCAAGCGGCGGCGGACGGGCGCGCCAATGGCGTGCATGCGCGTGACGTTCTCGCGCACGCCGGTGAGCGAGCGGCCGAACGGGGAATGCACGAGCAGGCGCACGAACGCCCAGGCGATGAACAGGACCGCCAAAGTGTAAAGATACGCCGTCCGGCCGAAGAGATCGAAGCGGAACAGTCCAAGTATGGGATCGATGGCAAAGGCCTGCAAACCGTCGGCGCCGCCGGTGATGTGGGTTGCCTTGTTCGCTGCCTCGTACAGCATGAACACCACCGCCAGGGTCAGCATCAGCAAGGTCAGCCCGTGGGTGCGCAGAATGACGAGGCCGGTGACAATTCCGAGCACGCCGGCAAGTATACCGGCGGCGATAAGCCCGGTGAGCGGCTCGGCCCAGCCGCCATGCACCGCCAGAATGCCGACCGTGTAGGCGCCGACGCCAAAGAAGGCGGCGTGGCCAAGCGTGACGATTCCGGCGTAGCCGAGGATCAGATCGAGCGAAAGCGCGAACAGAACATTGATGAGAATTTGCGCGCCAAGCGGGAGATAGATGTCGAACACATAGAACGACGCGCCGGCGACGAGCCATGGCGCGAGTTCGAGCGGGCGAAGCCGGTGGCTTCGCGCCAACTGCTCGACCGGAGCGACGGTCGGGTTCGGCGCCAACAAGACGGTCAGCCTCGGCCGAACAGGCCGGCGGGCCGCCACAGCAGGACCGCGATCATCGCCGCATAGATGAAGAACGCGCCGAACTCCGGCACCAAGTACTTGAACGCCGTGTCGCCGACGCCGAGCAGCACGGCGGCAATGAACGGTCCTCTGAGCGAACCGAGCCCGCCCACGGCGACAACGATGAGGAAATAGACGAGATGCTCGATCGGGTACGCCGGATGGATGGCGAGGATCTCCGCGCCGAGGCCGCCGCCCAGCGCCGCAAGTCCGCTGCCGAGCGCGAAGGTGAGGGTGAACAGGCGCCCGGTGTTGATGCCGAGCGATTGCGCCATGCGACGATTGTCGACCGCGGCCCGCACCTGGGCGCCGAAACTGGTCCGCTCGACGCCGAACCACAGGAGCGCGATCAACGCCAGGCTGACGACGATCATGAAGGCGCGATAGGTGGGAAAATCACGGAAACCCAAGCTGATCTGGCCGCGCAGGTAGTCGGGCAGTTGCATGCGCTGCGGAAACGGCCCCCAAACGTATTGCGCGCCGGCGACGGCCATGAAAATAAGGCCGATGGTGAACAGGACCTGCTCGAGCTCCGAGGCGCCATAGAGCCGCGCGTAAAGAAACCGCTCGAGGATCACACTCGCCGCTGCGACGACGGCGAAGGCGGTCGCCAAGGCGGCGAAGAACGGAACGCCGTGGCTGTTCATCAGCGTCAGCGTGACGTAGCCGCCGGCGACGGCGAACACGCCGTGGGCGAGATTGGTGAATCCCATCAGGCCCATCGTCACCGACAGCCCGACCGACACGATGTAGAGAATCATCGCGTAGGACAGGCCGAGGAAGACGATGCTGACGGCGGCGGCGATTACGGCTTCCATCGGCGACGGCGCTTCGATAACACGACGGCCGCCGGCGCGCTGGTCGAACCAGCGTCCGGCGGCCGCGGTTTACGACGTTGCTACTTCTTCTGGTTGATCTCTTTCCACGGGTCCTTGACCATCGGGATCGTCTCGAGTTCGATATTGGCCAGATTGCCGCCGACCCGCTCGACGCGTCGCAGATATTCGTTCTGGACGACGTCGCGCGTCTCGGGGTCGATCATGATCGGCCCGCGCGGACTGTTGTCGATCTTGTAGCCCTTGAGCAATGCCACCGTCTTGTCGCCGTCGATCTTGCCTTTCTGTTCGCGGATCGCGTGGTAGATCGCGGTCATTCCGTCCCAGGCGCCAACCGACATGAAACTCGGCGTCGAGTTCGGGCCATAGTCCTTCTTCCACGCATCGACGAAGGCTTTGTTCGCCGGCCGCGTCGCCGCCGCCGAATAGTGGTGCATGGTGATGACGCCTAAAGGCACGTCGCCCATGTTCGGCAGCTCCTCGTCGGTGGTGATGTCGCCCGGTCCGATGAGCCGGATCCTCTCCTGCGGCAGCCCGAGATCGCTGTAGGCCTTCATCAAGGCGGTCGCCTGTCGCCCCGCCGGCACGAAGACGAACAGCGCGTCGGGCTTGGCGTCCTTGACGCGCTGCATGAACGGCACGAAATCCGGATTCTGCAACGGCATGCGGATCGATCCGACGATCTGGCCGCCGGCGTCGGTGAATCCCTTGGTGAACGCCGCCTCGGCGTCGTGTCCGGGACCGTAATCGGCGACGGTCGTGTAGGCGCGCTTGATGTTGTTCTTGGCCGCCCAGCCGCCCATCGGATAACTCGCCTGCCATAAGGTGAAGGAGAACCGGACGATGTAGGGCGAAAGCGTCGTCGTTACCGAAGTCCCGGCGTTCATGATGATGAACGGTTTCTTCGCCTCGGTGGCGACCGGCGCGATGGCGTGCGCGTTGGGCGTGAACACCACGCCGGCGATGATGTCGACACGGTCGCGCGTGACAAGCTCGGTCACAAGGCGTTTGGCGACGTCGGGATTGGGGCCGGTGGTGTCGCGCTTGATGATCTCGACTTTGACCCCGGGCGGCAGCTCTTTGTCGTGCATCTTCATATAGAGCTGCACCGCCTTGTCCATCTGATCGCCGAGCGACGCCGCCGGACCCGACAGCGGCAACAGCAACCCGATCTTGACGGTCTGGGCATGCGCCGCCGTGACGAGGCTTGTCGTCAGTCCGGCGGCGATGAGCCCAAGTTTCCACGCTTTCATCGACATCCTCCCTCTTGGGTCGAAATTTTCTTCTTGGGACTGCACCTTAACACATTCGTTCGCCGCCGGTCAGGGTCCCGGGAGGCATCCGGTCGAAGCAATTACTCAGTCTACGGAACATTGACAATCGTCGGTCGCTGGGCGAGCGTCCACCCCGGGGAGGACGCTTCCGTGACCGCGTTCGGGACCAATCGCTCGCCGCTCTGGCCGGCGCAGCTCGACCATATCGTGCGCACGAGCGACCGGCCGGAGGCATTGCTGGAGTTCTATCGCGACGGCTTCGGAATGGCGCCGCGGCGACTCGCAGCAGGTAGCTGGGTGGTCGAAGGGCCTCGGCGCCGGTTGATTGTCGCCCCGGGCGCACGGGGCAGCCAGCCGCTGAGCGCGTTTCGTGTCGGCAATGTCGAGCAACTTCGGGCGCTTCGAGCCTATGTTGGCGCGCAGGGCATCGACATCCTCGCTAGTCCTTCGCCGCTTTTCGGCGAGGCTTTCGCGGTTCGCGATCCCGACGGCCGCCTTGCGGCGTTCGGACTGGTGGACCCGGCGCAAGACTCGCCGGCTGCCAGCGATTTGGCCGCCGCGCGCCTGCCTGGCCGTCTGCAGCATGTCGTCGTCGCCACCACCCGCTTGAAGCCCTTGATCGAGTTCTATGGAGCACTTGGCTTCGTCGAATCGGACCATGTCTGGGAGGACGAAATTGGCCCTGGCGAAGTGACCGCGACATTCTTGCGCTCGGACCCCGAGCACCACAGTTTGGCGGCCTTCCGCGGGCCCGAAATCCGACCCGACCACCACTGCTACGAAACGACCTGCTGGAACGACATCCGCGACTGGGCCGACCACCTCGCCGCGCAACGGGTCAAACTGTGGTGGGGACCGGGCCGCCATGGCCCCGGAAACAACCTGTTCTTCATGGTCGAAGACCCCGACGGCTACAAGGTGGAGCTTTCGGCCGAACTAGAGTTGATGGCGCGCGAGGCGCCGCCGCGCAGCTGGCGGCATGAGGAGCGTACGCTCAATTATTGGGGCCAGGCCTGGATGCGCAGTTGAAGCCCGGCCTGGGACCGGCTAATCAAGCGCTCCGGAATTTCGCCAACGCGGGGGAGCGACCGCCATGAGATTCATCAGTTTTCGACTCAAGGGCAAGAACTCGTATGGCGTCGTCGAAGGCGACGGCGTGATCGACCTCGGCAAGCGCTTCGGCAAGAAATACCCGACGCTGCGCGCCGCCCTGGTCGATGGCGCGCTGGCCAAGCTGCGCAAGGCGGCCAAGGGCAAGAAACCGGACGTCAAGCTGGCCAAGGTCGCCTTGCTGCCGGTCATTCCGGACGCCCGCAAGATCGTGTGCGTCGGCCTCAACTATCGCGAGCACCGCGCCGAAACCGGCCGGCCCGACACCGAGCATCCGACATTGTTCACCCGCTGGGCCGACAGCCAGGTGGCCCACGACCAACCCATGCTGCTGCCGCGCGAATCCGTGAAGCTCGATTGGGAGGGCGAACTGGCCGTGATCATCGGCCGATCGGGCCGACGCATCCCCAAGGAAGACGCGATGAAATACGTCGCGGGGTACTCGTGCTACAACGATGGCAGCGTGCGCGACTGGCAGCGCCATACCTCGCAGTTCATACCGGGCAAGAACTTTCCGTCGACCGGCGGTTTCGGGCCGTGGATGGTGACCGCCGACGCGCTCAAAGACATCACCAGCCAGACACTGACCACGCGCGTCAATGGCGTGATCAAGCAGCAGGCGACCATCGACATGATGATCTTCGACATTCCGTCGTTGATCCACTACATCTCGACCTTCACGCCGTTGAAGCCCGGCGACGTGATCGTTACGGGGACGCCGGGCGGCGTCGGTTTTGTGCGCAACCCGCCCGAGTTCATGAAGCCTGGCGACGTGTGCGAGATCGAGATCACCGGAATCGGCGTGCTGCGCAACAAGATCAAGAACGGTTGACCCGCTTGCCGGCTTGGTTTTTCTCCGTGTAGCCGCGCGGCGTGTAGACTAGATCGCCGGCGGCGCGCCGGACGCGGCGGGTCCGCGACGAGCCGACGAGCACGAGCGTCAGCATATCGATATCGGCGTCCTTGAGCTGGGCGATCGACGTCACGGCGACTTGCTCATCGCGGCGGCCGAGGTTGCGGGCCACCACGCATGGCGTCGTCGCTGGCCGTTGACGGCCGAGGATTTCGATCGCGCGTCCGAACTGCCAGCGTCGTTGCTGCGAGCCGGGATTGTAGAGCGCGGTGACGAAATCGCCGGCGGCGGCGGCGGCGAGCCGTTGCTCGATGGCCTCCCAGGGGGTCAGCAGATCGGAGAGCGAAATGGCGCAGAAATCGTGGCCGAGCGGGGCGCCGATCCGCGCCGCCGCGGCTTGCAATGCCGAGACGCCGGGCGCCACCCTAAAGCCGATGCGCGCCCAAGCTGGATCGTCGCCGCGTTCGACCAGCTCGACGGCGAGCGCCGCCATGCCATAGATGCCGGCGTCGCCCGAGGAAATCAGCGCGACGTTGCGCCCTTCGGCAGCGCGAACGAGCGCCGTTTTGACGCGCGCCTCTTCGGCGCCGAGCGGGCTTTCATGCCTGCGCTTGCCTGCGATCAGGTCGGCCACGAGATCGAGGTAAAGACCATAGCCGACGACCTCGTCAGCCTCGACGATCGCCGCTATCGCTTCCGCCGTGCGCCAGGCGGCGCCACCGGGGCCGATGCCGACCACCGTCAGCGCGCCGCGGCGCCGCCCGACGCATCGCGCATCGATCGCGGCCGGCGACAATGCCACGGCGGCGGTGGCGCGGGCGGATCTGGTTTTGGCGACGATCAATCGCGCCTCTGCTCCTGCCGCCGCCAGCGCCGCCGCTTCGGCGACACCGCCTATGCCAACGGCGCGACGGACAACCGTGGAAGGATTGACCAGCCTTGGCTCTTCGGCGGCAAGCTGCTCGACCGAAAAGAAGCGCGCCGGCACGCCGAACTCGGCAGCGAGCGCGTGAATCGCCGGTTCATCTTCCTTGCGATCGAGGCTGACCACGCAAGCGACCGCCGCAACCGACAGTCCGTTAGCGGCGAGCGCCGAGCGCGCCAGATCGTGCAGTTCCTCGGGCGCGGTGTCGCGCTCGCAGCCTAGCCCAAGCGCCAGCACCGGCGGGTGATAGACGAGGGTCCGCGCATCGGCGGCCATATCGCGATGGGTGATGCATATCGTCAACGGCGCGTCGGCCGACGAACCGCGTGCGATCTGGCCCAACCAGTTGGCGTCGGCCGCCTCGACCACGACGCTGACCTGATCCCCGGCGATCAGCCCCGCCGCGACCGTCTTCAAAGCCTCAGGGTCAGCGATGCGCCATCCGGGCGGCGGCGTGTCGAGGGCGATACCGTGACTGAGATCGCTCGCCGTGGTGATCGCCGCCACGCCGGACAACGCGGCGGCGATGTCACGCGCCAGCGTGTTTGCGCCGCGATGGCCGCCGAGTAGCGGTACGGCGACGCTGCCGTCCTCGGCGAGCGCCACCACTGGCGGCTCGGCGCGCTTGTCGTCGATGAGCGGCGCCAGCGCGCGGATCAGGATGCCGGCGGCGCACACGCCGACGATGGGTCGATTGGCGCCGAACAGTGCGCGGAGGTGCTCGCTCGCATCATCGAAGCGCGAATCGGCCGATGACACCCGCGGCGCGTAGCCGTGGATTTCGGCGCGCGGAATGCGCTCGCGCAGCCGTTCCGCGAGCGCCGCCCCGCGCGCGGTCAATGCCACGATGACCGGCGCGCTCACCGCCACGCCTCGCCGCGGCGATGGACGACGATCAGCGAGAAATACGGAACGGCCGCCGGGTCGACATCGTCGAGCGGAATGATACGTTCGCCCGCCTGACTGGCACGCTCGATGTAGCGGGCCTTGTCGGCGAGGCCGATGCGCTGCAGCAAGACGCGCATGCGCGAGAAGTGCCGGCCGAGCTTGACCAGCGCCGCGCCATCGCTCGCGGCGAGCAGGCGTTCGATCGCGGCGTCGTGGAGTGGCGCCGGGACGACGGCGAAGGTGTCATTGCGCGCCGCGAGCGCCATGCCGAGCGAGGCGCTCGCCGCCGCGATCGAGCTGACCCCCGGGACGATCAGCGTGCGATATCGTCCGGCGAGACGCGCCAACAGGTACATGAACGATCCGTAGAACAATGGGTCTCCGAGGCACAGCGCAGCGACGTCGCGGCCGGCGTCGAGATGTCGCGCGATGTCATGGGCCGCAAGGTCGAAAACGTCGTGCGAGGGGAAGCGGTCGGCGGCGAGCGGCATGCGGATGACGATCTCGATCTGACCGCCCGCAAGGTGCGGCGCCATGATGGCGCGCGCCATGCTGTCGCCCGCCTCGGGCGCGGCGTAAGCCAACACCGGCGCCGCGCGCGCCAGGCGCACCGCCTTCAGCGTCACCAGTTCCGGATCGCCGGGGCCGACGCCAACGCCGATGAGCGCGCCACTCACGGCTTCGTGGCCGTCCACTGCGTCACTGGCATCAGCGGTCGCCAGCCGCTGAGACCGCCGATCGGCTCCGCGCGGCTTATCGCGATGCGCGTAAGCTGTCCGCCCAGCCGCCCACGCCAGGCGACGAGCGCCGCCTCGCCCTCGAGCGTCACCGCGTTGGCCACCATCCGCCCGGCGGACCGCAGCGCATGCCAACACGTCTCGACAAGCCCGCTTGCCGTGACGCCGCCGCCGATGAAGACCGCGTCGGGCGGCGGCAGACCGGCAAGCGCCGCCGGCGCCTCGCCGTCGACCACGGCGATCCGCGGCACGCCGAGCGCGCTCGCGTTCTTGGCGATGAGCGCCAGGCGCCCCTTATGTCGCTCGACGGCGATCGCGCGCGCCGGCGCGCCGGCGCGCATCCACTCGATGGCGATCGAGCCGCAACCGGCGCCGACATCCCACAGCGTCTGATCGGACGACGGCGCCAGTGCGGCCAGCGTAATGGCGCGAATCTCGCGCTTGGTGATCTGCCCGTCATGCGCGAAAGCATCGTCCGGCAGCCCGGGCGCCCGCGACAGTACGCGCGCCTCGGGCCCGGCTTCGCAAATGATGCCCAGGGTGTTCAAATCGGCGGCGCGCGGATGCGTCCATGCGCCGGCGACTCCCTCGACGATGCGTTCACTGGCGCCGCCGAGACGCTCGAGCACGATCACGCCGCTGAACCCCCACCCGCGCTCGCGTAAGAAACGCGCCACGGCCGCCGGCGTGTCTCCGTTTTCGCTCAGCACGAGCAGGCGGGCTCCCGGCCGTAAATAAAGCGCGAGCATCTCGATCGGGCGGCCGTGCAAAGTCAGCGTCTCGACTTCGGCGAGCGGCCAGCCGAGCCGCGAGGCGGCGAGGGTGAAGGCCGAAATGCTCGGAATGATCGCCATCTCCTCGCGCGCGAAGCGCCGCGTGAGCGTGACACCGACGCCGTACCACATCGGATCGCCGGTGGCCAGCACGACGACCCGTCGTCCGCGCCGCGCCTCGATGGCATCCATCGTCGCGGTAAGTGGCGTTGCCCAAGCGAGCCGTTCGACGGCGACGCTCGCGGGGAGCATGGCGAGATGGCGCTCGCCGCCGACGACGATCTCGGCGGCGCCAAGGAGCGCCTGCGCGGCCGAAGAAAGTCCGCCGATCCCGTCCTCGCCAAGCCCGATCACCGACAGCCAAGGCGCCTGGTTCATGGGACGTCCTCGCCGGCGTCGCTTGCAAGCGCATTCACCGCTGCTGCGGCGATGGCGCTGCCGCCGCGACGACCGAGCAAGGTGATGAACGGCACGCCGCGCGCATCGCGCGCCAACTCCGCCTTCGCCTCAGCGGCGCCGACGAAGCCAACCGGAAATCCGAGGATAAGCGCCGGCCTTGCGATGCCTTGGTCGAGTTCCTCGAGCAAGCGGAAGAGCGCGGTGGGCGCGTTGCCGATGGCGACGATCGCGCCGGCAAGATGAGGACGCCAGTCGGCGACCGCCGCGGCGCTCAGCGTCGTGCGCTCGGCGCTGGCGCGCGCCGCCGCTTCATCCGATCCGAGCCAACACAGAACGGCGTTTCGCGTCGGCAACCGGCGGCGGACGATGCCGTGCGCCACCATCGTCGCGTCGCAGAGGATGGGCGCGCCGGCGGCAAGCGCCGCGCGTCCCGCGCCCGGCGCGCCGTCGGACCATTTCAGGTCGCCGACAATCTCCGGCATCCCGCAGGCATGGACGATCCGCAGCGCCAGCGGCGCAAGCTCATCGGGTAAACGCGACAGATCGGTTTCGGCGCGAATGGCCGCGAAGGAACGGCGGTAGATCTCGCCCGGGTCGCGCAGATAGTCGATCATTCAATGCCCGTGCTCGTGCCCTTCGTGATCGTGATAATGGTCGTGGCCATCACCGTGATCATTGTGATGTCGATGGTGGCGTTTATGGCCGTGCCCCGAGGCGCCGCCATCACCGCGAACATGGAGATGATGACCGACCTGCGGCGCGCCGACCTCGCCGTCGAAGCCGATGATCCGCGTCCGGTACTTGCACAGCCGGCAATTCATCGCATTGTCGCCGCGCAGGCTCTCCTCCAGGCGCTCGACAAAGGTGTCGATGACGAGCGCGTGGTCGCCGAGATAATCCGCCTTGAGGAATTCGACCTCCGGGTGCGCCAGCGCCGCCTCGTCGGTCTGCCGATAGATTCGTTTGACCAAGACGCCGGTGAACAGGAAGTACGGAAACACGACGATCCGCTGAAACCCGAGCCGTGCGGCGCGCGACAGCGTCGCGTCGACGCGCGGGTGCGCCACGCCACTGAAGGCGATCTCCGCCCAGCCGAAGCCCATGCCCTCCCAGAGCATGCGGGCGAGCTTGGCGATGTTGGAGTTGGCGTCGGAGTCGTTGGTGCCGCGCCCGACGACGACGAGCAGCGAATCCTTGCGCGCGCACGGGCGCGAGGCTATCGCCTCGGCGGCGGAAATCCGTTCAACCGAGGCCCGCAATAGCTTGGGATCGATCGCCAGGTCGCGAGCGTATTCGACCGTCATGTCGCCGTTCTCGGCGGCGAAGCTGTTCAACTCCCATGGCAGGTCGTTCTTGACGTGCCCGGCGGCGAACAGCATGCCCGGCAACGCCAAAACCCGCTTGGCCCCCGCCGCCTTCAAGCGGTCCAGCCCCTCGCGAATCATCGGCCGCGCGAACTCGAGATAGGCTGCGCCGACGCGATACTGCGGCAACCGGGCCGTCAGCCGCGCCGCCAGCGCCTCGAACTCGGCGATCGCGTCGCGGTCGCGGCTGCCGTGGCCGCAGAGCAGGACGGCGGTCTCGGTCATGCGCATCTCCCGGTGAAGCGTGCGCCGGGCGAGCGAGGCGGCGTTGACGCGAAGTGGCGGAGCGGCGATGTTGCGCCGCCATGTTGCTCGCCGATCCGTCGATCGATCCGATCCTGGTTCTGCTCGCCGCGCTCGTGCTCGATGCCGCACTGGGCGAGATGTCGTTCGTCTTTCGCCATGTGCCACATCCGATCGCGGCGCTCGGCCGGTTGATCGAATGGCTGGAGAGGCGGCTCAACCGGCCGCAGCGACCCGCGTCGACGCGCCGCTTTCGCGGCGTGCTCACGGTTGGGCTCGTTGCCGGCCTCGCCATCGTCGTTGGGCTGGCGATCTCTCGACTTGCGCGCGCCGTGCCCCTCGGTTGGGCGATCGAAGTGTTTTGCGTCGCCGTGCTGATCTCCCAGCGCAGTCTTTACGCGCATGTCGCGGCGGTACTGCGCGGCCTCGAGCGCGGCGGCGTCGAAGGCGGGCGCGCGGCGGTTCGTCACATCGTCGGCCGCGACCCGGAGAGCCTCGATGGTCACGGCGTGGCACGAGCGGCGATCGAATCGCTGGCCGAGAACTTCGCCGACGGCGTCGTAGCGCCGGCGTTCTGGTACCTGGTGGCGGGCTTGCCCGGTATTCTTGCCGCCAAGGCGGTCAACACCCTCGACAGCATGATCGGGCACATGTCGCCGCGGCATCGCGAATACGGTTGGGCGGCGGCGCGACTCGACACCGCCATGAACTTCGTGCCGGCCCGCATCGCCGGCGTGCTGATCGCGCTCGCCGCCGTGGTCACGCCGCTGGCGCAGCCGTCGGGCGCATTCGAAACCATGCGCCGCGACGCGCGGCTTCACCGCTCGGTCAACGCCGGCTGGCCCGAAGCGGCAATGGCAGGCGCGCTCGGTCTGGCGCTCGCCGGGCCGCGCCGCTATGGCGAGCGGCAAGTCGAAGATCCGTGGATCGGCGACGGGCGAAAGGAGGCGACCAGCTTCGATATCGGCCGCGCCTTGCTGCTGTTCGTGTTCGCGTGTCTCGTTCACGCGATCGCGCTCGCCGTTCTGCGCCTGTTCGTTTGACGATCGACCGCTAGCGCGCACGGGCGATCTCCAGCACGCGGTCGAGATCGATCGCCCTCGCCAGATGATCGGCTAGGCGATCGAGGACGGCGTCGATTTCCGCATCGTAGGCGGATGGGTTCCGCACCGGGTCCAAACCGCGGGCGCTGCGGATGCCATCGAGGAAGGCTCGCCGCCAGCCGTCGGCGGCGAACAGGCCGTGCAGGTAGCAGCCGGCGACGCGGCCGTCGTCGCTTGTCGCACCTTCTTCGTGGCCATCGAGCACCAGGAACGGCCGCGCGCATCCGGGTCCGGTCGTCAGCCCCATGTGAATCTCGTAGCCGCGCACGAACTGCTCGGAACGCGCATCGAGCGCCGCGACGTCGCGCAATGTCTTCGTCTTCGACAGCGTCGTCGTGACGTCAAGCAGGCCTAGCCCGGGCGTGACGCCAGGAGGCCCTTCGACGCCGTCGGGATCGCGCACAAGGCGTCCGAGCATTTGGTACCCGCCGCATAGCCCGATGACGCGGCCGCCGCGCCGCGCGTGGGCGCGGATGTCGATCTCCCAACCCTCGGCGTATAGCGCGGCGAGATCGGCCCGCGTCGCTTTCGATCCGGCGAGCAATACGATATCGGCGTCGTGCGGCAGCGGCCGGCCAGGCGCGACGATGATAAGGGAAACATCGGGCTCGGCGGCGAGCGGATCGAGATCGTCGAAATTGGCGATTCGCGGCAGGCGCGGCACGGCGATGCGGATCGCCCGCGGCTCGCCTTCGCCATAGCGCCGGCTATCGAGCGAGGCGGAGTCTTCCGCCGGCAGGCGCGCAGCCTCGGCGAACCATGGCACCAGACCGAGGGCGCAAAGACCGGTGCGCGCCGCAATCGCCGCCATGCCGTCTTCGAACAGCGCCGGATCGCCGCGGAACTTGTTGACCACGAAGCCCTTGAGGCGGGCGCGCTCAGAGGGCTCGAGCAGGTCGACCGTTCCGGCCAGGCTGGCGATGACGCCACCGCGATCGATGTCGCCGATCAAGGCGACCGGCACGTCGGCCGCTTCGGCGAAGCCCATGTTGGCGATGTCGCCGCGGCGCAGGTTTATCTCCGCCGGACTGCCGGCGCCCTCGATCAGCACGAGATCGGCGCCCTCGGCGAGGCGCGTGAAGCTTTCGAGCACGCGCGGAAGCAGATCGGGCGCTCGACGGCGATAGTCGCGCGCCGCGATGCCGCCGGCGACGCGCCCCTGAATTATGAGCTGTGCGCCTGCCTCGCTCTGCGGCTTGAGCAGCACCGGGTTCATGTCGGTGCTGGGTGCGAGCCGGCAGGCCCGCGCCTGCAGCGCCTGCGCGCGGCCGATCTCGCCACCGTCGGCGGTGACCGCCGCGTTGTTCGACATGTTCTGCGGCTTGAACGGTCGGACAGCGACGCCGCGGCGCGTATAGGCGCGTCCCAGCCCCGCCACCAGCAGCGACTTGCCGACGTCGCTGCCGGTGCCCTGGAACATGATCGCCGGCGTCCGCGCGGCGATCCTCGCGACGCTACTTGCGGGCAAGCGCCTGCCTCAGCCCGTCGGCGCCGGTGTTGGACACCTTGAAATCGAAGACGATGTCGCGCGCCGACGCCGGGCGGCCGTAGTACTTGTTGTTCAAGTCCTCGCGCTTCCCCACATACGAGCCCTCGAACGCGCCGCCGGCGAAGGCGCCGCGTGCCTTGACGAACGAATAAATGTCGGCGCCGAAAGCCGGGGTCGTCGAGGCACCCACGCCGGCCCCGACGGGGCCCAACGCCATGCTGGCGTCGGCGCCCATCTTAAACTGGTTCTTGATCACCTGATCGAGGCCCTTCTGCGTCATGATAACGAAAATGACCTCGGCTTCCTGCACGCCGACCTGCAGTCCAATGCTGCCGCTCGCCAGCGTATAGAACGCCGGGTAGCTCCACTCGCCGGCCGCGTTCTTGGACAACAGCACGCCGTTGCCGCCTTCGCCGCCGAAAATGAAACCGGCCTTGATCGCCGAGGGCACGATCAGCACGCCCTTGGCACGGTCGAGATAGGTTTCGAGCGCGGGAAAATCGCGGTCGCGTCGCATCGCATCGACAGTCAGACGCGCTCTGTCGACCAACTCCTGTTCGGACGTCGTTTGGGCGGCGGCGTGCGACAACGGCGAGGCGATAAGGGCTGAGAGCGAAAGCGCCGCGAGCGTGCGCGTGATCGAAGACGACATGGCGGGAATCTCCTTCTTGGTTCGCGAACGATCAGAACTCGACGCCGGGCTGGGCCCGCACGCCTGAACGAAACGGATGCTTGACGAGGGTCATTTCGGTCACCAGATCGGCCGCCTCGACGAGCTGTGGCGGCGCGTTGCGGCCGGTGGCGACCGCATGTTGGCCTTGAGGGCGCGCCGCGAGATCGGCGAGCACGCGGTCGACCGGCAGATAATCATAGCGCAGAACGACATTGATTTCGTCCAGCACCACCATCCGGTATTGCCGATCGGCGAGCATCGTGCGCGCCGCGTCCCAGGCGCGCTCGGCGGCGGCGATGTCGCGGGCGCGATCCTGCGTCTCCCAGGTGAATCCTTCGCCCATGATCTTGATGGTCACGAGATCGGGAAAGCCCTTCAGCAGCATCGCCTCGCCGGTGGACCAGGCGCCCTTTATGAACTGGACAATGCCGACGCGCAGGCCATGGCCGAGACAGCGCATCACCATGCCGAAGGCGGCCGAGGATTTGCCCTTGCCCTTGCCGGTGTGGACGATGAGCAGCCCGCGCGACTCCGTCTTGGTCGTCATCATGCGATCGCGCGCCGCCTTGATACGCTGCATCTTTTCGCGATGCGTGGTCTCCGAAGTAGCCGCCGTCTCGTTCATGACGCCTCCTTGCGGGCCAGCCGCTCGAGCCGCTCGCGCGCGCTGTTCGCCTGCGGATGCCACAGGCCGCGAGCCAACGCCTCGACGAGGCGGGCGCTCATCTCGGCGAGCGCCGCCGGATTCGCCTCGGCGATGAATCCGCGCACCGCGTCGTCGGCGATATAGGCATCGTAAACTGCGTCGAAATGATGGCTGGCGACGGCGCGCGCGGTG
Organism: Alphaproteobacteria bacterium; assembly: GCA_035457725.1. GTDB lineage: Bacteria > Pseudomonadota > Alphaproteobacteria > CACIAM-22H2 > CACIAM-22H2 > DATFES01. The sequence goes on along the minus strand of DATIBC010000096.1, from coordinate 46,325 downwards.
GCCGCGAAGGCGAACATGTAATCGACGGTCGCTGCCATCTCGAAGGCGCCCTTGTAGCCGTGCCGCATCGCGCCGGCGATCCATTTCGGGTTGACCACCCGGGCGCGCACGACGCGCGCGATCTCCTCCTCGAGCGTGCGCACGCGCGGAAACTCGGGGCGCGAATGATCGAGATGATAGACCGATGGCGCACGTCCGGCGGCGTGGCGCACCGCCACGGCGAGGCCGCCCTCGAATTGATAATAGTCGTCGCTGTCGAGCAAATCGTGCTCGCGATTGTCCTGGTTCTGCACCACCGCCTCGACCGCGCCGAGCCGCCGCCGGAACAAGTCGTGCGCCGCCTCGCCGTCGAGCCCGGCGCCATACGCGTATCCGCCCCAAGCCACGTAGGCGCGAGCAAGCTCGGCGTCGCTGTCCCAGCCGCGTTCATCGATCAACGCCTGCAATCCGGCGCCATAAGCGCCGGGCGCCGAGCCGAAAACCCGCGCGCTGGCCCGACGCAGCGCCGTCACGCGCTCGAGCCCGTCGGCTTCCAGAATCGTCGCCTCGGCGCGAACGCGGGCCGCAGTCGGATTCATGTCGTCCGGCTCGTCCATCGCCGCGATCGCACGTGCCGCGCCGTCGAAAAGCGCGACCAGGCCGGGAAAGGCATCGCGGAAGAATCCGGAGATGCGCAACGTCACGTCGATTCGCGGCCGATCGAGAACCGTCAGCGGCAACACCTCGAAGCCGGTGACACGGCGCGAGGCTTCGTCCCAGGTCGGCCGGGCGCCGAGCAAGGCCAATGCCTGGGCGATGTCGTCGCCGCCGGTCCGCATGTTGCTCGTTCCCCACGCCGAGATCGCCATCGCCCGCGGGAAGGCGCCGTGCTCTTGAACGTGGCGCTCGAGCAAAAGCGTCGCCGATTTCCAGCCAAGCCGCCAAGCCGCCGGGGTCGGCACGGCGCGCGTATCGACGCTGTAGAAGTTCCGTCCGGTCGGCAACACCTCGGGGCGGCCGCGCGAGGGCGCCCCGGAGGGGCCGGGCGCCACTCGCCGTCCTTCGAGGCCGGCGAGCAAGCCCGCCGTTTCCGACCCGGCGCTGCAATCGAGCGCCGGCGCCAGCTCATCCGAAATCCAGTCAAGTACGGCGCGAGTTCGCGTCCACCCCGGCTGAGGCCGCCGGTCGGAGGCGATCAGCGACAGCGCCAGGTCTTCGAGCCGTTCGATCGTGTCGCCCGCGGTTCTCCACGCCGACGCCTGCTCGAGGACAGCCGGCCGCGCACCTGACCACAACGCACCCTGATCGGCGCCGAGCGGATCGAAACCGAGTTCGAGGTCGTCGGCGAGCGCGCGTAGAATCGAGGCATCACGGCCCTCTCCAGCGCCGCGCGGGCAGCGCGCGATGGCGCTCAGCAGCTCGCAGCGCTGGCGACCTTCCGGGGCGCGACCGAAGACGTGCAGCCCATCGCGGATTTGCAGATCCTTGAGCTCGCACAACCAGCCGTCGAGCTTGGCGAGCGCGCTCGCGGTGGCCTCGTCGGGAGCGATGCCGCAGTCGCGATCGAGACCGTGGCGGTGCGCTAGTTCGCGGATCTCCGTCGCGATCGGCGCGAGGCGTCGCGGGTCGCCCGTCGCCGCCTCGTAATATTCGTCGATGAGGCGCTCAAGCCCGGCGAGCGCCCCATAGCTCCCGGCGCGCGTCAGCGGCGGCGTCAGGTGATCGATCACCACGGCCGCGGTCCGCCGCTTGGCCTGCGCGCCCTCGCCAGGGTCGTTGACGATGAAGGGATAGAGGTTCGGCACCGGACCCAGCGCGGCCTCCGGAAAGCACTCCGGCGATAAAGCCAGCGCTTTGCCGGGCAGCCATTCAAGGTTTCCGTGCTTGCCGAAATGAACGATGGCGTCGAGGCGGAAGGCGTCGCGCAGCCAGGCGTGAAAGGCGAGGTAGTTGTGCGGCGGCGGCAAGGCCGGATCGTGGTAGCTCGCCTGCGGGTCGATGTTGTAGCCGCGCGCCGGCTGCACGGCGACGACCACATTGCTATAACGGACGATCGGCAGATGAAAAGCGCCGCAATCGAGAGCCCCGGGGCGGAACATCGGGTCGCGTTCGGGCGAGCCCCAGCGCCGCGCGACGCGGTCGCGCACCGCCGCCGGCAGTGTTGCGAAGAATGCGGAATAGTCGATCAACGAAAGCCGCGCCTCGCTTTGGGCGCCGTCGCGCCGCCGATGGTCGTTAGTCGGCCCCGCCAACAACCCCGCCATCAAAGCGGCGCCGTCGCCGGGAGCGCCGTCGACGCGATATCCCGCGGCGCTTAGCGCTGCGAGCGCGCCGACGACGGAAGCCGGCGTGTCGAGCCCGACGCCGTTGCCGATGCGGCCGTCGCGGTTGGGATAATTCGCCAGCACGATCGCCACGCGGCGCTCGCCGGCGGGCTTGCGACGCAGCCGCGTCCAGGCCGCGGCGAGCTCGGCCACGAACGCGACGCGGTCATGCGCCGGCTCATGAGCGATGATATCGGCTTCGGTGGCCGCGTCGCGGCGCTTCAAACCCTTGAAGCCGACGGCACGACTCAGCAGCCGCCCATCGATCTCGGTGAGCGCCACGTTCATCGCCAAGTCGCGCGGCGGAAGACCGCGGGTTCCGGCAGACCACGCGGACTGCGATTCGCTGGCTAGAACCGCCTGCAAAACCGGGCAGTCGGGCGCCGCGAGCGGATCGACGTTGACGGCGCCGCCGAGCGAAAATCCGGTGAGATTGATGATGATATCGGGCGGTGCTGCGGCCAGCAGCGCGCGAACGGTCGCCACGGCGGCCGGATCCTTGAGGCTCGAGACGTAGATCGGCATGGCATTGAGCCCGACCCGGGCGAGGCCGGCGGCTAACGCGTCGATGGTGGCGGTATCATCGGCCTGCACCAGGGCGCGATAGAACACGATCGCGGCGAGGGCGTCGTCGGCCCGCCACCCAGCGCGCAGCGCATCGAGATCGATCCGCGTATCGCCTTCGCGGTACAGCCCGGCGCGCAAGATCGGCGTCGGCGGGCGCCAAGCGGACTGGCGGCCGAGAAGCGCCGCTGCACTCCGCAGGAACTCCTCGGCGTTGGCCGCGCCGCCATGAACGAGGTACTGCCACAAGCGATGGAGTTCCGCTGCCGGAAGGTTCGACAGCGCCGTAAGTTCCGCGTCCGGTTGGTCGTCTCCGGGCAGCAGCGCAAGCGATGCTCTGGTCTCGCGACACGCCGCCACGAGCTGATCGACGCCGTACGGCCAGTAGCCGCGCCCGCCGAGCAGACGGACGATCACCAGCCTGGCGTGCCGGATCACGCGGTCGACGTAGAGATCGACCGAAAGGTTGTGGCGCAGACGCAACAAATTGACCAAACGCAGACGCGGTATCGCTTCGTCGCGCCGATCGCCGAGCCGCGCATGGGCCATGGCAAGACAGGCGATTTCCGTATCCGCCGCCGACAAGACGACAAGCTCGGCCGGCGTCTGGCCGAGATCGACCGCTTCGTCGGCATCGACGAGCTGACCCGGCTGTGTCGCCAGGAGATGCATCAGTCGGTCCGCGATCCGGCGAGTGCCGCGGCAATCGCGCGCTGATCGAGACCCTTGCGGCCGATGACGACAAGCGTGCTGGCGCGCCGCTCGTCCGCCGCCCACGGCCGGTCGAAATAGCGCTCGATCCGCGGGCCGACGCCTTGCAACGCCAGTCGCATCGCCTTGCCCGGCACATCAAGAAACCCCTTGACGCGCAATATGTCATGGCGGGCGACGACGTCGGCCAAGCGCGACATCAATGCGTCGGGGGCGGCGATCGGTCCGATCGGCAGCGTGAAGCTTTCGAAATCGTCGTGATCGTGCGCCTCGCCGTCGGATTCGTGAAACGACGGACGGCTGGCGAGATCGCCTTCCGCCGCGGCGCCGATGCCGAGCAACACCGAAGTGTCGACTTCGCCGAAACGCGCGCGCAACAGCTTGACGCCGGGACGAAGGCGCCGGCCAAGCGCTGCAGCGAGGATATCCACCGCCTCGGGCGTAATGCGATCGGTCTTGTTCAAGATCACGAGATCGGCGCAGGCGAGTTGATCGTCGAATACTTCAGCCAACGGGTTATCGTGCTGAGGCGCCTGATCGCCGCCGCGCCGCGTGGCCGTCGCAGCCGGATCGTCGGTGAACCTTCCGGCAGCGAGCGCCGACGCGTCGATCAACGCGATCACGCCGTCGACCGTGACGCGCGAGCGCACTTCCGGCCAGGCGAAGGCCTTCACCAGCGGCTTGGGCAGGGCCAGCCCGGAGGTTTCGATGACGATGTGATCGGGCGGATCGGCGCGATCGATCAGCGTCTCGATGGTCGGCAGAAAGTCGTCGGCGACGGTGCAGCAGATGCAACCGTTGGCGAGCTCGATCACGTCGTCCTCGCGGCAACCGGCGATGCCGCAGCCGAGCAGCAGCTCGCGATCGACGCCGAGCTCGCCGAACTCGTTGATCACCAACGCCAGTCGGCGGCCGTGCGCCGCCGTCAGCAGATGACGCAACGTGGTCGTCTTGCCGGCGCCGAGGAAGCCGGTGAGCACGGTGACGGGAATGCGGGAACGAAAAATCATGCGATGACCCGTGGCGAGTTCTTGAGCTCCAGTGGCATGCCGGCGGCGACCATCACGACGCGCGGCACCGCGGCGGCGACGGATTGGTTGAGGCGTCCGGCGTGATCGCGAAAGGCGCGGGCGAGCGGGTTGTCGGGCACGATGCCAAGTCCGACCTCGTTCGACACCAGCACAACCGGCGCGCCGAGATTCCCGAGGCTCGCCACAAGCCGCTCAGTTTCGCTCGCAATGTCGCGGCCGGCGGCGAGCAGGTTGGCGAGCCACAGCGTCAAGCAATCGACGAGCGCTGGATGCTTTGCGACGACATGGGCGCGAAGCGTCGTAGCAAGATCGAGCGGCGCTTCGATCGTTGTCCAGCGCTGGCCGCGCCGGGCGCGATGTTCCTGGATCCGCGCCTTCATTTCATTATCGCCGGCTTCGGCGGTGGCGATGTAGATCGGCGTGTCGTCCGGCGCAAGGGCCGCCGTGATCAGTGCTTCGGCGTAGGCGCTCTTGCCGGCTCGCGCGCCGCCCAGGATCAGCGTCGCTTTCGGAAGTCGTGACGGTCCCGTCGCAGGTGCGACGGCGGACTGATTGATCATGTCGCGATCCTCCCGCCGAGGATTCGTGTGGGCCTGCGACTCGACGCTCCGCGATCAAAGGAGCGGCGAACCGGCGCCCGGCAGGTCTCCTGGCTCGGGGTCTACGACGGCCGGGCCGCCTTCCCATTCGCGCGCGTCGTCGCGCGATCAGTGGCGTTTGGCCCGAGGTCTCGCCCATACAGTTGCGGGGGCAGCGCCGGCGTGAGCGGCCAAGATGGCCGCTGCACCGGACTTCCCTCACCGGGTGCAGGCGGACCCTAGCATGGGCGGCCGCGCAGGCCAACCGGGCTTCGGCGGTATCGCGGTCAATCCCGACTGTGGAACGCCGAAAGCGCCGTTCTGATCCAGGCGCGCGCAGCGGTAGTGGTCGCTGCGGGCCGTTCGAGCGCTGGAAAATGCCGACAGCCGGACAGCTCGACGAGATCGGCCGCCGGCATGAGCTGCGCCATCCGCCGTCCGATTGCGATCGGGACGAAGATGTCATCCGCGCCCCAAACCAGAAGCGAGGGCGCGGCGATCGCGCGAAGGTCGTCCCAGTGGTTGGCACGGCCGGCGGACGCTTCGTATTGGTTGCAAAATCGCTCCGGGCCGGCCCGTCGCGCCATCGCCAGGAATCGCTCGCGCGCAGCCGTGTTCTCGGCCGAAACGATGATCTCCGACCATTCGCTCAACACCGCCTCAAATTCACCGGCGCGTACCCGGGCGCTGAGCCGCCGAGCCCCATCGGGATCGGGATGGGCGCCGGGACTGCAGTTCATGAGCCACAGACCAACGATCCGCTCCGGCGCGGTTACGGCCATTTCGACGGCAAGGCATCCACCAAACGCCGTTCCGCCAAGTAAGAATCGCGGCGGCGCAGCGGCGAGCGCCAGGGCGGCGCTTTCGCGCATGCTTGGCGCCTCAAGCACCATGACGATGGGATCGACCAAATCTGCGAGCGCGTCGATCTGTGCAGCGTAGAAATCAGCATCACACGGCAGTGCTGGCAACAGGATCATTGTCGGCCGCAGACGCACGAACAACCTCCTCGCATCCGCCAGCTCGCCGGCGCTGCGAAATGCTCACTCCGCCGGCAAGTTGATCGCGCCGATGCGCCAATCGTGGCCGCGGCCGGGCCCCTCGATGCGGTCGACCCGGGTCAGCGACAGGGTGTCGATCGTAAGCGCCAATGCCGCCTCGGGGGCAAGGCTCAGCGCCTGGGCCAGCGCCGCACGGATCGTGCCGCCGTGTGCCACGACGACGATGTCGCGGCCGACGTGTTCAGCGGCGAGACGTTCGACGGCGCGCGCCACGCGGCCCATCACGTCGACGAAACTCTCGCCCCCTGGCGGTGTGCGATCGGCGGGAGCGAGCCAGAAGCGGTGGCCGTCGACCAACGCGCCTTGGCCGTAAGCGCCGATCTCGGCGTACGTCCGGCCCTGCCAATCGCCGAAGCTCTGCTCGACAAAATCAGGTTCGATGGCGACGCGCGGCGGCGCCCCGGCGCCCGATGGCATCGCGGCGTGAATCGCCGTGGCGGTCGCCTGAGTGCGGCGAAGCTGGGTGGCGACCCACACCGCGCCTTGCGGAATGCGCCGTCCCAGCGCCGAAAAAGCCGCCGCATTCGAGGTATCGGCGGCGATGTCGCGCTGGCCATACACGCGGCCCTCGGGATTGATGACCGGCGCGTGCCGGATCCACCAGAAGCGCGTGACGTTCATCGTCAGGGCGTCACGAGAAAGGCGAGCAAAATGGCGATCTCGGCCGCCTGCTGCGCGGCGCCCAGCGTGTCGCCGGTGTAGCCGCCGAAACGGCGGCGAAACAGCGCCCCAAGAAGGAACGTCACCAGCGCAGCGGCGGCGATCGCGGTGAAGGCGGCAAAAGCGGCGCTCCACCCGAGCGTGCCGATGATCGCCGCCGCGCCCAATGCGCCGGCGTCCACCACGCGTCGCCGGTCGGGCTGGCCGGCCTGGTGAGCGAGCCCGTCGCTCCGCGCCGGCGGCAGCATGTACATCAGCGCCGGCAAACAGGCCCGCGAGCCGGCCGCGGCCGCGACGATCGCCAGCGCGACCTGGTCGGGGAATCCGGCGAACGATATCGCGCTGACCCTGAGGGTGACGGAGAAAATCAAGGCCAGCACGCCGAACGTTCCGATCCGGCTGTCGCGCATGATCGCCAAACGGGTTTCGCGATCGCTGCCGCCGAGGCCGTCGGCGGTGTCGGCCAAGCCATCCTCGTGTAGTCCGCCGGAAAGCAAGACCATTGCACCCACGGCAAGGAGAGCCGAGATGCTCGTGGCGAGCGTCAACATGTCGGCAAGGGCGAAGACGGCGGCACCAACGAGCCCGACGGCGACACCGATCAGGGGAAACGCGCGAACCGCGGCGGCCAACGGCGGCGGCGGCTCGGCCAAAGCGACCGGCACGACGGTAAGGAACGCCAGCGCTAGCCTGCACTCGCTCCATAACCCGAGCGGTGGCGCATCGCCGGAATCGTCGGTCGGTGCGGGCGCCGGCGTGAGGGGAGGGTGTTCGGGCAGGTTTGACGCGCTCTCGGGCATGATCGGTTGACTAGCGGCGGTTCTCGGAGCTTGGCGTTTCGCGCCTCGCATCACCGAGAGGTTGGAAAGCCGGCGGAAAAATCAAGGTGTTTGGACGCGACATCACGAGCCTGCGGCCATTTCGCCACGCGCTCCCAGCGCATCGACGGCTCCTCCTGGGCGCCCCCGGCTCGCCGGCCGTTCGCGGCGTTGGACGGCGCCGAGGGGGCCGCGGCGACAAATTTCCGCTTGGCGATATTGCTGCGGTTATAAGACAGTCGCCCGCCGCCAACAATCCGCACCGAACATACCGCACGACGTCACGATGTCCGACACCATGCCGCCAGCCGAACGCCCAGGCCCAACGCCGGTTGCCACGTTCGCCGAAATCCGCGCGCTACTCCGCCACCTTCCGGGCCCCGATCATGCCGCCGCCGCCGCCGCCGCAGCGCGCGAAGCGCAACTCACCAAGCCCGCCGGCGCGCTCGGCCGGCTCGAGGAACTGACGCAGTGGCTCGCCACCTGGCAAGGCCGCCATCCGCCGCGTCTCGCACGGCCGCGCGTCGCCGTCTTCGCCGGCAATCACGGCGTCGCCCGCCGTGGCGTCTCGGCTTATCCGGCGGAAGTCACGGCGCAGATGGTGCGCAACTTCGTCGCCGGCGGCGCCGCGGTCAATCAGCTATGCAAAACCGTCGACGCCGATCTGCGGGTCTACGAAATGGCCCTCGATCGGCCGACGCGCGACATCACCGAGGCGCCGGCGCTGGAAGAGGGCGAGTGCGCGCGCGCCATGGCCTACGGGATGATGGCCGTCGAGCCTGGCCTCGATCTCCTGTGCTTGGGCGAGATGGGTATCGCCAACACCACATCGGCGGCGGCGCTTTGTCTCGGCCTTTTCGGCGGCGAGGCTGTGGCGTGGACGGGACCGGGTACCGGCGTCGGAGCCGACGCGCTGGCGCGCAAGATCGACGCAGTCGCGACCGCTGTCGCCTGCCACGGCGATCGGCTTGGCGATCCGTTGCAGACGCTGCGGCATTTGGGCGGCCATGAGCTCGCGGCGATCGCCGGCGCCATCTTGGCGGCGCGACTGGCGCGCACGCCGGTGGTTCTCGATGGCTTTGCCGCAACCGCCGCGGCCGCGGTCGTTTGGAAACTCGATGCGGCGCTGCTCGATCACTGCCTGGTGGCGCATGTCTCCGCCGAACCCGGGCATCGCCGCCTGCTCGCGGCGCTCGGCAAGATGCCGCTGCTCGATCTCGGGATGCGGCTGGGAGAAGCCTCGGGCGCCGCGCTCGCGGTGGCGGTGCTCAAAGCGGCACTTGCCTGCCACGTCGGCATGGCGACGTTCGAGGAGGCCGGTGTCAGCGGCAAGAGTGGCTGAACCGCGCTCGCGAGCGTCACTCGCCACTGGCCATCAAACGACCACGGATACGCGCGCCGCGAAACGCCACCAGGAACACGGTGACCGAAATTCCGAGATAAATGAGATCGAGCGCGAGCGCCTTCGCCATCATGTCAAACCGCACGGTCCCTTCGAGCACTATGGCGCGCATGCCCTCAAAGACGTAAGTGGGCGGCAGCGCCAGCGCCGCCGGTTGCAGCCAAGCCGGCAGCGTGTCGAGCGGGTAGTAAACGCCGCTGATCGGCGCCAGCGCGAAGATCGACGCCCAGGCAAAACTCTCGGCTGCCAGTCCGACGCGCAGCAGCATGGCGGCGATGAACAATCCGACCGACCAGGCGAAGGCGGTGAGTAACACGTAGAATGCGATCAATGGCAGGCCGATTTCGAAGATCGAGTAGGCGAACAACGGAATCGCCAGCAGCGCCGCTGGACCGACGCCGATGATCGTCCGCAGCACGCTCAGCATCATCAGCGAGACCGCGTACTCGTACGGGCGCAGCGGCGTTACGAACAGGCTGGCGAGATTGCGCGACCACATCTCCTCGAGCAGCGAAAGGGTCATACCGAACTGGCCGCGCACCAACACATCCCACAAGAGCACGGCGCCGATCAGGATTCCGCCGGCCTGGGCGACCCACCACGAGCTGCGGCCAAGGAAAACAGTGATGAATCCCCACACCACCATTTGCAGAAGGGGCCAATACATAAGGTCGAAGACGCGCGTCCACGAGCTGCGCATGAGATAAAGATGGCGTAGAAGGATCGCGCCGATGCGTCGCGCGACGCCGTTCGGCCCTTGCGTCTGGAGCCGGGGATTCATTGTGCCGCCGCCGCGCCGCGCACGCCGCCCCGCGCGATATCGAGGAACACCTGTTCGAGGTTGTTGCGGCCGTAGCGGGCGATGAGCTCGCCTGGCGCGCCACGATCGACGATCCTGCCCGCTTTCATCATCAAGACGTCGCCGCACAGCCGCTCGACCTCGGCCATGTTGTGGGAGGCGAGCAGGATCGAGGCGCCGGTGTCGCGTTGATAGGTCTCGAGGTACGTCCGCGCCCAATCGGCGCTGTCGGGATCAAGGCTCGCCGTCGGTTCGTCGAGCAGCAAAAGCTCGGGCTCGTTGACCAGCGCCTTGGCGAGCGCGACGCGCGTTTTCTGGCCCGACGACAGGTTGCCGGTCTTGCGATCGAGAAATTCGCCGAAATCGAGCGCTTCGGCGAGTTCGACGACTCGCGCCCGCGGCTGGCGGACGCCGTATAGGTTTGCGTAGACCATCAGGTTCTCCCGCACCGTCAGACGATTGGGGAGATCGACATAGGGCGAGGAGAAATTGAGCCGTGGCAGCACGCGGAAACGATGCTTGAGGATATCCTCGCCGAAGATCCGGATGGCGCCCGCGGTCGGCACCAGGAGCCCGAGCAACATGGCGATCGTCGTCGTCTTGCCGGCGCCGTTGCCGCCGAGCAGTCCGGTCGTTAAGCCCCGCGCCACCGCGAACGTGACCCGGTCGACGGCGGTCACCTCGCCGTAACGCTTGGTCAGATTGTCGACTTCGATGACAGAGCGGGGCATCGGCGGTTATATGGCCTCTGGGACATATGCCGGCCAGCACCGGCCGGGCACTTTCCAATATCATGTCCACCATGAACGAACGATCGCTTGCCGTCGCTCCGGAGGACCGCCGAATCGCGCCGATCGGCAGGGTGCGCATGCGAACGCTCATCTTGATCCGATGGGTGGCGATCGCCGGTCAGGCGGCGGCGCTGTTCGTCGTTCATTTCGCCCTGGGCTTCGAACTCCCGCTCGATTACGCGCTCGCAGCGATCGCGGCTTCGGCGTTGCTCAACCTGGCGCTTACTCTATACCGCCCGGCGGCGCGCGTCGGCAACCGGGGGGCAGCCGTTCTGCTCGGCTTCGACATGGTGCAGCTTGCGGCGCTGCTCTATCTCACCGGCGGGCTGACCAACCCGTTCGCCTTGCTGATGCTGGCGCCGATCACGATCTCGGCGACGATCTTGACCCGCGGCGCGACGATCGCCTTGTGCGCCCTCGCCATCGCGTGCGTGACCTTGCTTGCGTTTCATTTTGAAGCGCTGCCGTGGACGCCGTCCGGCATCGAGTTTCCGCCGCTCTACGTCATTGGCATTTGGGCGGCGCTGGTTCTGGGAGCACTGTTCATCGCGCTCTATGCCGCGAGCGTGTCCGAAGAATCGCGACGCATGTCCGACGCATTGGCGGCGACGCAGATGGCGCTTGGCCGCGAGCAGCGCATTTCGGCCCTAGGTGCGCTCGCGGCGGCGGCGGCGCACGAATTGGGAAGTCCGCTCGGAACCATCGCCATCGTGGCGCGTGAACTCGCCAACGAAGTTCCCAAGGACTCTGATCTGGCCGCCGACGCTGAACTGCTGTTGTCCGAGACCAAGCGGTGCCGCGACATCCTCGCACAGCTCGCAGCGCGGCCCGAGGCGGATCGCCGCACTCCATTCTCCGAGCTACCAGTATCTGCGCTGATCGAAGCCGCTGCGGCGTCCCACCGGCGCGAGGGCGTCGTCCTCGACCTCTCCGCTGTGGCGACCAGCGGTACCGCGCCCGAACCACGCATGTCGTATAGCCCAGAGCTGCTCCACGGGCTCGGCAACCTGATCCAGAACGCGGTGCAATTCGCCCGCGGCCGAGTTGCGCTCAGCGCCGGATGGGATGACGACTTCGTGGAAGTGACGATTTCAGACGACGGCCCAGGGATTCCGCGCGATATTCTCGACCGGCTCGGCGAACCCTACCTTTCATCGCGGAGCATCGAAGGCGAGCACATGGGGCTGGGCGTCTTTATCGCCACGACGCTGCTCGAGCGCACCGGCGCGGAAATCGAGTTCGCCAACCGCGGCGGCGGCGGCGCGCGCGTGCGCGTCCGCTGGCCACGCGCCGCCGTGCGCGGAGCGACGCCATGAGCGAGGCGGCGACCTCGACCGACGCCGGAGGCGTCGCGCGTCGCATCCTCATCGTCGATGACGACCAAGCGTTCCGGTTGCGGCTCGCCCGGGCCATGGAGCGCCGCGGCTACCAGGTGACGCTGGCGGCGAGCGTCGCCGAGGGCAAGCGCGCGGCGGCCGCGGCGCCGCCCGACTATGCAGTGGTCGATCTCAGGCTAAACGACGGAAGCGGGCTCGACGTCGTCGCGGCGATCCGCGAGGCGACGAGCGAAGCTCGGGTGGTGGTGCTGACGGGCTACGGCAATATCGCGACCGCGGTGGCGGCGATGAAGGCGGGGGCGATCGACTATCTGCCGAAGCCCGCCGACGCCGACGCGATCGAAGCCGCGCTTGTCACCCGCGACCGGGCCCTGCCGCCGCCGCCGGTGCAGCCGATGTCAGCCGACCGCGTGCGATGGGAGCATATTCAGCGCGTGTTCGAGCAATGCGAGCGCAACGTTTCAGAAACGGCGCGGCGTCTCAACATGCACCGCCGCACGCTCCAGCGTATTCTCTCCAAGCACGCCCCGCGCGAGTAAGCGCGGCCGACCGGCGGTCGGCCGGGCGAACCGGCAAGGCCGCTCAGTAGGCGTTCTTGTGGACCAGACCGACGAACGGCGTCAGGGCGAGAATCTTGAAGTCGAGATAAAGCGACCAGTTGTCGATGTAATAGAGATCGTATTGAACGCGCCGACGCATCTTGTCGGGCGTGTCGGTTTCACCGCGCAATCCGTTCACCTGCGCCCAACCCGTGATCCCCGGCTTGACGCGATGGCGGCTGAGATAGTCGTCGATCACGTGGGCGTATTGCTCGTTATGCGCCACCGCATGCGGACGAGGACCGACCAGCGACATCTCGCCGCGCAGTACGTTGATGAGCTGGGGCAGTTCGTCGAGGCTTGTCCGCCTGAGGAACGCGCCGACGCGCGTCACGCGCGGATCGTCGCGGCGCGCTTGCGGCACCAGGCGATCATCCGCCTGAGCGTGCCGCATGGTGCGGAACTTGAAAACGGTGATCGGATTGTTGTTAAAGCCGTAGCGCCGCTGGCGGAACAACACCGGACCAGGACTGTCGAGCTTGATCATCAAGGCGATCAGCGCAAACAACGGCAGCAGCGCCACCAGCAATAACGACGCCAACACGCGGTCCTCGATGTTCTTGAGCACCAGGTTCCAGCCCGCGAGCGGCCGCTCGAGCACCGAAAGCATCGGGATTCCGGCCAGATTCTGGAAGCCACGGGCCGGCAGCGCCCAGCCGACGTAATCGGGGCAGAGCTTGACGTTGACCGGCGCCATCTTGAGGCGCTTGACGATCTCCTCGAGATTGGACGTCGCCCGCCATGGCAGCGCCACCAGCACTTCGTCGACGGTGTGCTTGCGGATGAACCGGATCAGATCATCAATGGTGCCGAGCACGCGCACGCCCTCGATCTCCGAGGGAACGCGCTCCTGCCGGTCGTCGAAAACGCCGATCACGCGATATTCGTTCTCGCCCGCCTCGCGCAATTGGCGGACGAGATGCTGGCCTACTTCGCCGGCGCCGACCACCGCGACGTTGAGCGACAGGCGCCGGGCGCGACGCCAGCGGTCGATCTGCAGCAGGACGACGAGCCGCAGCAAGATGAAGCCGGCGAACGACAGCGCGAACCAACCGAGGATGAACGAGCGCGAGAAGCCGATCGATGTTTGGGTGAAATAGGCGAGCGCGATCAGCGTCAAGATGACGGCGGTCCAGCACATGCTGAGCCGGCCGAGATGCTGAGCGAAACGTTCGAGATGGGCGAAGACATAGATCTTGCCCATGTGCATGTAGATCGCCGTCAGCAGCACCGCGACGATGATGGCGACCGAATAGAGAAGCGGTATCTCGAACGAGCTGTGGCGAAGCACATAAGCGAACACGGCGGCGGACGCGACGACCAACGCGTCGGCCGCTCGCAGCGTTCCGATCACCATCTCCTGCAGATCCGACGCCACCAGTCCACGACGCAAACGCATATGCCATCCACCGCCCGCAACGATGCCGGCCTATAACGCGGCTTCCGGCGTCAAAATTCCGGTACCGCCGAATCGCCTGCCGCCGCCCACGCCGCCGCCGGCCGGGCGGTCTGCCGCGCCCGGCCGGCGACGAGCGGCGGAGATTAACTGGTCGTTAAGCCTGCGGAAAGGGCCGAAAGGTCAAGAAAATCGCCCCTTTTCGTCACTGCGCCGGTGGACGATGCAACCACCAATATTCTTCGTTGATCGAGTAGATCGGGCGGTAATGGCGTATGCGCGCGGCCGAAACGACGTGGCTGATCTGGTTGTCGAGGATCAGCGCCTCGCCGTCCAGATAGACCACCAGGACAGCATGGGCGATTCCAAGGTTTAGATCGTCGAGCACCACGATCCTCAACATCTCGGTGGGAAAGCCCAGCTCCCGCAATGAGATGTACTTGGCGATCGCGTAGTCCTCGCAATCGCCATCCTTGTTGAGAAACTGCAAAGGCGTAGCCCAGTAATCCGACACCCGGTAGTTGACCGGGTCGATGATATAGGGCGCGCGGTTCATGAACTGATTGACCGCCTCGATCTGGTGACGCCGCGGCTTGCCGTCGAGCTCCTTGAGCAACGCTCGCCATTCGGTGAGATGGCAGCGGTTGAACCGGCGCGCCGAACACGGGCCGTCGTAAAGCACATGCTCGTTGACCTGCCGCTCGATAAGCCCGGTCCATTTGGGGAACGGCGCGAAATTGGCGCCGCGGATCTCGCGCGCCCCGAAAAGCAGCGGATAAACGGTCGCCGGTCGCGCCGTTTGGGTCGTCGCGGCGGATGCGGCGGGCGGAGGAGCAACGATTTCGCGCGGCGGGCCGGGCGGGGCGACGGGCGCCGGCGTCTCGCTCGACAGGTTCGCCCGAGAGGTCGAGGGCGGCGCCTGGTCGGGTGACGGCGTGACGCGCTGGCGCGGCGGATCGGACGGCGTGGCGAACCCCGGCGAGTCGTCGACCTGGGACGGCGTCGCCGAATTGGCCAATGCGGCAGCATCGTCGCCTGCGGCAGGCGCGGGACCGCGCCCGGTCGCCGGCGGCCGCGTGAGCGCATCGGCGAGGAAGAGCGCGGCGCCAAGAAGGCCGATGGCGACGACGGCGGCGGTGGCGGCGCGATATCTCACTGGATGTGAATCCTATTCGGTAAAATCTGACGTAATTCCATGTAATTAATTACCTAGCCGTTAATCATCCGATAATCATAATAGGGCTTTCAATATAAGGTTCGGAATTTTGTCCGCTTCGGGGGAGCCGGTCGCGTGAACGACAGCCTGCGCCGTGCGTTGCCCAGCCTTCGCGCCGTGCGCGCCATCGTCCTGCTGGGGAGCGCAATCGGCATCGCGGCGGTGTTCGGTCTGGTGATGGCCTATAAGTTCATCGCCGATGAGCGCGCGCGCGAGCTGTGGAGTTGGCAGACCCGGCTCGGCGTCGCCGTCGACGGGCGCGTCGCCGCAGTCGAGGGATGGATCGACGACCAGCGCGGCTTGATACGCGGCTTGGCGGAAAACTCGACGGTTCGCCTGTATTTGACGGAGCTCGCGACCGCCGCCGGCGATCCGACGCGGATCAGCGGCGAGACGGCACAAGCGGTCTACGTCGAGAACCTGCTCGCCGCCACCGCCGAGCGCAGCGCTTTTGGCCCGCCCGCGCCGCGTTCGAACGTCCCGGCCAACGTCGACCGCCCGCGCGCCGCTGGGCTCGCGCTGCTGGATGCCAAGGGGCGCGTCGTCGTCGCGACGCACGAAATGCCGACGCTAGCCGGACGTCTGCTCGACCTCGTCAAGCGCGCCGAACGCGCCGAGGGCGCCATCGAGGACATGTTCCTTGGCCCGTCAGGACGGCCGTCGATGGCGTTCGCCGCGCCAGTCCCGGCGCTGGCGGGCGAAGGCGCCACGTCGTTCGTCGGTCACGTCGTCGGCATCAAGGAAGTCGGCGAGGAACTGAACGATCGCTTGACGCGGCCGCCGACGCCCGAGCGCAGCGACGAAACCCTCCTGCTCCGTCAAAGAGACGGTAGCGTCGAATATCTGGTGCCGCTCGCCGACGGGACCACGGCAATGCGCAAGCGCCTACCAGTCGCAACGCCGCACCTCGCCGAGGTGGCGGCGCTTACCGCGCCGGGCGACCTGCTCATCGGCCGCGATTATCGCAATGTCGAGGTCCTCGCCGTTAGCCGGCCGATCACCGGTGTTTCGTGGACGCTGATGCACAAGATCGACCGCCTGGAGGCGATGCAGGCGGCCGAGACGCGGCTCAATCGGCTGTTCGGTATTTTCGTGTTGGCGATTGTCCTGTTGGTCGTGGCGATGGTGGCGATTTGGCGGCACGGCTCCTCGCAGCGCGCTTATGAGACCTCGCGCCGTTTCGAGGCTTTGGCCCGGCGCTTCGAGCATCAAGGTCAATTGCTGCGCATCGTCACCGATAGCCAGCCGGCCTCGATCTTGATCACCGATCTCGAGGGCCGACTGCGTTTCGTCAACAAGAAACTGGCCAACCGCCTCGGCACGTCCGCCGACGACCTCCTCGGCAAGTCGCTCGCCAGCGTGTTCGGGCCGGCCGAGGCGCGACGCTACGAGCAACAGGTCCAAACGGCGCTGGAAACGCGTACGATCCAGCCCGAGGTTCTGCGCAGCGAGGGCGACGGGGAACCGCGCATCCTGCATACCGAGTACGTGCCCTTGCCGCCCACCGGCGAGCATCCACCGGGCGTGCTGGTGATCGAGGAGGACATAACCGCGCCGATCGTCGAACGCGAGCGGCGCGAGCGCACGCTGCGCCAGCTTGTCCGCACGCTAGTCGCGATCGTCGATCGCCGCGATCCGTTCGCCGCCCACCATTCGCAACGCGTCGCCGGCGTCGCGCGGCGCATCGCCGAAGAGATGCGGCTGGACCCGGTGCTGGTCGAGACCGCCGAGATCGCCGGCAGCTTGATGAACCTCGGCAAGATCCTGGTGCCCGAGGAACTGTTGACCCGCGGCGGAAATCTCAGTCAGGCCGAGCGCGATCAGATCCGCGATAGCCTCAAGCTAGGGGCCGATCTTCTCGAATCGGTCGAGTTCGACGGACCGGTGGTCGCAACCCTGCGCTCGGCGCAGGAACGCTGGGACGGCAGCGGACCGCGCGGCCTCAAGGGCGTCGAGATCCTGGTGACGGCCCGCATCGTCGCCGTAGCCAATGCGTTCGTCGGCATGGCCAGCGCCCGCGCGCATCGTCCCGGACTCGATCTCGACCAAGCGATAGGCGCGCTGATGCAACAGGCCGGCACGATCTTCGATCGCCGCGTGGTTGCGGCACTCCTGCACGATCTCGAGAACCGCGGCGGCCGTGCACGGTGGGCGGATTTCGGCGTGCCGCCGGCGGACGTGCCCAAGCCTGCGCCGCCGCGCCAGGCGCCACCGCCGCCGCGCATCGTGCCGCGCGCCGGACGACGCTGATTCGCCGCGCAAACCTTCGTCACACGATTTCGTCGTCGACCCGGCTGGAACCGCCGCGCGCCGTTTGCTACCGTGCCGCCCGCCATGACCGCAGAGGCGACGACCGCCCGCCGGGGCCAGGCCGCCGTTCCGGCGGGTAGCGTGGTTTACGCGGTAGGCGATACCCATGGCCGCTGCGACCTCCTGCAGGCGCTCCATGCGCTGATCGCAGAACACGCGCGCGGCCGTCGGGCGATGCGCCGCGTCATCGTCTATCTCGGCGACTATGTCGATCGCGGACCCGATTCGATGGGGGTCATCGATCTCCTGCTCGATTCGCCGCTGGCCGAATTCGAGTCCGTCCACCTCATCGGCAACCACGAACGCCTGATGCTCGATTTTCTACGCGACGCCTCGGTTGGCCCGACGTGGATCCTCAACGGCGGCGACCGCACGCTCGCAAGCTATGGCGTCGTCGCCGCGGATCAGGCGTTGTGGCTGCCTTCGGCGGCGCTCAAGCCGCTGCAGACCGAGCTTCGCGATCGCCTGCCGGCGCGGCATCGCGGCTTTCTCGAGCGGTTGCGACTCAGTCACCGCGAGGGCGGTTATTGTTTTGTCCATGCCGGCGTGCGGCCTGGCGTCGCCCTCGAGGCTCAGGACGAGGACGATTTGCTATGGATCCGCGAACCGTTCTTGAGTTCGGCCGCCGACTTCGGCGCCGTCATTGTCCACGGCCACACCATCGTCCCGGCGCCCGAGAATCTCGATAATCGCGTCGGCATCGACACCGGCGCGTGGTACAGCAATCGCCTCACCGCACTCGTTCTCGAGGGCGCCGCGCGGCGGTGGCTGCAAACCTGATCACTGCTTAGCGCCGGCCGTCCACCGGCAAAGGAACGCCCCCAAATGTTCACGCGCAGACGCATCCTCGTCACCGGCGGCGCCGGCTTCCTCGGCTCGCATCTCTGCGCTCGGCTCCTCGCCGATGGCCACGACGTGCTCTGCGTCGACAACTACTTCACCGGCACGCGCGACAACATCGTAGCGCTGCTGGATCACCGGCATTTCGAGGTGATTCGCCACGACGTGACATTCCCGCTCTACGTCGAGGTCGACGAGATATACAATCTCGCTTGCCCGGCCTCGCCCATCCACTATCAGCACGACCCGGTGCAGACGACCAAGACATCGGTGCATGGCGCGATCAACATGCTCGGGCTGGCCAAGCGGCTGCGCGCCAAGATCTTCCAGGCGTCGACTTCGGAGGTTTATGGCGACCCGACGGTCCATCCGCAGCCCGAAGGATACCGCGGCAGCGTCAACCCGATCGGCCCGCGCGCCTGCTACGATGAGGGCAAGCGCTGCGCCGAGACGCTGTTCTTCGATTATTTTCGCCAGCACAAGCTCCGCATCAAGGTGGCGCGAATTTTCAACACTTATGGGCCGCGCATGCATCCGAACGACGGACGAGTGGTGTCCAATTTCATCGTCCAGGCGCTGCAAAACGCGCCGATCACCATCTACGGCAAAGGCGCCCAGACCCGCTCGTTCTGCTATGTCGACGATCTCATCGAGGGCTTCGTGCGCCTGATGGCGACGCACGACCGCGTCACCGGGCCGATCAATCTCGGCAATCCCGGCGAGTTCACCATCCGCGAGCTGGCCGAGAAAGTGATCAAACTCACCGGTTCGCGTTCCAGGCTCGTCTTCAAGCGGCTTCCGGTCGACGACCCGATGCAGCGTTGCCCGGACATTACGCTGGCCAAGCGGGAGCTGAAGTGGCAACCCAAGATACCGCTCGAGGAAGGGCTCAAGAAAACCATCGCCTATTTCGACAAACTGCTCGCCGCTGGCGCCAAAGGGCGGAAACCGCCGAAAGCCGGTTAGCCCGACGGCGCCCAGGAGTCGATCAAGGCGCACAATCGTGCGCGATAATGTGCCCAGGTGAACTGCTCGGCGCGCGCCCGCGCCTTGGCGCCCATCGCCCGTCGCAAGTCCTCGTCGCGGCGGAGCCGGTCGATCCGCTCGACCAGCGCCTCGACGTCGCGGATCGGCACGACGAATCCCTCCTCGCCGTCGCGCACCACCGCGCCGGCGTTGCGCGTGGTGATCACCGGCAGGCCGCTCGCCAGCGCCTCGTACGTCACGAAGGCCGATCCTTCGTGCAGCGACGGATAAACGAAGACATCGGCGTCGCGATAGAGCGCGTGAACCTCGTGGTAGGGCACGTGGCTTACGTGGCGGAACGCGTCTCGATACGGTGTGAACGCCGACTGCGCGCCGATCATCCGGCCGACGAGGACGAGCTCGACCGCCTCGGGGCCGAGACGTCGCGCCGCTTCCAGTAGGTATTTGACTCCCTTGCGCTGGCTCAGCGTGCCGACGAACAGGATGCGAAGCGGGCGCGCAGTATCGCGCGCGAGCTGCGCTGGCGGTCGAAATCGCCCGATGTCGACGCCATAGGGCAGCACCGCGATGCGTTCGATCGGCGTACCGCGCACGGCGAGCGAATCGCGAACGTATTCCGACGGCACGAGGATCCGATCCGCTTCGGCGAGCTCGTGGCGATGACGCGCGACGATCGACGGCGGCAGACCGAAGATCGTCTCGGCGAATTCAGGCGACAGCGCCGCCTCCTCGGCGAACAACTCGAGCGCCGCGTCGACGTGGGCGACCACCTGGTTGAGCACGGCGCATGCGCCGACTTGTCGCGCCGCGCGCTCGGTCAGCAGGGCGGAACCATCGTGGCCGATGACGACACGGGGCCGCTCGCGCCGCACCCGTGATGCGACGCGCGCGTCAATGACGTCGTTGCGCCATCCGACCAGGCGCGCCAGCCGCTCGCCGCGCACGCCAAGCCGGTTCAGCCCGACATGAATCAGCTCGGGCAAAGGGTTGAGGAATACTTTGCCGGTGGCGACCCCGGGGTGATGACGGCGCCGTAGCTCGCGCTCGATGCGGTCGCGCAAGCCACCGGGCAAGCCCGCCACTAGGCGCGCGATCGCGCCGTTCTCGGCGTAGAAGAAGCCGGTCTCGAAGGAGCAATCGAAACCGCCTTCCTGCAGACCGGCGACCAGCTCGTAGGCGAGGTGGTTCGAGCCGGGATGATGCACCAGGACGCGCGTCGCGGCGCGCGCTGCTGCATGTTGCGGATCCGCCGGCGGCGCTGCGGGCGCGTTCACGCCCCGCGTCCCGCGAGCCGGCGGGCGAATTCGACGGCAAGTTGCCAGTCGTCGCTCGACGGCCGGCACAGCGACCGCATGGCGAGGCCGAGATCGCGCGACATCGAGACCGCCATCGCCGCCGCGGCGACGCATTGCGCCGCGACCAGGCTCCACGCCGCGCCGGCGAGCCCGAGACGAGGCAGAAGGAGGAGCAGCGCTCCGGCGGCGACGGCGAGTCCGTATAACTCGGCGCGGCTGATCAGTAGCGAACGGTCCCACGCCTTGAGCGCCTGGATGAACATCAACTTGGCCGCAAACGGCAATGCGCCAAGCAACAGGATGTAGGTCACTGGGACGGACGGCGCGAAGGGAGCGCCGAAGAGCAGCGGCACCAACCAGCCGCTCAGTCCGGCGAGCAGCGCGACGATGATGAACGTGGTCGCCATGGCGAAACGGAAGTAGCGGCCGAAGACGACGAGCTTGCCCTCGGGCGTCGCCTGCTGACTGATCTTGGGAAACGCGACGTTGGCGATGGTGTGAACCAGAATCTGCGGCGCGTTCGCCACGGTGAGCGCGACGACATACAGGCCGAGATCGGCTGCCGGCAGCCACAGCGAGACTAGGGCTTGGTCGAGCCGCTGGCGAATCGTATTGAGCAATTCGCCGACATGGACCTTGATTCCGTAGGCCAGTAACGCCCGCAACTCCGACCACTCGGCGGAAAACCCGATCCAGCCGCGCCTCGCGGCGAGCGCAAGGCCGAGCATCGCCGAGGCGACGTGCGCGGCGACGAACGCCCAGGCGAACCCCGCGACGTCCGCCGCTCCGAGAAGGAGCGCCGCGCCGATGGCGATGAGGTAGGCCGCCGGCACCAGCGCGCGAACGACGTTCCAGGCGACCATTTCGATGCGCCCCTGGAACATCGCGGCGACGAACAGCGCAGCTAGATAGCTCGGCAAATACCCGACGAGATAAAACTGCGCGAGACGACGCAATTCGCCCGGGTCGTCGGCGAATACGACGAACATGACGGCGAGCCCGACGGCGATCAGCGCCGCCGACAAGATCAGCGTGAACGCCGCCATGGCGGCGAACAGCGCGCGCGGTCGCGCCAATCCGGAGGCCGCGCGATAAAGCAACGCGTCGTACAGTCCGAGGCTGCCAAGCTCGGCAACAAGACCGGCCCAAAGCATGATTGCCGCGAGCTCGCCGCGCCCCTCGGGAAGGAGGAGACGCGCCGCGAGCAATCCGGTCGCAACGTTGGCGAGCTGAATGAACGCCGTGGCGGCGAAGGAAACGGTGATGTCCTTCATCGACCTGCCGCGCGCGGTCGGCTCAGTCCCACAGCCGGCCGGGGCATGCCGAGCGCAGCGCCCAGCGGAGCCCTCGGATGTCCTGTTCGAAGCTCCATTCGTCGATGATCTTTCGGCTGCTCTGTCCCATCGCCATGAGCCGGTTCGGATCTGCGAGCACCTCGCGCATCGCCCGCGACATATCGCCGAGGTCGTCGCTGCGGAATATCGCCCCATTGTCGCCAGGGCGCACAAGGTCGCGGCCGGCGCCGACCTTGTCCGAGACGATCACCGCACGGCCGGCGCACATCACTTCGTTCACCACCAAGCCCCACGCCTCCTCCGCCGAGGGAAGGATGAACGCGTCGCACAGATCGTAATAGCGCGGAAGTTCGCTCTGCTTCTGAAAGCCGAGGAATCCAACCGCGTCGGGCGCCTGTTGGGCCGCTTGCGCCTCCAGCGCCGGACGCAGGGGACCGTCGCCCGCCAAGAGCAGATATGGCCGCCGCAGCGTCGGATCGGCGTGCACGTTGGCGAAAGCGGCGATCAGCTCGGCAGGGCGCTTGCGCTCGATCAGCTTGGCGGCGAAAAGCAGGATCGGCCGGCCAGGTGTAAGTCCAAGCGCTTGCCTCAGCTCCTCGCGCGTGCGGCCCGCGTCGCTCGCCTCGGCGATGAAGCGCGTGTTGTCCACCGCGTAGGGGACCGGGAAGATGCGCGATTCCGGGATCCCGTTGGCGAGGTAGTATTCGTGATTCAACGTGCCGATGGCGAGATAGGCGTCGACCAGCCGGTCGATGCCGAGGAAGAAGAATTGCTTGGCGAGTCGCTTGGCCGCGCCGCGATCCTTCGAGATGGCCGTCGCCTCGTCGCGCAGCAGGACCTTGATTCGCCGCCTCGCCGCGGCCGCCATCGCCGCAAGATGGGTCCAATGCGCATAGCCATGGACCCATAACGCATCGAACCCGCCCGCGCTAAGCCGCCGCGCTAGGCCCTGGTTGAGTGGCCGCCAGAAGTCGAGCGGCGGCAGAACCCCTGTCTCGCCGCGGCCAAGCACGATCGGCAACACCTCGCTCGAGTACCCATCGAGCAAAGGCACGTCCCATTCGATGACCCGACCGAACTCGGCGGCCTTGAAGGCGCGCGCCGAGAAGTCGGTGCCGAAGAAGACCTTGAAATCGATATCGGGCTCGCGCGCGACGCGGCGGAGAAGCGGTGCCTGGTATTGAATTGGATGCGTCACCAGGTAGGCGAGGCGCAGCTTGCGGCGGGGCGAGGCGTCCGGGTTCTTCATGATTCGCGGCGGCTCATGCTATTCAACGATTGCGGACGAGCAGGCCGGGGGCTTGGGCGGCGTGCACCATTTTTGCCCATTCGCGCAGCCCACCGCCGTCGGGGGCGGCGCGCGTCCCGGCGGCTGCGCCCATGATCCATGCATTCACCGGGACGACGAATCCGGTCTTCCGTCGGGCGCGTACCTCGGTCGGCAACTGGATCGCCGGAGCGTCGGCAATGTCTTGTTTCCCCGGTGGATTGCGGTCGGCGAGCAACGGCGCCAGTCGTTCGAGCAACACTGGATCGACCAGCGGCACGCGGATCTCGAGCGAATGCGCCATGCCCGCCCAATCGCTGTCGCGCAGCAACGTGTGCCGCATGTACCAATCCATTTCGAGCATCGCCACGGCGCGCCGATCGTCGTGCAGACCGTCCAGGCTGCGAGCGAGCGCCGTGAGCGTATCGAGCTTGGCGAGACCTTCGGTCGTCATGTCGCGCGGCAGCAGGCGGGCGATCTCCCATGGCATGAACAGGCTGCGGCGCAGCAGGTACGCTCCGGCGAGGCAGCCGCCAAATTCGAGGAGACCGGCGTACTTGGGCGACGCAATGCGGCCCACCCATGGTTGGGCGATGCGGCGCGTCGTGCGCCCCAGCGCCGGCAGGTGACGAAACGGGGCCAGCCACCGCGCGGTCTGCGGAACTTGGCGGAAGCTCGGATAGCCGCCGAACAGCTCGTCGCCGCCCAGCCCCGAGAGCGCAACCTTGAGGCCAGACCCGGCGGCGGCCTTGGCGACGAAATAGGTGTTGACCCCATCGATTGACGGTTGATCCATGGCGTCGAAGACGCGGTCGCGCTCCTCGACGAAATGTCGGCCCAGCACCCACTGCGTCGTATGCAACGTGCCGCGCTGGCGTGCCACCGCTTCCGCCAGCTGCGTCTCGTCGTTCGCGCCGCCCTCGAACTCGCGAAAGCCAAGCGTAAGGGTGTTGAGATTCCCGGCCCCCGATTCGCAGGCCAACGCCACGATGGTCGTCGAATCGAGCCCCGCCGACAGAAACACGCCGACCGGCACATCGGCCACGAGATGATGGACGACGCTGTCGACAAGCGCGTCACGAATCAGCGCGCGTCGCGCGGCAAGACCGCTTGGCGCCGGGCCAGCCTCGCGGAGGATGCGCGCCGGGTCGAAGAAGCGTCGCGGCGCCGCCGCTCCGCCAGCATCGACCCACATCGTGTGGCCCGCCGGCAGCGCCTTGACGCCGCGATAGAGCGTGAAGGGGTCGGGGACCGATCCCCACAAGAAGAACCCGACATGGCCGGCGGGCTCCGGCGCCGTGTCGACGCGGCCGCCGGCGAGGAGCGCTTTGACCTGCGATGCGACGCGCAGCGTCCGGCCATCGTCGGCGTAATAAAGCGGCTTTACGCCGAACGGATCGCGGGCAAGAAAAAGGCCATGGCGGTTGGCGTCCCAGATGGCGAAGGCGTACATGCCGCGCAGTTTGCGCGTCATCTCGGCGCCGTCGCGTTCATAGAGATGCAGCAGAACTTCGGTATCGGATTGGGTGCGAAACGTGCAGCCTGCCGCGGCGAGTTCCTCGCGCAGCGCGCGATAGTTGTAGATTTCGCCGTTGAAAACGACGATCGACCGCCCGCCCACCGACAGCATCGGTTGGTCGGCGATGGCGCGCAGATCGATGATCGACAGGCGGCGATGACCAAGTCCGACATGTCCGTCGGCCGAAAGCCACTCGCCTGCGCCGTCGGGCCCGCGCGAGGTCATGCGCTCGCGAATCGCCCGAAGCTCGCGTGAACTCACCGGCGGCGCATCGGGCCCGTATGCGTAGATGGCGACAATGCCGCACACGTCACTTCACCGCCACGGCGAGCATGTTCTGGCTCAACACCCTGGGCTGCGCGGCGCCGGTCTCGACCAGCAGCCAAGCCAGCATGATGGAGCGCATCATCTTCCATGCCGCAAGTCTGAGCGCGCTCTTCAGGCCATGGGCGATCGGCGCGTCTTCGTAGCAATCGACGGCGCGAAATCGCGAGGCGAGCAGCAGTTGGGTCAGCGATTCAGGCGTGAAGGCGAGCTCATGCGTGAGGTCGCCATAGCGCGACACGCCGGCGAACGGCGAAGCGCCGTTGGGCACGTGGATGATCCATCGCGCGCCGGGCTTGAGGATCCGGCGTACTTCGTCGACGATGTCGATAAGCTCGTCCTTGGTGAAGTGCTCGATCACGTCGAAGGCGACGACCGCGTCCTGGCTGTCCGGGTCGGTCTCGCGGAGCGCGGTGAGCAGATTCATATGGCGCACGCCGTCGATGCCCAAGGCGCGAGCGGCGGCGACCTGGGCTTCGCTGGCATCGACCCCGGCGATTCTGCGATATCCGGCTTGGCGGGCGAAATATATAAGCGCGCCGTGGCCGCATCCGATATCGAGAATCGCCGCGCCGCGATCGGCTGGAAAATGCTCGCCGATTAGCTTGCGAAGGTACGGCCGGCGCGGCGCCAGCCCCGATATGTCGGCCGGCGCCAAGGGCGCCGTTCCAGCGTCGACGTAGTCGGCGTAGATGCGTTGGCGGTATTTCGACAAGACGGGCGCGAGAGTGGCTGCGAATGGCGGCGGGAGGCGCCGGCAACGCCGGCAAACGACGCGCGTCACTCTAGGGCATATCCAAGGGAGAACAAGAATTTGCTGAACGGCGGTCAGCCCCGCGGGCTGGTGGCGAGTGTCGGCCCGGCGGCGGGCAGACGGGCGACGCCGAGATGGCGCCACATCAGGTGAGCGAACCGGTCGGTGAATTTCTCGAAGCGGAACATTTCATCGACCATCCATTTGCCATTCTCGCCCATCGCCTTGGCCAGCGCCGGGCGCTCGGCGAGCTGGCGCAATGCGGCGGCGAGCGCTTCTGGGCGGTCGGGATCGATGGCGATGCCGTTTGGCCGCGCCTCGCTGATCGCCTCGGGCGAGCCGTCCTGGTCGCCGCAGACGAACGGCACGCCGCACGCCGCCGCCTCGATCAGTCCAAGCGGCACAGCTTCGCCGAGTCCGTCGCTGCCGCGCGCCACCAGCACCGCGACGTCGGCGGCGCTGTACAGCAACGGCAGATCCTCCTGGTCGACGAAGCCAAGCATGCGCACCTGCCCGCTCACGCCGCGCTCGGCGGCGTAGGCCGCGATCGCGTCGCGGTCGGGTCCGTCGCCGACCACGAGATAGAGGTATCGCGGGTCGTGGAGTTGGACGAGGGCATCGATCGTCTGTCGGTGGCCCTTGTTCGGCGGCAACAACAGGCTGGCGACGGTGATGACGATGAAACGCTGGTCGAGCGTCCCGGTCGCGAAGCGGCGCTCGACATGCGCGCGCGCCTCGCTCTTGGCGAACGGCCGGAAGAACGCGACGTCGACCGGATCGTATAACAACCCGATGGGGGGAAGCTTGCGGTGAAATTCGGGCATGCGATTGATCGTGTACTTGCAGTCGGCGATCGCAAGGCTTGCCTGACGAAACGCAAGCCCACGGAAGAACGGCAACCTGGCGAGGATGTCGATATTGTAAACATTGAGCAAATAGGGGGCGCTCGAGATCAGCCGATAGGCGAGGCCGTATCCGGCGAGATAAACATGGTTGAGCGCCACCAGCTCGAAACGGCGGCGATGGGCGAATAGGAATCGCAGCACCTCGCGCGACGCCTGGTACTTGTCGAGGAAAGGGATATGAAGATCGGCGATTCCGCCGCCGATGCGGCGCACGGCGTCCTGTTTGTCGAGGGAGACGACCAGCGTGGGATGACCGAGGTCGCGCAAAGCGCGAATCTGGTGACGACTGTAGGTCGCGATCCCCCCGACGCCCTCGATGTCGAATCCGATGTAAAGAATCTTCATGACTGTCCCAGGAGAGCGCCCGCCGGCTGGCCGACGTTAACGCCTCGTCGCTGGGCGTTATTCCCAAGGAGAAACCGAACGCTAGACGGTTCGCGGCGGCCTCGCAACGGCCGGCATTCGAGACGATTTAGCCGCGCCGGTGGTTGCGGCAACCCATTGTTTCGCCACGGTCCCCCGGGCCGATATCGGTTCAGTCGGACCTCGGCTCCAGCGCCCGCTTGACCGCCACCGCCAGCAGGCACTGGCTGAATATCGCCTCGCGGCCGCTTTCGCCGGTTTCGGCGGCGAGCGCAAGGCGCAGGATACCGCGCATGATTCGCCAAAGAATCCAGCGGGTTGCGCTCTTGACCCCGTGCACCACCGGTCGGTCCTCGTAGCAATGCACCGCGGCGAAGCCGGAGGCGAGCAGAAGCTGGGCGATCGATGCGCGGGTAAACGCGGTGACGGCGAGTTGGTCCCAATACCGCATCCGCCCGCTAAACAGCGCCTCGCCGTTCGGAACATGGACAATCCACCGCCCGCCCGGCTTTAAGACCCGCAGCACCTCGTCGATGACGGCGATCTGCTCCTCGGGCCGGAAATAGTGAAAGAGGTCGTAAAGCACGACCACGTCGAGCCCACCGGTCGGAGTCGCCGCCAGCGTCGCCATCAGATCGCCGTGATGGACGCCGTCGATGCCGAGTGCCGCGGCCATCGCCACTTGCTCGGGCGCGGCGTCGATTCCGCCAATGTTGCTGTAGCCGGCCGACCGCGCCGCCCAGATCAATGCGCCATGGCCGCAACCAAGATCGAGGATCGCCGCCCGTCGGTCGGCGGGAAAATGATCGTCGACCAGTTTGCGCAGGTAAGGCTTACGGCGCTCGAGGCCGGCGATCGCCGCGCCGACGCTGGGGTGCGTCGCGACGTATCGGGCGAGTAGCCGGTCGCGGAGGTCGACGGGGGGCGGAGCGGGCTGAGGCATGGCGCCAAGGGCCGGCGAGCCTATCATCATGCCGCGCGCCGCTCCAAGCGGCCCGTCGCGGCGCCTTGCCGCAAGATGGCTGCCCCGGCAGAATGCGGCGCCACGCTCGCGCGTTATCGCCCGGATCTCGCGTCCTCAGAGGCTCTCATCAAAATCCTGCACGTCATAGCCTCGCTCGCCGTGCGCACTGGCGGGCCCGCAAAGGCCGCCATCGACATGGCGCGGGCCGTGGCGCGACTCGGGCACGAAGTGGCGATCTACACCACCGATCGCGAATTGCTGGCCGAGGAGAGGCGCGAACTGAACGTTGCGCACGACGAGCACGGCGTCGAAGTGCGTTATTTCCGTCAACACGCGCCGCGAGCGCTTGCTGCGTCGTTGCCGCTGGCCCGCGCGCTCGACGAACGTATCGCGCGCGTCGACCTCGTCCATCTGCATTCGCTCTACCTGTTTCATGACTGGGCAGCGGCGCGGGCGTGCCGTCGCGGTGGCGTGCCATACCTGCTGCGGCCGCACGGAACGCTCGATCCCTTTCACTGGTCGCGCCACCGCTGGCGCAAGCGATTGATCGAAGCGATGTTTCAGGACCGGGTGACGCGTAATGCCGCGGCGCTGCACTTCACCAGCGACGACGAGATGCGCGCCTCGGAGCCGCATACCTGCGGCGCGCCTGGCGTTGTCGTCCCCAACGGGCTCGACATTACCGAATACGCCGATTTGCCGCCGCCGGGCGAACTGCGCCGGCGCTATCCCGAAATCGGTGCGCGACGAATCGTCCTTTTTCTCGGCCGCCTCAATTTCAAGAAGGGCCTCGATTTGCTCGTTCCGGCCTTCGGCGTGGCGGCAGCCGAGCATGCCGATCTGCATCTCGTCATCGCCGGCCCCGACGACGGCATGGAGGGGCCGATCCGGCAGCTCGTCGTCGCCAGCGGTCTCGGTTCGCGGGTGACCTTCACCGGCGTGCTCACCGGACGAAGCAAGCTGGCGGCGTTTCGCGATGCTTACCTTTTCGCGCTGCCC
Source organism: Alphaproteobacteria bacterium (assembly GCA_035457725.1). Lineage (GTDB taxonomy): Bacteria > Pseudomonadota > Alphaproteobacteria > CACIAM-22H2 > CACIAM-22H2 > DATFES01. Next base: position 17,237 of record DATIBC010000096.1, on the reverse strand, counting down.
TCATACGCGGAAAATTTCGGTATCGCCGTCGTCGAGGCGATGGCCTGCGGGCTGCCGGTGGCGATTTCCGATCAGGTGGCGATTTGGCGCGACATCGAGCAGTCCGGCGCCGGGTCGGTCGGCCGCACCGAGGTCGCCAGCGTCGCCGAGCAACTTCGCCGTCTGGCGGCCGAGCCGGCTGCGGCGGCGGCGATGGGCGCACGCGGCAAGGCCTTGGTCGCGGCGCGTTTTTCATGGGATACGATTGCCCGTCAGCTCGAGGCCGTGTACCGCAGCCTCGCCCGCACGAGCCCGATATGACCGAAACGCTACTCCCCATCTCGATCATCGTCCTGACGTTCAACGCCGAGACGACGATCGGCGCGACGCTGGCCAGCGCCGCGGCGATCAGCGACGACGTCCATGTCGTCGATTCCTATTCGACCGATCGCACGCTCGACATCGCGCGCGCTCATGGCGCACGCATCGTTCAGCACCCGTTCGAGAATTACGGCGCGCAGCGCAATTGGGCGATCGATACGCTCGCACTCAAGCATGCCTGGCAGCTCCATCTCGACGCCGACGAGAGGATATCGCCGGAGTTGGCGACCGAGCTGCGCGGTTTGTTCGCCGCCGGACCGCCGGGTGAAATCGCCGGGTACTACATTCCGCGGCTGGTCCACTTCCATCAACGCCCGCTGCGTCACGGCGGCATGTATCCGATCTATCATCTCCGCCTGTTTCGCGGCGGCCGCGGCCGCTGCGAGAGCCGCCGATACGACCAGCATTTCTACATCGACGGCGCGAGCGCCAAGCTCGCCGCGCCAATGATCGACGATATTCGCCTGCCGCTCGGCGAATGGACCGCCCGGCACAATCGCTGGGCCGACGCGGAGGTGGACGAGATCCTGAGCCCAAGCGGCGGCGACGTGATCCAGGGCGGACGCGGCGGCGATCCGGTGGCGGAAAAGCGTGCGCAACGCGAGTGGTACTATCGACGGCCGATGTTCCTGCGCGCATTTCTTCTGTTCCTCTACCGCTATATCTGGAAGCGCGGGTTCCTCGACGGAAGAGAAGGCCTTATCTTCTATGTTCTGCAGACTTTCTGGTTCCGCTTCCTGATCGACGCCAAGCTCCACGAGCGCCGCAAGGCGATGGCGAAGGACGGGCGATGACGCTCGAAGCGTGCTTATTATGCGGCGGCGAAACGTCGCTCGTCGAAGCAGGGCTGATCGATAATCGATTTGGCGCGCCGGGCGCTTGGAACATCCATCGTTGCCGCGCTTGCGGCCTCGAGCAGACCCTGCCGCGCCCCGATGCGACAACGCTCAAGCGCCTATACGAGACCTACTACAACGACGGCGGCGCCACGGCGACCTCATATGCCGGGTGGCGCGAGCGGTTCCTCATGTCGCCGCTCTACAGGGTTTTCCTCAAACTCGACGGCGATATTTCGTTTCACGGCGAGCGCGGCACGGGACGGCTGCTCGACGTCGGTTGCAACGAAGGTCGCGGACTCGTGCTCTATCGCGCCAACGGCTTTGCCGCCGAAGGCCTCGAGTTGAATCGTGTCGCCGCGGCTGAGGCGCGCGCGCGGAGGTTCGCCGTCCACGAGGTCGACATCGGTGATTTTCGTCCAGCCGCGCCGTTCGACCGCGTCGTGCTGTCGAACGTGCTCGAGCACGCGCTCGATCCGGGCGCGATGCTGTCCGATGTGCACCGCTTGCTGGCGCCGGGCGGCGAGGCGTGGATCAGCCTGCCCAACGCCGCGAGCTGGTTGCGCGCCGCCTTCGGGCGGCACTGGATCAATTGGCACGTCCCCTATCACATCGTGCATTTCACGCAAGGCCGCCTCGCGGCGTTGCTCGTCGAGCGAGGCTTCGAGGTCGCGAGCGCGCGTCACGTCACTCCAGGGTTATGGGTGGCGCAGTCGGCGATCGCCTTCGCCTTCGCCGGGCGGCCGGAACAGGCGCGACGATTGCGCTCGACCGTTCTGGTGGCGGCGTTGACCGCCGTGGCGCGCGGATTGCTGTTCCCGCTGCTGTGGTGGGGCAATCGCCGCCGCCGCGGCGATTGCCTGGTCGTCAAGGCGCGGCGGCTCTAAGCGCGATGCGCGTATTCCATCTCGATTACCCCGGCCACGCGTTTCCGGTGCAGCTTTCGCGCGCATTAGCCGCCAGAGGACACGACGTCCTCCACGTCTATTCGACCGGCTTCCAGGCGCCGAAGGGACCGCTGGCGGTTCGCGCCGGCGATCCGCCGGGACTTGCCATGCGCGGCCTGACATTGGACGCACCGTTCGCCAAGTACAGCTATATTCGACGTTTGGCGCAGGAGCGCCGCATCGGCCGCATGGTAGCTGACGAGCTCGCGCGCTACCGGCCGAGCGTCGTCCTGTCGGCCAACGCCCCGCTCGACGTTCAAGCCGCTTCGTTCGCCGCCGCGCGGCGACTCGGCGTCGGCTTTGTGTTCTGGATGCAGGACATTTACAGCGAGGCGATCGGCCGAATATTGCGCGCGCGGGCGCCGGGCCTGGGGCACCTGGTGGGTTGGCGGTACCGCGCGCTCGAGCGTCGGCTGGTTCGCCTCGCCGATCATACGGTGGTGATCACCGACGATTTTCTGCCGGTTCTACAGCGTTGGGGCGTGGCGCTCGCGAACGTCAGCGTGATCGAGAACTGGGCGGCACGCGAGGAATTGCCGCCGACGCCGCGCGACAACCGATGGGCCGCCGAGCACGGACTGATCGGCAAGACGGTGTTTCTCTATTCCGGAACGCTTGGCCTCAAGCATGATCCGGGCCGATTGCTCGAGCTGGCGCGACATTTCGCCCACCGGCCCGACATTCGCGTCGTCGTCGTCTCGGAAGGCCCGGGCGCCGACTGGCTCACCGCCCGGGCGCATGCGATCGGCGGCCTGCTCGTCCTGCCGTTCCAACCCTACGATCGCTTGGCCGAGGTCCTCGCCTCGGGCGACGTGCTGTTGGCGGTGCTTGAACCCGATGCCGGGGTCTTTTCGGTGCCTTCGAAGGTCCTGACCTATCTGTGCGCCGGTAGGCCGATCCTCGCCGCGATACCGCCGGAAAATCTGGCCGGCCGGATCATCGCCCGCAATCGCGCCGGGCTCGTCGTTCCGCCTGGAGACACCGCGGCTCTGCTTGCCGCTGGCGAGCGTCTAGTCGGCGATCCCGCGCTTCGAGCCGAACTCAGCAACAACGCGCTGGACTACGCCCGGCGGACCTTCGATATTGACGCCGTCGCGGCGCGCTTCGAGTCGATTCTGCGCGCCGCCGAGGCGCGCGGCCACGCGCATCGGCACTGAATGTGGCTTGAGCACAAGTGACGCGCATCGACCTCGATCGTTTCTGGAAGCGCGAACTCGACGAGCATGAAGCCGTGCTCGCCGCGACGCGCGACGCACTGTGCGCCGAGTTCGTGCGCCTAGTCGGCGCGTCGGTCGCAGCACTCGCCGGCGGCGGAAAGCTGCTCTTTTTCGGCAACGGCGGCAGCGCCGGCGACGCGCAACACCTGGCGACGGAACTGGTCGCGCGCTACGCCGCCGATCGCAAGGCGTTGGCCGCGATTGCACTCACCACCGACAGCTCGGCGCTGACCGCGATCGGCAACGATCTTGGATTCGAGCGGATTTTTGCCCGCCAGATCGAGGCGCTGGGTCGACCGGGCGATCTCGCCATCGCCATCACCACCTCCGGACGGTCGACGAATATCGTGCGTGGGCTGGAGACGGCACGCGACATGGGCCTCGGTGCAGCGGCGCTCGCCGGCGGCGATGGCGGCGCGGTGCGCACGCTGGCCGATCCATGCCTGGTCGTCCCATCGCAGGTTACCGCCCGTGTCCAGGAGATGCACATCACGCTCGGCCAGATGCTGTGTCTGGCGATCGAGCGCGAGCTTGGATTAACGCCCGCTTAAGCCGAGGTGCGCGATAGTGCACGCTATGCTCAACAATGCTGAACTCGCCGCCGCCGTCGGCCGCCTCAAGGCCGTGCGCGTGCTGTGCGTGGGCGACGTCATGCTCGATCGCTTCGTCTACGGGCATGTCGACCGGATCTCGCCCGAGGCGCCCATCCCGGTGCTGCGCATCGAACGCGAAGCGACAATGCTGGGCGGCGCCGGGAACGTGTTGCGCAACCTCGTCGGATTGGGCGCCGCAGCCGAGTTCGTGTCGGTCGTCGGCAACGATCCGGCTGGGCGCGAGATCGCCGGGCTGGTCGGCCAGTTGGCGTCGGTCGAGCCGCACATCCTGGTCGAAAGCCGGCGACGGACGACGATCAAGAGCCGTTTCGTCGCCGGCAACCAGCAGCTCCTGCGCGCCGATCTCGAAACCGTGCAGATGGTCGGCGAGGCGATCGACGGCGACATCGCGCGCGTCGTCGCATCGGCGATCGCCGATTGCGCCGTGCTGGCGCTGTCGGACTATGGCAAGGGCGTGTTTTCGCCCAAGGGCGCCCAGACGATGATCGCCGCCGCCCGCTCGGCGCGAAAGCCGGTGATCGTCGATCCCAAGGGCGTCGATTACGCGCGCTATCGCGGCGCCGGCGTGCTGACGCCCAATCGCCGCGAGCTCGGCGAAGCAGCGCAGATGCCAACCGAGACCTCGGCCGAGATCGAGCGGGCGGCGCGCAAGGTCCTCAAGCTATGCAACGCCGACGCCGTCTTGTGCACGCGGGGGTCGGAAGGCATGAGCCTGATCACCAGCGAGGGCGATGCGCATCACCTGCCGGCGGCCGCGCGCGAGGTGTACGATGTGTCGGGCGCCGGCGATACGGTGGTGGCGGCGCTCGCCGCGGGCGTGGGCGCCGGCCTTCGGCTGCTCGACGCCGCCCGCTTCGCCAATGTCGCCGCCGGCGTGGTGGTCGGCAAGGTCGGCACCGCCGTCGCCTATGCCGAGGATCTGGTCCGGGCCCTCCACCGCGAAGACCTCGCCTCGGGCGAAGACAAGCTGGTTCTTTTGCAGCAGGCGGTCGACCACATCGCGTTATGGCGCCAGCAAGGCCTTAAGATCGGCTTCACCAACGGTTGCTTCGACTTGCTCCATCCCGGCCACGTCGCGCTGATGGCCAAGGCCCGCGCCGCGTGCGACCGGCTCGTCGTCGGCCTCAACAGCGATGCCTCGACCCGCCGTCTCAAGGGCGAAGATCGACCGGTGCAGACCGAGGCGGCCCGCGCCGCGGTCCTCGGTTCGCTGTCGACGGTCGATCTGGTGGTCGTCTTCGACGAGGACACGCCGCTCAAGATGATCGAGGCGTTGCGGCCGGATGTCCTCGTCAAGGGCGCCGACTATACGCTCGACAAGGTGGTCGGCGCCGAGTTGGTGCGAAGCTGGGGCGGCCGCGTCTTGCTCGCCGAATTGGCGCCCGGCCACAGCACCAGCGCCACGATCCGGCGTATCGCGCGATGAGCGCGCCGATGGCCAAGACCGCCGCGGCTACCCGGTCCGATGCAATCGATTTGGCCAGCGTTCGCGCCGCGGCGACGCGCATCGAGGGCTTCGTCCGCCGCACGCCGATGATCGCCGCTCCGCCGGTGAAGACTCCGCCGGGCTACGCCGGACCGCTGATCTTGAAGCTCGAATCGCTGCAAGTGACGGGATCATTCAAACCGCGCGGCGCCATCAACACGCTTCGCTCGCTTTCGCCGGACAGCATGGCGCGGGGCATCGTCACCGCATCGGGCGGCAATCACGGTCTCGGCGTCGCCTACGCCGGCCATGTCGGGCGGGTTCCGGCGACGATTTTCCTGCCGACGAGCGCGCCCAGGAGCAAGATCGAAAAACTCCGCGAATGGGGCGCCGAAGTCCGTGTCGAAGGCGCGGTATGGGACGACGCCAATCGCGCGGCGCTCGCCTTCGCCGAGGCTCGTAAACTCGCCTACATCCATCCCTTCGCCGATGCGCGGGTGATGGCTGGGCAAGGGACGATCGGACTGGAGATCCTGGCCGACGATCCGGCGGTCGATACGCTGGTCGTCGCCATCGGCGGCGGCGGGTTGATCGCTGGAATCGCGATCGCCGCCAAGGCACTGAAGCCGGCTATTCGCGTCATCGGCGTCGAGCCGGTCGGCGCGCCGACGCTGTATGAAAGCGTGCGCACCGGAACGCTCGTCGAGCTGCCCGAGATCAAGACCGAGGCGGGAACGCTGGCGCCGCGGCAAAGCGCGTCGATCAATCTCGACATCATTTCGAGACTGGTCGACGCGATCGTCTTGGTGAGCGACGATCAAATGCGCCAGGCGGCGCGGTGGCTGTGGTTCGAGCTCGGGCTCGCCGTCGAGCTGAGCGCGGCGGCGGCGATCGCCTCGCTAGCCACCGGCGCCTACCGCCCGCGCGCGGGCGAGCGCGTCTGCGCGCTCGTTTGCGGCGCCGGGACCGATGGCATCGACAGCTCGAATTAGTTTGGCGACTCAGCCCGGCGGCGTTTCTGTCCTATCGTTTCTGAAACAGCCATTTCGGCCCGGACGCACGAATCGGCTGGTCGATGCGCTCGGAGAACTCGGCGACCGCCCGAATTACGCCAGGCCATGCCGCCACATAATCGTCGCCCATCATGATTCCACCTGGGCGAAGCAGCCGCCAATAGCGACCGATATCGTCACGGACATCAGCGTAACCGTGGCCGGCGTCGAGATAGATCAGGTCAGCCTGCACGCGATGTGCGTGCAGCACTTCGAACGCAGCACCCGACGCCAGCGGCAGCGGCGTGATCACGTCGGCATGTCCTGACTTGATGACGTTGGCGAGAAATTGGCGATACAGCGAGGGATGACCGTGCTCCAATCGGAGAGAAGCAAAGAAATTTGGGTCGTCGCGCTTCAGCCAATGTTCAGACGACCCCAGCCATGTGTCGATGCAGACGATTTCGAAATCGCGCAGGCCCTCGTCTTTGGCGGTGCGGGCCATGTGTATCGCGCTCGCTCCCTTCCAAGTGCCAACTTCGATGATCAACGTGGGGCGTGTTTTGGCGATGACCTGAGCGAAGATTGGATGATTCGAGCTCCAGCCCTGCAAATCGAGCGCCGACACCTCGTGATCGAAGTCGCGATAGGGATCGACCGGATGCAGCAATTGGCGGATGCGCGGCATCGGAATAGCGTAGGGCTACGAGTGGCGGCGGCAAAGCGATATCCGCACTTGCACCGTCGCGAGCAAAACAAAGGGTGCGGCCCACTGGCGCGGTGCGGGCTCGCGCACAGCAATCGAACAGGGCGGCCGGTAAAATTCTCACACCTCCGGATCGAGCGTGCGCCGCAGCCGATCGGCGCTGGCACGGGCGAAGCGGATGAGGAGCTGACGCCGCCGCTGCGGCGCCAGCGCCGGCGCGGCCATCGCCGGACGGTGGCTGACCGCGTCATAGGCGTCGGCCATGATCAGGCCCACCTCGGGCGGCAGCAGGCCGACCGGAAAGCCCTCGGGGACCGCGAAAGCGAACCAGTCGCAATAATCGAGATAGTCGCGCCATTTGCGGTCGGCACGATAGTCGGCTGCCGAGGTCTTGATCTCGACGATCAGAAACCGCCCGCCTTCGTCGACGGCGATGAGATCGGCGCGACGGCCGGAGGCGAGCGGAAACTCGATCAGGCTGCGCCAGCCTTGGCGGTCGAGCGCCCGGGCGAGTCCCCGCGACAGCGCGCGGGCGTCAGGAGAAAGCGGTTCCTGTGCGTTCACGATAGGTCCGGGATCTTGAATCGGATGCCGCATCAGCCATGGATCATAGCCGATTCGCTCGGCCGCGCCCCGGTACCTGTTGGCGCCCCGCGAGGTTCGATTAGAATGGCGCGCGAATCGCGAAGGGGGAGGGGGATGTCGATCAAACCCAGGAAGACCGCCGCCAAGCACAGGCGGCGTACCATGACGGCCGTTCGTCACCGCGAAAGCGCGGCGTTGCGGCAGGCCCGCGTCGACCTCGCGGCGGCATTTCGTTGGGCGGTGCGCTTCGGCTTGCACGAGGGAGTCTGCAACCATTTCAGCCTGGCGGTGCCTGACGCGAACGATCGCTATCTCATCAATCCGCAGGGGCTTCACTGGTGCGAGATCCGCGCCAGCGATCTGCTGGTCATCGACGGAAACGGAACTGTTGTCGCGGGCGATCGGCCGGTCGAGGCGACGGCGTTCTACATCCATAGCCGGATTCACCGCGCCCGCCCGTCCGCCCGGTGCGTGCTGCATACGCACATGCCTTACGCGACGGCGCTCACCATCGTCGAGGGCGGGCGGCTCGAGCCGTGCAGCCAGAACGCGTTGCGCTTCTATGGGCAGGTGGCCTACGACGACGAGTCGGTGGAGGGCGGCGGCTATCGCGGCTTGGCGCTCGACAACGCCGAAGGCGATCGCATGGCGCGCATTCTCGGCGAGAAGCGCATTCTCTTTCTCGCCAATCACGGAGTGGTCGTCGTCGGACCGGATGTCGCGTCCGCGTTCGACGATCTCTATTACGTGGAGCGCGCCGCCGAGGCGCAGATTCTCGCGCAATCGACCGGCGGACGGCTGCGCATGGTGGGCGACAATCTAGCGCGCGCCACGCAATCGCAGATCGCTGCGGATCAACCGGTGTACGCCCGGCATCATTTCGATGCGCTGAAGCGCATCCTCGATCGCGAGGCGCCCGAGTATCGCCGCTGAAGCGGGCCGGCGCCAGTCGCGCGCCGGCCGAGGAACGGGTAGCGGAGGGAGAGGCCTAACGGCCGGTCGAGACCGTGAACAACCGCGGCGGGCCGTCGATCGTCTGTTGCTGCTGGGCGAGCTGCTGTTTTTCCTTGTCCTTGGGCTCCTTGGCGTCCCTGACGTCCTTGGGCTCCTTGACGTCCTTGGTGTCCTTGGCTTCGCGCTCTTTCTCGGCCGCGGCTTCGCGTTGCGCCTCCTGACCGAGCGCCGATTCGGGCGTCCAAAACATGACCTCGACACGGCCGTCATCATAGAGCGTCGCTTCGCGAAGGCAGGTGCCGAGCAGCCGCTCGGGCTCGAGGCGTTTGGCGACTTCGTCCGCCAATATTTTCTTCACTTCTGCGCGCGACAAATAGCACTTGATGCCGTTCATTCGTTATCTCCCACTAACCGCCCGCGCGGCTGCATAGAGTTTTAGTGGATGACGGTTAATTCGTGGTTAATCGCGCCGCCGCGGAATCGCGGCGGCTCGCCGGAGATTTGAGTAAAATGCGCGGCAAATTGACGATTCACGATCGGCCAGGGTGAGGAGTGGGACATGCTGCTACACCGCTTGACGATAATCGCAGTCATTCTCGTGCTTGCTTGCGCTCCGGCGCTTCCGGCCGGCGCTTCGATCGAGGCCGGATTGGAAGCATATGGGCGACGCGACTACGCCGCAGCGCTTGCCCGCTGGTTGCCGATCGCCGAAGCGGGCGACATGCGCGCCGAGTTTTATGTCGGCGAGCTTTACCTGCGCGGCGAAGGGGTGACCGCCGACGCGGCGACGGCAGCGCAGTGGTTCGCCCGCGCGGCGCAGCGCGGCCATGGCGAAGCCCAACTGGCGCTTGCTGGGTTGTACGCCTCCGGAATCGGCCTGAAGCGCGACGCGGGCCTCGCCTATTTTTGGATGATCCGTGCGGCGCTGGGGTCGGATGCCGCCATTCAATCGCGCGCTTTCACCAGCCTGGCGACGGTTGGCCAAACGCTTGATCAATCGCAGAAGACCGCGATTGGTCGGCGCGCGCAGGCGGCGTGGAGCCCGGCGCAGCGATCGCGGCGCTAGCGCCGGATATTCGGCAAAAAAGTCTAGGCACGGCCGCCGGCCAGCGCACCTGCTGGTTTCGATGACGCAGCGGACTCGCGCACGCGTTCGGGTGGCAACCGCACCGTCACCGTGGTCCCGACGCCGACGCTGCTACTGAGCGTCAGCGCCCCGCCATGGGCTTCGGTCAGCGCCTTGGCGAGCGGCAGACCAAGCCCGGTTCCTTCGAAACGACGATTGAGGCCACTTTCAACCTGACCGAACGGCGCCATGGCGATCGCGATTTTGTCGGCGGCGATCCCCACCCCCGTATCGACCACCGAAATCGCCAATCCCCCCTCCCGGTCGATCTCGGTCGACACCTCGACAAGGCCACCGGGCGGCGTGAACTTGACCGCGTTGGAAAGGAGATTGAGAAGAATCTGCTTTAACCGGCGTTCGTCGGCGAAAACTACGTTATGGCTATCGTCGAGCGACGTCCGCAGTTCGATTTTACCTTCCTGGGCGCGCGGGCCGACGAGATTGAGGCACGCTCCCACGATTTGTCGCACGTCGACGAACTCCTCGTGAAGGTGCTGTTGTCCAGCCTCGACTTTGGAGATGTCGAGGATATCGTTGATCAGGTTGAGTAAATGATTCGCCGAACCATGGATGTTCTCGACGTAGTCGTCCTGCACCTTGGTCAGTTTGCCGCCGTAGCCGCCGCTCAGGAGCTCGGAGAAGCCGATGACCGCGTTCAGCGGCGTCCGCAGCTCGTGGCTCATGTTGGCCAGAAACTCGCTCTTCGCCCGATTGGCGGCGATCTGACTCTCCAGCGCGCGCTGTTGGGCGGCCATCATCTCGTGGCGGGCGCTGATGTCGGCAACGTTGTAGACATAGACGAAACGATCGCTCTCGCGGCGTTCGAACACGCTCGGCGCGCTGGTGAAGCGCGCGATGGTAACCGAGACCTGCAGCAAAACGTTGTGCCCCCTCGACGTGACGCCCGAGATTTCGACTGGTCCGGTGCGCTGGCCATCTTGGCGCGCTAGTTCACGGTAATGCGATAGCTCGCGACCAATTCGTCCTTGCGTCAAGGTGGGGCTGAGCAGGTCTATCTGGCGGCCGACGAGGTCGCTTTCGGCGTAGCCGAACATCTCCAGGGCCGTGGTGTTGGCGAACATGATTTTGTCGGCGTCGTTGACGACGAAGATGCCTTCGGCGGAATTCTCGACCACGCTCTGCAGCAGGGCGTTTCGGTGAGCGACCGCCATGTTGCGGACGAACAATTCCCTGCTGGCGCCCAGCGCCCATTCTCCGACGATGACCAAATAAAGGCAGATCGGTATCGCCGCCAACGGCCGCGGGTCGATGGCGACGTCGAGCGACGATCGAATGGATTGCGTCAGCGCGAGGATGCACAACACCGCCGCCAGGACCGCTACCGCGCCGATCGGCAGGCGAGTGCGATCGAGCCATGGGCCAAGCGCGAGGACGCCGATCGCGGTGGCGACCATCGCCGCGATCTGGGCTCCGTAGTCCAAGCCAGCCCCGCCGGGGGCGAGAAACGACAACGCCGCCGCCTTGCCAAGAAACTCCAGAACTCCGGCGAATGGCAGAAACCAATAGACGGCGACGACAAGCGCCACGGCCGCGTAATGAGCAATTCGCCATGGCGCGCGTCGAGGGGCCGCGCTCGCCGGGCCGCTGTAGCTGCGAATCATCTCGACTTTCGCCGCGCCACGCACCGCCCGCGACGTGTCGGGATTCGCGAATGGCCTGTTGTCCACCATGATTCCCGTGGATCGTTCGCCGCAGCTCGCCGCCCGCACCGCGACGCAGTGTCCGCGTGACGTCTGCGGCGCACGAGGGAGAGCGCGGGAGCCCAGCCGTCAGGTTACGAATCAGCGGCAAAATATTAGTTAATGGCGCGCGTCGCGCTTGCATCGGTCGTAGGAAAGCCAACCGGCGAATTGGCCCGCCCGATCGACCTTGCCGAAATGCTCGAAGCACTGGCCGGCGGGACGCCGGCCGCCATAGGGCGTGAAGAACGGGCCTTCGGACGGTAACGATTCGGCGGAGTCAGGCCGGCGAAACTCGCTGACATGGCTGCCGTCGCGCCGGACGCGGCACACGAAACGGCGTCCGTCGCTGGCTACCGCCACCAGGCCCAATGAACCGTTATCGTATGGCCAAACCGAGGTGATTTGCTCGATACGCACCGCCGAGCGACGGCGGCACGCTTCGATCGCCGGAAGGAACCCTTGCAATCCGCGCGCCCAGTCCGCCTTCGGCGCGCGATCGATCGGCTCGGCGGCGCGTTTTTGGGCCTGGAATTCTTCGATGAAGCCGAGCGCGGCGGAAAGGCCGCGCAGCGAGAACGTCGCCTCGCGCTGTCGTCCCTCCCTATCGGCGTAAGCGATCGTGACCTGCTGACCAGCGCGCATCTCGGCCAACAGACGTTGCGTGCGCACCGGTTCGGCCAACGTGTAATCGTTCGGCGCTTCGCCATGCCGCCAGCCGTCGCCGGGCGCGAATTGAATCGGCGGCCTGCCGTCGACGCGAAGCGTCAGCAGCGTCGATCCGGCGGCGAAATGAAATGTCGGCGAGAAGACGACGAACGCCGGCGCATCCGAGCGAGTCCGGACGACGCGCAGTATGTAATCGGGCACGGCGGGCCCCTTGTGTTCCGACGCATAGGCGATGGCGACGCACTCGCCGGCGGAGTCGTAGCGGCACGTCGCCGACCAATCGCGAAACGCGCCGGCGCTCTCTTCGACCGTCGTGCGGGCCCACGCAACGCCGGACGCGAGCACGGCGCAGACCGCGAGCACAGCGCCCAGGCCGAAACCACGCTTACGACTTTCAGCCGCCATAATCGCCACCCGGTTGTCGCCCTCGTCCCGGCGCGATTGGATTCCTCGCCGCCTATGGTGGCCGCCAAAACATGAACCAAAAATTAATTGCCGCCGACCGTCGCTCGTCGTTCGGCGGCGGTATTTAAACGACTGATTTGGAAGCCATGATGAATTTTAGAAATATGCCGCCAATCGGCCGCAAACCGCCGCCAGCGTCCATGCCGAAAGCGACGCCGCGGCGGCACGTTTGGCGGCCATCGGCGGGGCGCGGTCGGGCCAGGCGTCGATACGGCGGTAGCTGCCGGCGTGAAACAATGCGAGGTTGAGCACCGCCAAGGTGATCGCGCCGAGCTTGATCAAAAACACCGGATTAGCGAGGTACGCCGTCGCTTCGGCGATGAACATGGCGACGCCGGACGGCACCGCCAATACGAACCCGAGCCGCGCCACGGGAAGCGCCATTCGCGCGGCGTCGGCGGCGCGGCCGGCGCCCAACGCGCCGAGCACGCGCAGGTCGAACACGACGATCGCGCCGAGCAGCATCGCCATGGCCAATACATGCGTCGTATTGGCGAGAGGGTAGAACCACAGCGATTCGCGCACCGCCTGCGCCATGGCCGATTGCTCGATCGCCTGCGCCCATGCCAGGCCGCGCGCCGCGTGCTCCATGACGCCGATGCTATCGCGATCAACGCAGCTCGACGGTGCGCCCGTCGATCGTGATGCGCTCGGCGCGCAACTCGTTGGGGTCATTGCGGTGAACGTAGCCGACCACGGTGGCGGTCGCCTCGGGGGCCAGCTTTTCGGCCGGCAGGTCGCGGTTCTGCATGCGGAACGGCGGCGCCAGGATCACCAGCCACACTTTGCCCGACGATTCGAATCGCAGCGTGCCGTGCGGATTCTGGTAGGTGCTTTCGATGATTTTGCCGTTGAGCGTAAGCGGCTTGCTGGCGTCGTAGCTGCCCCAGCCGTGATGCGCCGCGGCGCTAGCCGGCGCAAGAACCAAGGCGATCAGGACGGCCAACTCGATCGGATCGCGGCGCCGCATGACGGCTCTCCCCGGTTTCGACGTCGATGGGGCGATGTGTGCGACCGTCGAGCATAGTCGACTGGCTTGCGGGCGCAAGCCGCGCGGCGGGCCTCAAGGCCGGCTGCGTTGCGGATCGGAGGAAATTCGGCCCTGCGGCTGCGCAGGTTGCTGCTGGCGTGATGGCGGCGTGGCGTGTTGCGAAGGCGGGGCGGCGCGTTGCTCGCCGCGCGGCTCGGCCCGGGGGGGCGTCCGTTGCGCCGACGGCGCAACGTTTCGCGGTTCGTTGCGATGAACTTGTGGTGGGCCGGCGCGTTCGCGCTCGACGCGCGGCGCCGGTCCGGCGGCTGGCGGCGCAGAGCGGATGTCGGGCGTTCTCGCCGCGGGTTGTGGCGAAGCGCGGTCGTGGGCGCGGTTCTGCGATGGCCGCGGGGAGGACTCGATGCGGGCCGTAGGCGCATTCTGCGATGGACGCGCGCGCGTGTCGACGCCGGTCCCCGGCATCTCGCGCCGCTCGCTTGGAACCGATCTCGCCGCGGGGCCGCGTTCGGCAGGAGGGGCGCCGCGTTGCTCGAAGGTGGGCCGATTGTCGCGGCGTTCGATTCCTTGTTCCCGTGCGCCATCGGACGGCGAGCGCGTCTCGCGCGCGCCGACGCGCGCTGGCGCGTCGCGGTCGCTCGGGCGGGTTTGCGGCGGGCGTTGTCCACCCGGACCCGCCGAACGTTCGCCGGTCTCGTTGCGGATCACCGCCGGCCCCGCCGGCCGGCCGACGAAGCGCCGCGACTCTGGCCCGGCGAGCGCGGGCGCTCCGCCGGCGACCAGATTGGCTTGTCGCAGGCCGCCGCCATCGACATCGATTGCCCGCGGGCGCTGCCCGCGCCCGCCGATGTCGTCTCCCGGAACGTGTGAGACGGCCTGACGGATGCGCGCATCATCGAGCGCGCGCTCGACGGTCGAGAAACGCCCGCGATGCGGCGGCGCCAGCGGCCGGATCGCCTTGACGTTGGGGCCGTGCACGGCCTTCGTGACATTGACATTGGTGACGTTGATAACGTTGGTGACGTGGACGTTGTTTACTACGACGGGGCGCGCATGGTTTTTTCGCGACCACCACGGGTAACACCAGTCGGACGGTCCCAGCGGCAGCCAACCGACGCGGGAATGACGGTGAGGCGTATGGCCGAAATCAAGAAAGATCACGTAGGCCGGCGCCCACACCGGAACGTATGTGACGGTGACCGGTCCCGGCCACCACGCCCAATAACCGTTGATGAAAACCCAGCGGCCATAGTGGTACGGCGCCCAACCCCATGGCTCGTCCGAGACCCATACCCAGCCCCAATAGGGCTTCCACACCCAGTGGCCGACGCGGTAGGGCGCCCATCCCGCCGGAACGCCGTGCGGAACCCAGACGCGCCCGTATTCCGGTGCGTGCCGCCAAGTCCCATGGCGATCGAGTTCCTCGGCACCGGCGTAGTTGCGGTTGAGGTTGCGCCAACTCTGCGCGGCGCGGATTTCGCCGTCGCGACGGTCGGCCCAGTTCTCCCAGGGATCGAGCGGCGGCGCGATTGCGACGCGGATCGCGCCGGGATCGGCGGCGTCGATGATCGCCGACTGTCCGGCGAATATTTCCACCTCACCGCTCGCGGTCGAGACAATGCCGCGTCCTTCGCGCACGTGGATGCGCGTCGTATCGCCGGATGTGGCATCGATCGTATAGAGGCCGCCTTCGCTCGGCCGGAACCGCGCCAGCGGCGTGGCGATCTCGACCGGCACCGGCGGCTTGCCGATCACCGTATAGATCATCCGGCCGCGCGCGACTTCGAGCGCGACATGCTCGCGGTTGAAGGCGGCGAGCTTGAACTGCGCGTTCTCGTCGAGCCGCGCGATGTTGCTCGAGTCGAGTTGGATCTCGGCGCGCGCACCGTCGTCGGTCGACACTTCGTCGCCGGCGACGAGCGGCGCGTTGGCGGTTCCCTTGATCCATTCGCCGCTGGCGCCGTCGCCGACCTGCACGTCGCCTTCGATGATCGACAGGCGGGCGACGTCGGAAGGCGCCTCGTCTTCTTCCGCCAGAGCCGGTGCCAGCCCTAGCGCTGCGACGCAATAAGCGATGGCCAAAAACGGACGCAAACGGAGCATAATATGCCTCCGGTCGAAAACGTCCCGGTCGGTCGATTATTCCGGTCGATTATGCCACGAAACGCTCACGGCGACGTGAAATCCATAACCAAATAAGCGACAAATCCAAACGAATACGAGGCTTCGGCCGGCGGCGGACCGAGATCGCGCGACGATTGGCTCAACCGCCTGCCCTCGATCTGGCCGGCGATTGACACCTCGCTGAACCGGGGAGACAACGGCGCCCGAAGCGGCGGCTATGGCGGATCGCGCCGAAATAGTCGCAGGCAGTTCGGATCGTTCGGCTCGTAACCCCATTGCTTGCACAATTCTTGCGATTGGGCGGGCCGCGGCGGGTTGCTCGTGGCATCGGCGCAGGCCGCGGTCGTGCCACACGCGATCGCGATCAGCAGCGGGCGCAAAACTAAGCAATCAGGGCGCAAGCTTCCTCCTTGTCATGGACAGCGGTAGGCCGCGCCGTGAATCGCTTGAACCGTCACGGCGGTCGTCTCGCTCCAGACGATGTGCGTGGCGCCAAGCCGGCGCGCTTCGTCGATGGCGTTGTTGCGCGCTTGGCGAAAGCCTGGCGCGGCGAACATTCCGCCCCATGGATTGAAGCCATGGATATCGCCGAGGAGCGCGCAATTTGCCACGCCCTTCGCATCGGTGATCTTGATATCGCCCGGCTGGTCGGCAGGTGAAACCGCCCCGCCGCACGCGGCGCACAGCAGACAGAGCGCGACCCAGATTCGGCGCATCGGTCGATCGCTTCCCTCACGGTCGTTCGGTTCGCGGCTCACGCAAGGTTCGGGCGAATACGCGACAAACTTTCCCTAAATGACTGGCGAATTTCGGCGCTATTTACGGTTCGTTTACCGCGCTGAAGCAACATTCGGTTAACTCTAATCTCGATGCCGCTCCTTGGCAAAGAACAAGCACTCCCACCAGGAAATTCCAACCATGCCTGCTCCGACCCCGATTACTTTACCCGACGCCGCGCAGAACCGCGCGGACGCCGCATCGCACCAACTCGATCCCGGCGCGTTCCCGACGTTGCCCGAGTCCGCCGGCGATGCGCAATCGAACCTTCCCGAGGCGGCGCTGGTCAATCACGGTCCCGACGGCGTGCCGAGCGGCGAATCGGGCGTCGCTGCCGTGCCCGGCGAGCCCGGGACGTTCCCCACGCTTCCCGACGCCGCCGGCGACA
Source organism: Alphaproteobacteria bacterium (assembly GCA_035457725.1). Classification (GTDB taxonomy): domain Bacteria; phylum Pseudomonadota; class Alphaproteobacteria; order CACIAM-22H2; family CACIAM-22H2; genus DATFES01. Next base: position 363 of record DATIBC010000096.1, on the reverse strand, counting down.
CCGGGCTCAACATCGTCCAGCAGCAGGCCGATTATCTCGCCGCCGGCGCCGCAGGAACGACAGGCTTTGCCGGCGATTCGCAATGGCTCGATTATATCGAGCAGAATCTGCCAGAACCGGCCGCCGCCCAGGCGCACGACGCCTTGCTCAACGCGCCGGCGTCCCAGCCGGACTTGGGCGGGCCGGCCGATCTTCCCGACGCCGCCGCCGGCGGTCTCGAAACGGCGCAAGCGGTCGCGCATCACGATCTGTTTGCATGACAATATAACGCTCCTTCGCGCTCCTCCACTGGCGCGCTCGCCCGGCACAGGCGAGCGCGCTTTTCTTATCGCCGAAAGAACGAATCGAATCATGCGCTCGCGA
>DATIBC010000095.1:0-17909 GCA_035457725.1 Alphaproteobacteria bacterium | reverse complement strand
AAGCGATCGTCTCCCGCAGCCTCAATGACAAACTGACCCGGTTCCCCGCACTCTAGGATACAACCAAACATCGCCCTCGCGGCAATCCTCTCGTCTTCGCTATTGGCTGATCTTTATCCTTGGCGTAGTCATCATGATGCATGCCGTGGCCGTGTGGCGGCCGCGCGGCACGTCGGGCGCCGATCCGTCGGCCGGTTGACAAGCGGTCCGACGTCGCCATACTGCCGGGTTTTCCGCGCGGATCGGGCCGGCCCATGGTGGGCCGGGGCGGATCCGGCGGACGAGCCAGCGAAGGAGCCCAGTGTCGTGAGCGTCGCCCAGAAATCCGGGCAATTCCCGCCCGTGATGCCGACATACAATCGGGCCGACGTCGCGTTCGAGCGCGGCGAAGGCGTCTATTTGTATGCGGTGGACGGCCGACGTTTTCTCGACTTCGCCTGCGGCATCGCCGTGACCGGCCTCGGGCACGCGCACCCTCATCTGGTCAAGGCGGTGTCCGAGCAGGCGCAGAAGGTCTGGCACACCTCGAATTTGTTCCGCATTCCGCTGCAAGAGCAGGCGGCCAAGCGGCTGGTCGAGCACACCTTCGCCGACACGGTGTTCTTCACCAATTCGGGCGCCGAGGCGCTCGAATGCGTGATCAAGACGATCCGCAAGTATCACAGCTCCACCGGCAATCCGCAGCGCTGGCGCATCATCACCTTCGAGGGCGCCTTTCATGGCCGCACGCTGGCGACCATCGCCGCCGGCGGGCAGAAAAAGCATCTCGAAGGCTTCGGCCCCAAGGTCGACGGATTCGACCAGGTGCCGTTCGGCGACCACGAGGCGCTCGAAAAAGCGATCGGGCCGGAGACCGCCGGCATCTTGATCGAGCTTATCCAGGGCGAAGGCGGCATTCGCGTCGTGCCGCCGCAGTGCCTGCGGGGACTGCGCGAACTCGCCGACAAGCACGGTCTTCTGCTCGCTTTCGACGAAGTGCAGACCGGCATGGGCCGCACGGGAAAGCTTTTCGCGCACGAGTGGGTGGGCGTGACGCCCGATGTGATGGGCGTCGCCAAGGCGCTCGGCGGCGGCTTTCCGGTCGGCGCGTGCCTTGCGACCGTTGATGCTGCGATCGGCATGACCGCCGGCGCGCACGGCTCGACCTATGGCGGAAATCCGCTGGCCATGGCGGCGGCCAACGCCGTGCTCGATGTCATGCTGGCCGACGGATTCATGGAGCACGTCCAGCAGATGTCGAGCCATCTGGGCCAGGCGCTGGCCGCGGCCGTTGATCATAATCGCGACATCTTCGAGGAGGTGCGTGGCGCCGGGCTGTTGCGCGGGCTGAAATGCCGGCCGCCAAACACCGAAGTGTGCGCGGCGTTTCGCGCCCGAGGCCTGCTGACGCCGACTGCGGGCGACAACGTCGTAAGGGTCGTCCCGCCGCTCATCGTCCAGCCGGAGCATATCCAGGAAGCGACGGCGATGATCGAAGCGGCGTGCGCCGATCTGCGCGCCGCGCGGCCGAAGGCCGCGGCGGGCGCTTGATCCCGCTGGATGGCGGCCGATGTCGGCGCCACGGCATTTCCTCGACCTCGATCGGATCGAGGCGCCCGTGCTGCGCGAAATTCTCGCGCTCGGGCTGGCGCATAAGCGCGGCGCGCCTCCGGCGGGCAATACCCGCCCGCTCGCCGGCAAGATGCTGGCCATGGTGTTCGAGAAACCGTCGACGCGCACCCGCGTTTCCTTCGAGGTGGCGATTCGCCAACTCGGCGGCGACGCCGTGATTCTGTCTCATGTCGACACCCAGCTTGGCCGCGGCGAAACCATCGCCGACACCGCGCGGGTGCTGTCGCGCTACTGCGAAGCGATCATGTTGCGCACCACGGCTGAATCGAGGCTTCACGAAATGGCGCGCCACGCCAGCGTGCCGGTGATCAATGGTTTGACCAATCGCACGCATCCCTGCCAGGTCATGGCCGACGTGATGACTTTCGAGGAACATCGCGGCCCGATCGCCGGCAAGGCGATCGCCTGGTCGGGCGACGGCAACAACATGGCCGGCTCATGGATTCAGGCCGCTGCGCGCTTCGGCTTCGAACTACGGTTGGCGTGCCCGGAAGCGCTGCACCCTCCGGCCGACATCCTGCGATGGGCGCGCGAGCAGAACGCCAAAATATTCCTCACCAGCGATCCCGGGGCTGCGGTGCGCGGCGCCGACTGCGTCGTCACCGATACATGGTTGTCGATGGATTCCGAGGAAGCGGGCGCCCCGGCTGCGAGCGAGAAACGGCACAATCTATTGGCGCCTTATCGCGTCGACGAAAGGTTGATGGCGCTGGCCAGGCCCGACGCCGTGTTCATGCACTGCCTGCCCGCCCACCGCGGCGAGGAGGTCACGGCGGCCGTCATCGACGGGCCTCAGTCGATTGTCTGGGACGAAGCCGAGAACCGGCTGCATGTCCAGAAAGGCATCCTTGCCTGGTGCATGGCCTGACCCGAACGGGTAAAGACAGGACCACCGAGGATCACCACGATACAGAAACGGAGAATTGCGACGCGATTTTGCCTCAATCGCATCTTCATGCCTTTGTGACCTCGTGACTTTGTGGTTAATCGCTCCGAGAGCGATTGTCGGCGAGCGGGCGCATGACGATATATAATCCTCGCATGACCACGCCGACGCGCCTTCAAATCGCCAGCGACGACATCGTCCTACCGTTTCAGATCGACCCTTTCGCCTTGCGTGGGCGAGTGGTGCGGCTTGGCGCGGTGGTCGACACGATCGTCAAGCGTCACGCCTATCCCCCGGTTGTCGCGCGCACGCTTGCCGAGATGATCGCCATGGGCGCCGCGCTCGCGGCGACGCTCAAATACGACGGCGTGTTCACCTTGCAGACCAAGAGCGACGGCGCGATTCGCATGATGGTCGTCGACGTGACCAGCGGCGGGGCGATCCGCGGCTACGCGCAGTTCGACGCCGGGCGCGTGGCGGCGATCGATGATCCGCAGCCCTCGGTGCCGAAACTGCTCGGCGCAGGTTATCTCGCCTTCACCGTCGACCAGGGATCCAACACCGAACGCTATCAGGGAATTGTCGAACTTACCGGCGCCACTCTGGCCGAATGCGCGCATCATTATTTCCGGCAGTCGGAGCAGTTCGAGGCCGGGCTGAAGGTGGCCGCCGCCGAAACGCGGGGTAGCGACGGCGCAACGGCGTGGCGCGCGGGCGCGCTGATGGTGCAGCGCTTGCCCTCCGACGACGCCGCGGGGTCGGCCGAGGGAAGGCCGGCGGCGGCGCCGGCCTTGGGCGCGCTCGACGAGATCGAGGAGGGCTGGCGCCGCGCCATGATCCTGGTTGGCAGCGCGACCGCCGACGAGCTGGTCGACCCGGAGCTCGCGCCGTGGAAACTGGTCGACCGCTTGTTCCTCTCCGAGGGCGTCAAGATTTTCCGGCCTCACGATCTCGTCCACGCCTGCCGATGCTCGCGCGCACGCGCGGCGACGGTGCTGCGCGCCCTGCCGCGCGCCGAACTCGACGAGCTCAAGACCGACGGCAAGCTGATCGTGACCTGTGAGTTTTGCAACGCGGACCATGTTTTTGACTATGACGATGTCGTCCAAACACAAACGAATTGACGGATCAGCGCGCCGTGCCGCCGTCCTCGCGCTGCCTGCCCTCCTCGCAGTGCTGCTCGTCGCCTGCAACACGCCGGATCCGTACGCCCGTCTTGCCGAGATGACCTTCGAGCACCGTGGCGATATTCGCCTCGACGTCGCCGCGGTCGACATCGCGACCGAGTACCGCGCGCCGCTCGCCGCCCCGCATGTCGAGCACCTTTTCCCCTTGGCGCCCGAAGCGGCGATGCGCCGTTGGGCGCAAGATCGGTTGACGGCGACGGGGGCTTCCGGCCGTCGGGCCCGTTTCGTCGTCAAGGACGCGCGCGTCGTCGAGGAGAAGCTGGCGCGCACTCAAGGCATTCGCGGCGCGTTCACCCGCGACCAGACCGAGCGATATACGATCACGCTCGAAGCCACGCTGCAGATCGTCGGGCCGCGCCCGGCGACATCCGAGGCGTTCGCCGTCGCGCGAGCCACGCGCTCGCGCACCGTCGCCGAAAGCGTGACGGTCAACCAGCGCGAGCAGGCGTGGTACGAACTACTCGAGGAAGCGATGCGCGACCTCGACAGCGAGTTCGAGCGGCAGATCCGCGGCAACCTGGCGCAGTATCTGCGTTGAGGCAATGCGGCCGCGCTAGAGCGGGGCATCCTCAGACGCCGAGGTAGCGTTGCTTGACTTCCGGAGCCGCTGCGAGCTGGCCGGGCGTTCCTTCGAAAACGATGCGGCCCTTGGCGATCATCAGTACTCGATCGGCGAGCGTGGCGAGCGTGCGCACGTCCTTGTCGACGATGAGCGCCGCCATGCCGGCGCGGCTGACCCGCCGAATCACCGCCCAAATCTCCCGGCGAATGAGCGGCGCCAGACCCTCGGTTGCCTCGTCGAGGATGAGCAAGTCCGGGTTGGTCATCAGGGCGCGACCGATGCTGAGCATTTGCTGCTCGCCGCCCGAAAGCTGGTAGCCCATGTGCACCATCCGCTCGCCGAGCCGCGGGAACGTCTCCAACACGCGCTCGAGCGGCCAGTCAAGGCGGCCGTCGCGCGACGGGCGGGCGGCCATGATCAAGTTCTCGCGCACCGATAAGTTGGGGAATATGCCGCGCCCCTCCGGCACCAGCGCCACGCCCGCGAGTGCGATACGATGGGGCGGCGCCCCGGTCATGTCGCTGCCGTTGATCTTGACGCGGCCGCGCCGCGGCGGCGCCACGCCGACGATGCTGGCGAGCGTCGTCGTCTTGCCCATGCCGTTGCGTCCGAGCAGTCCGACGGTCTCGCCACGACGCACCGTAAGATCGACGCCATGCAGTACGTGGCTCGCGCCGTAATAAGTGTGAAGGCCCTCGGCTTCGACGATGGCCGGCGCGGGCGCTGCGCTCACGCGGTCTGGTCCTCTCCCAGATAGGCTTCCTGCACGGCGCGACTGGCGCGCACGGTGGAGACGGTGCCGCTTTCGAGAACCTCGCCGTTGACCATCACCGTCAGCACCTCGGCGACCTCGAATACCGCATCCATGTCGTGCTCGATCAAGACGAGCGTGTGATCTTGCGCCAGGCGCTTCAGCAAGCCCACCACCCGCTGCGATTCCTCCGGGCCCATGCCGGCGAGCGGCTCGTCGAGCAGCAGCAGCTCGGGTTCGGCGGCCAACATCATGGCGATTTCAAGTTGGCGTTGCTCGCCGTAGCTGATCCTCGCGGCGACATCGTCGCGGCGCGCGGCGAGTCCGGCGAGTTCGAGACCGCGCATCGCGCGCGCCCGCACGTCGGAAAGGCGTTCGGCCGGCCACACGAACCGGAGCGAACTCGGCAATCGCGACTGGGCGGCGATCCAGCAGTTCTCGAGGCACGTGAAGCTGGGGAAAATGTTGGTCTTTTGATACGAGCGGCCGATGCCGAGGCGTGAGACGCGGTCGGGAGTCGCGGCGGTGATATCCTGTCCCTTGAAGCGCACCCGGCCAAGGCTCGGGCGGATCTCGCCCGAAAGGAGATTGAGGAACGTGGTCTTGCCGGCGCCGTTGGGGCCGATGATGGCGTGCGTTTCGCCGCGGCGAAATCCGAGCGACACGCCGTTCACCGCCGCGAGCGCGCCGAACGATTTCGACAGCCCCTCGGTTTCGAGTAGAAATTCAGTCATCGCCGGCGGCTCCGCTCGCGACGACCGTCGTTTCGCCGCCGCCGTCCTCGTCCGCCGGCCGCCGTCGGAATCGTGTCATCAGGCTAGCGATCCCATCGGGCAGGAACAAAACGACGCCAATGACGAAAAATCCGATCACCAGCAGCCAGTGTTCGGTGAGCGACGAAAGGTAGTCCTCGAGCAGGATGAGGACGAACGAGCCGATGACCGGCCCGTAGAGCGTGCCCATGCCGCCCAGGATAACGATGACCAGCGCCTGACCGGACTCCCGCCATGACAAAAGCGCCGGATTGACGAAACCGAACTGCGCGCAGGCGAGGTAGCCGGCGAGCCCGGCGAGCATCCCGGCGACGACGAAGCTCGCCAGCTTGTAGCGCTGCGTGGGATAGCCCAAGGCGCGAGTTCGCGGCTCGTTGATCCGGATCGCGGCGATCACCCGGCCGAAGGGCGACCGCAGGATCATGCGGCAGAACAGGTACGAAGCCGTAAGGCACAACAAGGAGAAATAGTAGAACTCGGTGCGATTGCGCAGATTGACGAGATCGATCCCGGCGACGCTCACGGTGGGTTTCGTGTTGAGGTACATGCCGTCGGAGCCACCGAGCGCAAGATTGTCGTGGACGACGAAGAACAGCATCTGGGCGAAGGCGAGCGTGATCATTATGAAGTAGACGCCCGAGGTGCGGATCGACAGCCAGCCTATGACCAGCGCGGCCACCCCGCTGGCCGCGATCGCGATCGGCAGCGTCGTCCATATCGACGTGAGATCGAGATCGCGCGCGACGATCGCCAACGCATAGCCGCCGATGCCGAAGAACGCCGCGTGGCCGAAGCTGACAAGACCGGTGTAGCCGACCAGGAGATCGAGGCTCATCGCGAAGATGGCGACGATCATGATCTTGGTCACGAGCTGGATGTAGAAACGCTCGGCGAATTGCGGAAAGACCGCCAACGCGATGAGCGCGGCGACCAGAAACAGCAGGACCGCGCGCGGCGTGCGCGTCATCGCGCCGGCTCTCCGAACAGGCCCTGCGGCCGCCACAGAAGAACCACGGCCATCAGCGCGTAGACCACGAAGCCGGCGAACTCCGGCAGCAACACGCGTCCGAACGTGTCGGCGAGTCCGATCAACATGGCGCCGACCAGCGCGCCCTTGATCGAGCCGATGCCGCCGATCACCACGACGACGAACGAGATGATCAGGACCTGCTCGCCCATCCCCGGATAAACCGAGCTCACCGGCGCGGACAGCATGCCCGAGAACGCGGCGAGCGCCGCGCCGAGGCTAAAGACGACCGCGAATAGCCGCGAGACGTCGATGCCAAGCACCTGCACCATGGTGCGGTTCGACGCGCCGGCGCGGATCGTCATGCCGAGGCGCGTCTTCTGAATCACCCAGTACATCGCCGCTGCGAGCGCGATGCACGCCGCCGAGATGAACAGCCGGTAGACCGGATAGGCTTGCGCCTCGGTAAGCGGGATCGAGTAGTTGAGCCCTGGCGGCGTCGGCACACCATGCACGTCATTGCCCCAGATGAGGCGCTGCAGTTCGTTGAAAATCAGGATGAGGCCGTAAGTCAGCAGCACCTGGTAGAGGTGGTCGCGTGCATAGAGAAAGCGGATGGCGAGCCGCTCGATGGCGTAGCCGAGGCCGACGGTCAACGGCAGCCCGAGGGCGATGGCGAGAAAAAGGTTGCCGGTTTGCAGATTGAGCCAATAAGTGAGGTACGCGCCGATCATGTAGAACGAGCCATGGGCGATGTTGATCACGCCCATGATGCCGAAAATGAGCGTCAGGCCGCTCGCCACCAGAAACAGCAGGAAGCCATACTGAACGCTGTTCAGGAGTTGGATGAGGAAGAAAGACGGGTCCATCGAAAGCTGCGTTGCAAGGATCATGACAACCGCGGCGGCCCGACGGCGTCCTCGTACCTCGATAGGCTCGGCACGAGGACGCCCGGCGTGGCGAATTTCGGCGGCGCGATGCGGCGGTCGCGAGCGATGCTCACGCCATCTTGCAGCCTTTGGCGGGATCGGCGAGCGCCTTGTGCGCGACGCCGAGCACGACTTCCTTGCCGTTCTGCACCTGGCGAAGATAGATGTCCTGGATCGGGTTGTGGGCCTTGGACATTGTCCACTTGCCGCGCGGGCTGTCGATCTCGGCGGTCTCCATCGCCTTGATCAGGTCCTTCCGCGCCTTGACGTCGCCCTTCACGGCGCCGAGCGCCTTGATGAGCAACTGACCGGTGTCATATCCCTGCACGGCGTAAACGTCGGCCTCGCGGTTCGTCGCGCCCTTGAACGCGGCGCGGAACTTGAGATTCGCCGGCAGATCAAGTCCATCGGCGTAGTGCAGCGTCGTCTTGATCCCTTCGGCGGCGGCCCCCTGGCCGGCGAGCACGCCATCGGTAAGGAAGCCCGAGCCGTAGAGCGGGATCTTGTCCTTGAGCCCGGCGGCCGCGTAGTCCTTGACGTATTTGAGTGCGCCGCCGCCGGCGAAGAAGACATAGACCGCGTCGGGCTTGAGCGAGGCGATCTCGGTCAAATGCGCCTGGAATTCGACGGTCGGGAAGTCCACCTGGATCTCCTTGACGATCGCGCCGCCGCCGGCGAGGAATGAATCCTTGAACCCGCCGGCGAATTCGAGCCCCGCGGCGTATTTCCAGTACATCGCCACGACCTTCTTGTGGCCGTCCTTGAGCATCACGTTGCCCATCGGAAAGGCCGGCTGCCAGTTGGTGAACGAAGTGCGGAATACCGTCGGAGCGCATTGCTCGCCGGTCGCCGCGCCGGCGCCGGCGTTGGGGATGATCAGCATGGCTTCTTCTTCGCGCGCTACCTTGACCATGCCGAGCGCGACGCCGCTATGCACCGTGCCGATGACGAAGTCGACGTTCTCGCCGACGATCAGCTTGTTGATGTTGGCCGTCGCCTTCGCCGGATCGGACTCGTCATCGAGCTGCACATACGTCAATTCGCGTCCACCGAGTTTGCCGCCGGCTTGGTTGACCGCCAGCTTGAACGCGTCGGTGATGTTGTTGCCGAGCGACGCGAATGTCCCGGTATAGGGCAGCATCAGGCCGAGCTTCAGCTTCGCCTGCTGGCCGATGGCAAATCGCGCCGGCACGAAACCGCCCGTTGCCGCAATCCCTGCGGTCGCGGCGGCGCCGGCGAGAAAGCGACGACGGCTCGATTTAGTTGCATTGCTCTTTGACATACCCGCTCCTCCCTGATGTTACGGACCGGAAGCCGCCCCCTGCCGCCGGCCATACGGTTGCGCGATCTTAGCCATCCCGACCTAATGCGACAAATCCTTCCCTCTCACCGCCTCCAGAAACCATCGCGATCGATGCGATGCAGCGCTTCGAGCTCGGCCGCGCCGGGTGGCGGGGTCTCGTGCGCGTTCGGCAGCCGCCGTAGAGACCAGCCCGTGTTCGCACTCACCGACTCAGCGCTTTCGCCCGGATGCCACGAGGCGAGATGGAGTTCGCGATCGGGTCCGTGCGGACGCAGTATGGCGCGATCGGTGATCACCGCGGCCGGGCCGCCGCGACGAAGCCCGCAGGCGGCGCGTTCGGCCGCACCGCCGAGATACCCGACCGAGGTGACGTAGCTGACTTTTGGCACCAGGCGATGATTCTCGTGATTCATGATCGCCAACACACGACCGGACATGGCGGCGATGTCGGCAGCGCCGCCGGAACCCGGCAGCTTGACCGTAGGCGCCGCGAAGTCGCCGATATAGGAGCTGTTGATGTTGCCGAAGCGGTCAATTTCCGCGCCGCCGATGAACCCGATGTCGACTCGGCCGCCTTGCAGCATTCCCATGAGCTGCACCGTGCCGGTGAGCCAGGCGGCGCCGACCTGGTTGGGAGGGTCCCCCATCGTATAAAGCATGCCGTCGGCGGGCCGGTGGCGGACGATCCCGCACTCGAACAAGCCGACGGCGTTGGGTGCGTGGGTAAGGCGCGCAACGCCGAAGGCCATGATCGGCAGTCGCATGCCGACGAATACGACCTCGCCGTCAGCGATCTCGCGCGCCGCGGCGACGATCATAAGCTCCTGGGTCGTGTATTCCGGCCGTCCATGCATCGCCGTCAATCCGCAGCGTAGTTGACCGCCGCCGCCGGCGCCGCGCCGCTGATGCGCAGGCGCTCCAGCCCCGCGCCCAGCTTGGCGCGGTAGGCGGCGTGATCGGGCAGGTCGAGCACCCATTCGGCGAGCCAGGCGAGAAATCCTTCGCGATCGCGCGAGCGGGCGTGGTAGTCGGCGAAGAAGTCGTTGTCGCGCCGCCAGGCGCCGACCATCGGCGATGGATGTACTCCGGCGGAGACGTGGGCCACGGCGGCGACACGGAATGCGGGGAACAGGATTCGATTGGGGTCGGAGAGGATCACCGGCGTTTCGACGATTTCGTCGGCGATTACGATGACGCGCTCGGCCGCCAGCGCCGCCTCTTGGGCAAGCCCGGTATTTCCCCAGAAGTGGGAGTTGCCGAGGCGATCGGCCCGTTGGACCGCCAGCACCGCCACGTCGGGCTTGAGCGGCGGCACCAATACCACCGGATCCGGCTGGTCGACGAGCGGGTTTTGCGTCACTTTGAAGCGCGGATTCGATTTCAGGATGTCCGAGCCCAGCAGCGAACGAAGTGGCGCGAACGGCATGCCGTACGCTCCGGCGGTGAGCGCCATGCCGAGCGCGAAATTCGAGTAGTCCTCGATGGCGATCGACCGCGGCACGCGTTTTTCTGCGGCGCGGCGATAGTTGTGGCCGAGCCCGCCCGAGACATTGCCGACCCAGGCGCCAATCACCTTGGCGACGCAGCCGCCGCCGATCAGCATGTCGGTCGAGGCGTCGGAGATCGGCGCGATCATGGCGAGATCGCGCTTACCCTGACGAATCAGCTCGTGGGTCGCGGCGAACGGAATCATCGGCTCGAGACACGCGCCGAGGACGACCGAATCGCCATCGCGCACCAGCTCGGCGATGGCGTCCTTCAAATCGACCAGTTTGTCGCGCATGCCGACGGCCTCAATAGGTTTCGATGTGGAAGCGGCCTTCGCCGCGCATGCGTTCCCATTCCTCGGCCCAGGCCATTCCGTGGTCCCCGCAGATCTTCGCGAGGGCCTCGCGGCATCCATCCTCCATGCCCTTGAGGCCGCAGATGTAGACGTGCGTCTTGTCGCTGCGCAGCAACGCCGCGAGGTCGTCGGCACGGTCACGCATGGCGTCCTGCACGTAGCGCTTGGGCTGTCCCGCCTCGCGCGACAGCGCCAGTTCAACGTCGATCAGCGATTTCGGCAGCTTCATCAGCGGCCCAAAATAAGGCAACTCGCCGCGGCTGCGCGCGCCGAAGAACAGCAGCAGCCTACCCGGCACGTCCTTCATGTGGCGGCGGCGACGCTCGGTCATGCCGCGAAACGGCGCCGATCCGGTGCCGGTGCAGACCATGACGATGTTGGCCTCGCGATCATCGGGCATGAGGAAGGTGGTGCCGTATGGCCCGGTCACCTTCACCTGCGCGCCGCGCTCGAGATCGCACACGTAGTTGGAGCCGACGCCGAGCTTGCGCGCGCCATTGTCCTCGCGCACCACGCGTTTCACCGTCAATGCCAGGTTGTTGTAGCCCGGTCGCTCGCCGTCGCGTGGGCTGGCGACCGAGTAGAGCCGCAACAGGTGCGGGCGGCCGCGTTCGTCGACGCCGGGCGGAACGATGCCGATCGACTGTCCCTCGACGACCGGAAAAACGGTCTGGCCGAAATCAAGCACGATGTGGCGAATGTCGCTCGTCGCATCGGGATCGGTCAGCCGCATGTTGCCGGTGCAGGTGGCGATCGCCGGATTGTCGGGCGTGAACAGGTTGACGACCGCCTTGGGCGCGCTTCGGGGCGCCACCACCGTTCCGCCCTCGCCGGCGGTGGCGATGGCGGCGAGCCGCGCCACTTCCGCCGGCATTTCGATTCCGCCTTCTTCGGGCGTCGCGTCGGGAGGCAGCGAGGTAAAGCCGAATTGGTCGTCGAGTGACCAAGGCGTCGACACCATGCGCACGCCGTTGATCGCTCCGGTGGGGCACGGCGTGAAGCAGTCGCCGCACCAATTGCAGACCTCGTGCTTGACGACATAGTTGTTCGCGTCGTGCACGATGGCGTGCGTCGGGCAGGTCTCCTCGCAGGTATTGCAGCGGATGCAGATCTCGGGATCGATCAGGTGCTGGCGGACGAGGGTCATGGCGAAGCGTGCCGGCGCCGGCGCCTATGCGGAGGCGCGCAGTTTGAAGCGTTGGATCTTGCCCGTCGCCGTTTTCGGCAATTCGGACACGAATGCGAACCAGCGGGGAAACTTGTAGGGCGCCAGCCCCTCCTTGCAGTGCCGTCGCAGCGCCTCCTCGAGCGCCGGCCCGGCATCCTCCGGGCGTTTGAGCACGACGTGCGCCTCGGGCTTGATCAGTCCGTCTTCGTCGGCGCGGCCGACGATCGCCGCCTCGAGCACCTGCGGGTGCTCGATGAGACGCGCCTCGATTTCGAACGGCGAACACCAGATGCCGCCGACCTTGAGCATGTCGTCGCTGCGGCCGCAGTAGAAGTAATAGCCGTCCTTGTCGCGATAGTAAGTATCGCCGGTGTCCAGCCACTCGCCCTTCATCGTGGCGTGCGTGCGTTCGGGGTTGTTCCAGTAATACTTGGCCGAAGAGCTGCCTTTGATCATCAGCCGCCCCGGCTCCCCGATTGCCGCCTCGCCGCCGTCTTCCTTGATGATGCGCGCCTCGTAACCGGGAACAACGCGGCCGCTTGAGCCCGGCTTCACGTCGTCGGCGCGGTTGGAGATGAATATGTGCAGCGCCTCGGTCGAGCCGATGCCGTCGAGGATGTCGAGGCCCGTCTTGTCCCGCCAGCGGCGAAGGATGTCGGGCGGCAGCGCCTCGCCGGCGGAGACGCAGAGGCGGATGGAGGACAGATCGGGCTTCGCCTGATCGATCGCCTGAAGCTGCGCGGCGTAGAGCGTCGGCACGCCGAAGTACAATGTCGGCTTGAAGCGCGCGATGACGTCGAAGGTCACTTGCGGCGTCGGGCGCTGCGCATCGAGCACGGCGGTGGCGCCGACCCACAGCGGGAACGTCATGGCGTTGCCGAGTCCGTAGGCGAAGAACAGCTTCGCCGCCGAGTAGCACACGTCGCTCGCGCGCACGCCGAGCGTATCGACGCCGTAGAGCTGGCTGGTGACCGCCATGTCGCGCTGCATGTGCACTGCGCCCTTCGGCCGCCCGGTCGAGCCCGATGAATACAGCCAGAAACAGTCGTCCTCGGGTCGCGTCGCCGCAGGCGCCAGCCGGTCGCTCGCCGATTCCATCGCTGCGAGGAAGCTCGGACCGTCGGCGTCGATTTTGAGCGCGAGGCGCGGTCGCCGCGCGGCCGCGGCGAGCGCCGGCTCCACCTGAGCGGCGAATTCCGGAGAATAGAGAAGCGCCGCGGCGGCCGAGTCCTCGATCATGTAGCGGTAGTCGTCGGGCCTAAGGAGCGTGTTGAGCGGCACGGGAACGATGCCCGCCTTGATCGCTCCCCAAAAGACGAAGACGAACTCGGGACAATCCTTGACCGCCATCAATACGCGCTCGCCCCGCGCAATTCCGTGGCCGAGGAGCGCGTTGCCGGCGCGATTGACCGCGCCGGCGAGAGCGCCGTAGGTCACCTCGCCGGCAGCGGTGCGAATCGCCGCTTTGGCGGCGCGGCCTTCCGCGGCGTGCCGGTCGATGAACGGCACGGCGACGTTGAAGACCGGGGCGAACGATATGTCTGCCGGCGTCCTGCCGCGCGCGACCGCGACGCTGTGCTCTTGCATGGGCTTCGTTTCGTCTCCCTCGTGCGGGCGCCCGCTCTTCGGCGGCGGGTCGCCGATTTTCCGTCAGTTGAAGCGAACGTACTCGAAGTCGGCCGGCTTGTTGTCGATTCCCCGCGCTGGCGGGGCGATCCAATTCGCCATCCTGCCCGGCTCAGTGACGGCGGCGCCCATCAGCGATTGGACGTAGGCGCGATCGGTTTCGGTTGGCAGCCATTCATGGCGGCGCCGCGTCCACTCGTCCTCGCTGACGATCCGGCCTTCGGGCGTCGCCTTGACGCCGGCGAACGCGCCGATCTGGCGGTGGAACGCTCGGTGCGGCAGCTTGAGCCGGAAATCGACGCCATATTTTTCGATGATCCGATTCCAGCGCTCGACGCCCTTGGCGCAATCGGCGATGTAGTCGTCGCGCAGCCTTTCGTTCAGCGCCGCGAGCGCCGGCGCCTCGATTTCGCCGATCGCGCCGTCGCCGATCGAGGTCAGCCTATAGACCGCGCCGGCGAGCACATGGTCGTCGGCGATCTTGGCCTCCTCGAAACGGCCCTTGAGCCCCATCGAATAGTAGTTCGCCGCGTTGGTCGACAGTTCCTGGCCGAACAAGTCGCAAGATACGCTGAAATGGAAATTGAGATAGCGTTGGATGGTCGCCAGGTCGATGGCGCCGAATGGCCGCACGTCCTCGATGCGGTGCTCGCGCATCAACTCGCACGCCCGCTGGACGATGCGGCCGACGCCCGATTCGCCGACGAACATATGGTGCGCCTCCTCGGTCAGCATGAAGCGGCAGCTGCGCGCCAGCGGATCGAAGCCCGATTCAGCGAGCGAAGCGAGCTGATACTTGCCGTCGCGGTCGGTGAAGAAGGTGAACATGAAGAACGACAGCCAGTCGGGCGTCTTTTCGTTGAAGGCGCCGAGAATGCGCGGCTTGTCGGGATCGCCCGAATGGCGCTCGAGCATGGCGTCGGCTTCTTCGCGACCGTCGCGACCGAAATAGGCGTGAAGGAGATAGACCATCGCCCACAGATGCCGGCCTTCCTCGACGTTGACTTGGAAAAGATTGCGGAGGTCGTAGAGCGAGGGGCAGGTCTTGCCCAAGTGGCGCTGCTGCTCGACCGAAGCCGGCTCGGTGTCGCCTTGCGTGACGATCAACCGGCGCAGCGTGGCGCGATGCTCGCCCGGCACTTCCTGCCACGCTGGCTCGCCCTTGTGGTCGCCGAACGCGATTTTGCGCTCGGGATCGCGCTTGGCGAGGAAGATGCCCCAACGATACTCCGGCATTTTGACGTAGCCGAAATTGGCCCAGCCGTTCGCCTCGACGCTGATCGCCGTGCGCAGGTAAACATCAAGCGACTGCGTCCCTTCCGGGCCCATCTCGCGCCACCAGTCGAGATAGCGCGGCTGCCAGCCCTCGAGCGCGCGTAACAGGCGTTTGTCGTTGCCGAGATCGACGTTGTTGGGAATCTTCTCGACGTAATCGATGGACATGGCGATCACACCCGGGTCTGGTTGAAGTCAGGTTTGCGGCCGCTGCCATAGAGCTTGAGCGCTCCGTTCTCGCCGACGGCGTTCGGCCGCTGGAAGATCCAGTTCTGCCACGCCGAGAGGCGGGCGAAGATTTTCGATTCCATCGTCTCCGGCCCGGCGAAGCGCAAATTCGCCTCCATGCCGGAGAGCGCGTCCGGCGAAAACGCGGCGCGCTCCTCGATGGCGAGGCGCACCTCGTCGCGCCAGTCGATATCGTCGGGCGTAAAAGTGACAAGGCCGAGCGCGTCGGCGGTGGCGGCGTCGAGATCCTCGCCGATCCGCGCACGTGCCGCATCGAGGCGCGACGGATCGTCGAGCGCGCGGCTGGCCAAGCGCGAGAGATCGTTGGCCATCGGCAGCGGGCCGAAGTTCATCGCCGTCAAGCGCAGCCTTGGCGCCGGACGGTTGTCGCCTTCGAACGTCCCGTCGAGCATGAAGCTGCGATCGGCCGCCAGGACCAGCTCGAGCAGTGTGCCCACAAAGCAGCTCCCTGGTTCGACCAGCGCGATCAGGCTGCGCGAAGAGACGTCGATGCGCTTCATTACGCGCTTGAGATAGAGGATGATTTCGCGCACCAGCCAGTCGCCGGCGTGCCGGGCGAGGGTGGCGTCGGCGGCGGCGACGAATTCCTGGTTGCCACTGGACTTGAAGACCCAGGCGCCGATTTCCGGCTCGTTGGTACGCAAATGCAAAATCGCGTCGTCAAGCGCGCGTGCAAGCGCCAGCGGCCAGAACGCAGAGCCTTCGGCGTGGATCGCTGCAAGTTCGGTCGGCGGCGCCATGGCCGGGCCGTGCACCGTGATCGTCGCCGTGCGCAAGGCGCGGTCGACGACGACATGCACGTGCTCGTAAGCGATCGAATCGTCGTCGAACGTCCGCTTGAGCGGCGCGAGCGCGACGCCTTTGGCGCCGTTCGGCCGATCGGATTTGGCGGCGAGTTCGCGGGCGCGCGCCTTCGCCACATCGATCAGTTTCGACAGCGGCGCAATTTCGTCGACCAGCCGCCATTCGACGGCGCGCCGCCCCTTGATTCCCTCGACGACGGTGCAGAAGAAATCGGCCCGGTCGCGGCGCACCTTGCGCTTGTCGACCAGTCGCGTCAGGCCACCGGTGCCGGGCAGCACGGCGAGCAGGGGAACTTCGGGCAACGAAACCGACGTGGCGCCGTCGTCGGCCATGACGATGTAATCGGCGGCCAGCGCCAGCTCGTACCCGCCGCCCGCGGCGGTGCCGTTGATCGCGCAGACATAGCGCTGCCCGGACAGGTGTCCGGCCTCCTCGATGCCGTTGCGAGTTTCGTTGGTGAACTTGCAGAAATTCACCTTCCAGCCGTGGCTAGACTGGGCAAGCATCGGGATGTTGGCGCCGGCGCAGAACACGCGATCCTTGGCTGACGTCAAGACGACGGCGCCGACTTCGGGATGTTCGAAGCGCAGTCGCTGCACCGCATCGTAAAGTTCGATGTCGACGCCGAGATCGTAGGAATTGAGCTTCAACTTGTATCCGGGGACGATCGTCGCCTCCTCGGCGACATCGAGCGCAAGCACCGCGATGCGATCCTCGAAGCCGAGCTTCCAATGCCGGTACCGGTCGGGAGACGTCGCGAAATCGATCCGCGCGAGCGGCCGCTCCAAGGCGCTGTCGGCTGGCATCCCTTCCTCCGTCTCCTCGCCGGTTGGCTCCGGCGTAAGCGTTAATAGTAAATCGGTACTGAAATACTTATTTACATAGGCCACAGTCTAAGCCATGGTGTCAAGTAGCATTTGGACGAGGCGCCATTGAGCGACCAAGCCATTAAACATGCAGAGAAAAGTTTCTCGAACGGCTCGCCCGCCGCACCCCCTGCGGTGACGGTCCGGGCGGCCGATAGCGTCGATTTGCCGCTTGTGATCGCGCTCGACGAGCGAAACACCGCCGTGCCCAAACCCGCCTACTGGCGTGATCTCCTCGAGCGCTACGCCGCGAGCGCGCGCCCGCGTTTCTTCCTCGTCGCCGAGTGCGATGGCCGGTTCGCCGGCTTCATCATCGGCGAGGTGCGGGCGTGGGAGTTCGGCTCCGAGCCGTGCGGCTGGATTTTCGCCATCGGCGTCGAGCCCGAGGCGCGGCTTGCCGGGATCGGCTCGCGGCTGCTCGATGCGCTCTGCGCGCGGTTCAGAGAAGCCGGCGTGAACAAGCTGCGCACCATGCTCGGCCGCGACAACAACCTGATCATGTCGTTCTTTCGCAGCCAGGGGATGATGGCCGGGCCGTTCATCCAGCTCGAGAAGGATCTCGCGTGAGGCGGCGATGAAACTGCAAACGGCGACGCGCCTCGCGCTCTACGCGGCGCTCGATCTCGCCG
Organism: Alphaproteobacteria bacterium; assembly: GCA_035457725.1. GTDB lineage: Bacteria > Pseudomonadota > Alphaproteobacteria > CACIAM-22H2 > CACIAM-22H2 > DATFES01. Next base: position 480 of record DATIBC010000095.1, on the reverse strand, counting down.
CCGAGCCCGAGCGACAGATGTCGGTGGGCGAGATCGCCGAGAAATACGGCGTGTCGACGAATCATCTCGCCAAGGTGCTCCGCGAGCTCGGCCGCGCCAAATTGGTTGAGGCGGCGCGCGGCGTTGGCGGCGGCTACCGCTTTGCCGGCAACGCCAAGCGCGTGACGTTGATGGACGTCGTCGGATTGTTCGAGGATGTCCACGCCGGCCCGCTCGAGTCGACCGAGCGCGGAAGGCCGAGCGCGGTCGCCTCCGCGCTGGGCCTGGTGCTGGCCGAAATCGAGGCGACTACGGTCGCCACGCTCAGCTCGATCACCCTCGACACGATGCTCAAGCTGATGCGCCGACACGCCGCGGCACCCGCGCCAACCGTGACCGCGGGCACCGTTCGGGCGGCGGAATGACCCTCGGTGGGCCCAAAGCGAGCCGTCTAGCCGTCGCCACAATCGGCTGCTAAACAGCCAATCGTGGCCCAACGAA
>DATIBC010000094.1:0-30064 GCA_035457725.1 Alphaproteobacteria bacterium | reverse complement strand
CGAGAAATATGGCGGCGCCGATCGGCGGGCCGCCGAATCGCGCAAGGATTTTCGCGGCCACGACCAACGACCGGAGGCCCGGCGGGACGGCGGACCGGGGCAGGCCAGCCAGCGTGACGGCAGGCAGGGAGTCGAGCGGGGGCAGGGCGAGCGCGCGGGTGGCGCCGGGCGCGACGCGCCGGGAGGAGATCGCGCACAAGCACGCGACCAACGGCAACCGGCGGCGTTCGACCGCCAGGGCGGTGGGCAACAGACGCAGCGGGATAGCGCCCGCGGCCAAGCGAGCCGGCAGTCGATGGCTCAGAGTCGCGGCGGCGGCGGGGCAAGGGGCGGCGGTGGGCGGCGCCGTTGACTCGACGACGACCGAGGCCAACTCGAGGATCGAAGAATGCGCGATTACGTGAAATTGGCCCGTGTCCGCGCCAAAGCAGCCGCCACGATCGCCGTGGCGGGACTTGCCGCGTTGTGCGTCGGATATGGCGCCGCGCTTGGCGCGGATATCAAACAGTCGACCTATTCGACGCCGGAAGAGGCCACGGCTGCGCTTGTCGATGCGGCGCGCGTAGGCGGCGATCCGCTCGTCAAGGTCTTCGGGCCCGAATCTCGACGCTTTCTCACCTCGGGCGACAAAGCGGCGGATCGAATCTCCCGGCAGAATTTCGTCGCCGGCTACGAGGAGGCGCATCGTCTCGAGACGCAGCCCGATGGCCGGATCGTCTTGTACGTCGGCAAGGACGATTGGCCCCTGCCGATCCCGCTGGTGAAAGCCGGCGCCGGTTGGCGATTCGACGCGCAGGCGGGTCGCGAAGAGATCGCGAACCGCCGCATCGGCCGAAACGAGCTCGCAGCGATTCAGGTCTGTCTTGCTTTCGTCGATGCGCAGCACGAATACGCCTCGGAGGACCGCGACGGCGACGGAATCCGGGCCTATACGCCGCGTTTCGTCAGCCGCAAGGGAACGAAGGACGGCTTATATTGGCCGTCGGGTCCTGGCGAAGTGCCGAGTCCGCTGGGGGAGTTTGTCGCGGCCGCGCGCGCCGAGGGGTACACGCGGAGCGAATCAGGACCGACGCCCTTCCACGGTTACGTTTACCGCATACTGACGAAGCAAGGAGATCACGCGCCCGGACGCGCCTACGACTACATCGTGCGTGGCAAGATGATCGGCGGTTTCGCCTTGGTCGCCTATCCCGTTCGCTACGGCGTCTCCGGGGTGATGACGTTCATCGTCAATCACGGCGGCGTCGTCTATCAGAAAAATCTCGGGCCGGACACCGTCACGATTGCCGGCAAGATGACGGTGTTCGACCCGGACCCGAGCTGGACCAAACCCTGAGCGCGGGCTGGCGGCTCCTCGCGTTTAACGCGAGAGAATTTTCTTGCGTTCGCGCTCGTATTCTTCTTGCGTGATTGCGCCGCTATCGAGCGCCTTCTTGAGGTCGGTCAGCTCCTGACCGGTGGTCGTGGTCTTGACCTCGCTCTTCACATCGGCACCGCCGCCGCCGCAGGCGGCCAGCGGCAGGCTGACGCCGATTGCAGCGATGAGCGCAATGAGAGTTTTTCGATCGATCATCGTTAATTCTCCCCCAAACGTCGTGCGACGCCACCAACGTAACATCCATCGGCGGCGGTAAACCTCGGCGAACGTAACCGTCGCCGCCGCTGGACGCAACTTGAGCCGCGACGGTCTACTGGACGAGCGGCACCTGCGCCGCCAGCTCGTATTTGACGACGGCGCGGATCTTGTTCTGGATCTGCAGGAAACGCGCGACTTTCTTCTGCGGCAGGACGGGCGTCAGCTTCTCCGAGTAGGTCCGCTTCAGCTTGAGCTCCGCGTCCTCGATCGCCAGCGCTTCCTTGATCAGGATCTTGGCCTTGTCGTCGCTCAGCGAATTGTTGCGGTAGTCGTCGGCGTAGGCAGCGATCATTTTCCCCAGGCGCTGGTTGATCTTGTCCAGGTCGTTTTCGTAGGCGTCGTAGATCGGCCAGAACTTCCCGGCTTCGGTCTGGGTCAGCTCCATGTTGTCCGCGACGATCAACTTCTTGTCGGCCTTCAGTTTTTGCTGAAGGATCTCCATGTTGCTGGCCGGTTTGTCCTGCGCCGCGGCGGGCAGCGCCAGCGTCGCCGCGACGGCGACGATCAGGATGCGGATAAATCTCATGACGGAATCTCCCGAATGCATGTCGGTGGAGGACGAAGGATCGCCCGGATTTCGTTACAGCGTCGGCGCGCGGGGATGGTGGCGATCGCCGAGCGGGCTATTCCATACTCAAAGCAGGTTTGAATGTATACTTGAATATAACCCCCACTCGGTTTAGAGATTTGTCCGTTTTTTGGAAGGTATCAATAATAGCTCAGGGGGTTGCTCATGCGCGCTGTAATCGCCGGTTTGTCGCTGCTTACTCTTGCCGCCTGCGCCGATGGCCGGCCGGAGCCGGGCGGATCGCTGTTCGACCCGCTGTGCATGCCCGACGGCTCGGTCGTCTTCTACGAGTATCCGAACAAGGCCGGTCAATTCGACGAGGTGACCGCCAACAAGCAGAACTGCGTGTGGAACAAGAAGAGCTAATTCCTACGGCTCGAACGAATCTGGCAGCGAGCGGCGAGGAACTCCAATGCAGCCGCATTTGCGCCTCGGGATCGTCGCACTAGCTTACGCCGCTGGTCTGGCCGCGTGCGAGGAGGCGGGTAAATCGACGCAGCAAGCGGCGGGACCGCCGCCGGCGGTCGGCGTGGCAACGGTCGAGCGTCGGGAGCTGTCGATCGGAGTCGATTTCACCGGCCGTGTCGAGGCGATCGACAAGGTCGAGTTGCGGGCGCGCGTCCTAGGGTTCCTCGACAAGCGGCAGTTCACCGAAGGCCAAACCGTCAAGGAAGGCGAGCTGCTGTTCGTCATCGAGAAGGATCAGTACCAGGCCCAGGTCGAGCAGCAGAAAGCCGATGTCGCGCGGGCCGAGGCGGAGCAGGTCAACGCCGCCCAACAACTCCAGCGCGGGCGAGAACTGCTGCGCAACAACAACATTTCCGCCGCGACCGTCGACGAACGCGCGGCGCGCGAAGGCGTCGCGCGCGCGCAGGTCCAGCAGGCCAAGGCAGCGCTCCGTGAGGCGGAGATCAACCTTGGCTACACGGATATTCACGCACCGATCGGCGGCCGCATCGGCCGTTCGACGTATACCGTCGGCGCGTTCGTCGGCCCGGAATCGGGAACGTTGGCGACGATCGTTCGCCAAGACCCGGTCTATGTCTCGTTCCCGGTCACGCAGCGGATGCTCACCGAAATCCGCCGACGAGTGACGGAGGGCGAAGCGGCCCAGCGTTTGGTGGCAAAAGTCCGTCTGGCCGACGGGAAGTTCCATGCGCATCCGGGCAAGATCAGCTTCGTCGACGTCCAGGTCGACCGCGGCACCGACACGGTGATCGTTCGCGCCGAGGTGCCGAACCCCGAGGGGTTCCTGGTCGATGGCCAGTTCGTGACCGTGGTGATCGAGCGCGAGCAGCCGGAGAAGCTGCTCGTCATCCCGTCCAATGCCCTTCAGGCCGACCAGGCGGGGACGTTCGTGCTCGCCGTCGACAGCGAAAACAAGGTGGTCGTCAAGCGCGTCGTTCCGGGCGGAGCGCGCGAGGGCTACGTAATCGTGCAGCAGGGCGTAAACGAAGGCGACAAGATTATCGTCGAGGGAGTTCAGAAGGTCCGACCGGGCCAGGTGGTGGCGCCCGGGCCGCCAAGTGCCGGCGGGGCCTGAGCCGTGATATCGCGGGTATTCATCGATCGCCCGCGCATGGCGATCGTCATCTCTATCGTCATAACGCTCGCCGGAATCATCGCCCTGACGCGGATTCCCGTCGCGCAGTTTCCCGACATCGTTCCGCCGCAAGTCGAAGTCAAGGGAACCTACCCCGGGGCCGGCGCCGCCGTGGTCGAGGCGACGGTGGCGCAGCCGATCGAGTCGAAGGTGAACGGCGTCGACAAGATGCTGTACATGCGCTCGACCAGCGGCAACGACGGCTCGTACACGCTCCTCGTCACGTTCCTGCTCGGAACCGATCCCGATATCAACACGGTCAACGTCCAGAACCGCGTCAACCTCGCCGAATCGAAACTGCCGCAGGAAGTCCGCCAGCAAGGCGTCTCGGTCAAGAAGAAGTCGTCGGCGCTGCTGCAGGTGATCGATTTCTACTCGCCCGACGGCAGCCACGACGGGCTGTTCCTCAGCAACTTCGCGACCATCAATGTCATCGACACCTTGGCGCGAGTCGGCGGCGTCGGCGACGTGTTCCTGTTCGGCCCGCTCGACTACAGCATGCGAATCTGGGTCGAGACCGATCGCCTGACCGGCCTCGGGCTGTCGCCGCAGGATCTGGTGACCGCTATCCAAAGTCAGAACACGCAGGCCGCGGTCGGGCGCATCGGCGCGCTGCCGATCTCGAGTGATCAGCAATTCCAGCTAAACCTGCAGACCAAGGGACGGCTCACCGATACCGCGGAGTTCGGCGAGATCATCGTTCGCGCCAACCCGGACGGATCGGTGATCCGCCTTCGCGACATCGCGCGCCTGGAATTGGAGGCGCAGACTTCGGACGTGTTGTCGCGCCTCAACGGCAAGGACACAGCGGCGGTCGCCATCTACCAGGCGCCGGGCTCGAACGCGGTCGCCGCCGCCGACGGCATACGCGCCGCGCTCGAGCGTCTGCGGCCGCAATTTCCGGCCGGCGTCGACTACAAGGTCGTTTACGACACCACGGTGTTCGTCAAGGCGTCGATCGAAGGGGTCGTGCACACCCTGGTCGAGGCGTTCGTCCTCGTCGTCCTGGTGGTCTTCCTCTTCCTTGGCTCGTGGCGCGCCTCGCTGATCCCGATGATCGCCGTTCCTGTCTCGCTGATCGGCACGTTCGCGGTCATGCTGATGATGGGTTTCTCGGCCAACATGGTGTCGCTGCTGGCGCTCGTTCTCGCCATCGGCATCGTCGTCGACGATGCGATCGTCGTGGTCGAGAACGTCGAGCGGGTGATGGAGGAAGAGCACCTGCCGCCCAAGGAAGCGGCGTATAAGGCGATGGAGGAGATCACCGCACCCATCATCGCCATCACGCTCGTCCTGCTCTCGGTGTTCGTTCCGGTCGCGTTCATTCCCGGGATCTCCGGCGTGCTGTTCCAGCAATTCGCTGTTGCCGTCTCCGTTTCGATGGTGATCTCGGCGATCAACGCGTTGACCTTGAGCCCGGCCTTGTGCGCCGTGTTGCTGAAGCGGACCCACGAACGCAAAGGCTTGATGCGCTACATCCTCAATGGCATCGACCGCACGCGCGACGGCTACGTCGCGGTGGTCAGCCGCCTCCTTCGCGTCTCGTTCTTGAGCCTGGTACTGATCGTCGGCGTTTTGGTCGGCAGTGGCGCGCTGATGCGCGTCACGCCGTCGGGATTCCTGCCGGACGAGGACCAAGGCCTGTTCTTCATCGAGGCGCAACTGCCCGACGGCGCGTCGGTCAACCGTTCCTCGGACATCATGCAGGAGGTGGAGCGGATCGTTTCGGCGATGCCGGGCATGCAGGATATGACGACGATCGTCGGTTACAGCTTCATCAGCGGCTTGGCGCAATCGAACAGCGCCTTCATCATCGCCACGCTCGCGCCCTTCGAGGAACGCAAGGACCACGCCGAATCGGTGCAGGCGATAATTCAAAAAATGCGGCATGAAGGGGCGGCCGTCCGCGGCGCCGCGGTCATCCCGTTCAACCTGCCGCCGATCATCGGCCTCGGGTCGACCGGCGGCTTTGAATACCAGCTCCAGGATTTCGCCGGCCGGCCGCCGGAGGAGACGGCCGCCGTCATGCGCGCCATGGTCGTCGCTGCCAATCAGGCGCCCGAGATCGCCGCCGCCTTTAGCACCTTCTCGGCGCGTACGCCGCAGATCTACCTTGAAATTGACCGCAACAAGGCACAGACGCTGGGTGTGCAGATCGGCGACGTGTTCAACGCGCTGCAGGCGACGCTTGGCGGCTACTATGTCAACGACTTCAACATCTTCGGCCGCACCTGGCAGGTCAAGATCCAGGCCGAGGCCGACGATCGCAAGCGGGTCGACGACATCTTCCGCATCCATGTGCGCAACAAGGACGGCGAAATGGTGCCGTTGCGCGCCTTCGTCGAGACCCGGCTCATCCTCGGGCCGCAATCGATCACGCGCTACAACAACTACCGCAGCGTGACGATCAACGGTTCGGGCGCGGAGGGATACAGTTCGGGCGATGCGCTTGCGGCGATGGAGCGCGTCTCGGCGACAACGCTGCCGCAGGGCTATGGCTTCGAATGGACCGGCACCGCGTTGCAAGAAAAGGAGGCGGCCGGCAAGACCGCGGCGATCCTCGGCATGGCGGTGCTGTTCGCCTACCTCTTCCTTGTCGCGCTTTACGAGAGCTGGACGATTCCCGTGCCGGTGCTGCTTTCGGTCTCGGTCGGGTTGCTCGGCGCGATCCTGTCGCTCTGGATCACCGGACTCAGTTTCGATCTGTACGCGCAGATCGGCATCGTCGTCTTGATCGCGCTCGCCGCCAAGAACGCCATCCTCATCGTCGAGTTCGCCAAGGAGCAACGCGAGAAGGGACTGCCGATCGTCGAAGCGGCCAAGCTCGGCGCGCATATGCGATTCCGCGCCGTGATGATGACCGGTTTTGCCTTCATCCTCGGCCTTGTGCCGCTGGTCATCGCGACTGGCGCCGGCGCCGCGAGCCGCCGCGCCGTCGGCACGGCGGTGTTCGGCGGCATGTTGGCGGCGACAGTGGTGGGCGTGTTCCTGATTCCATCGCTTTACGTCGTTTTCCAGCAGGTTCGTGAAAAAGTGAAGGGGACGCCGAAGGCGGAGCCGCCCGCGACGGCGGAGAAAGCGGCGGCGGAGTAGGACGCGCTTCGGCGCCTGGAGACGCATCGTATAGCGCCTTGGGGGAGGCGCGCGAATGACACTACCCGACAAGATCGTCGTTTCCGAGTTGATCACGCTGATCGTTGGCTTGGCCGCGCTGTTCGTCGGCGGAAAGATCCGCCAGGCCGTGCCCCTTCTGCGGCGCATCGACATGCCCAACGCGGTCGTCGGCGCGACCATCGTCGCCGTGATCGTGCTTTTCGCCCAACTTTGGCTCGGCACGGAGGTCGTGTTCGGCGAGCGGCTGCGCGACTTTCTGCTGCTGGTGTTCTTCACGACGATCGGCCTGTCGGCGAAATTCAGCGCGCTCAAGGCCGGCGGACGCCCACTCGTCATTTTATGCGCGGTCACCGTCGTGGTCCTGGTGGCACAGAACATTGCTGGCACACTGGTAGCGGTCGGCTGGGGAGCGCATCCGTTCTATGGGTTGCTCGCCGGCAGCCTGTCCTTTGTCGGCGGGCCGGGCACCGCGCTTGCCTGGGCCAAGGAAGCCGAGGCAGCCGGGCTGCACGGCGCGCCGATCGTCGGCATCGGCGCGGCGACGCTCGCAGTGATCACCGGCGCGTTGATCGCGGGGCCCATCACCGGCTGGATCGTTGCCCGCCACAGATTGAAATCGGCGACGCCGTCGGGATCGTTTGTGTCTTTCGTTGCGCCGCGTGCCAGCCCGGCGGAGGGCGCAGCCGCGGAGTCCTCGACGCTCGAGCGCATCCTGTCGACGGTCTTCGTGATCGCCTTTGCGGTGCTGATCGGCGATCACATCAACGCCTGGGCCAGGGAGGAGGGCCTTGTGTTGCCCGGCTTTCTCTCGGCGATGATCGCGGGGATCCTGATCACCAACCTGGCCGATCTCGGGCGCGTCAAGCTCGAGTTCGCGCCGATCGAACAGGGCGGCGAAATCGCGCTGCACCTTTTCTTGGTGATGAGCCTGATGGGCGTCAAGCTTATCGCGGTCGCGGCGATACTCACGCCGCTCGCAATCAACGTCGTCGTGCAGGTCGTCGTCATTGTCGCGATCGGGTATTTCGCCCTGTTCCGGTTGCTTGGAAGCGACTACGACGCCGCGGTGACCGTAGGCGGATTCCTCGGCTTCGGCATATCGTCGATGCCGGTGGCGATGGCGACAATGGATGAGATCGCCGACCGTTATGGTCCGGCGCCGAAGGCGTTCCTGCTGGTGACCCTCGCCGGCTCGTTCTTCGTCGATCTCGCCAACGCGATCGTCGCCAAGGCGTTTCTCGCGCTTCCCTTCTACGCCATAACCCCGTCTGGCGCTGGCGGCTGACCCGTCTCGTCGCCGACGCCAGCCATGTCCGAGCTCAAGAAAGGCAAAGCCATGCGGATCAGAGAGTTGGTCGGGATGCTCGTGCTGCTTGCATCGATCTTGCCGAGCTTGGGCGAGGCCGCAACACTCGATCGCATCAAGGAGCGCGGCGCAATCCGGCTCGCGGTGCGCGAGGACGCCGCGCCGTTTTCGTTCAAGGAGGCGAACGGCGAATACGCGGGCTATACGGTGGGTCTGTGCCGATTGATCGCCATCGACATCGCGCGCCAGCTCCGCGTCGCCGAAGTCAAGATCGAGTACGTCCCGGTGACGGCGTCGAATCGGTTCGAGACGGTAGCTGCCGGCCGCGCCGACCTGTTATGCGGCGCGACGACGGTGACGCTCGAACGGCGTCGGCAGGTGGATTTTTCGGTGCCGACCTTCGTCGATGGGGCGGGGGTGATGTTCCGCGCCGGCGGGCCGTCCGATTTCAAGAGCCTTGGCGGCCATATCGTCGGCGTGCGCCGCGGCACGACAACCGAGCGCTCACTGAGCGATGCGTTTCGGCAAGAGGGCATCAACGCCAACGTGGTGCCGGTCGACAGCCACGACGACGGCTTGCGACGGCTCGAGGCCGGCGAGTTCACGGCCTACTTCGCTGACCGGGCGATCCTGCAGTTCCTGATGTTCAGGAAGGACGCCGGGCAGAAGCTCCTGCTCGCCGACCAGTACTTCACCCACGAACCTTACGCGCTGGCGCTGGCGCGCGGCGACGGCGATTTTCGATTGGCCGTGGACGGAGCGATCAGCCGCATCTTTCGTTCCGACGCCCTCGACCGGCTTTTCCGCGCCAGCTTCGGCGATGCGGCCAAGCCGAGCCCGATTCTCCGGACGATGTTCCTGATGAGCACGCTGCCCGACTGAAACGCTCGTTCCGTGTGGTCTTCAGATGATATTTAGTGAGCAGAGCATTCGCATTCTACTTGATATTCTATGGCACATGTTATCCAGTATCCGTTGATGCAGATTATTTTACGGAACAGATTTCTATGGTTATAAGGTTCTATATTATCTTGAGGAGTACGTTCGACACCTTCATTGAGTCGGGGGGTCGCCACCGTTCACGAATGTTGTAGGGACGCGAAACCGCCGTGTCGCAGGACGCGGCCGAAGGCCGAACGCGCGTCCAATAGGGGAGGGACAAATGCCGCCGGAAAGCCCGAAAGCCAGTCAGATCGACCGATTCTTCTCGGTTTCGGAGGTCCGATTCGACGGCTGGCGCGATCTCAACGCGGCGGCGCAGGATTGGGCGGCGAACGTGCGCCGCGAAAGCGTTCGCGACCGCCGCGACAAGGTCGCGCGCGCGCTCGCCGAGGTGCAGACGCTTGAGGAGTTCTTCGCATATCCCGGCACCCGATTGATGGGAATGCTGAGCGATCGACTCGCGGCGGACGATGCGGCGGGGACGGCGCGACTGACGCAGCGGATCAGCAGCGCGTTGCTGTCGCGCTCGTATCGCCATGACGCCGGCGAACGCGAAGGCGGCGACGAGCCTTCGGCCCTGCTTGGCGAACGTGGGCCAGCCGCGCTCGACGAAGTCGCTGATTCCAAGCCCTATTTCGAAGTTCTCGCCGTCACGCCGACCGCGCCTTCGCGTTGGCCGGCGATGCTTCAGGAGGCGCGGAAACTGCGCCGCCCGCAAGACCAGTTCGTCTATGAGATGGTGGCGGTCGGCAATTTTGAGGACGCGGTCGCCGGCACCTTGCTCAACGGCAACCTCGAGGCGGTCGTTATTTTCGATGGCTTCGCTTATCCCTCGCAGCACAAGGCGCCGATGCTCCGCGGGTTGCTCAGCGCGCATCTACCGATCGATCCGCGCGACGCGGCGCCGCAGGGCTACGGCGTACTGCTGTCGAGCGTAATCAAACGTCTCCGGCCCGAACTCGACGTCTACCTGCTGAGCGACCGCAAGGTCGAACAGGTGGCCGGCGACGCGAGCGCGGCGACAATACGCCGCGTCTTCTACGAGGTCGAGGAGCCCCTCGAAATACATCTCAGCATCCTCGACGGAGTGGCCGACCGTTACGCAACGCCGTACTTCGACAATCTCAAGCGTTACGCGCAGCGGCCGATGGGAACATTCCACGCGCTGCCGGTGGCGCGGGGCAAATCGATCTTCAACTCGAACTGGATCCGCGACATGGGCCAGTTCTACGGCGTCAACCTGTTCCTCGCCGAATCGTCGGCGACGACCGGCGGCCTCGACAGCCTCCTCGAGCCGACGGGAAACATCAAGGTCGCGCAAGACAAGGCGGCACGCGCCTTCGGCGCCGACCGCGTCTTCTTCGTCACCAACGGCACCTCGACCTCGAACAAGATGGTAGAGCAGGCGCTGCTGCAGCCGGGCGACATCGTCATCGTCGATCGCAACTGCCACAAGTCGCATCACTACGGCATGGTCCTCGCCGGAGCGCAACCGCTCTACGTCGAGGCCTACCCTATGATGAAGTATTCGATGTACGGCGGCGTGCCGCTCAAATCGCTCAAGAAGGCACTGCTCGACCTTAAGGCCGAGGGGCGGCTCGATCGCGCGCGCATGGTGGTGCTGACCAACTGCACGTTCGACGGCCACGTCTACAACACAGAACGGGTGATGGAAGAGTGCCTCGCCATCAAGCCCGACCTGATCTTCCTGTGGGACGAGGCGTGGTTCGGGTTCGCGCGGTTCTCGCCATTCTTCCGCCGTCGCACCGCCATGGGCGCTGCCGCCCTGCTGCAAGAGAAATTCGCCGATCCGGCGTATCTCAAAGCTTACGAAGCGCAGCGTCGATCACTCGGTGCCGACCTCGATCCGAAAGACAAGCGCCTGTTGACGACGCGGCTCATTCCCGACCCGCGGAAGGTGCGCTTGCGCGTCTACCAGACCAACTCGACGCACAAATCGATGTCGTCGCTGCGTCAAGGCTCGATGGTGCTGGTCAAGGACCAAGACTTCCACAAGATCGAGGAAGCGTTCCACGAGGCGGTGTTCACGCATGCCTCGACGTCGCCCAATCTGCAGATCATCGCCTCGCTCGACGTGGCGCGCCGGCAGATGGAGCTTGAGGGATACGAGCTGGTCATGCGCGCCGTACAGTTGGCGCTCGACCTGCGCCGCGAGGTCAAGCGGCATCCGTTGATCTCGAAGTATTTCCAGATCCTCCCGCTGTCGGAAATGGTTCCGGCGGAGTTCCGTTCGCCCGGCGGCTTCGACGACTACGGGCAGCCGGGCAGGACGTTGGTCGACGTGGCGAAGATGCTGCGCGAGGACGAATTCGCGCTCGACCCGACGCGGCTTACGCTTGTCTGCGGCACCGCCGGGTTCGACGGCACGCAGTTCAAGGGTTTGCTCGCCGCCGACTACGACATCCAGGTCAACAAGACGTCGCGCAACAGCGTGTTGTTCCAGACCAACATCAACAACACGCGCAGCGACATCGCCAACCTTATCAAAGTCCTGGTCGAGATCGCGCGGAGCGTCGACAGTCGTCTCGACAAAGGCGGGGCGCCCGAGCGCGCGGCGTTCAGCGCCCGCGTCAAGGCGCTGATGGAAGACGTGCCCGACATGCCCAATTTCAGCCGGTTCCACGACAGCTTCCGCGAGGATCCGAAGAGCGTCACGCTCGAGGGCGACATGCGCCGCGCGTTCTACGGGGCTTACGACGAGGCGCGCTGCGAGCACATCAAGCTCAACAGCCCCGAGATCGACCGGCGCCTGAAGAGCGGTCCGGAGCTGGTCTCGGCGAACTTCGTCATCCCTTATCCACCCGGCTTTCCGATCATGGTGCCGGGCCAGGTGATCACCGCCGAGACGATCACCTTCATGCGCAAGCTCGACGTCAAGGAGATCCACGGCTACGCGGCGAATTTGGGACTCAAGCTGCTGGCGCCGTCGGCGCTCGGCGCCGCGGCGGCGCCCGCTGCGCGCTCCGGCAGCGCGAAAGGCGCAAAGGCGAAGCGGGGCAAAAAGGGACGCCGTCGCTAGCGAACGCGGGCGGCCAAGGGGGAACGCAACAATGACCGCGATATTCCAGTTTCTCGCCAACAATCCGTTCATCCTGCTGTTCTTCGTCGTCGGGCTGTCGATCTGGGTCGGCCGGTTCTCGATCAAGGGATACGGCCTAGGCTCGGTGGCCGCATCCATCGTGGTCGGCTGCGCCGTGGCGACCGTCGCGTCGGTCTATGGCGTCAAGCTGCAGCTCGACAACTTCACCAAGAGCCTTTTCTACTATCTGTTCATGTACGGCGTGGGACTGCGCGTCGGACCGTCGTTCATCAACAGCCTCAAGGGCGACGGCCTGAAATTTACTTTTCTCGCGATCTTTTCGTCGATCATGGGCTTGGCGCTCGTCGTGATCGGCGCGCGGCTTTTCGACCTGCCTGCGGGCGCAGCCGGCGGCATGCTGGCCGGATCGCAGACCATGTCGGCGGCGATCGGCTCGGCCGAACAGGCGGTGACCTCGGGCGCGGTTGCGCTTCCGGAAGGCACGACGGTCGAGCAGGCGTCGGCGATGATCGCGCTCTCCTATGGCATCACCTACATCTGGGGTACGGTCGGTATCATTCTCATCTGCAAGTACCTCCCGCGCTGGTGGGGCGTCGACGCGGTCGCCGCGGCCAAGCAGTACGAGGAGCAGCACGGAGTCCGCAATGTCGACGACACCGGGCTGTCGGGATATCGCCCGTTCGGGTTGCGCGCTTACCGATTGGAGAATCCACAAACGGCCGGCCAGACCATCCGCCAGTTCCGCCAGTCCAACCCCGAGTATCGCGTCATCAATGTCGCGCGCGGCAAGGAGCTGTTGGGCGCCGATCCGGAGGTCGTATTACAGAAGGGCGACATCATTGCGCTCGGCGGCCGCCTCGAGTCGCTCACCGACAAGATGGGATTGATCGGCCCCGAAGTGCCCGACGCGCGGGCGCTCAATATCCCGCTCGACCAGGCGGAGATCCTGGTCACCAACAAGGAGGTCGAAGGCAAGCGGCTGATCGATTACCGCGGCACCGATCTCGCCGGCCAGCTTCAGCTCGTGCGCATCGATCGCGGCGGCGCGCCGTTGCCGATCGGCACCGAGACGACGGTGCAGCGGATGGACGTGCTCACCGTCGTCGGGCTCAAGGACGCGGTCGACAAGGCGGCGCAGATATTCGGGCGGATCGCCCGGCCGAACACGGCGACGGATTTGCTGACGCTGTCGCTCGGCATGATTCTGGGTTTCCTCATCGGATTGGTGCAGTTCCCGGCGTTCGGCTCGTCGGTCGGGCTCGGCAACGCCGGGGGCCTGCTGGTGTCCGGCGTCATCGTGTCGTCGGTCGTCTCGCGTCTGCGTTTCTTCGGCAACACGCCGAACGCGGCGCGCAACATCCTCGAGGACATGGGGCTGATCGTCTTCGTGTGCATCGTCGGCGTGAACGCCGGGTCGACTCTGCTCGCTCAGCTCACCGGCGCATTGGCGCTGAAGATCTTCGTCATCGGCTTCATCGCCTGCAGCATTCCGCCGATCATTGTCTGGGCGATCGGTTTTCACATATTCAAGATCAACGCCGCGGTGCTGATGGGCGGCGTCGCCGGAGCACGCAGCCACTCGGGTCCGGCGCGCGAGGCGGCGAAGGAGATCAACAGCTCGGTCCCGTGGATCGGCTTCCCCGTCGGTTACGCGGTCTCGGGCATTCTCCTGACAGTGTTTGGATATTTCGCGATGTTACTGGCCGGTTGAGGAGACGGCGACGAGGGCGCGGCGATGGACTGGGCCGTCGGCGTTCTGCGGCACTACCCGGAACTCGCCGTCTTCCTCGTTCTTGGGTTGGGCGCGTGGGTTGGCGGCGTCAAGCTTGGCGGCGTCAACCTGGGGACGCCGACCGGCGCGCTGTTCGTCGGCCTTGTCGTCGGGCAGCTCGAGATTCCGGTCTCGGGGACGGCCAAATCGGTGCTGTTCATGCTCTTCCTGGTCGGTAACGGCTATTCGATCGGTCCGCAGTTCTTCCGCTCTTTACGGGGTGACGGCCTGCGCTTCCTGGCGCTCGCGGTGTTCCAGGCGACGGTCGGATTGGCGATTTCGATCGTCGTGGCTTCGGCGCTCGGGCTCGACGTCGGTCTTTCCGCTGGTCTGCTGTCTGGCGCGCTGACCCAATCGCCGGCGATCGGCACCGCGAGCGAGGCGATCATGGCGCTGCCGCTGCCCGAGGCCGAGCGCGAACGCCTTGTCGGGCACGTCGCGATCGGCGACGCGCTCTGCTACGTGTTCGGCACGTTCGGGACAATATGGTTTCTCAGCCGGTTCGCTCCCCGACTGCTCAAAATCGATCTCGCCGTCGAGTCGCGCGCGCTCGAAGAGGAACTTGGAGTTACGCGCGATCGCGTCGGCCTGCTCTCAGGCTACCAGGCCTTCGCGCTGCGCGCTCACCGGCTGGACGATGTCGAGCTCGCCGGCAAGACGATCGCCGATGTCGAGGCACGGTTCGCCGGCCAGCGCCTGTACATCGCACGAGTGCGTCGCGGCGCGGAGATTATCGACGCTGCGCCCGACACCTTGCTGGCCGCAGGTGATGTGCTGTCGCTCGGCGGGCGCCGCGCGGTCGTCATGGAGTGCGGCGCCCAGATCGGCGCGGAGGTTGACGACCGCGAGTTGCTCGATATGCCGATCACGGTCTTGACCGTCATCGCCGCCCATGGCGACTATGTCGGACGAACGCTGGGCGAACTGGCCGTACGACACGAGGCGCGCGGCGTCTTTTTGCGCAAGCTTACGCGCCTCGGCCAGAAAATTCCCATTTTACCCGGCACGGAAGTTCAGCGTGGCGACCGGCTCGAGCTGATCGGTCCAGCGACGTCGGTGGAACGCGTCGCGGCGCGCATCGGTCGGGCCGATCGCGGCGGCATCGGCAGCGACGTCATGGCGCTTGGACTCGCGGTCGTCATCGGTGGGTTCATCGGCGCGCCGTATTTTCTCGCAGGCGAGTTCCGTATCGGGCTTGGCACCAGCGTCGGCGCGCTCCTGGCGGGCATTATTCTGGGGTGGATTCATTCCCATCGCCCGTCGTTCGGCCGCGTGCCTGAGGCCGCTAGCGCGTTGATGATTTCGCTGGGACTCGCCGGCTTCGTCGGCATGACCGGCATGCAAGCCGGGCCGCATTTTCTCGACGCGATCCAGGATTCGGGCCTTAGCCTGTTGCTAGGCGGAGTGGTCGTGACGCTCGTTCCTCTGGCGTCCGCGCTCTATTTCGGCCGCCGCGTCCTTCGCTTGCGTCCGATCTTGCTGCTGGGCGCCTGCGCCGGCGCCCAAACCCAGACCCCGGCGCTGGCCGCCATCCAGGATAGCGCCGACAGCCGCATCGCGGTGCTGGGCTACACAGTGCCTTATGCGATCGGCCAAATCCTCCTGACGGCCTGGGGCTCGGTGATCGTCGGAGTTCTGCGATAGGAGTCGATAATGCGAACACTTCAACGTCGCCTTCTCGTCACCACCGCGCTGACGCTGGGCGGTTCGCTTGCCGCCGCCGAACCGGCCTTGGCGCAAGCGAAGGCGGAGCCGATCAAGATTTCCGTCGGCGGCTATGTCGGCCAGTTCGTCAGCTACGCCAGCCAGGACGACGTCGGCAACCGCAATGCAGGCCGGTCGGGTAAGTTGTTGGAGTTGGACCAGCATTCCGATCAGGAAATTCATTTCAACGGACGTACCACGCTCGCCAACGGGGTCACCTTCGGCCTTCGCATCGAGCTCGAGGGCAACACCGAGAACGATCAGATCGACGAATCCTATATGTTCATCGAGGGGAGTTTCGGCCGGATCGAGCTCGGGCAAACCAACAACGCCATGTACAAGATGCACATGGAGGCGCCGGAATCGTTTTCGCGAAAATGGATCACCGGCGACGGAAACTTGACCAACGTCGTCACCAACCCGACCGCCTCGCCGAGTCTCGATTCGACGATCTTCAGCACGATGGTGCGCTTTTTCGACAACGATTCCGACAAGATCAATTACTACACGCCGCGCTTCGAGGGGTTCCAACTCGGCCTCTCGTACATCCCCGATTCCTCGCAGGACACCGCCTCGCCGACCTCGGTATCGAGCGCCTATACGGAAGGCTACGCGGTAAGCGTGAACTTCATTCGTTCCTTCGCCGAGTTCGACGTTGCCGCTGCGGTCGGGTACATGGCGTGGAGCGGTCCGCAACTCACGGCGACGACCAGCGCGCCGGATCCCTACGTCGTGAATGCCGGCTTCCAGTTGGGATATGCCGGTTTCCGGGTCGGCGCGGGATGGGCCGAGATTCGCGACGGACGCACCGGCTCGGCCGGCACCGCCGGGGCGTCGTCGGCTGGGACTGGCGCCAACAAGGTCGAAGGGCGAGCGTGGAATGTCGGCGCCTCGTACAATTTCGGCCCCGGCGAGGCGAGCCTGACCTATGTCGATGGCCGCAATGACAGCTCGCCGGTCGCCGGACCGGCGTTCGGCGACGATCGTTTTACTGGCTTGTCGCTCGGCGGAAAGTATATTCTTGGGCCCGGCGTCAATCTCGAGGGCGTGCTGTTCCACGTCGAGTTCGACGGCAACGGGTCGACCGCGCCGACCAGCTCCAATGCAGCCACTGGCGGCGTCGTCGGTTTGTTGTTGAACTTCTGACCCCGGGGGAGGACCCCCGGAGAAACTCTGGGGGCACGATGGAGGGTCGCAGAAGCCGCGGCGGGCCGCCGACGCGCCGCCGGTTGCTCATCGGCGGGTTTGCCTGCATCGGCGCCGGCGCCGCCGGTCTGCCGGCGATCCTGCGCGATGTGCAGGCGCAGCCAGCGCCCGATCTGCGGTATCGCGTCTTCCGCGAGCGAAGCGAAATCGGCGCGCATGACATTTTTATGCGGGGCGCGCCGGATTCCCGCACCGTCGAGACGAAGATCCGTCTCGAAGTGAAGATCGCGTTCATCACCGCGTTTCGCTATCTTCATGAATCGACGGAGGCTTGGCGCGACGGCAAGCTCCAATCGCTCGTCAGCCGCACCGATGACAACGGCGAGAAGCGCGAGTTGGTTGGCGCCTCGGTCGGCGATGGAGTGCGCATCGTCGGTCCGATGGGCCCGTTCGTGGCCCGTTCGCATTTGATGACGTCGAATGGGTTCTGGAGCGCCGAGTTCGTCCGCCAGACATCACTGATCAACGCAGCGGAGGGCGGCGAGGTCGGGATATCGGCTAAACGGCTCGGCGAAGAGGAGATACCTACGCGGCGCGGCCCGGTGCGGGCGGAGAAGCATCGCTTTCTCACCCCGCAATGCGCCGGTCTGGTTTGGTACGACATGGATGGCCTTCTGGTTCGCGGAATATTCGAGGTAAAGGGAGAAACGCTGATATATGAAGCGGCGTGACGTCCTGCGCGCCGCCGCGGCGGGCCTTTCAGGCCTGCTCGCGTCGCGGCCGGCGCCGGCGTCGACCCGCAAGGGCATCCTGATCGGCACCGGTGCTGCGGGCGGCGTGTATTTCCCGCTCGGCGGCGCGCTGTGCCGATTGTTCAATCTCGATTCCGATCGGTTGGGTATGCGGTGTTCGGCCGAGACCTCGCCGGGGTCGGTGACCAACATCGAAGCGCTGCGCGACGGCGAGATCGACGTGGGGATCGTCCAGTCCGACGTACTGGCGGACGCCATCCGCGGCGAAGGAGCGTTCGCCGCTGCCGGTCCAATGTCCAATCTGCGCCTTGTGCTCGCTGCGCACGACGAACCGTTCACCATCGTGGCGCGCACCGACGTCGGCATCGTTTCGTCGGCCGATCTCGACGGAAAGCGGGTGAATATCGGCAATATCGGCTCTGGGCATCGCGTGATGATGGAACGGCTGATGCGTGCAAGCGGGCTCACCCGGGCGCATTTTGCCGCCACGCTCGAACTCGGCCCGGGGGCGCAAGTCCAGGCGCTGTGCCAAGGCCGGATCGACGCGATCGTCTATTCGGTCGGCCACCCAAATGGTTTGATTCAAGAGGCGGTCCGATCGTGCGGCGGACGTCTCGTACCTATAGTCGAGGAGCGAATCCGCGAGATCGTCGCAAGCCATAGCGAGTATGAGTCGATGTCTATCCCTGGCGGTGTTTATCGCGAAAACTGGGCCGACACGCCGACCTTCGGCACGCGGGCCATGGTCATGACCACTACCGAGGTTTCGGCGCCGGCGATTCGGCATCTTGTTCAATCCGTTATCGAAAATGCCGATGAATTCCGGCAGTTGCATCTTGCCTTTGCGCGGCTCGACCCGCGGCGATTGGCGATGCGGCCGGATTTCGCCACCTTCCACTCCGGCGCCGAAGGCTATTTGCGCGAGCGCGGCTTGCTGCGATGACTCGCGCCGCCACCACGGCGTCGAATCCCAGCGAGACGAACCGTAGGCGGATTTCGATCGCGTTGGTGCTCGCCTCGGCGACCGCTGCGCTCGTCGCCTGCGCGATACTGGCGGTCCTGGTCGTGCTGTTTCTCGCCGCAAGGACGACTACGAACGAGCTGCTCAACAACGTCGCCAATTTGATCATCCGCGACATCGAAAAGGGGATCGACACGCACCTCGCGCCGGCGGTGAGCCAGGTCAGTTTTCTCGCCGATCGGATCGCAGGCGGCGCCTATGCCGGTGTCGACGATCCGGCTTTGGCCGAGCTTCTGACAGGGGCACTCGCCGCCGCGCCGCAAATCCAGGGGGTTGTGCTGACGCAGCGCGATCTTCGCCAAGTCGTCGTCGTGCGCCAGGACAGCGGTCAATTGCAGATCTTGCGCGGCCTTCCGGCCGACCTCGAGCATGCGTCGCGTGCGCTCGGCGAGATTGAGGGCGTCAACGGTCCGATTTGGGGCGAGCCAACCTTTCGCCTTGGACGAACGTTCTTCAACGTACGCCAAGCGGTTCGCCGCCACGGCGAATTCCTCGGAATGCTGGCCTCGGTCATTTCGGTGCAGGAATTGTCGCTCTTATTGACCGAGTCGGGCGCTCAGTATCGTGGCACGGCATTCATATTACACGGCGCCGGTCGCGTGCTCGCGCATCCGAACCTGGTCTCCGCCCATCCGGCGCAGTCGGCCACCTCGCCCTCGGTTCCGGTGACGCAGCTTGGCGATCCTGTCTTGCCCATGTTGGCAAGCCGTCGGGCCGTCGCGGGGTTCGAGGGGTTGGCCGGCCGCGGCATCGAAGTATCGCGGATCGACGTCCAGGACTCCGCGTACTACGTGATCATGCGCTGGCGGCGGGACTTCGGCGATGCGGCGCTGGGCGTTGGCGTGTGGCTTGGCGCCGACGAGGAGATTGCCGCGCGCCAGCGGCTTACCTTGGCCGCCATTCTGGGGCTCGCCGTGCTGGCGTTTGCAACCGTTGCGGCGATCTGGCTCGGCCGGGCGCTATCGCGCCCCGTCGAGCGGGTGGCCGAGGCAAGCCGCAAGCTGACGCGGTTCGAGCTTGCCGGACTTGACCCATTGCCGGCGAGCCGGCTCAAGGAGATTGACGATCAGGCCACTGCGTTCAATTCGATGCTCGGCGGACTTGCCCAGTTCGAGCGTTACGTACCGAAGCGACTGGTCCGGCGGCTGATCGAGCTTGGCGTCGCCGGCGCGGTGCGATCCGAGGAGCGGCTGGTCACGGTGATGTTCACCGACATCGTCGGCTTCACCAGCATCTCCGAGCGATTATCGCCGGCGGAAATCGCCGATTTGCTCAATCATCACTTTTCCTTGGTGGCCGGCTGTGTCGAGTCTGAAAGCGGCACCATCGACAAGTTCATTGGCGACGCGGTCATGGCGTTCTGGGGGGCGCCGGACGTTCAGCCCGACCATGCGATACGCGCCTGCCATGCCGCGACATGCATCGCGCGAATGCTCGCGAATATGCCGCGTCCGCCAGCCGGCGATGGACCGGGCGTGCGGATTCGGGTCGGAATCCACAGCGGCAAGGTCCTCGTCGGCAATATCGGATCGGAGACGCGTACGAACTACACCGTCATTGGCGACGCCGTGAACGCCAGCCAACGCATCGAAGCGCTGGCCAAGGAGTTCGACCGCGGCGATTCGGTTACGATACTCATCAGCGGCGACACCGCCGCGCTGCTCGACGGCTCGTTCAAGCTCGAGCCGCTTGGCGATGTCGAACTGCGCGGCCGGCGCGCCGCTACGACCTTGTACCGGCTAATCGCCTGACCTCAAGCCCGGGCGCGCGCGTACCCCTACTTCGGCTGCGGGACGATCCGCATATAAGGCTTGGGCGCCTTCCAGCCGCCGGGGAACTTCGCCTTCGCCTGCTCGTCGGACACTGACGGCACGATGATCACGTCTTCGCCGCGCTTCCAATTGACCGGCGTCGCGACCTGATGCTTGGCCGTAAGCTGGCAGGAGTCGAGCAGGCGCAGCACCTCGTCGAAGTTGCGGCCGCTGCTCATCGGATAGATGAGCATCGCTTTGATCTTCTTGTCCGGCCCGACGATAAACACCGAACGGACGGTGGCGTTGTCGGCGGGCGTCCGTCCCTGCGACGTCGTGCCGGCCTCGGCCGGCAACATGTCATAGAGCTTCGCCACCTTGAGCTCGGGGTCGCCGATAAGCGGGTAATTCAGGGCAGCCCCTTGCGTCTCCTCGATATCCTTGGCCCAGCGCTTGTGGTCGCTCACCGGATCGACGCTCAGTCCAAGGACCTTGCAGCTCCGCTTGTCGAACTCGGGTTTCAATTTGGCGAGATAGCCCAGCTCGGTGGTGCAGACCGGCGTAAAATCCTTGGGATGCGAGAAGAGGATCGCCCAGCCGTTGCCGATCCAGCTATGGAAATCGATCTTCCCTTCGGTCGTTTCAGCCGAGAAATTCGGCGCTTCGTTGTTGATTCGCAACGACATGATCCACCTCCTGCGGTCGATCGGGAATGGGGAACGCCGGCGGACGCCGCGCAAACCCAGCGAAGGTCCATTAGTAGCAACCCCCAGACCATCTTGCCAAGTCGTGAATGGCGCCGTTCGCTTCAGCGGAACGCCACGTTCCGTGATCGGCGCGCGCTTCAGCGCGCGGCCGGCGCGCCGCGCATCAGGGCCACCGACGTGGCGCGTGCATATTCGGCCGCCACCCGTACGTCGACGACACAAACCGCTCCCCCGCGCACTTGCGCGATCGCCTCTTTCATTGCAGGCGTCAATTCAGTGTGGGAGGCGATCGGGCCCAGCCCGGCGGCGCCCTGGCCGCGCGCCAACATCGCCAGATCGAACGCCGGTTCGGTCATCCGCATTCCGACCCATCGATTCTCCACCGGGCGATCGCGCAGTCGTGCGACGCGTTCCTGGTGCAGCTCGTCGTTGAAGAACGACTGATTGTTGGCGATGACGATCAGAAGCGGTATTCGATAGTGCACCGCAGTCCACACCGCGGTCACGCCCATAAGGAAATCGCCGTCGCCGAGGATGGCGACCGGCAGCCGGTCGCTGCCGCGCAACGCCAGCGCTGCGCCGACGGCGAGGCCTGGCCCGGCGCCGATTCCGCCGCCGCCATCGCATCCGAGAAAATCAAGTGGATGCTCGAAACGGCAATACTCGCCTGGCCAACCGATCGGCAGCCGGACGAAAGTCGCCCGGTGGCCGACCAATGCATCGCTGCAGCATCGCGCCAGCGCGTCCACCGTGATGACGCCAGGAGCCGCAGCCGGTTCGCTCGGCGCGTGCGCGCGCGCCGCGGCGGGGACGCCTTGGCGGACCCATGATCCAGCGCCGCCGGTTCCCGGCCCGAGCATGTCGAGGAGTTTCCGCACCACGCGGTCGGGGGGCGCCAAGATCGACACGTCGACCGGCGGCAAGCCTTGGTAATCCATGTTCCAGCCGCCGTGGCAATACTGGTCGACCGAGCAGTGGATCACCGTGCCGCGCGGCAGCTCCCCGTGGTTGGCTTGGCGCAGCGTTCCAGCAAGATCGATCCAATCCATGCTGAGGATCGTATCGGCCTCGCGGATCGCCTCGTGTGCATCGGAGTTGATGTAAAGCGCCGGCGGAAACGGATGCAATGCGTGTCCGGTGGGAAACACCGCGCCCCATTTGAGATCGGTGACGACCGGCGCATTGAGCCGCTCGGCGAGCGTGATCCTGCGAGCCCAATCCGCCGGGTCGGTTGACATGCGGCCCATCAGGATGATCGGACGGCGCGCCTTGCGGAGGATCGCTGCGCCTCGCTCGAGCGAACTGGCGGCGGGCTCCGGCTGGTCGGCAGCGCCGAAGCGCTCCACCGGCGGCAGCTCGACGGCGCCGTCGATCGCTTGCTCTTGCAGCATCGCGTCGAGGCAAACGAAGACCGGCCCCGGCGGATGCGTCGTGGCGATGAGCCGTGCGCGCAAGATCGCCTCCAACGCAGCCGGCACCGAGGCAGGCTGATCGTCCCATTTCGTGTAGCCGCGGACCAGCGACCCGAGATCGCGCGAGGTGTGGATCCAGTCGACCCATGGCCTGCGATGCAAGGCATCGAGCGGCCCAACTGCGCCGAGGAGCAATACCGGGGCACGGTCGCACCAGGCATTGAAAATCGCCATCGTCGCATGCATCAGGCCGACATTGCTGTGGAGCGCCACCGCCATCGGCTTGTCGGCGACCTTCGCATAGCCATGCGCGATCGCAACGGCGCTTTCCTCATGCACCGCGAGCAACATCTCGGGCCGCGTGTTCCCAAGATAGTTGACGAGACTGTCGTGCAAGCCACGAAAACTTGCGCCGGGCGTCAACGCGACATACTCGATGCCCATCGCTCGCAGCAGCCCGGCGATCGGATCGCTGCCCCACGTCTGAATGGCGGCAGGCTTGCGCTCGGGCCGCTCGCTGGCTCTCATTCCGTCGCTCCCACGCCCGAGGATTGCGGCCGACCCTGCCCGTAGTCGGTTTCGATTTGTTTCCAGCGCGCCAAGCGAACCGCGTCGTCGACCGACTCGCGCACCTGAGCGAATTCGGCCAGCGGTTGAAACATCGCGCGACCCTCGGCATGCCCGCGCAAGGCCGCCAACACCGAATTCATTGCGGCCACGGCGCGAAACAGCACGGTCGCCGGATACGACACGTGGGTGAATCCCATTTCGGCGAGCGCCGCTGGAGTGAGCCACGGCGTGTCTCCTCCTTCGAACATGGCCGCCGACAGAAACGCGCCGCGTAGCGTCGCTCCGACCCGTTCGAACTCCTCGGGCGTCCGCAGACCGGCGACGAACACGCCCTCGACGCCGAGGCTCAGGAACATATCGGCGCGCTGAAGCGCCGCATCGAGGCCCAAGACGCCGTAGGCGTCGGTACGCCCGATGATCATGGTTTCAGGATTGCCGCGCGCCGCGAGCGCCGTGCGCAATTTCTGCCCGATCGTCGCCGCGTCGACGACCCCTTGCGCTTTTTCGGCCCGCTGCTGTTTGCGTTCGCGCTGCTGATCCTCGATGAGAATGCCGCCGACGCCAAGGGATTCGTACGTTTCGACCAGGCGCGCCACGCCCTTGACGTCGCCATAACCGTCGTCGCCATCGGCGAGAAAGGGAATGGCGGTGGCGGCGGCGATGTCGCGGATGCCCGCCGCCATGTCGGCGAGTCCGATCAGGCCAATGTCGGGAAGCGCATGCCGAGCGGCGAGCATCGCGGATCCGCCAATGGCGAAGGCGGCGAATCCCGCGCGTTCGATGAGACGGGCCGACAGAGCATCATGCGCCAGCGGCGTCACCAACGGCCGCTCGCGGGCCAACGCGGCGCGCAGGGAGGGCCGTGTCATTGGGTCGGCCGATCATGCCCGGCGCATGGCCGGGGCGGTGCGGTTACGGCTCGCGATCGTGGCAAACACACCTCCCGGTCGATGGCTTCGGCGAATTGGCGGACGCCGGAAGCGGAATACCCCCAGGCCGGCTCGAAGCTGGCGCTTTTCCCTTGATTTAGGTACGGAAGATCAACGAGCTATAGGAGAAAATTGCGGAATACCGTCGATTTGCAATTTGCTACTAGAGCCCTCGAATCGACCTGTCATCATCATTGGATTGGGCGCTCAACAAGCAGGGGAGGAAATGATGACGCAGC
Organism: Alphaproteobacteria bacterium; assembly: GCA_035457725.1. Taxonomy (GTDB): domain Bacteria; phylum Pseudomonadota; class Alphaproteobacteria; order CACIAM-22H2; family CACIAM-22H2; genus DATFES01. The sequence goes on along the minus strand of DATIBC010000094.1, from coordinate 5,832 downwards.
ACCGACACGCATGCCGCGTCGGCCTAGTCGGGCTGGCGCTGCTGGCCGGCATCGCGACCGCGCAAGCCGAAGAGATCGAGATTTCGAACTACGGCGTCGGAACCAACGGCATGCCCTATGGCGTGGCGTTGAAAAAGGGCTATTTCAAGGAGGCCGGAATCGACATCACCGGCATCCGCAGCTCTCCCGGCGGAGCACCGACGATCCGCAATCTCCTCGCCGGCAATTTGCCGTTCGGCGAGGCGGGGTTGACCGCGATCGTCGCCGCCATACGCGGCGGGGCCGACATCAAGATCATCGCCGGAACGACCAACACCACCGCCGAAATCGGCTGGGTGACGAAACTCGATTCGCCGGTCAAGACAATCAAGGACCTGAAAGGCCGCAAGATCGGATTCACCAATCCCAATTCGACGACTCATGCCCTCGCCTTGATGCTGCTCGAAGCCGCCGGCTACAAGCCGAACGAGGCGACGACGATTTCGACCGGCGGATTCGGCCCAGGGCTCGCGGCGCTCGAGCATGGGGAACTCGATGTGGCTCCGTTCGCCGAACCGCTTTATGCCAAGTCGAAGAGCAAGTACCGCCTGCTCGTGTGGTCGACCGACGTGCTGCCGCCTATGGTGGATACTCTCGCCATCACCACCGACCGGGTCGCCAAGGCACGGCCCGACTTTCTCCGCGCGATGTTGAAGGCGCGTCGCAAGGCCGTGGAGTTCATGGCGAGCAATCCGCGCGAGGCCGCCGAAGCGGTCGCGGCCGATTATAAGGTCGACGTCGCCGTCGCCGAGGACGTGATCAGGCAAATGATGAAGAAGGCGACGAAGCTCGACATTCCGCACTGGGGGCCGGGCAATATCTACATCGAAACGCTGGAAAATCTGATGAACGCGCAAAAATTGCTGGGCCACGATGTCGGTAAGGTGGACTGGTCGAAGATGATCGATCAGTCGTTCCTGCCCGAAGAGTTGCGGACCAAATTGTGACGCGACACGATAGGACCGCCCCGCGACCAATCGCGGGGCGGTCCGTCGTTGCTCGCGCGGGAGCGCGACGCACCCATCGGGCCGACGTCGCAAGGGATCGGCCATGAGCGATGCGCACGTCGTCCTCAAGGGGGTGACGCGCTTCTTCGTGCGTGGCGGCGGACAGGAGCCGCTGCACGCCTTGGGGCCAATCGACGTCGAACTGAGGGCCGGGGAATTCTTCGGCGTGGTCGGTCCGTCGGGGTGCGGCAAATCGACGTTGCTGGACGTGATCGCCGGCCTGACCCGGGCCAGCGACGGCCAGGTGGTCATCAATGGCGCAGCGGTCGCCGGCGCGGTGCCGGAGGGCGTCGGCGTCGTGTTCCAGGATGACGCGAGCTTTCCCTGGCTCACCGTATGGGACAACATCGCGTTCGGCCTCCGTCGAAAACGCGTCGATTCCGCCGACGTCCGAAAGCGGGTCTCCAATGCGTTGACGTTGATGGGGCTAACCGAGTTTGCGAATGCTTACCCGGCGCAACTGTCCGGCGGTATGCGCCAGCGCGTCTGCATCGCCCGGACCTTGGTGCTGCAGCCGCGGCTGATCCTGCTCGACGAGCCCTTCGGCGCGCTCGATCAGCAAACGCGGCTTCTGATGGGCGACGAGCTGCTGAACTTGTGGCGCCAGACCGGCGCCACGGTGCTGCTCATCACGCACGCGCTGGACGAAGCGGCGATGCTGTCGGACCGCGTCGGAGTGATGTCGGCGCGCCCCGGCCGCTTCCTCGAGATCGTCGAGACCGGGTGGCCGCGCAATCGCGACAGCACCATCGTCTCCAGCCCCGACTTCGGCGCGATCACCAGCCGTTTATGGACGCTGCTGCGCGCCGAATCGCTCAAGGCCATGCAGCATCAGACCCGGGCGGGTTAGCGCGATGAAGTTGGCGACCAAGCTCAGAATCGTCGTGCTCGTCGGCGCCGTGACGGTGGTGGAGCTGCTATGCCGGATCGGATGGATCTCGGCATTCACGATGATCCCGCCGTCGCAAATGCTGGTCGGCCTTTGGGGCCTGTTGACCGCGGGACGGCTGCATACCGACATCTACCGGACACTGACCGCGGTGTGCATCGCGCTCGGCTCGGCGATCGTCGTCGGCGCGGCGGTCGGAGCCATTGTCCATGCCCTGCCGCGACTGCGTCGCACCGTCGATCCGCTGCTCGCCGCGTATTACTCGGTTCCCGTTTTCGTCTTCTATCCGATGTTCATCGTGATGTTCGGCCTCAACGACACGCCGAAGGTGATGATCGGCTTCCTATACGCGGTGGCCGCCATGATCATTAACACGCTCAACGGTCTCGACCGGGTGGCGCCGGTCCTGCTTAAAACCGCCAAGATCTTCGGAATGAACCGAGTGTCGACGATGTTCCGCGTCGTTTTGCCCAGCGCCGCGCCATACTTGTTCACCGGCGTCAAGCTGGCCATCGCCTACTCTTTCATCGGCGTCATCGGGTCCGAGTTTATTTTATCGAGCGGCGGCCTCGGGTACCAAATCGGCTTCGCCTACCACGATTTCAACAATCGCACGATGTACGCGATCATCCTGTTCATTCTCTCGCTGGTCCTTGTGGTCAACATGTCGCTGCACGCCTGGGAGAAGGTCTTGATGGCGCGAAGGGGGCTGCATTGACGGCGCGCGGCACGACGAGGTTCCTGCGCAGCCGCACGCTGGACTTCCTGATCTTCATCGCGTGCTTCCTGGGGCTATGGCAGCTCGCCCATTCTTGGGGCGGGGACGTCGCGATGACGACGCCGTTCGGCACGCTCGACTACACGCTGCGGCTCCTAGGCGCCGCGGAGTTCTGGCCGCACGCGATCGCAACGGGGAACGCCTTCATCGTGGCGCTGATCCTTGCCTGCACGGCCGGCATACTCATCGGCGCCGCGCTAGGCTTCCATCGACTGTCGGGAGAAGTGGCGGAACCGATACTCGTCGGAATCTATTCGATTCCCAAAGTGACGCTGTATCCGATAATTCTGCTGTTCTTCGGGATCGGCATCAGCGCCGAAATAGCCTTCGGCGCGCTCCACGGGGTGATACCGATCATTTTGTTCACCATGAACGCGGTAAGAAACATCAAGCCGGTCTTCGTCAAGACGGGTCGGGTGATGAATCTCGACGCCTGGGCGATGCTGCGCACCGTTCTGTTGCCGGCGACGCTGCCCGAGGTATTCACCGGGCTTCGCGTCGGCTTTGCCCTGACGTTGATCGGCACGCTGCTAAGCGAGATGTTCGGCTCGCGGCGCGGCATCGGCTTCATGCTGATGAACGCGATCGGCCTCCACAATATGGACGTGATCATGTCGCTGACGTTCATGCTGGTGGCGTTCGCCGGCACCGTGAACGCGTTCCTTTTGTTCATCGACCACCGCTTGCATCGCCGAGCCTGACGCAAGTTGCCGGGACGGCCGATGGTTCAGGCGTCGATCGCCCGTCGTGTCGCCTCGGCCTCGGCCGTGATCCAATCGCGAAAACGCCGGATTTTCTGCGTGCCGGCGCGCTCGGCGGGAAACACCAGCATATAAGCCAAGTCGTTTCGAACCTGGATGTCGAATGGCGCGATCAAATGTCCAGACGCCAGATCGTCAGCCGCGAAGGCGAGTTGGGCCACCGCCAGGCCGAGACCGTCGGTGACGCCTTGGTAGGTCAGGCTCGAATTCTCAAAGATCAGGCTGTGCTCGCCCTCGACGTCGCTCGCGTGGGCGGCGGTCAGCCACAGCCGCCAATCGTCAGGGCGGCGGATCGAATGCAACAGCACATGATGGGCAAGGTCGCGCGGACTGCGGAGCATCGGCGGTTTGCGCAGCAGCTTTGGACTGCAGATCGGCACCAGCACCTCGTTGAAGAGCGTTTCGCTGGCCAGGCCCTTGTCGGCGCGCTGACCATAATGGATCGCCACGTCGATATCCTCGCGGCGGAAATCGACCCGTTCATGCGAGGTGGTGATCTGCACCGAGATTTCCGGATGCAGTCCATGAAACCGGGCGAGCCGCGGCACCAGCCAGCGCACGGCGCAGGTGATCGGCAGCTTCACCTTCAGCATCCGTTCCTCGCCCCGCGAGCGCAGCGAGTTGGTCGCTTGCGAAATCCGTCCAAGCGCGTCGCGGACGATCGCCAGATACTCCGTTCCTTCCTTGGTCAGCCGGACTTGGCGGTGGTGTCGGGCGAACAGCTTGGCGCCGAGATCGTCTTCGAGCTTCTGGACATGGCGGCTGACGGCGCCCTGCGTCACGCAAAGTTCCTCGGCCGCGCGCTTGAAACTTGCGTGTCGGGCGGCGGCCTCGAATACCCGTAGTGCGTTCAGTGGAGGCAGGCGCAACATGACGCTGATCGATTGATAATAAATCAATCGATAATGACAAAAATTACATTGTAAATCAATGATGAACCACGGACTAATCGGCTATTAGTAGCGACCAAGCCAAGTCGAATATCGCGCCATACCCGGGGAGGAGCTTACGTGCTCGATCCGGATACTCCGGAGCCAAAACCGGTTGTCATCGTCAGGCCGCGAGACGCGGGCGACGCCGTGGGTGCGATGGCGGATTTCGTCACTGACTCGGCCACGGTGCGCGGTCTATCCGGTTCGGTGCGACGTGCGCTCGAGCACATGTTGGCCAATTTCGCGGGCCGCGTCAGTCTCACCGATCTGTCGGCGCTCACGCAGCGCACGCCATATCAAATCATTCGATCCTTCCGACGGGAGCTCGGCGTCACGCCGCATGCCCTGCTGATCCGTATCCGCATCCAGCGCGCCACCGAAATGTTGGAGCGAGGCGAGCCGATCGCCGCCATCGCCGCCGACGTCGGCTTCGTCGACCAGACGCATTTCAGCCGGCACTTCAAGCGAATCCATAGCCAGACGCCAGGCCGCTTCCGCGACACGATCCGCGTCGCGTCGCGTACGAACGGTTATTCGGATGATCGCGGCGGCATCAGCCGCCGGCCCATGCCTGGCGTAAGCCCATCGAGGCGCCGAACTGCGCCATCGACCGATCCGCCGATTGCCGAGGCCGCCTAGCGATCGTCGCGCGGCACGCCGTCGGCGCGGGCACCGCATAGTATTCTGGATGGCGGTCGGCAGAACATCGAGATCCAGGCGACGATCGGGCAGGTAAACCGGTCCGCGCGGATTGACATCGGCGCTACCCAGTTCATGACCGGCCCCGAACTATCGACGCGCCGCGGCGACGCCGAATCACAATACCCTGTTTTCATATCACGGCGCGCGAGGCAACCGGCTTGGCGCTTGACTAGGGTATGATCCGCCAAGGTTGAATCGCCGGTTTTACCCCTCGCCCTTCATCCCTCGACAAGCTCGGGATGAGGGCGCGGACTGATAAATTGCCCCATGGCGAGCCCGTCGAACCTGGGCGCGCGCGACATGACTGCGCTAAAGCGGATCACGCTCTAGGTAAGACCGGCATTCGTCGTGCTAGGATCGCCCGACCAACTCCGGCGGCTGTCCTCGTCTCGAGGGGGAACCGACCATGGTGCGGCGGCTCATTCCCGACGTCGTTCAAAATCAGGATTTGTTGAAGCTTCCAGGGTCGGCGACGGTCCGCGAGGCGGCCCGCCGGATGAAATCCCGCCGCGTTGGCGCCGTGTTGGTGATCGATGCCGACGATCGATTGGCCGGGATCTTCACCGAACGCGACATGGTCAACCGGGTGGTCGCCGAAGGCCGTGATCCTGATGCCACCGCGCTGACGGAAGTCATGACGCCGCGCCCGAGCACGATCGGGCCGGACGCATCGGCGATCGAGGCCTTGCGGATGATGAACGATGGCGGATTCCGGCATTTGCCG
>DATIBC010000093.1:0-15202 GCA_035457725.1 Alphaproteobacteria bacterium | reverse complement strand
TCGCCGTCGATCTCGCGGTACAGGTTGCCGGACGCCTAATCGCCGAACGGCTCGACGCGGCGAAATCGGACGCGCTCATCGACGACGCGATCAGGCAGCTTCCTGGAAAGCTCAATTAGTCCAGGTTCGCCCCGACTAATTCTCCGAACCTCGACACCCCCATGCTGCGACAGCCTCAGCATGAGGATTTCTAGATCGCTTCGTCCCAAACTTGTCGAAGGGCCGAGGGCGAGCGTGCGGCGGAAAGTAGGGCTCGACGACGGGAATGGGACGATGGGGCTCAGACTGCGAACCTAGCCTACCCGCGCGTCGCCATCGACAGATCGCGCAGCACGTTCGCTTCCTCGACCGCTTCATCGAGGCGGGACTTCAGAACGTCGCCGACCGAGACGATCCCGACCAGCTTTCCGTCCTCGAGCACCGGCACGTGGCGCGCGCGGCGGTTTGTGATGACGGCCATCATGTGCTTGACGCTGTCAGCCGGCGTGCAGACGACGACATCGCGGGTCATCACGTCATCAACGCGCAGCGTCGCGACGTTGTCGCGCTGGCGGGCGATCGCCTGAACGACGTCACGTTCCGACAATAGGCCGAGGAACTGGCCGCCCAGCTCGCACACGAGAAGCGCTCCGATCCCTTTGGCGGTCATGACGCCCACCGCCATGGCGACCGTGTCGTCCGGCCGGACCGTAATCAGATGGCCGCCCTTGCGACGCAAGATGTCGGCGATTTTCATGCGCGCTCTCCCTCTCCGTCCGGTGAACTCCGGTAACGGCGGACGCGCGCGCCTGGTATGCCGACGGGATCCGCACCCACCGTGCCGCGATTAAAGGATAAGGGGGCCAACCAGTCGAGACAACTGCAAACGGCCGCACGCGGGGCCGCGGGATCTACGCCGGCCTTGCCCCAACGCGGCCAATGGCGGCGCCACACGCGCCATCGCGCGCGTGCCCTACTCGGCCGCCTCGCTCGCCGGCGTAGCCTTTCTCCACCGCAACACCGGCTGACGCGCGGCGCGCGTTTCGTCGAGGCGGCGGCGTGGCGTGAGGCGCGGCGCCTCGTGAAAGAACGCCGCATCGCCAGACTTGGCGCGCGCCGCGAGCGCCCGCAGCGTGGCGATGAAGGCGTCGAGCGATCCGCGGCTCTCCGATTCCGTCGGCTCGATCAGCAGCGCGCCGTGCACGACGAGGGGGAAGTACATCGTCATCGGATGGTATCCCTCGTCGATCAGCGCTTTCGCGAAATCGAGTGTGGTAACCCCGGTGTCCTTGAGGAAACGATCGTCGAACAACGCCTCGTGCATGCACGGCCCTTCGAAGGAAGGCGACATGACGCCATTGAGCTTGGCAAGCAGATAGTTGGCGTTGAGCACCGCGTCGCCCGACGCCGCGGCAAGGCCGTCGCCGCCATGGCTCATCATGTAGGCGAGCGCGCGCACGAACATGCCCATCTGGCCATGGAACCCCTTGAGACGCCCCAGCGGCTTCGCGTCGCCCTCGCGATGTTCGATCAGTCGCAGACCGTCGGGCCCGCGCGCCACATAGGGAAGCGGCGCGTACGGCGCGAGCGACGATGCGAACACCACCGGTCCGGAACCTGGCCCCCCGCCGCCATGCGGAGTCGAGAACGTCTTATGCAAATTGATGTGCATCGCATCGATGCCGAGATCGGCCGGCCGCACGCGCCCGACGATGGCATTGAAATTCGCGCCGTCGCAATAGAAGTATCCGCCGATACGATGGATCGCCGCGGCGATCTCGCGGATGTCGGGCTCGAACAGGCCGCAGGTGTTGGGATTGGTCAGCATGATCGCCGCGACGTCGGCGCCGAGCTTGGCCTTGAATGCGGCAAGATCGACCCGGCCGCGTGCATCGGCCGGAATCGCGTCGACGGAAAATCCGCACGCCGCCGCGGTCGCCGGATTCGTCCCATGCGCCGATTCAGGCACCAGCACGCGGGTGCGCTTCTCGCCGCGCGCTTCGAGCGCGGCGCGGATCGCCACCATGCCGCACAATTCACCATGCGCGCCGGCGCCCGGCGATAACGTAACGGCAGGCATGCCGGTGAGCGTCGTGAGCCAGTGGGCCAGCGATTCCATCAGCTCGAGAGCGCCTTGCGTCGTCTTCGTCGGTTGCAAGGGGTGCACGTCGGCGAAGCCCGGCAGCCGCGCGAGCTTCTCGTTGAGGCGCGGGTTGTGCTTCATGGTGCACGAGCCCAGCGGGTAAAGCCCGCTGTCGATCGCGTAATTCTTCTGCGACAGGCGCGTGAAGTGGCGAATGACCTGCGGCTCCGACAGCCCCGGCAGGCCGATCGGCGCCTGGCGCTTGAGCCCGCCAAGGCGTTCGCGCGCCTTGGGCGCCGACGGCAGATCGACGCCCGAGCGTCCGGGAGAGCCCTGTTCGAACAGCAATCGCTCCTCGAGTTGCAGGCCGCGATGGCCGGATACGGTCGCCGGGTCGGTCGATGCAGCAGTTGGGCGCGCGGTGCGGCCTTGCGACTTGTCCATGGCCGCCATCCTTACAGCGTCGCGCCGAGCGCGCGGGCGAAAACATCGATGTCTTCGTCCGTGTTCATTTCGGTTGCGGCGACGATCAAGATGTTGGCGAGGTCGGCGCGCTCCGGCCACAAACGCGCGCCGGGTACCCCGGCCAGCACGCCGCGATCGATCAGTCGATCGACGATCGGCGCCGCCGGCCCGGGCAATGCCAGCGTGAACTCGTTGAAGAACGACGGCGTCAGAAGGCGTACGCCCTTGATCGCCTCGAGCTTCTCGGCGAGCTGAACGGCGCGCGCGTGATTGAGCGCGGAGAGCCGCGTCAATCCCGTCTCACCGAGCAACGCAAGATGGATGGTGAACGCCAGCGCGCACAGGCCCGAGTTGGTGCAGATGTTCGACGTCGCCTTTTCGCGCCGGATGTGCTGCTCGCGGGTCGATAGCGTCAGGACCCAGCCGCGCCGCCCGTCGACGTCCACCGTTTCGCCCGCCACTCGACCCGGCATCTGGCGAACATACCTTTCGCGCGTCGCGAACAGTCCGACGTAGGGACCGCCGAAGCTGAGCGGATTGCCGAGCGATTGGCCTTCGCCGACGACGATGTCGGCGCCCATCGCGCCCGGAGGCTGGATCGATCCCAACGACACGACCTCAGTGACGACGACAATCAGCAGCGCGCCTGCCGCATGGGCGACCCCGGCAAGCGCGGTAAAATCGCCGAGATCGCCGAACACCGACGGGTTCTGGACCACGACGCATGACGTCTCGGCGTCGATGCGTGCCACCAGATTCTCCATCGCGCCGGGCATCGAACGTTGCGCGTCGACCGCGAAGCCCGAGAAACGCGCATGCGTCTCGACGATCTCACGGTAATGCGGATGCAGCCCGCCCGACAGCACGGTCTTGGTCCGGCGCGTCAGGCGATTTGCCATCAGCACCGCCTCGACGCAGGCGGTTGCGCCGTCGTACATCGACGCGTTGGCGACTTCCATGCCGGTCAAGAGCGCGACCTGTGTTTGGAACTCGAAAAGGTATTGCAGCGTGCCCTGCGATACCTCGGGTTGATAGGGCGTGTACGACGTGAGGAACTCGCCGCGCTGGATAAGGTGATCGACCGCCGCCGGGACGTGATGCCGGTAGGCGCCGCAGCCGAGAAAACTTGCCAACTGGCCGGCGTGACGGTTCTTGGCCGCCATCGCGCCGATCGCGCGTTCGACCTCGAGCTCGGTCATGTGATCGGGCAGATCGAGCGGCGATTTGAGGCGCGCCGCCTCCGGCACGTCGCGGAACAACGCCTCGATCGACGGCGCCCCGATCGCGTTCAGGAGATCGCGACGGTCGGCGTCGGTGTGCGGCAAGTAGCGCATGGCGACGGTTCCTCAGGCCAACCCGGCGGTGAATTTCTTGTAGGCGCCTTCGTCCATGAGGCCGGCGAGTTCACTCTTGTCCTTGAGGCGGATCTTGACGAACCAGCCCTCGCCCTGCGCCGAGGCGTTGACCAGCCCAGGATTTCCAGATAGCGCCTCGTTCACTGCGATCACCTCGCCGCTCACCGGCGCGTAGACCTCGCTTGCAGCCTTGACCGATTCGACGACGGCGCATTCGCCGCCCTTGGTCACCTGTTTCCCCACCGCCGGAAGTTCGACATACACGACGTCGCCAAGCTGGCCCTGCGCGTAATCGGTGATGCCGACGACACCGACGTCGCCCTCGATGCGAATCCACTCGTGCTCGTTGGTGAAATGGACCTGGCTCATTCGCCTCTCTCCTGATCTCAACCGCGGTAGTAGCGCTGCGGAACGAACGGCAGTTTGACGATGCGCGCAGATCGCGGCACGTCACGAACGACAAGGTTGACGGCGGCGCCCTCTCCGGCCTTGGCCGCGGCGACATAGCCCATCGCCACTGGATGGTTGACCGTCGGCCCGAACCCGCCGCTGGTCACCTCGCCGATCGACGCGCCGCCGGCGTCGAGAATCTTCGTGTGCTCGCGCGCCGGGGCGCGGCCCTCGGGCAGGATTCCGACGCGCCGACGCGACGGTCCGACGGCGAGCTGACGCAAGATGACTTGCGCGCCGGGAAAGCCGCCTTCGGCGCGCCGGCGCTTGCCGATCGCCCAGGCGAGACCCGCTTCGATCGGCGTCGTGGTCGTGTCGATGTCGTGGCCGTAGAGGCACAGGCCCGCCTCGAGACGCAACGAATCGCGCGCGCCGAGCCCGACGGGCTTGACTTCGGGATGGTCAAGCAGCGCGCGCGCGACCGGCTCCGCGGCGGCGCCCTCGAGCGATATCTCGAACCCGTCTTCCCCGGTGTAGCCCGAGCGCGTCACCCAGGCGTCGATGCCGCCAAGCTTGACGACGGCGAAGGTCATGAACTTCATCGATGCGGCTTCGGGCGCCAGGCGCGCCAATACGGCCGCCGCCTGCGGGCCCTGAAGCGCCAACAGTGCGCGCGAGCGAAGCTCGCTCACCTGCACTCCGCTGCCGAGCCTTGCGCGCAGATGCGCCGCATCGGCCGCCTTGCACGCCGCGTTCACCACCAGGAACAAATGATCGCCGCGGTTTGTCACCATCAGATCGTCGAGGATGCCGCCCGATTCGTTGGTGAACAGCGTGTAACGCGTGTGATCGGGCGCAAGGCCGGCGATGTCGCCGGGAACCAGCGACTCCAGCGCCGCCGCGACGCCCTTTCCGCCGATGCGGATCTGACCCATGTGGGAAACGTCGAACAGCCCGGCGGCGGCGCGGGTGTGCAGGTGCTCGGCGATGATCCCGGCAGGATATTGCACCGGCATGTCGTAGCCAGCGAACGGAACCATCTTCGCGCCTAGGGCCACGTGCAGAGCATGCAGCGGCGTCCGTTGCAGCGATGCTTGGTGCGGCTCAGCCATGAATGTTCAGGTCCCTCGCGGCGCGCGACGAGCCGACGGCGCCGCGGGCACGATCCTCGCGCAGAAGCGATCGTACCGGGCGCCCCCTCTGTCGCTTGGACCTGAAAGATTCGCCTCGTCGACCGCTTCGGTCGAACGGGCTTACATCTTCGGTGAGTCGCGTCCTATCCGATGACGCGGCTGCTTTCCAGAGCTTGCTCTTGGATTGCGGTCCGTTTGCCTGAGAGTTTCCGGGGCGGTTGCTCCTTCGGCGCCGGCCGTCCCGCGCGCATGCGAGGCCGCCGATCTCTCCCGCGATCAAGACGTCCGTCGCCGGACGCGAGTCCCAAGATACGCCGCTCGAATCGCAAGTCAATGGCGCGCGAGCAATTCTCGCGACCGAGTTATCGCGGCCGCTGGCGCTGGTTCCATGCGATCTCCTCGGGAGTCAGCTGGAAGCCGATCAATAGACGATATCCCGGGCCGGTCTGGCGCGTCGCGCCGGGTATCGCCGGCACAAGCTCCTCGACGCTGCCGACCGTCGTGCGGTTATCGCGGAATTCGTAGGCGGCGACGAATTGTTCCTTGGCGACGATGGCGCCGCTCGGCGATTCGATCGCGACGAAATAGGTAAACTCCACGCGGCGCTCGGTGTCGGCGGGACCACGCGCCGCGCGAATGGCGACCTGCAGGTCGACCGTGGCGCCGCTACGGCCATAATCGCATTGAACCAGGACATCGAATATCTCGCCTTGCGAACGAACGTCGAGCACGTCGCGTCCTGGTCCGTCACGAAAGCGCGTGATCGATGCAAGATCGGTGACGATGACCGCCGTGGGACACGGCGCTGGCGGCTGGCGCGAGCCGCAGGCCGACAGCACGCCGGCGGCCAACAGCGAGAGGGCGATCGCCGCTCGCGCGCGCCGAATCGCGTTACTCTCCACCGCGCCGATCACGGCAGCTTGTTGTGGGTGCCGTCGCAAAACGGCTTGGTGCGGGTGTGCTTGCAGCCGCAAAACCACAGCTTCTTCGATTCCGACGCCGAGTAAGGAATTGCGTCGATATTGGTTCCGGCATGCGAGCCGTCGCAAAATGGCTGCCGTCTGCTGCGACCGCAGGCGCACCACCAGTATTGGCGGCCGGCGATGACATCGACGCCGTAAGGTCCTCGCTGGGCGACAGTCGGTTCAGCCATTCGATTGATGATCCATGTTGCGCCAATGTCGGCAGATCGCTACTTCCGTCACCCGACCGAAGCAGGGTAAGTTGGCCCCGCCAGCCCTCAGGGCGACTCCAAGACCATAGAGAAGATGCAATGATTTCACAAGCTTGGCTGACGTACGGAAGGGCGGCGAGTGGGCGGAAAAATGGCTGAGGAGCGCCACGCGGTACGGCCGGCGCTTGCGGTGCTGCTGGCCAATCCACGCGGCTTTTGCGCCGGCGTCGATCGCGCCATCCTGATTGTCGAACGGGCGCTGGCCCGTTTCGGCGCGCCGGTCTACGTGCGCCACGAGATCGTCCACAACCGCTACGTCGTCGAAGGGCTGGAACGCAAGGGCGCCGTGTTCGTCGAGGAGCTCGACGAGGTGCCGGACGGCGCGCCGGTGATATTCTCGGCGCACGGCGTCCCGAAATCGGTTCCCGCCGCGGCCGAGCGGCGACAAATGCTCTATCTCGACGCGACCTGCCCCTTGGTCAGCAAGGTGCACCGCGAAGCCGAGCACCATTATGAAAGCGGCCGCCAGATCGTCCTCATCGGCCACGCCGGACATCCTGAGGTGATCGGTACCATGGGACAGCTTCCGCCGGGCGCAGTCGTGCTCGTCGAGACCGTCGACGACGTCGCGCGCCTGGTCGTCGCCGATCCCGCCAATCTCGCTTATATCACCCAGACCACGCTCTCCGTCGACGATACCGCCTGCATCGTCGCCGCGCTGCATGGCCGATTCCCCGCCATCATCGGGCCGCGCAAGGAGGACATCTGCTACGCGACGACCAATCGGCAGAGCGCGGTCAAAGCGATCGCCAGCCAGACCGACGCGGTCCTCGTCGTCGGGGCACCGAACTCCTCCAACTCGATGCGACTCGTCGAGGTAGCGCGCGCGGCAGGTTGCCCACGTGCGTTCTTGATTCAGCGGGCGGGCGACATCGCCTGGGGCGATCTCACGGGCGTGCGCCGCTTGGGAATCACTGCCGGCGCCTCAGCGCCGGAGGTCCTCGTCGCCGAGCTGATCGCCGCGCTGAGGGCGCGTTACGAAGTGACGATGGAGGAAATCAACGTCATCGACGAAGACGTGCATTTCAACCTGCCCCGCGCGCTCGTCGAGTAGACGGCGCGGATCTCTCGGGGGCGCATGGCCGTATATACCGAAGTCGACGACGACGAACTGGAGAACTTCGTCGCCCAATACGATCTCGGCGAGGTGCTTTCTTGCAAAGGCATCGCCGAAGGCGTGGAGAACTCCAATTACCTTCTGCAGACCGAGCGCGGCGCCTACATCCTGACGCTCTATGAGAAGCGGGTGGCGGAAGCGGATTTGCCGTTCTTCCTTGGCTTGATGGAGCATCTTGCCGGCAAGGGCATCGCATGCGCGACGCCGGTGCACGCCCGCGACGGCAAGGCGTTGCGTCGCCTCGCCGGCCGGCCGGCGACGATCGTCACGTTCCTGCAGGGCATGTGGCCGCGACGGGTGTTGAATTCCCATTGCGCCCAGGTCGGCGAGGCCCTGGCGCGGCTTCACATCGCCGGCGCCGATTTTCCACTGAAGCGCGTCAATGCGCTCGCCTTGTCCGGCTGGCGGACGCTCTACGAGAGTTGTCGCGCGCGCGCCGATACGGTGCGCAAGGGGCTGGCCGAGGAACTCGGCAAGGAGCTGGAGCTTATCGGCGCACGCTGGCCGAGTGATTTGCCGTCAGGAGTCATTCACGCCGATCTCTTCCCCGACAACGTGTTCTTTCGCGGCGACCGACTCACCGGAATGATCGACTTCTATTTCGCTTGCAACGACCAGTTTGCCTACGACTTGGCGATCTGCCTCAACGCCTGGTGTTTCGAGAACGACGGCAGCCTCAACGCCACGAAGGCGCGCCTCTTGGTCCGCGACTACGCGAAGACCCGCCCGCTATCCGACGCCGAGATCGCGGCGCTGCCGCTGTTTTCGCGCGGCGCCGCATTGCGGTTTTTGCTCACCCGATTGTACGACTGGCTCAATACGCCGAAGGGCGCCCTGGTCAAGCCCAAGGATCCATTGGAATACTTGAAGAAGCTGCGCTTCCATCGCCAGGTGAAGACCGCGGCCGCGTACGGCCTCTAATGGGGTCCCGCCACTTCGAATCGAGGAGACACGCCATGCGAACGTGTTCGTCAATGCTCCTGTTGGCTGCGCTCGTCATTGCCGCGCCCGGCCATGCGCAACCGGCGTCCCCGGCAGGCGACGGCGAGCGGCATCACGGCGCGCAAGGCCAGTATGGTCATATGCACGATTACACGCTTTTGCGCCTGTCGGAATCGGCCGAAAGGCTGGCGCGGCAGGACCTCTTGCGTGCGCAGCTTCGCGTCGAGGCGACGGGCGCCGAGCCGGCGCGCATTCAAGCCGAGATCAATCGTAAAATGACCGACGCCGTCGACAGGGCGAAGTCGGTAGACGGCGTCAAGATCGAGACCGGTAGCTATTTCGTCCACGAAGACCGTCGCGCACCGCCGGCGGCGCGGTGGCGCGGCGCACAGACCCTCGTGCTTTCGGGCAAAGAGGCCGGGCCGCTGCTGGCGCTCGCCGGAGAGCTGCAGCAGCAGGGTTTTCTTTTCTCGGGCCTGAACTACGAACTGTCGCGCGAGGCGACGCGCGCGCTCGAGGACGAGTTGACCCGCGAGGCACTGCAACGACTGCGCGCCCGCGCCGAACGCGTCGCCGAGACGATGAGCCTGTCGATCATCCGATATCGCGAAGTCCGGGTGGGTCAGACTGGCCGACCTCCGATCGCGCCCGTCGCGCGCATGGCCGTTGAATCGGCGGTCGCGGCCGCCGCTCCGCCGCCGGTCGCCGAGCCCGGCGAGACGCGGGTCGAGATCCGCGTCGAAGCGGACGTCATTCTCGGACCGCGCGCACAACCGTGAGCCGGACACACGACGACGACACGGTCGACTTGTTCACCGATGGCGCCTGCCGTGGCAATCCGGGTCCCGGCGGGTGGGGCTTGGTGCTGCGATGGCGCGGACGCGAAAAGGAAATTTCCGGCGCCGACCCCGCGACGACCAACAATCGCATGGAGCTGACCGCGGCGATCGAAGGGCTGGCGGCGCTGAAGCGGGGCGCGCGTGTGGTGATCCACACCGATTCGATGTACCTACGCGACGGCATCACCCGCTGGATCAACGATTGGAAACGCCGCGGCTGGAAGACCGCTGACAAAAAGCCGGTGAAGAACGTCGATCTCTGGCGGAAGCTCGAGGATGCGCTGCGCCGGCACGAGGTCGAATGGCGCTGGGTGCGCGGTCATGCCGGGCACCCCGAGAACGAGCGCGCTGACGCGCTCGCTCGCGCCGCGATCGACGCCCTGACGGCGACCAATTTGCGATGATCGGGCGCGGCGCGGATGATCGCGAAGGTCGATCAACGACCAAGGCGCGAAGGCACTGGAGCGTGACCCGCTTTAGCGTAATCATGTCGCGCGCCCTCATCCCGAGCTTGTCGAGGGACGAAAAGCGAGGGGCAAGGCCGGCGAGTCAACCTTGGCGGATCATACTCTAAGGCTGCCGTGCGCACGCCTTTTTCTGAGTGTGTTGAAGCACGAGGCGTACGTACGTTGCGTCGTCATCGTTCGCCAAAATGCCGGATGAACGAAAAGAACGTTCGGTCTCTTTGTGCCTTCTTGGTCAAGTCCTCAGCGTAACACCGCAGTGCGTCAGACCTGCTTGAGGATCGTTTCGGCGTTCGATACCTCGAATGCGCCCGGCTTTTCCAAATTGAAGTGCTTGACCACGCCATCGTCGACGACCATCGAGAACCGTCGCGAGCGCAGCCCCATGCCATAGCCGGTACCGTCCATCTCGAGCCCGGCGGCCTTGGTGAATTCGGCGTTGCCGTCGGCCAGCATCAGCACCTTGTCGCCGGCATTCTGGTCCTTGCCCCACGCGCCCATGACGAACGCGTCGTTGACCGAGATGCAGGCGATCGTGTCGACGCCCTTCGCCCTGATCGCCTCGGCCTGTTGGACGAAGCCCGGCAGGTGTTTGGCCGAACAGGTCGGGGTGAACGCGCCGGGAAGGCCGAATATCACCACTTTCTTCCCCTTGAACAAGTCGTCGGTCGTGATCTCCTTGGGGCCGTCTTTCGTCATCGTCCGGAGCTTCACCGACGGAGCCTTGTCGCCTACCTTGATCGTCATTCCTGGGTCCTTTCTTGCTTGGCGCATGATGCGCCGTCCGCCCGGCGGGCCCGGGCGCCACGGTCGCGACCGCGTAATCGGGCGAATCTATAACCTGCCGTCCGACTCATTTCATCATCGAAGGCGACCGCGCCGCTGGGCGGCGGGCGAACAACCGAGCCGATCGGCGATTAACCGCCGGCGGTTCTTCGCGCCGGCCCGGCCGCCCTGTCCAGCGCGCCGAGCACGGCCTCGGGCGTAAGCACCTCGGGTAAAACCAAGCCATCGGGCGCTCCAGGGCCGTATACGGCATAAAACGGTATACCGTAGCGGCCGAAGCTCGCCAGGTACGCGGCGATCCGTTCGTCGGGCTTCGTCCAATCGGCGCGGACCGGAATGATCGCACCGTCGGCAAGACGCGCCGCGACCGGTCCGCGCGCCAGCACCAGGCTCTTGTTGACCTGACAGGTGATGCACCAATCGGCGGTCACATCGACGAACACGACGCTCCCCTCGGCGACCAATGCCGCGATATCGGTACGCTCGAAGGCTCGCCAAGCGCCCGGCAACGCGGCGACAGTCTCCTCGCCTCGGAACGACGTCGCTTCGAAGCGCCCCGGCACGACGAATGCCAACATGGCGATACCCGCCAACGCCGGCACACGCATCATCGCCAGCTGGCCGCCCTGGCCGCGCCACAACACGAACAACACCGCGAGCAACAACGCCGCGAGCACGACGACTCCGGCCGGCGCGATCTGCGCTGCGAGGATCGACAGCAGCCACGCCGCGGTGCCGGCCAGCGCGAAACCGAGCGCAAAGCGCAACCAGACAATCCATACGCCGGGTCGCGGCATCATCTGCGCCAGGGCCGGAACCGCCGCCACGGCCAGGTATGGAAGCGCCAGCCCTAGTCCAAGCGCGAGGAACACGGCGAATATCTCGAATGGCCCGCGCGCCAGCGCAAAGCCCACCGCGGTTCCGAGGAACGGCGCCGAGCACGGCGTCGCCAGCAGCGTCGCGAGCGCGCCAGTGACAAACGCGCCGCTGAGCGAGGGACGTTGCGATCGCGGCGCCCCCGCCGTGGCCGCGGCGTCGGCAATCGGATCGGGCAGTCGAATCTCGAACCAGCCCCATAAATTGGCGGCGAACAGCGTCACCACCAGCGCCATGAAGATGAGGAACGCCGGTTGTTGGAACTGAATGCCCCAGCCGACGGCCAAGCCAGCCGATTTGAGCGCGACGAGCGCCGCGGCAAGAACGGCGAACGCCGTCAATATGCCGGCAGCCGAAGCGACGAAGCTGGCGCGGATCGCGCTGCGCGCAGCGCCGCCGTGGCTGACCACGCCAAGCAGCTTCAGCGACAAGACCGGCAGCACGCACGGCATCAAATTGAGAATAAGCCCGCCCAAGAGCGCCAGCCAAAGGATCGTGAACAGGCCGCCAGGTTCGCTTGTCGCGCCGGGTGCGCTGCCGTCGAGTACCAGCACCCGCTCGGCTGAGCGATCGCCATCGACCAGCGTCAGCCGCACTTCGCGCCCGACGAGACTCGCCTGGTCGCCGGAGCGGAGCGGCAAGCGCATGATCGCGCGCGCGCCGCCGTCGGAAAACCGCGCCTCGGCGCGGCCGAAGGTCCACCCGTCGGGACCCTCGACATAGACATCGGGGGCTACGAACGGCGTCATCGCGCGAGCGGCCACGACGATCGCCGCATCCGTGCCGCCACGCCACGAGGCGCCCTCGATCGCCAGCCCGGCGCCGCCGCCGTCGCCTGGCACGCGCGCATTGAAGCGATCGATGAGATGGGCATGCGGGCTCGGGTTGACCGCACCGGCGGGGAGCGCAAGGTCGAGCTCGGCGGTGTACGGGATGCAGATTTTTTCGCAGATCAGGTAGTCGACCTTTGCCATGAGCCGCACCGGTTCCCCAGGTCGCGCCACACGCACGTCGAGTGGAAACACGACTTGGTCGCCGTAGCCGAATGTGTCGAGGCCGAACAACTCGAAGCGCATCGGCGCCGGCCACCGCATCGCGACGTCGACGACATTGCTCGAACCGTCCCAAACCGGGCGCGGCGGAAATCCGGCATCGCCCGGAGCGCGCCAGTAGGTTTTCCATCCGGGCGCAAGTTGAAACTCGAGCCCGAGTCGCAACGTTTCGGCGACACCTGTGGCGGTCGTCGCAGCAAGCAGACGGACCTTGGACTGATCGGTTTCGGCCCAAGGCGAAGCAGCTAGTTCGGCGGCCCTTGCGGTGCCTGCCGCGACAATCGTGATGAACCCTACGACAAGGGCAATTTTTGCTTTGAATGGCATCGACTTAGCTTCGTCGCGTGCGCTCCGGGGAATGATTCCAGCAAGTGGTCCGTCGATGGCCTTTTATATAGGTGCTAAGTCGCGCCACAGCCGCACAAATTCGTGAGTGGACCGCAGCAACTTCCGCCGAAGTGTCGCCGGATCGTGCTAAGCTTGCTTTAACACGATTAGCGCCATATGTCGGAGTCGATGAACCTGAACAGCGCGATACCCACGTACCTCACCGGGCATCTGTTGATCGCCATGCCCCAGATGGAGGATCAGCGCTTCCAGCGTTCGGTCATTTATATCTGCGCGCACAATTCCGACGGGGCGATGGGGCTGGTGGTGAACCGGCTGTTCGATCAGCTCACCTTCCCCGACCTTCTCGAGCAGCTCAACATCGAGGTCGGCGCGCGTACCAAGCAGATTCGCGTGCATTTCGGCGGCCCGGTCGAAGCCGGTCGCGGCTTCGTCTTGCATTCCGACGACTATGTGCGCGACGGCACGATGGTGGTCACTTCCGGCTTCGCGCTTACCGCGACGATCGACATCCTCAAGGCGATAGCGCTCGGCGAAGGGCCGCAGTTGAGCATCCTGGCGCTCGGCTACGCCGGCTGGGGTCCGGGACAGCTCGAATCCGAGATCAGCGCCAACGGCTGGCTCGCCGTGCCCGCCGATCACAACCTCGTTTTCGACAGCGACAACGAGAATAAGTGGCGCCGCGCGCTCGCCAAGTTGGGCATCGATCTCACTTCGCTCGCGGGCCAGGCCGGTCACGCCTGAACCGACCGCGAGGTCGACAACTCAGGCTGTCTGCAACGCGAGCCGCGCGAAAAGATCGACATCGCCAAGCGGTCCCATCGCCGCCATGGTCGGGCGGCCGCCAAATATGCGCCGCGCCACGCGGGCCACGTCGGCCGCGCCGACGGCGTCGATCCGGTCAACCATCTCCTCCGGCGAGATCGGCCGCCCGTAGATCAACAATTGGGAGCCGAGCGCATCCATGCGCGCATTGGTGCTCTCGAGCGCCATCAGCAACCCGGCCTTGAGCTGGACGCGTGCCCGAGTGAGCTCCTCCTCGGCCGCCGCCCGCATCGCCCCGGCGAGTTCGCCCGCCAGGACGTCGACCAATTCTTGCGCTTCGCGGGTGCCGGTGCCGGTGTATACGGCAAAGATCCCGCCGTCGAGGAACGGTACGGCGTAGGCGGAAATGCTGTAGCACAAGCCGCGGCGCTCGCGGATTTCCTGAAACAGGCGCGATGACATTCCGCCGCCGAGCAGCGTCGCCAGCACCATCGCCGAATAGTAGTCGGCATCGGCGTATGCGACGCCGGGGAAGCCGACGACGAGATGGACCTGCTCGAGATGGTCGTTTTCACGGAATACGCCGCCGACATAGTGCGCCGGCTCGAGCGATTCGTCGGCCACGGCCGGCAAATCGGCGAAGCCCTGCGCCGCCAACTCGACCAACTTGTCATGATCGACGGCGCCGGCTGCGACCAGCACCATGTTGCGCGCGCCGTAGCGGCGTTGGCGGTAGTCGAGCAACGACTCGCGCGACATACGTTCGATGATCTCGGCCTGACCCAGCACCGGCCGTCCGATCGCCTGGTCGGGATAGGCGGTCGCCTGAAAATGATCGAAAATAATGTCGTCGGGCGTGTCCTCGGCTTGGCCCAGCTCCTGCAAGACGACGATGCGCTCGCGCGCAAGCTCTTCGGGATCGAAGACCGAGCGTTGCAGGATATCGGCCAGAATGTCGACGCCGAGCGCGAGGTCGCCCTTCAGCAGCTTGACGTAATAAGCGGTTTGCTCGCGGCCGGTATGAGCGTTCATCTGGCCGCCGACCGATTCGATTTCCTCGGCGATTTGGCGCGCCGAACGGCCGGTCGTTCCCTTGAACGCCATGTGTTCGAGCATGTGGGCGACGCCGTTCGCCTCGGCAGTCTCGTGACGCGTGCCGACGCCGGCCCACACGCCGAGCGACACCGTCTCGACACTGGCCATGGCGTCGGTCGCGACGCGAAGTCCATTGGGCAAGGTCGTGATGCGCACGTTCATGGGCCGATCTCGATGATCATGCGGCGAGCCGCGCCTGTCCGGCGATGAAGTCTTCGACCGCCCGCAGGTCGTTCGGCAGCGAGACGAAGCGCTCGGGCCGTTCCATGAGATCGGCCA
>DATIBC010000092.1:0-69419 GCA_035457725.1 Alphaproteobacteria bacterium | reverse complement strand
AACCTGCCCGACCGCGGCCCAGCCGGTGTCGAACTGCAGCTCGCCAGTGGCGTTGAACGGCACGCTCGGATCGTTGGCGGTGAAATCGGAATCTTCGGTCCAATTCACGCCGCCGCCGCCGCCGACATAAAAGCCGGACGTCGTCTGCGCCAGCGCTGTCGCGGACACCGCGCAAAGCAACGCGGTGGTGAGGAACCCCAGTCGAGCGATCATTTTTGTATCCCCTTGAATCTTCGACATTCTTGCCTCGTCAAGCGGGATTGAAACCCTGCTTGTGTTCTTGTATTCCCCGTCAAGTTGTCGTGTTTTTAAGCGCTAGGAAAGTCACTTTCCGAAAAATCCACGAGTATGTTGCATAATTACATCAGTTTATGTGGATTTAGGAGCCTTTTGGCGCATCTTTCAGCCCGGCAAAGATATTAACGCTATTTGGCCCGAGCTTGTGCGCAGGCGAGCAAATCGCCCAGCATGTCTATCCGCGACGCAATGCGGTGCGCTCGCTCAACGATGTATGCGGAAGGCTGACCGGCCGACCAGCGACGTGGATTCGGCAGTACGGCGGCCAGAATTGCCGCTTCGCGCCTAGACAGGCGCGCCGCCGACTTGCGGAAATGGACGTGAGCGGCCGCTTCGGCGCCGTAGATACCCGGTCCCCATTCGACGACGTTTAGATAGACCTCGACGATGCGGTATTTCGGCCACAAGGCGTCAATGGTGAGCGCGATCGGCGCCTCGATTGCCTTACGAGCCACGCCGCCGCCAGGCCAGAGGAACAGGTTGCGTGCGAGCTGCATGGTGATCGTGCTCGCTCCGCGCAATCGGCCATCGTCATGGAACTCTTCGATTGCCTCTCCGACGGCCGACCAGTCGATGCCTCGATGCATGCAGAAGCGATTGTCCTCGGCGGCGATGACTGATCGCGCCAGCGCGGGAGCGATTTGCTCGAGCGGGCGTGTCCGGTGGTCGATCCCGGCTCCCTCGGCCATGCGGAGGACCATGAGCGGGGTGATGGGCGGATCGACCCAGCGATAGAGCACGATCAGACCGAGCCATATTGCGATCAGCCACGCGGCCAATTTAAACGCCAAGCGGCCAAGGCGACGTACCCCGACGCCAAGGCGCGAACCGCGAGCGATTTGCGTCGCCACCTCGGCGATCGCCGTTTCTATGTCACGCCGGCCCGCGCGAGTATCGCGTGCATCAGCACGTTGGCCCCGGCGGCGATGTCGTCCTTGGCCGCGTTTTCGATCTCGTTGTGACTGATGCCGCCCTCGCAGGGAATGAAGATCATGGCCGTGGGCGCGACCTTGGCAACGTAGACGGCATCGTGACCGGCGCCGCTGATGATATCCATGTGGGCATAACCAGCCCGCTCGGCGGCGTCACGGACATTGCCGATGCAGCCCTTATCAAATGGCGTCGGCGCGAAGTACCAGATTTGTTGTAGATCGAGCCTCAGGTTGAGTTCGTCGGCGATCTTCGTGCAGACGACGCGCAATTCGTCGTCCATTTTGGCCAGGTCGTCGTCGAACGGATTGCGAAAGTCGACCGTGAAGAAGACCTTGCCGGGAATGGTGTTCCGTGAATTTGGGCTGACCTGAACCATTCCGACCGTGGCGCGCCCGTGCGGCTTGTGGGCCAGACCGATGCGATTGACCCCGACGATCATTCGCGCCGCCGCGACCAGCGCATCCTTGCGCGCCGTCATCGGCGTCGGTCCAGCGTGGCCTTCGGCCCCTGTGACGACGATCTCGTACCAGCGTTGGCCTTGCGCGCCGCTGACGACGCCGATCGTTTTCCTTTCGGCCTCAAGAATCGGACCCTGCTCGATATGCGCCTCGAAATAGGCGCCGACCGCGCGGCCACCCGGCTCGGCGGGGCCGTCGAAACCGATGCGTCGAAGCTCGTCGCCGATCGTCTTGCCTTCGATGTCGGCGCGGGCGCGGCCGTAGGCGAGATCGAAAATTCCCGCGAACACGCCAGAGCCGACCATCGCCGGAGCAAACCGCGAGCCCTCCTCATTCGTCCACACCACGACTTCGACCGGGGCGCGCGTCTTGATGCCGAGATCGTTCAACGAGCGTATAACTTCGAGCCCGGCAAGCACGCCGTAGGCGCCGTCGAACTTGCCGCCGGTGGGCTGGCTGTCGATATGGCTTCCCGTCATCACCGGAGGTGCTGCATCGTCGCTGCCCGCGCGTCGCGCGAAGATGTTTCCCATCTTGTCGACTTGAACGGAACAGCCGGCCGCTTTGGCCCAGCCGATGAACAATTCCCGCGCCTGTTTGTCGAGATCGGTCAACGCCAGCCGGCACACGCCGCCCTTCACCGTGGCGCCGATTTGCGCCAACTCCATGAGACTTCGCCACAGGCGATCGCCGTCAATACGGAGGTTTTGTGCGATCAGGGTTTGGCTCATGGCGGTCGTTCCCATCGAATTGCTCGGTGGTCTCATGCCGGCGGGCGGACGAATGGTTGCATCGTCTCAAGGGCGCGGGCCGCGCGCAGCACGATCGCATCGTCGAATAACGCGCCGACAATCTGCAGACCAATGGGCAGTCCGGTCTTGGTCAAACCGCAAGGAATGCTGGCCGCCGGCTGACGCGTCATGTTGAATGGATAGCTGAACGGCGTCCAGTCGATCCATTCGCTTTCGCGCTCGGGCTCATTGAGATCTTGCGATACGGGAAGCGCCGGCACCGCGACCGCTGGAGTGATCAGGAGATCGTAACGGCGGTGGAATGCCGCCATCTTCTGGCCGAGATCGGCGCGCACGGCGTCGGCGTCGAGCCAGTCCCGCGCGCGCTTGCGCGCGCCTTCCTCGGCCGCCTCCCGCAGACCGGGATCGAGCTCGTTCAGGCGATCGGCGGGCAATGTGGACACAAGCTTGGCCGCTCCGGTCGTCCACAGCGTCCAGAATGCGTCGAACGGAGAGGCGAATCCCGGGTCGGCCATCTCGACAATCGCACCGAGATCGGAAAATACCTGCACCGCTCGGTCCACGGCCGCGCGCACCTCGGGATCGACGTGGGCGTATCCAAGCGTCGGGCTGTAAGCGACCCTGAGACCGCGAACGCCGCCGTCGATGCCAATCGTGTAGTCCCGCCCATCGGCGGGCAGCGAGTAGGGATCGCGATCCTCGTGCCCAGCCATCGCGGTCAGCATCAAGGCGGCGTCGCGCACCGTCCGCGTCATCGGTCCGACATGCGAGACCAACCCGAAATAGCTCGGCGGATAGGCCGGGACGCGACCGAAACTTGGCTTCAGTCCGAAATTACCCGTGAAGGACGAAGGAATGCGGATCGAACCGCCGCCGTCGGTCCCAATGTGAAGGCAACCCATTCCGGCGGCGGCGGCGACTGCGGCGCCGGCGCTGCTGCCTCCGGGCGTGCGCGACGGATCCCACGGGTTGCGGGTAATCCCGGTGAGCGGGCTGTCGCCCAAGGCTTTCCAACCGAATTCGGGTGTCGTGGTCTTGCCGAGCAGGATGCACCCGGCGGCGCGCAGGCGCGCGACCGAGGGGGCATCGGTGTCCCAGTTTTGCTTCGGCGAAACGAGCTTCGAGCCACGGAGCGTGGGCCAGCCACGCGCGAGGATCAGATCCTTGACCGTCGCCGTGACCCCGTCGAGCATGCCGCGCGGCGCGTCCCTCACCCAGCGCGCCTCGCTCTCGCGCGCCGCCGCGAGCGCCCCATCGGCGTCGATCAGGCAGAATGCGTTGAGCTTCGGATTGAGCGTTTCGATCCGCGCCAGCGCCGCTTTCGCGGCGTCGACCGGTGAAATCGTCCTGCGACGATAGCCCGACAGAAGTTCGCCAGCCGACGCGAACGCTAGGTCGGACGTCGAATCCGTCATGCCCTGGCCTCCATCCAGCGACCCGCCACGACCGCCCCGTGGCTGACGATTCGTTGATCGCCGGTGATCGTTTCGCCGATCACGTCGACATACTCGAACGTGCCGCGCGAGACGTCGAGCACCGATGCATCGCCGGCCGACCCGACCGCCAGCGTTCCAAGATCTTGCCGCCGCAATGCCTTTGCAGGCGCGGCGGTGGAACAGCGGACGACGTCGACGAGCGGCATGCCGAGGCAAAGGAACTTGGACATCGTCACCAGCAGGTCGTAGGCCGGTCCATCGATGCTGAGCTGATGGGCGTCGCTGCTTATCACGTCGGGCGGAAATCCGGCGGCGAGCGCCGCACGGGCAGTACGGAAACCGAACGATCCGCCGCCATGGCCGATGTCGAATATCACGCCACGGGAACGCGCCGCGACGACCTCGTCGTGGATGCGGCCGTCGCCATGCACTGGGGCGTTGGGAAACGGTCGATAGCAGTGCGTCAGGACGTCGCCGGGCCGCAACCGCGTCAGCACCTCGATGCGCGATGGCGGCGGAAAGTCGAGATGCGCCATCACCGGCAATTCGAGTTCGTCGGCGGCATCGATCGCGAAGTCGAGCGGCGCCACGCCGGTCCCGAAGCTCGCCACGCCGCCGACCCGCACCTTGACGCCGACCACGAGATCGGCGTGTTCGCGCGCCACGCGAACGCATTCGCGCGCGTCGATCAACCTGATATCGCTGCACTCTCCGACCATCACCGGCCGGCTGAACGCGAAAATGCCGGCGTAGGAGATATTGATGTACGGAAGCACGCGCACCGGCGCGGGCTCGATGACGTGCTTGCGGAAGCCATGGAAGTTCCCCGGACCGGCGCTGCCAGCGTCGACCAGCGTCGTCACGGCACTGCGCCGGGCGAGCATCTCGGGGTCGAGCCCGAGCGACGTGCCGCCCCAGTAGACGTGGGTGTGCAGATCGATCAGGCCGGGCGTGACGATCTTGCCGCTCACGTCGCGTACCGATTGAGCGCTTTCGCGGGCAAGCCCGGCGCCGACCGCCGCAACGCGTCCGTCTCGAAACCCGACGTCGGCCATCCGGTCCAGATTTTGCGCCGGGTCGATGACCCGCCCGCCGGTCAAAACGAGATCGAACTTCACCTGCACCCTCCCTGATCTCCCTTCGATGATCGCATTGGATATCAGGCTCGCGCCGCCAGGAAAACGCCCATCGGGCGGATGGCCAATCCCTTGCCGTCCGATGGGCGATGTGCCTTAAATTGCGCCATGCGGCGAGCGCCAGAACCCGGGCGCGTCGCAGCCGGGGACAATAGGCGGGTGTGGCACGCATTTCGCACGGACGTACCGAAATAAGTGCTGCAGGGGCGGCAACGTCTGCCGCTGTCTCGGGTCCATCATCCAAGCGCGCACGGACTGGCGGGTCCGCTGGGCCGGTGACGCGTTCGTATCGAGGAGGTCATCGATCATGAAACAACGCCTCACTTCGCTGGTTGGGATCGCGGCGGTCGCCGCGGTTGCGACCGCGTTCGCTTCGCACGACGTAGCGGCGCAGTCATCGAGTAAAACGCTCAAGTTCATTCCGCAAGCCGATTTACGGATCGTCGATCCGGTCTGGACGACCGCGTACATCACGCGCAATCACGGCTACATGGTCTACGACACGCTGTTTGCGACCGACGCCAACTTCAAGGTTCAGCCGCAGATGGCCGAAACCCACACGGCGAGCCCCGACGGCCTTACCCACACGATCAAGCTTCGCGACGGTCTCAAGTGGCACGATGGACAACCGGTCAAGCCGGCCGACTGCATTGCGTCGATCCGCCGGTGGAGCAAGCGCGATGCGTTCGGCCAAAAAACCGCCGAGATGATCGCCGAAATGACAGTGGTCGATGACAGGACGTTCGCGATCAAGCTGAAGGCGCCATATCCGGCGCTGATCGAAAGCCTCGGCAAATTGTCTTCGAATGTCCCGTTCATGATGCCGGAGCGCGTCGCCAACACCGATGCCAACGAACAGATCAAGGAAACGATCGGCTCCGGACCGTTCAAGTTCGTGCGCGAGGAGTGGGTGCCGGGCAACAAGGTCGTTTACGTCAAGAACACCGATTACGTTCCGCGCAAGGAGCCGCCGTCATGGGCGGCGGGCGGCAAGGTGGTCAAGGTCGATCGGGTGGAATGGGTCTACATTCCCGATCCGGCCACCGCCGCGGCGGCGATGTCCGCCGGCGAAGCCGACATCTGGGAGCAACTGCATCCGGATCTCGTTCCGGTGCTGGCGCGTAGTCGCGATATCGTCGTCGACAACATCGACCCGTTGGGCAGCATCGGCATCATTCGCTTCAACCACCTGCAGCCGCCGTTCAATAACCCGAAGATGCGTCAAGCGCTGCAGTATCTCGTCGACCAGAAGGAGTATCTGACCGCGATCGCCGGCGATCAGAAGAATTGGAAGACGTGCTACGCCTACTACACCTGTGACACGCCGATGGCCAGCGAAGCCGGCGCCGAGGTACTCAAAGGCGCGCGGAGCCTCGACAAGGCGAAGCAACTGGTCAAGGAGGCCGGATACAACGGCGAGAAGATCGTCGTTCTATCGGCGACGGATCAGCCGATCGTCCATGGCCAAGCGCTGATCACCACCGAACTGCTGCGCAAGATCGGCGTCAACGTCGAACTGCATGCCAACGACTGGGGAACGCTGATAACGCGGCGCGCCTCCAAAGAGCCGGTGGATAAGGGCGGGTGGAGCATCTTCCACACCTGGTGGGTCGGACCCGATATGGTCAATCCGGCGCTGAACTCGGCCCTGCGCGGCAACGGCGCCGGCGCATGGTTCGGCTGGCCGACCAACGAGAAGATCGAGAAATTGCGCAATGACTGGTTCGTGGCGCCGAATCTCGACGAGCAAAAGAAACTCGCGGCCGAAATCCAGATGGCGGCCTACGAAGCGGCGCCGTACATTCCGGTCGGCCAGTTCAAGATTCCGACCGCCTACCGCAAGAACATTTCGGGCATCATCGTCGCGCCCGTGGCGTTCCTGTGGAATATCGAGAAAAAGTAACGGCCTGAATGGCCGGACGACGGAACGGTGTTCGCGTACATCGTCCGGCGGATCTTCGCCACCATCCCCGTCATGGGGGTGGTGGCGCTTTTTGTATTTTCACTGCTGTATATTTCGCCCGGGGACCCGGCCGCGGTGATCGCCGGCGATCTTGCGACCGATGAAGATATCGCTCGCATTCGCAAGAGTCTCGGCCTCGATGAACCGTTCCTGGTTCGCTTCGGATCGTGGCTCTGGGGCGTACTGCAGGGCGATCTCGGGATATCGATCTTCACCAACTTGCCGGTGACGAGGCTGATCGGTCAGCGCATCGAACCGACCGTCGCGCTGTCGTTATCGACGCTGCTGGTGGCGATCGTCGTCGCCGTGCCGCTCGGCGTCGTCGCGGCGTGGAAGGCAGGGCAGTGGGTCGATCGCGCGGTAATGGTTTTTGCCGTCCTCAGTTTCTCGATCCCCGTCTTCGTGCTCGCCTATATGCTTATCTTCGTCTTTTCGCTGAGCCTCGACATCTTGCCGGTTCAAGGGTACGCCAGCATCGCCGAGGGACTTTGGCCGTTCGTCGAGCGCCTGATCCTGCCTAGCATCGCGCTCGGGCTGACCTACGCTGCCCTCATTGCGCGCATCACGCGCGCCAGCATGCTCGAGGTCCTGTCGCAAGATTATATTCGCACCGCCCAGGCCAAGGGACTGGCGACCGACAAGGTGCTCATCGGCCATGCGCTCAAGAACGCGGCGGTGCCGATCGTCACCGTCATCGGCATCGGCGTGGCGCTGCTCATCAGCGGCGTGGTGGTGACCGAAACTGTGTTCGCCATCCCGGGCATCGGCCGGCTCACCGTCGACGCCATCTTGCGGCGCGACTATCCGATTATCCAAGGCGTGATCCTGATCTTTTCGGCGGCCTATGTATTGATCAACCTCGCGGTCGACCTCAGCTACACGCTGCTCGACCCGCGTATTCGATACTGACGCGATGGCCGCGAATATCGCCGCCGCGGACGCCATCAACGTCCACAAGCCGCATGGTCTTGTTCGCGAGGCGCTTCGGCGTCATCCGACGATGATCGTCGGCATCGCCATCCTGACCGTCATGGTCATGATGGCGATTCTGGCGCCCTATCTCGGCACCATCGATCCGCAAGCGCTCTCGCCGGTGCGCCGTCTCAAGGAGCCGTCCGCGGAGTATTGGTTCGGCACCGACATGCTCGGGCGCGACGTCTACAGCCGCGTTGTCTACGGCGCACGGATATCGCTCGCGGTCGGCCTCGCCGTCGCCATCTTCAGCACCATGTTCGGCCTGGCGCTCGGCCTGATCACCGGGTTCAACCGGATCGCCGATGCCATTCTCATGCGCGTGATGGACGGGCTGATGTCCATCCCGCCGGTTCTGCTGGCGATCGCCCTGATGGCTTTGACCAAAGCCAGCTTAGAGAACGTGATCTTCGCCATCACGCTCGCCGAGGTGCCGCGCGTGACGCGCCTGGTCCGCAGCGTTGTCTTGAGCCTGCGGGAGCAGCCTTTCGTCGAGGCGGCGACCGCGGCCGGAAGCGGGTTCCTGCGCACGCTGCTACGCCACATCCTGCCCAACACCGTGGCGCCGCTGCTGGTCCAGGGCACCTTCATCTGCGCCTCGGCGATCATCACCGAGGCGATCTTGAGCTTCATCGGCGCCGGCACGCCGCCCAACATCCCGAGTTGGGGCAACATCATGGCCGAGGGCCGGGCGCTGTTTCAGGTCGCCTTCTACATCATCCTGTTTCCCGGGATATGCCTCTCGCTGACGGTGCTGGCGGTGAATCTCGTCGGCGACGGATTGCGCGACGCCCTCGACCCGCGGTTGGCGCGACGGATGTGAAGAGCATGCGCATGGACGCAAGCGCTGCGCGAGATGGACCGCTGCTCGAGATCGAGGATCTGCGAACATACTTTTTTACCCGCGATGGCGTGGTGCGCGCGGTCGACGGGGTATCGTACGAGGTGCGCCCGGGAGAAACATTGGCGGTCGTCGGTGAGTCGGGCTGCGGCAAAAGCGTCACCGCGCTGTCGATTTTACGACTGATTCCCTCTCCGCCCGGTCGCATCGTCGGCGGGACGATCCGTTTTCAGGGCCGCAATTTGCTCGAGATCGACGAAAGCGAAATGAGGTCGATCCGCGGCAACGAAGTATCGATGATCTTCCAGGAGCCGATGACGTCGCTCAACCCGGTCCTGACGATCGGGCGGCAGATCGGCGAGACGCTGCGCCTCCACCAGGGGCTCGACGCCAAGCAGGCGCTCGAGCGCTCCATCGAGATGCTCCGCCTGGTGCATATCCCAGAGGCGGAACGACGGGTCGAACAATATCCACACCAGCTTTCGGGCGGAATGCGGCAACGCGTGATGATCGCCATGGCGCTGGCTTGTAATCCGAAGCTCCTCATTGCCGACGAGCCGACGACCGCGCTGGATGTCACGATTCAGGCGCAAATTCTCGATCTGATGCGCGAACTGAAGAGCAAGATCGGCGCGGCGATCGTGCTCATCACCCACGACCTCGGCGTCGTGGCCGAGATGGCGCAGCGCGTCATCGTCATGTACGCGGGCCGAAAGGTCGAACAATCGTCGGTCGGCGAGCTGTTCGAGCGGCCACTGCATCCGTACACGCGCGGGCTCCTCAATTCGGTGCCGAAGCTCGGTTCGACGCTTGACGAGAAATCGCAGCGGCGATTGATGGAGATTCCCGGATTGGTGCCTTCGCTGCGCGAGGAAATTGTCGGCTGCGCGTTCGCGCCGCGCTGTCCGTTCGCCGTCGAGCGCTGCCGGCGCGACGCGCCAGAACTCGAGTCGCTCGGCAAGGATCGACTGGTCGCCTGCTTCGAATGGCGACGGGTGGCCGCGGCATGAGCAGCCGGACGGACAGCGTCCCGCAGCCTCGCGGCGCCTCCGGCGCGCCGTCGCTGCTCGAGGTGAGCGATCTCCGCAAGCACTACCCGGTTCGTAAGGGGCTGCTGTCGCGCATTGCGGGGTATGTTTATGCGGTCGATGGTATCAGCTTCACGATCGACAAGGGCGAAACACTCGGCTTGGTCGGTGAGAGCGGATGCGGCAAGTCGACCGCCGGAAAGGCGATACTGAAGCTCATCGAGCCGACGTCTGGCGCCATTTCGCTGCGCGGGCAGCGTATCGACGGACTGTCGCGCAAGGCCATGCGCGCCTATCGGCGCGAGCTGCAGGTGGTCTTTCAGGATCCGTACTCATCGCTCAACCCGCGCATGACGGTTCAGCAGATCGTCGGCGAGCCGCTGGTTAACTACGGCGTCAACAGCGGCAAGGAGTTAGCCGAGCGCGTCGCCACGCTGTTCGACAAGGTCGGCCTGCGCCGCGAGCAAATGCAGCGCTATCCGCACGAGTTCTCGGGTGGGCAGCGGCAACGCATCGGTATCGCGCGCGCGTTGGCGCTCAATCCCGAGCTGATCGTCTGCGACGAGCCGGTATCGGCGCTCGACGTTTCGGTTCAGGCGCAAGTGATCAACCTTCTCATGGATCTTCAGGCGGAGTTCCGCCTGTCCTATCTGTTCATCGCCCATGATTTGGCCGTAGTCGAGCATATCAGCCACCGGATCGCCGTCATGTACCTCGGCAAGATCGTCGAGCTGACCGACAAGCGTTCGCTGTTTCGCACGCCGCTCCATCCCTACACCGAGGCGCTGCTTTCGGCCGTTCCGGTGCCTGATCCGACCGCGAAGCGCAAACGGATCATTCTTGCCGGCGACGTGCCCAGCCCGATCAATCCCCCGTCGGGCTGCCGTTTTCATACGCGCTGTCCGTACGCGGAGGCGCGATGCCGCGTCGAGGAACCGGCGATGCGCGAAGTTCGCGCCGGGCATTTCGTCGCATGTCACCTGCGCGAGGTCGAATCGCCCGCGCGCGCGACCGCGAGCGACGCGGGCCTGGCGAAGGGGCACTGACCTTGGTCGTGGTTCAGGGGAAGGGGCTGCAGGTATACCGAAACCCTCGCGCTTGGCGCGGCGGGACGGCGTCTCCGGCCGAATTTGAAGGCGTCCTTAACGCGGGCGAAGCGGCGGAGGCGCGCGCCGAAATCGGGTCATGGCCGGGTTACGCCGCGACGCCGCTTGCCGAATTCGGCGGGTTGTCGCGGGCACTCGGCGTCGCCAGTGTGCGGTACAAGGACGAAAGCGGGCGCTTCGGCCTCAAGAGCTTCAAGGCGCTCGGTGGCGCTTATGCGGTGCTGCGGCAGGTGCAGGCGCGAGTCGCGAAGGTTGCCGCCACTCGACCGAGCGCGAAAGAATTGCTCGACGGCCGGCACCACGACATCGCCCGGACGATTACCGTCACCTGCGCGACCGACGGCAATCATGGTCGTTCGGTCGCCTGGGGCGCGCGCTTGTTCGGGTGCCGGTGCGTCATCTTCATCCATGCGGGGGTCAGCGAAGGTCGCCGGGAGGCCATCGCCGCCTACGGGGCCGAGGTCATCCGCGTCGCCGGCAATTACGACGATTCGGTGCGACACGCCGCCGAGCAGGCCGCAAGCCATGGTTGGATCGTCGTTTCGGACACCTCGTACGAGGGCTACGTCGATATCCCGCGCGACGTCATGCATGGTTACACGGTGATCGCCGACGAAATCATCGAGCAGATTGCCGACGCGCCCAAGCCGACTCACGCTTTCGTGCAGGCTGGCGTTGGCGGTCTCGCCGCGGCGATTTGCGCGCGGTTCTGGCAGCGATGGGGCGCCGAACGGCCGATGTTCGTGGTCGTCGAGCCCGAAAAGGCCGATTGCAATTTCCAAAGCGCGCGCACCGGAAGACCGGCGGGCGCCACGGGCGATCTCGATACCATCATGGCCGGCTTGTCTTGCGGCGAAGTCTCGCCCCTGGCGTGGCAGGTCCTGGAGCGCGGCGCCGACGCATTCATAACCATCAGCGATGAATGGGCCCTCGACGGCGTGCGGCTGCTCGCCGAAGGAAGGCATGGCGATCGGCCGCTCGTCGCCGGCGAGACGGGTGTGGCGGGGCTCGCCGGGCTCTGCGCGGTGGCCCGCCATCCCGCCGCGCGGGCCGCGCTCGATCTCGGCGAGGCGTCGCGCGTGCTGTGCATCGGCAGCGAGGGCGACACCGATCCCGC
Organism: Alphaproteobacteria bacterium; assembly: GCA_035457725.1. Classification (GTDB taxonomy): domain Bacteria; phylum Pseudomonadota; class Alphaproteobacteria; order CACIAM-22H2; family CACIAM-22H2; genus DATFES01. The sequence continues at coordinate 57,380 of DATIBC010000092.1, read as the reverse complement.
GATATATCGCAAAATCGTCGGCCGCTCGGCCGACGACGTGCGCGCGCAATGAACCCCGGCAATCTGCGCATCGATATCGACCGCTTGATGGCGCGGCTCGATCGCCTAGCGGCGGTGGGCGCCACGCAAGATGGCGGCTGTTGCCGGCTTGCGCTTACCGATGACGACAAGGCGGGCCGCGATCTGGTCGTGTCATGGATGAAGGAGCTCGGCCTTGATGTGCGGATCGACGCCGTCGGCAACGTCGTGGCGCTTCGCAAAGGTCTGGAAGATGCGGCGCCGGTAATGACCGGATCGCATATCGACACGGTGCGAACGGGAGGTCGTTACGACGGGACCTATGGCGTGCTCGCGGGTCTCGAGGTGATGCGGGCACTCACCGAGGCAGGGCTGGTTACCCGCCGGCCGTTGGCGGTGGCGTTCTTTACCAACGAGGAAGGCGCGCGTTTCGCGCCCGACATGCTGGGCTCGCTCGCTTACGTCGGCGGCATGTCGCTTGATGAGGCGCGCCAGGCGACGTCGATCGACGGAAAACGTCTGGGCGACGAACTCGACCGCATTGGGTATCGCGGCGAGCTCGCACCGGGCGCGATCAGGCCGCATGCATTCGTCGAGTTGCATATCGAACAAGGACCGATACTCGACGCCGAGGGGATCGTGATCGGCGCGGTCGAGAATCTGCAAGGCATCTCGTGGCAGGAGATCACGATCGCCGGCCAATCGAACCACGCCGGCACGACGCCGATGCGGCTCCGCCATGACGCCGGATACTGCGCCGGAGCGATCGCCGAATTTATCCGCGAGCTGGCGCGGACGATTGGCGGCGGTCAGGTTGGGACCGTCGGCAAGATCGATCTATACCCCAACCTGATCAATGTCATAGCGGCACGGGCGAAAGTCACCATCGACCTGCGCAACACCGACGATGAGATCTTGCTCGCCGCCGAGACGCGACTTTCGGATTTCCTCGTGCGCCTCGCGGCGCGAGAAGGGGTCGAGATCGAATCGCGGCGTCTGGCGCGTTTCGCGCCGGTGTCGTTCGACCACGGCGTCGTACGGCTGGTCGAGAGCGTGGCGGGCGAGCTCGGATACTCGCATCGCCGCATGACCTCGGGCGCCGGACACGACGCGCAGATGCTGGCACGGATTTGTCCGAGCGGAATGATCTTCGTTCCCTCCGTCAAGGGAGTGAGCCACAATCCCGCCGAGCAGACGTCGCTAGCCGACATCGCCGCCGGCGCGAACGTCTTGCTGCATGCCATGCTGCGTCTTGCGGCGCAGTGAAAGACCTTTGGGAGTCAAGCGAATGAGCCGGTCAATCACCGTCGGGGCGGCGCAACTTGGCCCCATCGCGCGCAACGACAGCCGACAACAGGTCGTCGGGCGGCTGATCGAATTAATGCGCCAGGCGAAGTCGCTGAGCTGCGATCTGGTCGTCTACCCGGAACTGGCGCTGACGACGTTCTTTCCCCGCTGGTACTTTTCCGATCAGGCGGAGATCGATTTCTTCTTCGAACGCGAAATGCCGGGACCCGCGACAAGGCCGCTGTTCGCCGAGGCCCGGAAGCTGGGGCTCGGATTTTGCATCGGCTACGCCGAGTTGACGCACGAGGACGGCGGTATTCGCCGTTTCAACACGGCGATCCTGGTCGAGAAAGACGGCAGGATCGTCAACAAGTACCGCAAAGTCCATCTTCCCGGGCACGCCGAGCACGAACCGTGGCGCGCCTTCCAGCATCTCGAGAAGCGGTACTTCGAGATCGGCAACCTCGGCTTTCCGGTCGTTCGCGCCTTTGGCGGCAATATGGGGATGTGCATATGCAACGACCGGCGCTGGCCCGAAGTGTATCGGGTCATGGGACTGCAAGACGTCGAAATGGTGATGATCGGATACAATACGCCGGTGCACAATCCGCCGGCGCCCGAGCACGACAACCTCAGCAATTTCCATAACCACTTGGTTATGCAGTCGGGCGCCTACCAGAACGGAACTTGGGTCGTCGGCGTGGCCAAGGCCGGCAAGGAAGAGGGCGTCGACCAGATCGGCAGCACCGCGATCATCGCTCCCTCAGGAGAAATTGCCGCGCAAGCGGTGACTCTCGAGGACGAATTGATTGTTGTGCGCTGCGATCTCGATCTCACGCGGTCCTACAAGACGACGACCTTCGATTTTGCACGGCACCGGGTTCCCGAGGCGTACAAGCTCATCGTCGAGCGCAAGGGAGCCATGCCACCGAGCGGCACCTGAGCGCCACTGCGCCGTGCCTATTCGCGTTTCGCCGCACGAAGGCGGTGCCGGTGCGCGATGTCGTCGTCGAGTGCCGCGAACCAGCCGCAGTCCCACTGCAAGTGCTCGGCAGTGTCGAAATCGTATGGGTTCTCGCGCTGCGTTCTGCCGGCGAGAAAGGCGGCATAGCCCTGATCGTACTTCTTTACGGCCGAAGATTCGTCGTCCGACCCACTACGGGGTTTCGTTCCCCTCGCGAGATAGGCACGGAACTCGGGGAACTGTTCGAGGACCGAGTCGTCGATGCCGCTAGGATGCTCGGCAAGCGCTTGCCGGCCTCGTTCGGCGATGACGAAGCGATCTCCGTCCAGCCGCATCAACAGCCGTGCCGCGGCGAGATGGTCGCGCGCCTTCGCGAGGTGCGCGACGACGTCCGCCTCGCTCACCGCCGGATGCTCGTTGGCGCGCGCCAACATTCGGTCGAGCTCGGCGCGGCAGATTTCGAGGGTGACCGGTCCCGCCGCCGCGGCGCGGAGCACGAGCAGCATCAATGTCGGCACGTTGAGAAGCGGGTATTCCTCGAACTCCATTGCGGTGGCCGGCGACGTCAGGGCCAATTGGACTATACGCCCGCACGCACGGCCCAGGCAGCACCGATAATTTCAAACGGCGCGGGAATGGCGCGTTGGCGCGGCTCCGAGGTAACGATCGAACTTGGCGGCGATGGCGCGGCGGAGCCTTCGGCCCAGCGGCGTGAGCAGAATCCGCGTGTCGTCGACCCGCAGCAGGCCGTCGGCGGCGAGCGGCGCCAGTGCCGCCATTTCGGGCGCGAAATAACGCGCACCAAACCCGCGCATCTGCGCGACGAGGGCCAGATCCACCACGTCGTCGCACATGATCCGCTCGATGGCGGCGCGTCGAAGGCGATCATCGGCGCTCAGTACGACGCCGCGCCGGGTCGCCAGCGCTCCGCCGTCGATGGCGGCGCGCCAAGCGCGCATTTCACTGTTGTTCTGAACATAGGCGTCGGCGAACGCGCCGATCGACGAGGGGCCCATTCCAAGCAGCGTCGTGGCGCCATCGGTGGTGTAGCCTTGAAAGTTGCGCCGTAACGCGCCGCTGCCGGCGGCGATCGCCATCGGGTCAGCCGGGCGTGCGAAATGATCGAGGCCGATGGCGACATAACCATGCTCCTCGAGCTGCGTCGCCATGGCCTGCGATTGGTTCCAGCGTGCGCGCGCATCGGGCAGCTTAGTTTCATCGATGAGTCGCTGATGCTTCTTGAGCCATGGCACGTGGGCATAGCCGTAAACAGCAAGACGATCGGGCCGCAGGGCCGCCGCCCGGTCGATGGTGGCGACGACGCTGGCGGTCGTTTGCCGCGGCAGGCCGTAGATAAGATCGAAGTTAATGCGGTCGATCCCCGCCTCGCGCAGCAAGTCGACGGCGCGCTTTGTCGCCTCGTACGACTGAACGCGATTGATCGCCGCCTGAACCGCCGGATCGAAGTCCTGCACGCCAAGGCTCGCGCGACTCACTCCGCGCATGGCCAGCATGTGCGCCATTTCCACCGATAAGACGCGAGGGTCGATCTCGATGGCGATCTCGGCGTCACCAGCGACGTCGAAATTTCGTCGCAATTGATCGTCCAGCTTGGCGAAATCGGCCGGCGCTAGCATGGTCGGCGTGCCGCCCCCCCAATGCACGTGCGCCACGCTCAGACGACCCGGCACGAACGAAGCGACCAGCGCCAACTCGTTCGCCAACATGTTGGCGAACGCCGCTACCGTAGCGTAGCGTGCGGTAATCTTGGTGTTGCAGCCGCAGTACCAGCACAGTTTTTCGCAGAACGGAACATGAAGATAGATTGAAGCCGGCTGTCGCGGATCGAGCGTCGCCAGGCGCGCCGAGTAGGCATCGGCACCGACGCCGGGATGGAAATGTGGCGCCGTGGGATAGCTAGTGTAGCGCGGCACCGCCGAATCGTAGCCGGCAAGCAGCGTATCGAGCATGGGCTAGACCGTGCCCGTGCCCGCCGCGGGCCGCCTTGATCTGGGTCAACATGGGTCACGTCAGATCGGCAATGCGCCAGGCGCCACGATGGTGCTAGAAAGGCCGGGAGTGTCATCGGGGGCAGCATGAGCGACGACCAGAATCACGGCAGCCACCGCCACGGCGCCTCGTCCGAGCGCGCGCGTTATGTCGATTTCGTCGATGAAATGTTTCGTCTTGGCGCGATTGGCAAGGAGCGCCGCGACGTATTGCGTCGAGGTCTCGAGACCGCGTTCGGCGGCGGTTCGGCGCGGCCGATCGTGCCGCCTTCCTCGAGCCACATAAAATTCTCCGACGCCGGGATCGTGCGCGCGGTTAAGGCCGGTCTCGTATCGTCGGACGGACCCGGCCGGCACACGGTCAAGGCGGGGGCGGAGACCGTGCACTGGGGCTATCTCTGGGGCGCCGCCGAGCCGATCTTGCGCGTCAAATCGGGAGACGTCGTAACCGTCGACACGGTGTCGCACGAGGGCCTGCTGAGCGATCAAGGTCCGCCGGAAGCGTTCTTCGCACGCTTCGGGATCGGCCGCGAGCAAGTTCTCGCCGACGTCGTGAGCATCTACACCCGCGTGCAGCATAGCGGGCTGGGTCCGCACGTCGTGACTGGCCCGATTTATGTCGAAGGCGCCGAACCCGGCGATGTGCTCGCCGTGCACATCATGGATGCGCGACCGCGCGTTCCCTACGGCGTCAACTCAATGCGCACCAACAAAGGCGGACTGCCCGACGAATTCACGCTCAACCGCAGCGTGGTGATCCCTTTCGACATGGAGAAGCGCATCGCCAGGTTCGCGCCTGGTATCGAGGTGCCGTTGGCGCCATTCTTCGGCATCATGGCCGTCGGACCGGCGCGAAGCTTGGGCAAGCAGTCCTCGGTGCCGCCGGGTGTTTACGGCGGTAACATCGATCTCAAGGATCTGACTGCAGAGTCGACGCTGTATCTTCCGGTCCACGTCCCCGGCGCGCTTTTCATGACCGGCGACGGGCACGCCGCACAAGGCGATGGTGAGGTCGACCTGACGGCGATCGAGACGTCGCTGACCGGGACATTTCGGCTCGACGTCATCAAGGGGCGCACGCTCGCCATGCCGCGCGCCGAAACGCCCAACCATTGGATTGCCATCGGCCTGCATGAGGACCTCAACGAGGCGATGCGTATCGCCGTTCGCGAGGCGATCCAATATCTCGTCGATCTGAAGGGGCTGACGCGCGAAGACGCCTACGCGCTGTGCTCGATCGCCGTCGATTTCGAGGTCACCCAGGTGGTCGACAGCGTGAAGGGCATCCACGCCCTGATACCCAAAGCGATCTTCACCGCGTAGGCCGGATCACCAGCCTATATATCGCGGCAGCCACAGCGCCAAATCGGGAAAGAAGAACACGACTACCAGCGCCACCACTTGCAGGCCGACGAACGGTACGATGCCACGATAGATGTCGCCCGTCGTCACCTCCGGCGGCACGACGCCTTTCAGGAAAAACAGGGCCCAGCCGAAGGGCGGCGTGAGAAACGACGTCTGCAGGTTGACGCAGATCATCGTCGCCAACCAGACCTTGTCGACGCCCGCCGCGGCGAACACCGGCAGGAACAGCGGAACGGCGATATAGCTGATTTCGATCCATTCGATGAAAAACCCGAGGACGAAGATCAGCGTCATCATGAACCAGATGTCCGCAGCCACGCCGCCTGGAAGAAAGGCGAACATGTCGTGGATTAGGCGTTCGCCCTGCAATCCGCGAAAGGCGAGCGAGAAGACCTGGGCGCAGATCAGAACGAACATGACCATCGCCGTGATTCGCGTGGTGATCTGGACCGTATCCTTGAGCGTTCGCCACGTCAGGCGCCTTGCCGCGGCGGCGATCACGATACTGCCAAGGGCGCCCATGGACGCCGCCTCGGTTGGCGCAGCGACGCCGCCGATGATCGATCCGAGAACGGCGAAAACCAGTCCCAGCGGCGGCGCCACCACCAACGCCATCCTGGACCACAACTCCCGCCGCGATACCGCGGCGAGCTCGTCCGCCGGCATCGCCGGCGCCATCTGCGGGCTGACGATTCCAAGCACGAGGATGTAGACGCAATAAACCGCCGCAAGGACCAGCCCCGGGACAAGCGCTGCGGCGAACAGCGTGCCGACCGACTCGCCCATTATGTCGGCGAGTAGGATCAGAATAAGGCTCGGCGGAATGATCTGGCCGAGCGTGCCCGACGCACAGATCGTGCCGCAGGCGAGACCGTGATCGTAGCCGCGCCGCAGCAGCGTCGGCAGCGTAAGCAGGCCCAGCGTGACCACGGTCGCGCCGACAATGCCGGTCGATGCGCCCATCAGCACGCCGACCAGGATGATCGCGAGCCCCATGCCGCCGCGAAGCTTGCCGGCGGCGACACCGAGGACCTCCATCAGGTCCTCGGCGAGCCGCGACTTCTCGAGCATCACGCCCATGAAGACGAAAAGCGGAATCGCCAGCAAGGTGTAGTTGGTGACGACGCCATAGATCCGCGCCGGCAGCAGATTGAACAAAACCGGGCCGAAGCCGAGATAGCCGAACACCAACCCTGTCGTGGCGAGCGTGAGGCCGACCGGGATGCCGATCATCAGCAGCCCGAAGAACCCGACCAGCATCAACAGGGCGAGCGTTTCGCTATCCATCATTCGCGCACGGAAACAAGGATGATGGCGTTCTTGATCGCCGCGGCGACGCTTTGCACGAACAGCAATACGAATCCCGCCGGAATGAACGCCTTGAGCGCGTAGCGATAGGGGAATCCGCCAGGATCAGGGGATCCTTCCCCAATCGACCAAGATTGCAGGACATATTTCCACGACAAATGGACGATGATGAGCGAAAACGCCGCGCCGAGGATCGCTGCGACGAGATCGACCAAAGTCTGCGTGCGGGCGTTGAACTTGACGAACAACACATCGACCCGAAGATGGCCGTCGCGCAGCAGGCAGTATGACATCCCGAAGAGCACGAGCGGCGACATCAAATGCCACTCGAGCTCCTGCGCCCAGACGGATCCGGTGCGAAAGAGATAGCGAAGCAAGACATTGGTCGCCATCACCGCGACGAGGACGAGACAGGTCCACGCCACGGTGCGGCCGACGAAGTCGACGAATGCGTCGAGCTTCGCGGCCAGACCGTGGAGGGGATTCATCCGCCGGGCATCATCCAGCGCGGATCTTGCTGTGATACACGGCCTCGCTTAGGCCGGCCCATTTGTCGTACGTGGCCTTGAACGCCATGTAGGAATCGTGAACTTTCTTGGTCTGCGGGTCCTTGGCGATCGCTTCGGCCAGGACTTCGTTGGTTACTTCGCGCAATTTCTTGACGACTGCGTCGGGCAACGGCTGCGCGATCACGCCCTGATTCTTGACCAGATCCTCGAGCGCCTCGGCATTGGTCTTTTGGCACCACGCCTCGCTGACGACGTTGCACGCCGCGGCGACGTTCTCGACGATCGCCTGCAGGTCCTTCGGCAACGATTCCCACGCCCGTTTGTTGACGATGATCTCGGTAACCGTCGCGGTCTCGTGCCAGCCGGTCGTGTAATAGTATTTAGCCGCTTTCTGCAGACCGAGGCGGCGATCCTGATATGGACCGACGAACTCGGCGGCGTCGATCACACCGCGCTCGAGCGCCGGGAAGATCTCTCCGCCCGGCAGCAGTTTCACGTCGACCCCGAGCTTGCTGTAGACTTTTCCGGCCAGCCCGGGGATACGCATCTTGAGGCCGTTGAAGTCCTCGACCGAGTTGATCGGCTTGCGGAACCAGCCGGTCATTTGCACGCCGGTGTTGCCGGCCGGAAGCGGAACCAGCCCAAAGGGTTCGTAGACCTCGCGCCAGAGCTGCATTCCGCCGCCCTCGTAGAGCCAGGCGTTGATGCCCTGGAAATTCAAGCCGAACGGGACGGCCGTGAAATACTGCGCGGCGAACGTCTTGCCGGCCCAGAAATAGGCGTTGGCGCTGTTCATCTCGACGGTGCCCGAGCGAACGGCATCGAAGCCCTCGAGCGCTGGAATCAACTCGCCGGCGCCGAAGACTTGAATCTTGAGCCGCCCTCCCGACGCGGCATCGACGCGTTTGGCGAAGTCGGTGGCGCTCCCCGGTCCATCCATGTAGAACGGCGCGCCTGTGGTGTAGGCGCTGGTCATTTTCCAGTTAAAGCTACGCTGCGCATTGGCGATAGCCGGAGCGCCGATGGCGGCCGCCGTGCCGACGGCCGCGCCCTTAAAAAACTTCCGTCGTTTCATATTGGGGTCCTCCCAGCTCGAATTACACGAAGCGGTCCGCGCGGGCGACCCGCGAAGGCCGTGCACGCCGCTCCGCAAGTTCCGTGCCGGGCGCCCCCGCTTCGGCGTTCGGCCGGAATCTTGGAATACGTCAGACAGCGGACGGATTCTGCCCAAACCTCCAGCAGAATGTCTATAGAAGAGGCAATCGCCGCGGGCGCGATCATGCGGTGTTCGGTTTTGAGCGTTTCTCGTTCAGACTAGCGAGAGGCGACCTCGAACGCGCGCGCACCCCGTCGTTTAATTGCGAAGGAGACCCGCCATGAGCTGGATGCCATCCAACGATCCCATACTGGGCGAGCGTCGATCCTGCGAGGCGCTCGAGCTGGTGATCGTGCCGCGGGCCCGCGATTTGGGTGGATTCGCGGTTCGCCGTGCGCTGCCGCACGGCAAACGCCAGATGGTCGGGCCGTTCATATTTTTCGACGCGATGGGCCCGGTCGTATTTCCCATCGGGCAGGGGATGGATGTCCGTCCACATCCGCATATTGGACTGGCGACCGTAACCTATCTCTTCGCGGGCGAGATCATGCATCGCGACAGCGAGGGGAACGCCTTGGAGATCACCCCCGGCGCGATGAACCTGATGACCGCCGGTCGTGGCATCGTCCATTCCGAACGTACGCCACAAAGCGCGCGGCAGGGCGGCGGCCGAGTTTTCGGAATCCAGAGCTGGATCGCGCTGCCGCAGGCGCACGAGGAGACCGAACCGTCATTTCAGCACTTCGATTCGGCGAGCCTTCCGGTCGTCGAAAGCGATGGTGTACGCGCCCGCATCATCGCCGGATCGGCATTTGGTCGGCGCTCTCCGGTCGGGATGCTTTCGGAGTGGCTCTACGCGGAAGTGCTGCTCGATGCGGGCTCCAGCGCGCCGCTCGACGCAGACCACGAGGAGCGCGCGATCTACGTTGTCGACGGCGAAGTGACGATCTCCGGCGAGAGTTTTGAGGGCCCCCGACTGTTGATTTTCCGTCCCGGCGACGCGATCACCGTTCACGCGCTCCGCCGGACGCGGACGATGTTTCTCGGCGGCGCGGCGATGGATGGGCCGCGGCATATCTGGTGGAATTTCGTGTCCTCGCGGCGCGAGCGCATCGAGCAGGCGAAGGAGGACTGGAAGGCGGGGCGGTTCCCGGCGGTTCCCGGAGAGAGCGAATTTATTCCGCTGCCGGAGAAGTGAGCCTTGCGGTTTGATCGACCGCGCTGTAGCGCGGGTCGGCTCACGATCTCACATTGCGGCGAATTGCTTTTCGACCGATTTGTGGTCCTGCCGCCATGCCGCATAGAGGCGGGCTGACATCGGATCGGGGAAGATATCCTCCAGGCCCTGCGCGACGCCGGAAACGATCGCGTCCGCCACTTGGCCGGGAGGGGTTTTCGGCATTTCCACGCCTGCCAGCATGTCGGTGTCGACCGCGCCTGGAAAAACACTGTGAACAGCGACGCCCGAGTTGGCGAGGCTGGCACGCAACGACTGCGTCATCGACCAGGCCGCGGCTTTCGAGGCGTTGTACACGGCAAGACCGGGCATGCTTGCCAGAGCCACAAGGGTAAGGATATTGACGATGGCGCCGCCGCCGTTGCGCTCGATGACCGGCGCGAACGCCCGCGCCATCAGAAGCGTGCCGGTGACGTTGGTCGCGAGGTTGCGATCGAGCTTGTCGAGCGGCGTCACCATGATATCGCCGAAGTCGAGCACGCCCGCGTTGTTGATGAGCAGCGTCACGTCTGGCGCGTCGGTCGGCAGCGCCGCGACGCGTGCGCGATCCGTTATGTCGAGTTGCAGAGGGACGACACGCTCGCGGCCGGTCGACGGCGCGGCTTTCGTTTCGCCGAGGTCGCGCGCGCAAGCGTACACTTTTGACGCACCGGCGTCCAAGAGCGCCCGAACCAGTTGGCGACCGATTCCACGATTGGCACCGGTCACTAAAGCGACCGAATTGCGGATGTCCGTCGTCGTCCCTCCCTCATGCAGCGGCCGTTTTTATAGAATTCATATTTCGCAATAAACGGCTTCCCGATGGGCATTATCGTGCATAAACTGCACGAATGGATACCGCGCTCTTACGCGCCTTGGTCGACGTTGCCCGCCGCGGCAGCTTCGCCGCCGTTGCCCGTGACCGCGATGTATCTGCGTCCTCCGTATCGAGGAAAATAGCGGCGCTCGAAAGTGAACTTGGGATACGTCTCTTCCAGCGGACGACCCGAAGGATGGCCCTGACGGAAGCTGGCGAACGCTATCTTGCTCGCATCGCGGTCCTGTTGGACGAACTCGACCGGGCTGGAGACGAGTCGCGTGCGGCGCGTTTCGGCCCTGTCGGGACGCTTCGTCTCACCGCCTCTGTGGCATTTGGCAATGCGTGCCTCATGCCGCTGATTCCCGAGCTTCGAGCGTCGTTCCCAAAACTAAAACTGGAGCTTGTGCTCACCGACGCGATTCTCGACCTCTTGACGGAGCGAATCGACCTCGCGATTCGCCTTGGACCTTCGCCCGGGACGGAGGGTATCGGCGTCAAACTGCTCGATACGCGTTACCGCGTTTGCGCCGCCCCCGATTATATCGCCCGTTCCAGCCGGTTGAATTCGCCCGCCGATCTGGCCAATCACAGGTGCGTTTTGTTTTCCCTTCCCGACTTCAGGTCGCGGTGGTTGTTTCGGAGCATGAAGGGCGCGTTAACCGAGGTGCCCATCGACGGCGACGTGGTGATTTCGAACGCGCTCGCGGTCCGTCATTGCGCCATTGCGGGCGTCGGACCAGCGCTCCTGCCCAACTGGCTGATCGATGACGATGTCACCGAGAAAAGGCTGCTTGATCTTTTTCCGAATTATCGGGTGGCGGCGACCAGTTTCGACACCGCCGCGTGGTTACTGTATCCCAGCCGCGCATTCCTGCCCCAGAAAGTGCGCGTTGCCATCGACTTTCTGAAGCGACGGCTCCGAACGAAACGTCGAATCGAAACCGACGCCTCGAGGTCATGAACGTTTCGTCGGCGCCGCTCTGCCGAGCTAAGGGACGGAGCTGCCCGCGACGCGGACGCCGCCTTCGCGCCAGGCGACGTGCGATTTGCATTTCTTGCAAACGCGCTCGCCGGCCCACTCGCTTCCGAACTGCTCACCGCACTTCAGGCATAATCGACGCCGGTGGCGATCGGAACGGGTTGCGGCACTGGAACCGGCGACGTCGTCGACGCCCGACGAGACAAGGTTGTGTATCTTCGTCATACGAACATTAAATAGGTATTATTCTCGTATATTTAAGAGGTTCCATCGGATATATTTGCTAAATTACTCGTTCGTCGACGCATCGATTTTCGATCATTTCGCTCGACCTGAGCCATATCGTGTCGTTTCAGCCGCGCGTCGATCTCGGTTGAGGCCTCAAGCTCCGTGCGTCGGCAATACGTCTCGCATCAATGCGACAAACAGCGGCGTGCGCGTGAGTTCGATCGCCGCCTCGATATCGGGAGCGAGCGGCCGGTCGCGGTCATAAAACGGCACGCGAGCGCGCAATTGAGCCCTGATCTGCTCGATCGTGGCGGAGCTCTTCATGGGCGCATGGAAATCGATGCCTTGCGCGGCGGCGAGCAGTTCGATGGCGACGATGCCGCGCACGTTGGCGGCGATCTCGCCGAGCCGGCGCGCGCCGAAGGCAGCCATGCTGACGTGGTCTTCCTGGTTGGCCGAGGTCGGCAGGCTATCGATGCTCGCCGGATGGGCGAGCGTTTTGTTCTCGCTGGCCAGCGACGCGGCGGTGACGTGCGCGATCATGAAGCCCGAGTTGATACCGCTGTCCCTGACCAGGAAGGGCGGCAGCCCGCTCGTCGTCGCGTCGACCAACAGGGCGATGCGCCGCTCGGCAAGCGCGCCGATCTCGGAGAGCGCCAATGCGATCGTATCGGCGGCGAACGCCACCGGCTCGGCGTGGAAATTTCCACCCGAAAGGACCGCGCCGTCGTCGGCGAACACCAGCGGATTGTCGGAAACCGCGTTCGCCTCGTCGCGCAGTGTCGCCGCGGCTTGCCGCAGCAGATCGAGACAAGCGCCCATAACCTGCGGCTGGCAGCGCAAGGAATACGGATCCTGCACCCGGTCACACGTCAAATGGCTCTCGCGAATCCGACTGCCGGCGATCAGGCGACGATACACCGCGGCGATCTCGGTCTGGCCGCGATGGCGCCGCACGCGCTGAATGCGCGCGTCGAAGGGCGTATCACTTGCCTTCGCCGCATCGATGGACATCGCGCCGGTGGCGACCGCGGCCGCGAAGATCTCTTCGGCGTCGAATAGCGCCATCAACGCCATCGCGGTCGAGGCTTGAGTTCCGTTGAGCAGCGACAGTCCGTCTTTCGGTCCGAGCACCAGCGGCGATAGTCCCTTGGCGCGCAGAGCGTCGGCGGCGGGCGCAGCGTGTCCGTCGATGAGGATCGATCCTTCACCGACCAGCGCCAGGGTCATGTGGGCAAGCGGCGCAAGGTCGCCCGATGCGCCGACCGAGCCCTTAGCCGGCACGACCGGTACCAACCCGCTATTGAAAAAGCCGACCAGTGCTTCGACCAGGTCGAAGCGAACGCCGGAATAACCTTGCGCCAGATTGTTGATCTTGAGCGCCAGCATGAGTCGGACCACCGAGCCAGGCAGCGGGTCGCCGACGCCGGCGGCGTGCGAGCGCACGAGATTGAGCTGCAATTCGGCGAGGTGGTCGCCGGCGATACGCGTCTGCGCAAGTTTGCCGAACCCCGTCGTGACGCCGTACGCCGTGTCGCCGGCCGCGACGATCCGCGCGATCACCGCGGCGGACGCGTCAATCGCCGAGCGGCACGCCGGATCGAGCGCCAAGCGCCCGGCGCCTCGAGCGAGACGTTCAAGCTCGGCCAGCGTCAATTCACCGGGACGGATCACGAGGGACTCGGCCATGGCGTCAACCGATTGGAGCATATGGCGGGTCGCGTCGCCGCTACAAATTGCTCCGAGCTTTAACCGCATCCACTATAGTCACTCGCCATGAACCCGCCGGCTTTGTTGCCGACACCCTTCGCCGAATGGTTCGTGCGACGGGATTGGACACCTCACCGCCATCAGCTCGAGATGCTCGCGGCGGCGGCGGCCGGCCGATCAGCGCTGCTGATCGCGCCCACCGGCGGCGGCAAGACGCTCGCCGGGTTTCTGCCCAGCCTGCGCGAGCTGGCGCAAGCGCCCTACGAAGGCATTCATACGCTGTACGTCTCGCCGCTCAAGGCGCTGGCAGTCGACGTTCATCGCAACCTGGAAATTCCGATCGCCGAGATGGGATTGACGATTCGCGCCGAAACGCGCACCGGCGATACCAACGCCTCCAAACGGGGGCGCCAACGCCGTCAGCCGCCACAGATCCTGATGACCACGCCGGAATCCCTGACATTGCTCTTGTCCTATCCGGAGGCGCCGCGGATTTTCGCCACTCTGCGCGCCATCATTGTCGACGAAGTTCATGCCTTGGCCGGAAGCAAACGTGGCGATCTACTGTCGCTCGGCTTGGCACGCTTGGCGACGTTGGCGCCGGCGGCTCGCCGGGCCGGGCTCTCGGCGACGGTCGCCGACCCGGCGGCGCTCGCCGAGTGGATCGGCGGCGGTCTCGCGGTCGAGCCCGATTGTATTGTTGGCCGCGGCGGCGTGCCGCCGGTCGTCGACATCTTGACTCCTGGCGCGCAGATGCCGTGGTCGGGGCATATGGCGTTGCATGCGATACCGGAGGTTTACGCGGCGATCAAGGCCGCCGGAACGACCATCGTTTTCGTCAACACGCGCGCGCAAGCCGAGCTGGTGTTTCGCGCGCTATGGCGGCGCAACGACGACAAGCTGGCGATCGCGTTGCACCATGGCAGCCTGGCGCCCGAGCAGCGCCGGAAGGTCGAGGCGGCGATGGCGGCGGGGCGGCTCAAGGCGGTGGTCGCCACCTCGTCGCTGGATCTTGGCGTCGACTGGGGCGCCGTCGACTTGGTGCTGCAGATTGGCGCGCCCAAGGGCGTGACGCGGCTGCTGCAGCGCATCGGCCGCTCCAACCATAGGCTGGATCGACCGAGCCGGGCGATTCTCGTTCCGGCCAACCGTTTCGAAGTGCTCGAGTGTCACGCCGCGGTTGCTGCACTCGAGGCGCGCGAGCTCGACGGCGAAGCACCCCGCGCTGGCGCGCTCGACGTGCTGGCGCAGCACGTTTGGGGCACCGCGTGCAGCGGCCCATTCGACGCCGACTCGCTCTATGCCGAGATTTGCCGGGCCGCGCCGTACCGAAATCTTGCCCGAGCCGAATTCGACGATGTTCTCGACTTCGTCGCCACCGGCGGCTACGCGCTTGCCGCGTACGAGCGTTTCCGGAGACTGCGCCGCATGCCGGACGGCAGGTTGGTCATTTCCAGTCCGCTGGCCGTTCGCCAATATCGGCTCAATGTCGGCACGATCGTCGAGTCGCCGATGCTCAACGTCCGCTTTCGCCGCGGGAAGCGGCTCGGTGAGGTCGAGGAGTACTTCGCCCAATCGCTGACCCCCGGCGACACGTTCTTGTTCGCCGGGCAGGTGCTCCGTTTCGAGGGCCTGCGCGAGATGGAGGTCGAGGTCTCGCGCGCCACGGCGAGCGACCCTCCGAAGGTGCCGGTCTACGGCGGTGGCCGCTTGCCGTTGACGACCAAACTCGCCGATCGCGTGCGCGGACTACTCGAGGACCGCCGTCATTGGCGCGATCTGCCCGGCGACGTCGGCGAATGGCTGAATCTGCAGTACCGGCGCTCAAGCCTTCCGCGACGCGAGGAGTTGCTGATCGAGACCTTTCCGCGCGGCGGTAAGCATTTTCTTGTCGCGTATTGCTTCGCCGGGCGTAACGCGCATCAGACGCTCGGCATGCTGCTTACGCGCCGAATGGAGCGGTTCGGCCTCAAACCTCTCGGTTTCGTCGCCACCGATTATGTAATCGCCGTATGGAGCGCCGGGCCGGTGTTCGATCCGGCGACGCTATTCGACGAAGACATGATGGGCGACGATCTCGACGCTTGGATGGCCGATTCGTCGATGTTGAAACGAACGTTTCGCAATGTCGCGGTCATCGCCGGGCTGGTGGAACGACGCCACCCAGGCCGCAGAAAGACCGGCCGCCAAGTGACGTTCAGCTCCGACTTGATCTATGACGTGCTGCGGAAGCATCAGCCGAAGCATCTTCTGTTGCGCGCCACCTGGGCCGATGCCGCGGGCGGACTGACCGATATTGGAAGGCTGGGAGCGTTCCTCGCCCGGATCCGCGGGCGAATCGTCCACCGGCCGCTGTCGCGCGTTTCGCCACTCGCCGTGCCGGTCCTGCTGGAGGTCGGTCGCGAATCGGTCGACGGGGATGCCATCGACTTCCTGCTCGACGAGGCGGCGCGGGCGTTGGTTGCCGATGCCACGGCCGATGAGACCGCGCGTTCGCCAATTGGGCCCGCTCAAGGCGTCCTGCCGCTTACCGCCGGCGGTCGCGCAAGCCCCGGAGCGACGTCGAGCCGCCGCCGGGCACGAGCTTGACGCATGGCGGCACGTGTCACGATTAATGGCGCCGGACTCCTGGCCGATAACATGGGTGCTCTCTATTGGCCCGAGCGCAAAACACTGGTGGTCGCCGATCTGCATTTCGAGAAGGGATCTAGCTTTGCGCGACGCGGTGTTCTGTTACCTCCCTACGACACGCAGGCAACGCTCGAGCGATTGACCATTTTGGTTCGGCGCTATCGTCCCAATAGCGTCGTTTGCCTCGGCGACTCGTTTCATGATGGCGAAGGTCCCGCGCGGTTAACCGATGGCGACGCGGCGCGACTTCGCCGGTTGGTCGACGATCACGAGTGGGTCTGGGTTGTCGGTAACCATGACCCCGCTCCTCCGCGCTGGCTCGGCGGCGATGCCGCGGCCGAACTCGTTGCCGGGCCGTTATTGTTTAGGCATCAGCCGCGCGACGATGTATTGGCGCCGGGCGAGGTCGTCGGCCACTATCATCCCAAGGCGACGATCGCGACACGCGGCCGGCACGTTACCGGCGCATGTTTCGTCACCGATGGTATGCGAATGATCATGCCGGCGCTGGGTGCGTTTGCGGGCGGGCTCGACGTGCTGGACGTCGCCATATCCAAACTATTTGGCCGCGCGGGTTTTCGCGTCCTGATATTGGGACGCGAGCGCCTCCATTTCTTTTCCCGGCAATTTCTGGCGAGAGAATGACCTTGCCTACTGCGGTATTCGGAGACCATAGACTCGCACCCGCTCCCGCCGATACGCGGAGCGATAGGAATAAGCGTATATACACACATATGTGAACGTTTCGCCGGAACCGTGAGTGGTACAAGGTGCGGCCGTTCAACAGGGGATTACACATCGACGGCTCCGGCCGAGAAGCACGATCGGCCGGTCGCGGTCATGCGGGGAGGGATGTATGTCGCTGGCCGACGACAAGAAGCTCGATAGTTACCGTTTTTGCGAGCTGCCGGCCGGGATGTTCGTCTATACAGGACCGGCGCGCGACAAAGTCGTTTTTTGCTGCAAACAGCGCGGCGTGACCATCGAATTAACGCCCGTCGAAGCGCTGATCGTCGCCGCACGGTTGGCGTTCGAGGGCCGCAAAAGCTTCGATCCGCATCAAGAGCGCCCGTCGCTTGAGCGCAATCTCAGCGTGGTGCGCAGCTCCGGATGATATTCGACCTGGTTCGATCGCCCGTCAGCGTCCGGGCAGCACGCGGACTTCCGGCGGGTCCGGTAGCATGGAGCGCGACAGAACGATGGTGGCGCTGTCGTTGAACTGGATCGCGTAGCGGACGCCGTCGACTTTGGCTTGGATACGCGCGAGAAAGCGGTCGAGGCCGTCGGTCGTAAAATAATGCATTGGAATCACCAACGGCGCGCGAATCTGATCCATCACCTCGATCATCTGCGCGACGTTCAGTGTGTACGCGCCGTCGACCGGCACCAATAAGACGTCGATCTGGCCGAGCTGGCCCAGATGCTCCTGCGTCAATCGGTGATGAAGATGGCCGAGATGGGCGATGCAAAGCCCGCCGGTTTCAAAGACGAATATCGAGTTGCCGTTGTAGCGCACGCCGGCCGCCTCGCGAACATTGGTGGGCACGTTCCGCACGAATACGTCGCGGAATTGCACCGCGTAATCCGCGCGTTCGTCGCCGCGGTCCCAGCCCCGCAAAACATAACGAACCTGCGGCTCCACGAAATCGGTGAAATGCGTCGAATGCGCATTGTTCATCGTCACGATGTCGGGGATCAACTGCGGACGGATATAGTCATTGTAGTCGGTGGCGACCCGCACTCCCTCGGCGGATTCGATCATGAACGTCGCGTGACCGACGAAGGTCAGGCCTACCTGGCCGGGGAGGATCGCCGCCGTGGCGAAATTCGCCGCGATCGGCTGCAGCGTCGCAACATTACGCAAGCATGCGGCATCGGCTGCGGCCCCTAGCGCGAGTATCGTCGCTCCGGTCATGGCGACCAGGGCAGCAAGCCAACCTCGACCGCCAGCAAGACTCGATCTCACGCACCCGCCCCCTTCCGTCGACGATGCCGATGCGCTGGGACGCTATAGGGACGCTACCACAGACGCACCGTTTTCGGCGACGCTAGTCGTGGGCCGCAGTCTCGGTCGCGTTTTGCGGCGGCAATCCGCGTTCGGCGCCAGAGGGGAGAGGCCGGTTGGGATCGCTGCGCCGGGAATCGATCCATGCCACCACGTCGCGATGGACAATGTCGGCACTCAAGTCGCGCAAGAGCATGTGATACCCGTTGCGATACTCGGCCACTCGCCTGGCGCTGCGGCTGGCCGGCGGCAATCGGCGCAGCATCAAATCGTTCGGTTCGTCCGGCACCAAGTCGTCGCGCGCGCCGAGCAGGATCAGTACCGGGGGATCGAGCGACGAGGCCGCCGCCAGAGCGTCGTCCATCAGGTTCACCAAGCCCCATACCGCATCGATACGTGTGTCCTTGATGACCAGCGGATCGCGCGACAGCGAGCGCAGCGCTTCCTTGTTATCGGTCGGCGTGATTCCCGTATTGCGGGGGTATCCCGCAAGCCATGGCACGGTGTGGGCGAAGAACCATAGCCCAGCGCGTGCGAAGACGTTCAGGGTCTCGCGCCCGCGTACCGCCGGCGCTACAAGTATCGCGCCGTCCACGCGGCCAATCTTGCCGCGCGCCGACGCCACCATGACGACCGCGCCGCCCATGCTTTCGCCGAGGACGTAGAGCGGCACGCCTGGGTGCTGGGCGGCGATCAACCCCGTCGCAGTCTCGAGATCGGCGACCAGCGAATCGGTGCCAGGCCAGATCCCGCGGTGCGGCGACGCGCCGAAGCCTCTCTGATCGTAGGCATAGAGCGCGACGCCCTCCTTGACCCAAGCGGCGCCGGGGATCGCAAAGGAATTTCCGGTTTCGTTGAAGCCATGAAGCGCCAGCACGACCGCGCTCGGCCGACCGTCGGGTAGCCAGCGATGGAGGGCAAGTTGGGCTCCGTCATGCATGAGCAAGGACGTTTCTTGGGCATGAGGCGTCACCACGGGCGGCCCCGCGGGAATCACCGTCGGCACACAAGCGGCGAGCGTACCGACCAAGAGCAATGCAACCGCGAGGGCAGGTTGGCGATGGTGCATGGACAAACTATAGCGCGACAAGGTTAACCAGCCGGACATGCGTACCAATTCCCCACTGTCACGGTCCGCCTATCATCGACGGGCAAGCGTCGTCAATGTCCACCCGGTCATCATGGTTGGTTGGCCGCCGGAGCCCGGCTATGGTTGGGGCGAACACGTTCGCGGGTCGACGGCGGAATCATATGCGACTGGTCTGTCTTGCCCTCATTGGCTGGTGGATGCTGGCCGCCGCGGCGCGGGCCGAGCGCATCGAGGTCAACATTCCGGTGCTCGTGCCGCTCACCGGTTTCCTGTCGCTCGAAGGAACCAGCCAGCGCAACGGGGCGCTACTCGCGCTCGCCGATCCGCCGAAGGGCATCGCCGTTCGCTTTGATGTCGCCGACACCGGCGTATCGCCGGAGGTAGCGGTCAACGCCCTTGAACGCGCATTGACTGGCGGCCAGGCCACCGCCGTCGTCGCCTCGATGCTGGGAACGCAAATGCTGGCCATGCTGCCGCTCGCGCGCGAGCGTCGCGTGCCGCTCCTCACCGTATCCGGGACCGCGCAAATCACCGAACTCGGCAATCCGTACGTGTTCCGGTTCTTCCCCGGCGATGAAGTGACGAAGGCGGCGCATGTCCGCTATGCCGTCGAAGAACTGGGCAGGAGACGGCCGGCCATCGTCTATCAGACGACGGCCTATGGGCAAAGCGGCCGCCGACACATCGTCGAAAACCTGGCGCGTCGCGGCATCTCGCCGGTATTCGAGCAGGGAATCGATGTCCAGATACGTGACATGTCAACGATCTTGAGCAAAGTACGGGCAACCGATCCCGACGTCATTTTACTGCACTTGCACTCCGCGCCGACGGCGCTTCTTGTCCGGCAGGCGGCGGCTATGAAGCTTGACGTCCCGATCGTCGCCGGATCGGCGATGCATCAGCCGCCGACCGCCGCGTTGTTAGAACCAGCGGAGCTCAAGAACGTATGCGCCGAGGCCAACGCCTCCCCGGTTTCCGGTGGGTCTCCCGAACTTGATCGGTTCCTCGCCGATTATCGCGCCACGTTTGGCGGCGATCCCGACGGTTTCGCCCTGGCGCAATATGACGCCGTGCGCATGGCATTAGTCGCCGTCGAAGGAGGCGCACGAGGGCCGGACGAGCTCGCCGCGGCGCTGTCGCGCATGACATACGACGGATTAGCGATGCGTTACCGCTCCGACGGCAAAGGCAATATGGCCCATGGCGCCGTAATCATGTGCTATGACGGCGCGGACCGCGTGCCACGGGTCGTCAAGCGCTATGAAAGTCCCGTCGGCGTGCCTGCCAATTGAGCGGCTCCGGAGCCGAGCGTAACATGCTTGTCGCGCAGCTCTTGGTGAACGCCATCGCCTTGGGCGCCGCCTACGCGCTTTGCGCGCTCGGATTCGTTCTCGTTCTGAACGCGACGGGGGCGGTCAATTTTGCTCAGGGCGACATGGTGACGGCGGGCGGGCTATCAAGCGTCGCTGCCGCCTCCGTGCTGCCGATGCCGGCGGTCGTGCTGATGCCGGTGGTGATGGTTGCAGTCGGGGCGATTGGCGCGATTGCCGCTGCGATCGCCTATTTGCCGCTCAAGAACCGGCCGGCCGTCTCCGTGTTCATCAGCACCATCGCGCTTGGCGTCATCTTGCAAAACACGATGCTGGCCGCCGCTGGACCGGCGCCGCGTGCGGCCCCGCCGCTGATCGCGACACGCCTGGTTCAGGTCTACGGCGTAGCGTTGCCGCTGCAGTCTCTGGCGGTGATCTGCGTCGCCGTCCTGGTGGGTGGTGGATTATTCGTCCTGCTATTTCAAACGCGGGTCGGCCAGAAAATGCGCGCCACCGCGCAGGACCGCGCGATGGCCGCCGCGCTCGGCATCGACGTCGTGCGGGTCATCGTGCTCACTTTCACGCTCGCCGCGGCGCTCGGCGGAGCCGCCGGCGTGCTGCTGTCGAACACGTTCTTCGTGACCCCGTTCGACGGCGCTAACTACATCCTCAAGGCGTACATTGCGGCGACGATCGGCGGCTGGGGCAGCATCGGTGGCGCTGCCTTGGGAGCGCTGTTGATCGCCCTGTTCGAAGTGCTGTTCCCGGCGTTACCGCTGATCGCCCCGAGCCTTGCGCGATTACCCGCGGCAGCCGAGATCTTCTCGCAAACTTCCGCGGCGATCGCGCTATACATCGCGTTGCTCGCAATTCTCATGCTTCGTCCTCAAGGATTGTTTGGCGAGACGGCGCGCCGGCGCGCATGAGCGCGCTGTCGTTGCGCGGCGCCGCGACGCCGCTCGGCCTTGGCGCGGCGATTCTGCTTGCATGGCCATTCGTATTCGCGTCCGCCTACGACCATCGTGTCTTCGCCTTGTCCGGCATCTACGCTTTGCTGGTGATCGGCTACCAGTTCATTTTCGGACATGCCGGAGCGTTCGCGCTCACGCAAGGCGCATTCTTCGGCATCGGCGCTTACGCTGCGGCGATCCTGGGCGTTCGTTACGGCTGGACCCTCGAATTGACGGTGATCCCCGCGATGTTATTGGCGATCGCGGTGGCATCGATCGTCGCAATGCCGGTGATTCGTCTCGAATCGCACTACTTCGCGCTGGCGACGCTTGGCATCAGCCAGGTCGCATTACTCGTGGCGCTCAATTGGGAAAGCCTGACCGGCGGCGCCAATGGCATCGCCGGAGTACCCGGGCTGTCATTCGCGGGGATAGAGGCGACTGAAGGCATGAAGATGGCGGTATTGGTATGGGCCGTCGTCGTCGTGGGTGGCGCCCTCGCATGGCAGGCGACCCGGGGTCTTTATGGACAAGCCATGCGCTTGCTTCGCGCCGACGACATCGCCGCGGCCGCATGCGGCGTCGACGGGGCGCGATTACGCCTGGTCGCCTTCCTGCTGAGCGCCGGATACGGCGGGCTCGCAGGCGCGCTCTACGCGCACGCGTTGCGCGTCGTTTCGACCGAGACGCTCGAATTTCACGTCATGGTCGCGTGCCTGGCCATGGCGGTGATCGGCGGACGCGCGCGCGTCGCAGGCGCCATCCTCGGCGCGGTCCTGCTGGTTCACCTTCCGGAATGGCTGCGCGACTTCGAGCGATACTATTTGATCGCCTACGGTGTGCTACTGCTGGCGATGATCGTGCTTGCGCCAGACGGACTGATTGGCTTGGTCGAGCGTGGTTGGCGGCGGATTTCACCGCCGTCGCCGCGTTCGACTCCGGCGCCGATTCCGATTCTCGGGCGAGCACCGGTGCGGCACGACGTCCCGGCGCTCGCCGTCGTCGACGTCAGCAAAAGATTCGGCGGGGTCGAAGCGGTCGCCGGCGTGTCGTTCGTGGTCCGAGCCGGCGACATCGTGGGTCTGATCGGGCCAAATGGTTCGGGAAAAACGACGTTGCTCAACGTTGTCTCGGGATTCGAGACGCCCGATCGCGGCCACATCACGATCGGCGGCGACAGCGTCGACGGTCTCGCGGCATTTTGCGTGGCCCGCTCGGGCGTCGCTCGAACGTTCCAGACCCCACGGCTGGTCGACGATATGTCGGCGCTCGAGAACGTCGCCGCGGCGCGCGCATGGCGACTGACGCCCAGCCTTCCAAGCGCGATTTCGCCCCGCCGCGCGGCGCATATGGACCAACGCGCCCGAGGCGAAGCGCTCGGCCTGCTCGAATCGCTGGGCATCGCCGAGCATTCTACGCGGCAATGCGGCGGACTGCCGATCGCGGTGCGACGGCGCATCGAGGTCGCGCGCGCGCTCGCGCTCGAGCCGTTCCTGCTGCTGTTCGACGAACCAGCGGCGGGGCTCGCGGCCGACGAGCGCGACGATTTGGCGCGACGCCTCGTGGCGCTGGCGCAAGCTGGGCGGGCGCTGCTGATCGTCGAGCACGACATGAGTTTTCTTCTGCCGATCGCCAATCGCGTCGCGTGTCTCGAGGGGGGGCGCTTGATCGCGCTTGGTCCACCGGACGAGGTCGCCCACGATCCGGCGGTGATCGCGGCGTATCTCGGCACCGGTCGCGCCGGAGGAATGGATTGAGCCCGCCCGCGCTCGAGATACGCGATTTGGTGGTTCGCCACGCCGGCGGAACGGCGCTTCACGGTGTCTCGCTCGAGGTGAGGCGAGGCGAAATCGCGGCGCTCGTTGGCGCCAATGGCGCCGGAAAATCAACGTTGTTGCGCGCCGTCATCGGGCTTGAAAGGAGCGCGTCGGGGACGATCGCCTTCGACGGCGCTCGTATCGAGACGCTACAACCGCACCGCCGCGCGGCGCTCGGCATCGGCTACTCGCCGGAGGGGCGGCGCGTATTTCCCGGCATGACGGTGCGCGAGAATCTCGAGGTCGCAAGCGACGCCGGGAGGCGCGAGACGCAACGACGACTGGAGGAGATGCTCGAGATGTTTCCCCGCCTTGGGGAAAAAATCGATACCGCGAGCTGGGCGTTATCCGGCGGCCAACAACAGATGTTGGCACTCGCTCGGGCCTTGATGCGCCGCCCGCATCTCTTGCTGCTGGACGAACCGTCGCTGGGCCTGTCGCCGATCGTTCTGGAGGACGTTTACGCCGGCATCCGGCGCGCCGCCGCCTCGGACGTCGCCGTTCTCCTCGCCGAGCAGGCAGTGACGCGAGCGCTCGCGGCGGCGACCTCCGGTCACTTGATGCGCCTCGGCAGGATCGTCGCCAGCGGCGCCGCGGCGGACCTGATGCGGGATCCGAGGCTTCGCGCCGCTTACGTCGGGACGTGAATGCGTTGGCCCGTCAGGGCGTGCGACAGGCGGCGAAGTCATCGCAGGTCTCGGCCAACTCGATGGTCAGTGGGACGTAGGCGATGTCGACGCTTAGTCGCAGCGGTAACGCGTTATGGTCGGCCGTGAACCGCAGTCGCGCCTCGCGCTCGATGTCGTCTTCGTCGTCGCGCTCGAGCTTGGCGATCGCGACCGGTCTGAGGAGGACCGCGATATCGATCATCGGGACCCGCTTTCCATCGACGACGGCGGAACCGAAACCCAAAACCGTTCCCTCGGCGTCGAAGCGGCGCTTGCCGTCGAATATCGGAACGCGAAAGCGCGATCCTGACGCAAGCCCACCCGCGCGAATGGTCCGGCGGATCACCAATACCGCGGTGAGCGGATCGAGCACGTCGCTTCGCAGCGCCGCCGGCATTCGCGCGGCCGCTTCCGCGTTGGCGGGAACGGCGAGCGAGCCCGCGGAGCCGACCGGCCGGAAATCGATTGAAAGCTGCTTGCCTTTGCGACGTCGCAGATCGTACGTCGCCGAGTAATGACTCGGCAGCGGACCGCGCACGCTGTCGTACGCTCCGGCACTCTCGGCGCGGGCCGAGAAATCGGTAAGCGCCCGCGCAAGCCCGGTGGCTCGAATGTCGATCACGTTGGCAAACGCATGGCCAGTGTCGGCAAGGCCAACAACAATGGTTCCGACCGGAGCTCCGCCCCAATGCGCGTCGTAGCGCCCGGCAACGCTGGCGGCGTCGGCTGGAACGCCTTGCGCAAAAAGGCCGATCGCCGCCAACAGCCCATACGGTCGCCAGGTTAACCAAATCACAATAATGCGCCTTGCAAATTCGCCTACGACCAATCAAGAACGATTGATTGGACACATTTATGCCTTGCCCCTTCAAATCCAATTGGTTGGGGCCGAATTACGCCGGACGCATATGCGTAGACCGTTGACTCATCCGTTGCTGCATTTGTCGATAGCGCTCCTTGGCGCGGCGTTCGCCTCGCCGCAAAGCCAGGCGCAGGAGTGTCCGCAGGCACCGGAGGCGCAGATCAGCGTTCAGGCGGCCCTTCCGTCATCGACCATCGCCGCGCACAACGACCTCTCGGCGCTCAAGCAGATCGCCGCGCTTTACAACAACCGCCACCAACCCCTGGGGCTCTACGTAACGCGGGTCCAGCCGGAGTTGAGCGTCCGTGTTGTCACCCGGACGCTTCCGCGGGGGATATGCATGTGGCTGCAGTCGATCGACGTGACGATCTCGCTGACCGAGCGCACGATTCATGTCGCGCGGGAATACCTGCGGGGTAGTTGTGAATACCAGGCGATCCTTCAGCACGAACTCAAGCATGCGCAAGCCGACGACGCGATCCTCAAGATTCATGTGCCGCGAATCGAGCAGGCGCTGCGCAACGCGGCCGCGGAGCGCGGCGCGATCGGCCCGTTCGCGCCGCAAGGCGAAGCCGATGCGCAAATTCAGCTGCGTGCCGGAGTCGAAAAGGCGTTTCGCGAATCCCTCACTCAAATGATGCGCGACCGCGTGGCGCGCCAAGGCTCGGTCGACACTCCGCAGGAGTATCGTGCGGTCGCCGCATCGTGTCCCAGCGGACTCAGGCTCGACCGCTTGAGCCAGTAGCGGACTTCGCTTTCAGGAACGATTCGCCGGCGGCAAGCGCCGGCAGTCCGAGGTGTAGCGCGAGACTGGCGCCAATATCGGCTAAGCTTCCGCGACGGCCAAGCGACCCGGGAGTGACTGCGGGGCCGAAAGCGAGGACCGGCACACATTCGCGGGTGTGATCGCTGCCCCGCCACGTCGGGTCGCAGCCATGATCGGCGGTGATGATCGCGATGTCGCCCGGTGACAGCGCCGCTTCGACCTCCGGGAGGCGGACGTCGAACGCTTCGAGTGCGGCGGCGTAGCCGGTAACGTCGCGGCGATGGCCATATAAAGTGTCGAAGTCAACGTAGTTGGCGAACACCAGCGATCGGTCCCCGGCCTCGCGCGCCGCGCGCAGCGTGGCGTCGACGAGCGCCATGTTGCCGTCGGCCTTGATCGTGCGAGAAATGCCTCGGTGCGCGAATATGTCTGAAACCTTGCCGACGGCGATCACGTCGCCTCCGTCGGCCGTCAGTCGATCGAGCAATGTCGGTGCCGGTGGCGGCACGGCGTAGTCGCGGCGATTGGCGGTGCGGCGGAAGCCGCCTTCACGGCCGACAAATGGACGGGCGATGACACGCCCGACGTTGTAGCCATCGACCAACTCGCGCGCGATCGCGCAGACCTCGTAGAGACGCGCGAGCCCGAAGCTTTCCTCATGCGCCGCGATCTGGAACACGCTGTCGGCCGAGGTGTACACGATCGGTTTTCCCGAGCGAACATGCTCGGCGCCGAGCTCGTCAACGATCCGTGTTCCCGAGGCATGACGATTGCCCAATAATCCCGGAAGCCTTGCGCGCGCGATGAGCGAATCGGTGAGCGCGCGCGGAAAACTGGGCGGACCGGGCGGAAAGTATCCCCAGTCGAACATCACCGGCACGCCAGCCATCTCCCAATGGCCGCTCGGCGTGTCTTTGCCCCGGCTGCGTTCCAGCGCGACGCCCCATGCGGCATCGATCCGCGCCGGCGTGACGATGCCCTCCGGGTCGCGTCCAGTCGCCATTCGCGAGGCCGCGGCCAGACCGAGCCGAGCAAGATTTGGAATATTCAGCGGTCCGTTCGGATGGTTGGCCATGTAAGCGGCGATGTGGCCGAACGTGTCGGCGCCTTCGTCGCCAAAACGCGCTGCATCCGGCGCGCCGCCGATGCCGAACGAATCCATCACCAGGATGAACGCGCGCCGTCTCACGACCGACCTCCGATCCGCCGCAGGATGACCGGCCCCTGCGGCGGCGCTCGATCGCCAATGTCGAACGCCGACCGCAGGAACGCTGCAACGTCTTGTGCATCCTCGACGCTGCGGGCGTAAATCCGCGCCAACGGCCGATCCGGTCCGACATGGTCCCCCAGGCCGGCGATTGCGTCGAGGCCTACGGAATGGTCGATCCGATCGTCGGCGCGGCGGCGGCCGCCGCCGAGCATCATCACGGCGAGGCCGACCTTTCGAACGTCGATCGTGGTGACAGCGCCGGCGCGTTCCGGCGCCGCCGCCACGACGGCCGACGCCAGCGAAAGATGTCGCTCCGCGTTTTCAGCGATATCGGCGGGTCCGCCAAGAGCGGAAACCATGCGCGCGAAGCAATCAGCCGCGCTGCCCGACGCGAGCGCCTGCTCGACCATGGTCCGCGCGACAGCCGAGTCGTTCGCCAAGCCGCCGAGCAGCAGCATTTCGGTCGCCAGCGCACGCGTTACAATGTCGAGCCGCGTCTCGCGCGCCTCTCCCTTGAGATACGCGATCGCTTCGCGGACCTCGATCGCATTTCCGGCGCTCGTTCCCAACACCTGGTTCATGTCAGTGAGCAATGCCGTCGTTGCCAGGCCGGCGCGAGTGGCGACCGTGACCATACTCTCTGCGAGCTCGGCCGCGCCTTCGATCGGTGGGATGAAGGCGCCCGATCCGAATTTGACGTCCATCGCCAGGCCGTCGAGCCCGGACGCGAGCTTCTTCGATAGGATCGATGTCGTGAGCAAGGGGATCGATTCGACCGTCGCGGTTACGTCGCGGATCGCATACAACCGCCCATCCGCCGGCGCGAGATCGGCGGTTTGGCCGATGATCGCGCAGCCGGATGTCCTCACGACTTGTTGAAACTGGTCGAGATCCGGCGTCGTTCGATAGCCCGGAATGCTGTCCATCTTGTCGAGCGTGCCGCCAGTGTGACCCAGACCGCGGCCTGAGATCATCGGCACGAAGCCGCCGCATGCCGCGACGATCGGCGCCAGCATCAAGCTTACCTTGTCGCCGACGCCGCCGCTCGAATGTTTGTCCAGGACCGGCCCGGGCAACGCCAGTGGACGCCAATCTAGAACGCGGCCGGAATTCGTCATCGCCCGCGCCAACATCACCCGTTCGTCCATCGACATGCCGCGGAAGAATATCGCCATGGCGAATGCCGCGATCTGACCTTCGGTCACGGCGCCGTTGGTCATGCCACGCACCATGAATTCGATCTCGTCCGCGCCGAGCTCGCCACCGTCGCGTTTGCGCCGAATGATCTCCTGCGGAAAATAAACCCGGGACGACACGCTCAATATGTCCCGCGAGCGCCAGTCGGTTTCGCACCGCCGGCCATGCCGAGCAGCTCGTCCAACAGCGCGCTGGCGCCAAAGCGAAAAGTCCCCCTGGTCGCCCAGCCGTCACCCATGATCTGGTCGGCGAGCGATAGATATTCGGCCGCTTGCTGCGCCGTCCGAATTCCTCCGGCGGCCTTGAACCCGACCTGCCGTCCGGCCCTGCGCGCCTCGGCGATCGCGTCCAGCATGACGCGCGCCGCCGTCAGCGTGGCACCCGGATGAAGCTTCCCGGTCGATGTCTTGAGAAAGTCGGCGTCGCCCTGGATCGCCAACCGCGCCGCCTCGATGATCCGCTCGGGCGTCGCAAGTGCACCGGTTTCGAGGATCACCTTGAGGCGCGCATCGACACCGCAGGCGAGTTTGCAAGCCGCGACCAAGGTCAGCGGCGTCGCCCGGTCGCCGGCGAGCAGGGCTTGGTAGGGGAGAACGACGTCGATTTCGTCGGCGCCGTCGGCGATTGCCGCGCGGGTCTCCGAAACGGCGCGCTCGATGTCGGCGCCACCGGCGGGGAAATTCGCCACGGTCGCAACCCGCACCATCGAGCCGCGCAGCAGGCGCCGGGCCATGGGGACGAATCGAGGATAGAGGCACACTGCCGCGACGTCGCCCAGCGGCGTTCGCGCTCTGGAACACAAACGCTCGATCACGGCCTCCGTATCGTCGTCATTGAGGCTGGTGAGATCGAGCAAACCGATTGCCCGCCGCGGCAAATCCTTGTCAGCCATCTTTGGCGAGACCGGCGAAGAACGATCGCAGAAGCCGCGCCAAGTCACCTGCCGCGCGCGCGGCGTGGACCAGCGTCGTTGCATGGTCGTGCGTCGTCGGCCCGAGACCGGCGCCGAAATTGGTGATGACCGATATCGCGGCGACCTTCATCCCGCAATGGCGCGCCACGATGGCCTCGGGAACGGTCGACATGCCGACTGCGTCGGCGCCCAGTGTCCGAAACGCCCGGATCTCGGCCGCGGTCTCGAAGCTCGGGCCGAGGGTGGCGAGGTAAACGCCTTCGCCAATACCGATCCCGGTGTCGGCGGCGGCGCGTCGGAATCGGGCGCGCAGCGACTCGTCGTACAATCCCTCGAGCGGCGGAAAGCGCGGACCGAATGCGTCGTCGTTACTGCCGACCAATGGATTGGCGCCCATCATGTTGATGTGGTCGGCGACAATCATCAGGCGCCCCGGCGGCAGCGTCGCTTTGAGACCGCCGGCAGCGTTGGTCAGCACCACCGTCTCGCAGCCGAGCAGTCGCATGGCACGGATCGGAACGCGCAAAGCGTCGATGGGCGTGCCCTCGTACAGATGCGCGCGTCCGATCATGCAGGCGACGGGAATCGTCTCGCAGTGTCCCAGCGCCAGTTCTCCGGCATGGCCGGCGACCGTCATCATGGGAAAACCTCGAATATCCCGGTAAGCGATCCGGGTCGTTGTCTGGATCGCCTCAGCGACCTCGCCGAGGCCTGATCCGAGCACCAAGCCTACGCGCGGCCTAAGTCCGGCGGCGCGCGCGGCAATGACTTTGGCCGCGTCGTGGGGCGAGGTCGGGGTCATGGTCTGCGGGGCAGATTCTCGGCCGAGAACGAATATGGAAGCAAGTCGCCGAGCGTCACCGTTCGACGCAGACCGTCGGGACCGCAGACATGGATCGGTGTCGCCGCGTTCGCGAACTCGGCGAGCCGTTGCCGGCAGCCGCCGCATGGCGTGCACAGCCGCTCACCGCCGCCGACCACGACGATTTCGACGATCTTGCGATCGCCGCCGGCGATCATCGCCCCAATCGCCGACGATTCGGCGCACTGGCCTTGCGGATAGGCGGCGTTCTCGACGTTGCAGCCGTCATAGAGCTTTCCACTTTCAGCGCGCAGGCAGCAGCCGACCGTGAAACGCGAATATGGAGCGTAAGCGTTGTCGCGCACGCTAAGCGCCCGGCGGAACATGTCGTCGCGCATGGCTTAGCGCTCCTTGACGTATGGCACGCCGATGGCGCGCGGCGCGACGGCCCGGCCGACGAAGCCGGCGAGCAGCAGAACGGTCAGCACGTAAGGCAGCGCCTGGATAAGCTGGACCGGAACCACCCCGACCAGCGGCAAGTTCACGCCCTGGAGGCGCACTTGAACGGCGTCGGTGAAGGCGAAGAGCAGGCATGCGAACAGCGTGGGCACCGGCTTCCATTTGCCGAAGATGAGCGCCGCCAGCGCCAGATATCCTTTGCCCGCCGACATGTCACGAATGAACCCGGCATTATGCGCGGTCGATAGGTACGCTCCGGCGATGCCGCAGAAAAATCCCGACAGAAGCACGGCGCGGTAACGCAGCCATGCGACCGAAATGCCCGCGGTGTCGATCGCGCCGGGATTTTCGCCCACCGCGCGCAGGCGAAGACCGAAACGTGTCCGGTACACGAGCCACGCGGCCAACGGAACCAGCATGGCGCACAGGTAGACGAGGATGTTGTGGCCGCTGACGATCTCCGAATAAAGCGCGCCGCCAATCGGAACATCGGCGAGCGTCGCGGCGAACGGCAGATCGAACGGCGAAAACCGCTGGTCCCCTTGAAGCTGTGGCGTCTGGCCGCCTTGGCGAAACCAGGCGTTTCCCAGCACGGGAGTGAGCCCGGCAACGACGATGTTGAGGGCCATTCCCGAGACGACCTGATCGCCGTTGTGCGTGATGCATGCGAACCCGTGTACCAGCGCCAATAGCAGCGCCGCGACGATCGCCGCGGCCAAGCCAAGCCACGCCGAGCCGGTGACCACCGCGGTCGCCGCGGCGGCGAACGCGCCGGCGAGCATCTTGCCTTCGAGGCCGATATCGACGATCCCGGAGCGTTCGGAGAAGAGGCCGCCAAGCGCCGCTAGGATGAGCGGCGTGGCCACGCGCAGGGTCGCGTCGAGCAGCAGAACGAGGATGAGAAACGCCTCGACCATGGGTCAGCCGGCGCTGGCAGTTGCCAAAGACGGTTGGCGCCGAAATAGACGCGCCAGCGTCGGTTTGAACATGTTCTCGAGCGCGCCGCACAGGACGATGACAAGCCCTTGGATGACCACCACCATCTCGCGTGTCAGCGTCGGTACCTCGAAGGCGAGCTCGGCGCCCCCCTGATACAGCGCGCCGAACAGCAACGCGGCGAGAAACACGCCGACGGGGTGATTGCGGCCCATCAGCGCGACGGCGATGCCAACGAAGCCGTAGCCCGAGGTGAAATTGAGCAGCAGCCTGTGATGCACGCCCATGATCTCGTTGAGCGCCACGAAACCGGCCAGCGCGCCGGATAACGACATCGCGACGATGATCGTGCGCGCCGGCCGGATGCCGGCATAGACGGCGGCTGTTTCGTTGGCGCCAAGCGTGCGAAGCGCATAGCCCCAGCGGGTACGCCAGACATAGATTTGGAACATGGCGCAGCATAGGAGCGCCCAGGCGAAGGACAGGTTGAGCGGCGAGCGGCTGACCTCGACGCCTATGGCGGCCAAGATGTCATGGATGAACGGCAACCACGTGTGCGGCGCGAACTCGCGCGTCTCGGGCGATTGCTGGCCCGGCTTGATCATCACGTTGACCAACAAATATGTCATCAACGCTGTGGCGATGAAATTGAACATGATCGTGGTGATGACGATGTGGCTGCCGCGCTTGGCTTGCAGCCATGCCGGAACGAACGCCCATCCGGCGCCGAACAGCGCAGCGGCGGCGATCGCCAATGGCAACACGGCGACGAACGGCAGATCGCCAGCGGCAAGGCAGAGCAGAGCGACGCCGAGCCCGCCGATATACGCTTGTCCCTCGCCGCCGATGTTGAAAAGCCCGGCATGGAAGGCGATAGCGACGGCGAGGCCGGTGAACACGAAATTCGTCGTGTAGTACAGCGTATAGCCGATCGCCTCGTGCGTTCCGACCGCGCCCCAGGCAAGCGCGGTAAGCGCGGTGAAGGGATTTTCGCCGACGGCGACGATGACCAGGCCCGAGATGAAAAAAGCGACGGCAAGGTTGATCAGCGGCAGCACGCCGATGCTCGCCCAGCGCGGCAGCGTGTCGCCGGTCGGCGTCGCGCTCACGCCGCCGCCTCGGCGGGTATGCCGGCCATCATCAAGCCAAGCGAGCGCTCGTCGGCCGCCGCCGTCGCGATCTCGCCGACGATGCGGCCGTCGAACATGACGATGATGCGATCAGCGAGCGACAAGATCTCGTCGAGCTCGACCGAGACAAGCAAGATCGCTTTGCCGGCGTCGCGTAGCGCCACGATTCGCTTATGGATGAACTCGATCGCGCCAATGTCGACGCCCCGCGTCGGCTGGCCGATCAGCAGCAGATCGGGATTGCGGCTCATCTCGCGTGCGACGACTATTTTTTGCTGGTTGCCGCCGGAAAACGCGTGACATGGCAAGAGCGGGTTACGGGGCCGCACGTCGTAGTCGTCCATCATCGCCGCGCACGCGTCGACGATGGCGCGACGGTCCATCAGGATTGGCCCGTTAAAGGCGGGGTCGTCATGATATCCGAGGATGGCGCTTTCGTTGGCGGCGAACGCCGTGATCAACCCCATTCGCTGTCGATCCTCGGGTACGTGGCCTACGCCGAGCTGGCGCATCCCAGCGGCGGTGCGCCGAGCGAACGGCTCGGTGATATCGCGCCCTTTCCAGACGATCCGTCCGCCGGCGATCGGGCGAATTCCGGCGAGCGCCTCGAGCAGCTCCGACTGTCCGTTTCCCGAGACACCGGCGATGCCGACGATTTCGCCCGCCCGCACGGCGAAGCCGACCTCCTTGACCCGCCGCACGCCGGCCGCATCGTCGACTTGCAGGCGGTCGACCTCGAGTACCGGCGCGCCGGGCTTGGCCGGCGTCTTGTCGACGCGCAGCAATACCTTGCGGCCGACCATCAGCTCGGCGAGCGTTTCCTTCGAGCTGTGCGATGTCCGCAGGTTGGCGACGACCTTGCCACGGCGCATTACCGTGACGGCATCGGTGACATCGAGAATCTCCCGGAGTTTGTGGGTGATGAGAATGACCGTCTTGCCCTCGGCGCTGAGCGCGCGAAGGATGCGGAAGAGATGATCGGCCTCCTGCGGCGTGAGCACGCCAGTCGGCTCGTCCAAGATCAGCGTTTCGGCGCCGCGGTAAAGCGCCTTGAGGATTTCGACACGCTGCTGCAAGCCGACCGGAAGATTGGCGACGATCGCGTCTGGATCGACTTCGAGCTTATAGTCGCGCTCGAGTCGACCGAGCGCCTCGCGCACTTTCCTGCGGCCGGCGCGCAAGGTCGCCCCGCCCTCGACGCCGAGCATGACGTTCTCGAGAACGCTAAACGTATCGACCAGCATGAAATGCTGGTGAACCATGCCGATCCCGGCGGCGATCGCGTCATGTGGCCGGCGAATGTGGATTGTGCGGCCGGCAACGCGGATTTCACCGGCGTCGGCCTGATAGTAGCCGTAGAGGATGCTCATCAGCGTCGACTTTCCGGCGCCATTCTCGCCGACGATGCCATGAATCGCGCCGGCCTCCACGCGCAGCGAAACGTCGTCGTTGGCGTGCACCGGCCCGAACCATTTATCGACGCCGATGAGCTCGACCGCCGCCGGCCGCTCGCTTAAGGCGTTATCGAGCGGCTCGGCGGCGTGCTCGTTGGCGTCGGTCACTTGCGCGCGGTGTAGTCGGTGACCTTGATCTTGCCCGAGATGATGTCCTGTCGAGCCTGGTCGATCTTGGCGCGCATCGCCGACGTCAGCATTTTCTCGTTGTACTGGTCGAGCGAGTAGCCGACGCCGTCCTCGGCGAGACCAAGGACCTTGATGCCCGGCTTCCATGTGCCGGCCCGTGCGGTTTTGAACGCATCGTAGACCGCCAGATCCACCCGCTTGATCATTGAGGTGA
This sequence comes from Alphaproteobacteria bacterium, assembly GCA_035457725.1. GTDB lineage: Bacteria > Pseudomonadota > Alphaproteobacteria > CACIAM-22H2 > CACIAM-22H2 > DATFES01. Next base: position 23,328 of record DATIBC010000092.1, on the reverse strand, counting down.
GAATCGACCCGGGATGAAGATGGTTCTGATTGCTGTCGACGCCGATCGCCAGCCGGCCGCGATCCTTGGCTGCTTGGAGGACACCCAGGCCGGTGGCGCCGGCGGCGGCATAGACGACATCGGCGCCACGATCGAACTGGCTGCGCGCGAGCTCGCCGCCCTTGGTCGGATCGTTCCACGCCGCGGGCGTGGTGCCGGTCATGTTCTGGAAAACCTCCACCTGCGGATTGACGTATTTCGCGCCCTCCTCATAACCGAGAGCGAACTTGCGAATTAGCGGTATATCCATCCCACCGACGAAGCCGACCTTGCCGGTCTTGGAGGCGAGCGCCGCCGCCATGCCGACGAGGAACGAGCCTTCATGCTCCTTGAAGACGACGGACTGAACATTCGGCAGATCGACTACGGCGTCGATGATGGCGAACTTGGTTTGCGGGAATTCCTTCGCCACCTTTTCCAGTGACGACGCTTGGGCGAATCCGATCGAGATGATGATCGTGGCGCCGCGGCGCGCCATGTTGCGGATCGCCTGTTCGCGTTGGGTTTCGTTGGTGACCTCGAACTCGCGGTAGGCGGTCCCGGATTCCTTTTTGTAGCGCTCCGCTCCGTTGTATGCCGCCTCATTGAACGACTTGTCGAACTTGCCGCCCATGTCGAAAATGACCGCGGGCGCGAAGTCCTGCGCGACGGCCGGCGTGGCCAAGCCGAAGGCGAGCGCCGCCACGGCGGCGCAGATGCGGGATTTCATCCGGTCAGGCTCCCTGTTGGTTCTTGCCGCCGGTGTCAAAGGACCGCCGGCCGACGATCGGTGATAGTAGAACCTTGGTTGGCCGGCCGGAAGGGGCGACCCCGCCGTGAAGCCCATTGCCGGGCGTGATCGCCGGTCGTAGGCTCTGCCCCCCGAGGGGACGCGTCAGGCGGCGTACCATAGCCAGCCGGTGAGGCCTGCTCGACAGGGGTGGATAATTATGCGCTCGGTATTCCGTGGTCATTGGGTCGCGACGGCGTTCGTCGCGGCGCTGATCGTCGTCGCTGGCGTGTCGAACGCCGCGGCGCAAAAAGCCAAGCTCACCTTTTTGCATCTGAACGACGTGTACGAGATCAGCCCCAAGCAAGGAATCGGCGGTTTCGCTCCGCTGATGACGCTGCTGCGCCAGGAGCGCGCGCGGGCGCCCGAGGCGATCACGACGCTTGGCGGCGATCTGGTCGGCTCGTCGATGATGTCGGGTATCACCAAGGGCGCGCAAATGATCGAACTCACCAACGCGATCGGCTTGGACGTCGCGGTGGTCGGGAATCACGAGCTCGATTTCGGCATCGAAGTCTTCAAGCAGCGGATGGCGGAATCGCGCTACCCCTGGCTGGCCACCAACATGACGGCCCCTGACGGTGTACTGTTCCCAAACACGCACGCCAGCCATATTCGCAAGGTCGGCGAAATCACCATCGGCTTCTTCGGTCTGATCACGCCAGAGACCGAACACCTCTCGAACACCGGCGCCACGGTCAAGTATTTGCCGGTCCTCGAGACGGCACGAACGATGGTTAAGCAGCTCAGGGACCAGGGCGCCGATGTCATAGTCGCACTCACCCATGTCAGCCTTGCCGACGATCGGGCGCTCGCCAAACAGGTCAAGGGCATCGACATCATCCTCGGAGGTCATGACCACGATCCAATGATGATCTACGAGGGAGGCGTATTCATCTTCAAGGCCGGGTACGACGCGCATTATCTCGGCGTCGCCGAATTTGACGTCGATAAGCAGAAAACTGAACGCGGTACGCGCGTCACGGTCCGGCCGACCACGTGGCGTTACCTGACCACCGCGAGCGTCGCGCCCGACCCAGAGATCGCGGCGATCGTCAAAAAGCACGATGACAAGCTCGACGCCGATCTCAAAGTTCCAGTCGGCAAGATCGCGGTCGAGCTTGACAGCCGGCGAGCGACCGTGCGGCAACGCGAGGCGGCGATCGGCAACCTTATCGCCGATGCCATCCGCGATTTCGTCAAAGCCGACGTGGCGATCACCAACGGCGGCGGAATCCGCGGCGATCGCACTTACGAGCCGGGTACGACGCTCACGCGAAAAGACGTTCTCACCGAGCTGCCGTTCGGAAATATCACTGTTCTCATCGAGCTTTCGGGCGCCGAGCTGCGCCAAGCGCTCGAAGAAGGGGTAAGCCAAGTCGAAGATCGCGCCGGGCGTTTCCCGCATGTCTCGGGGATGCGGTTCACCTTCGACGCCAAGCGGCCCAAGGGGGCGCGCGTGCTGGAGGTGGCGGTGGCCGGCGTGCCGCTCGACGCCGGCGCCAAGTACCGCGTGGCGACGAACGACTACATGTTCGAGGGCGGCGACGGCTACGCCACGTTGACCAAAGGCAAGGCGATCGTCGACAAGAGCGCCGGAACGCTCATGGCGTCGGTTGTCATGGACTACATCGCCCAGCGCGGCGAGGTCGCGCCGATGGTCGAGGGCCGCATCGTCGAGCGGCAATAGTTCGCCAACGAAGATGCCCGACGAAATACGGCCGCGCGACGACGACGGGCTTCTCGTCGTCGACGTGCAGAATGATTTCTGCCCCGGCGGCGCCCTGGCGGTTCCTGACGGTGATGCCATCGTGTCGCCGATCAACCGGCTCGCCGAGCGCTTCGCTCACATATTGGTGACGCAGGATTGGCACCCCTGGGGACACCTCTCCTTCGCCTCGAGTCACCCGGGCAAGTCGCCGTTTGAAACGACGGAAATGCCCTATGGCGCGCAGGTCCTGTGGCCCGATCATTGCGTCCAGGGGACCCAAGGTGCGGCGTTTCACTCTCGGCTTGACCTGACGCGCGCCGAGCTGGTTATCCGCAAGGGATTCCGCCGCGAGATCGATTCCTACTCGGCGTTCTACGAAAACGACCGCGCGACCCGCACCGGCCTCGCCGGATATCTGCGCGAACGCGGCCTGAAGCGATTGTTCATCGTCGGTCTGGCGACCGATTTTTGCGTCACCTATTCGGCCGAGGATGCGCGACGCGAAGGCTTCTCGGCGGTGGTGGTCGCCGATGCGTGCCGCGGCATCGATCTCGACGGCTCGCTCGCCGCCGCGATGGCGCGAATGCGGGCGGCCGGAGTGGCGATCGCGCGCACGGCCGATTTCGGCTGAGCGGGACGCCTCAACGTCCGATGGAGTTGTGGCGTGAGTTTTGGAATCGCGCGAACCGCGTCTATGTCAACGATCGCCACCGCAGCGTGCATTATCGCCAGGTTGCCGATGATATCGTGAGCGTGTTGCCGGTCGGACCTTGCGTCATGCTCGATTTCGGCTGCGGCGAGGCGCTTGACGCCGAGCGCGTCGCGGCGCGCGTCGAGCGACTGTATCTCTACGATTCCTCGGAGCGCGTACGCCGAACCCTGGTGGATCGTTTCGGCGACGATCGCGCGATCGCGGTGCTCGACGACGAGGCATATCGGGCTCTACCGGCGGCGAGCCTCGATCGGATCGTGGTCAACTCGGTGATCCAGTACCTCTCCGAGGACGAACTACGCCGACACCTCGCCAATTGGCGACGGCTTCTCAAAGCCGGCGGCGTCCTGGTGCTCGCCGACGTGATTCCGCCCGACGCTGGAATGGCGTCCGACGTTCGCTCACTGCTCGGAACAGCCTGGCGCCATGGCTTCCTCGTCGGCGCCATGGTAGGGCTGGCGGCAACGCTGGTCTCGGATTACCGCCGCGTCCGCGGCAAGGTCGGGTTGTCGACCTATGACGAACGGCGGCTTATCGACCTGCTCGGGCCGATGGGGTACAGCGTCGAGCGGCGGCCGACGAATTTCGGCTTCAACCCGTGGCGGCGGACATACCTTGCAAGCGTGCGTCCTTGAAGCGCGCTATCGCGCAACCGGCTTCGGCGAGGTCGGAGACGAACTCGTCGCTGGCGAAATAGCGGCTCTCCTCGTCGCGCTTCTCGACCACCAAGTCGAACTTGGCGAGAGCTGGGTCGCTGTGGCCGGGGTGACACATGACGAGCAGGCCCGGAGGCGCGTCGGCGATGAAGCGGCGGAACAATGCCCGATAGGATGACCGCGGATCGAAATTCTGCACTCCGGTGAAGCGCCGGTTCGTCGGAATGTCGAGAGCAGTCGCCTCGCGACGAAGCGCGCGGCCCATCGCGCTGATCACCGAGGCGCGGATAGGCGCCACGGCGCGCTGTCTTATCGCCGCCAGCGGCTCGTCGCATACTCGAAGCCAGGCGCCCGATCCAGCGAGGCGGGCACGAAACGCGTCGAGCACCGCCTCGCGCACGACTGGCAGTTGGTGGACATGAAGATGCCCGTCGACATGCGCTGGCGGCCGCCCGAGCACGCCCATGAAGGCGTCCAACTGACGGCCGATCTCGGCTTCGATCTCACCGGCGTCAAGCGCGCCAGCGTAGGCGGCGAGCGTAAGCCAGCCGAAAGACGGCGGGGTTCCGTCGGGCGCAATGCGCGGCATCGGCCCAAGCGGCGGCAAGCCGGTCAACGATATATGGATCCCGACGTCGGCGTCATCGGCGAACCGGCGCAATCGCGGCCCTTCGTCGGGCCAATAAGGGCTTGCCGCCATGCAGCTCGTCGCGCTAAGCCGCTTGGCGGCGAGTAACTCGCGAATACCCGCGCTGACCCCTGGCGAAATCGCGTAATCGTCGGCGCACAGGATGATTGCCGTCGACGCGCGGGGATCGGTCATTTTCGGGCGCACGCCTCACGCCAGAGTGCCGGCGGGACCCACCGCCATTGACCGCGCCCGGAGCTTACAGGCACGATTGCGCAAAATAACCGATCGCGGCATGGGAGGCACGAAACGCTTGAACGTCCCGGAAACCGCCGCAACCGGCGCGCTTGCGATTTCCATCGTCGTGCCGATGTTCAACGAGGCAGCCAATGTGGCGTCCTTTTTCGGCCGATTGCTGTCAACCCTCGATCAGCTTGGCTTGGACTACGAGGTCGTGTGCGTCGACGACGGCAGCACCGACGGTACGCGCGAACTGTTGCTTGCCGCGCGAGCCGAATCGCCGCGTATCAAGATCGTCGGATTGTCACGCAATTTCGGCAAAGAAGTGGCACTAACCGCCGGCCTGCGCTACGCAGGCGGCGCCGCGGTGGTGCCGATCGACGCCGACCTGCAGCACCCTCCGGAGTTGATTCCGGCGTTGGTCGACAAATGGCGGGAAGGCTTCGACGTGGTCTACGCGGTTCGCCGCAACCGCGCCGCCGATACGCCATTGCGGCGGCTTTCGGCTCGTATGTTCTATCGGATATTCGATCTTCTGTCCGACGTTTCGATGCCGCGCGACGCCGGCGACTTTCGGTTGCTGGATCGGCGCGTCGTCGACGTGATCAACACCATGCCCGAGCGTTCGCGCTTCATGAAGGGCATATTCGCCTGGGTGGGATTCCGTCAGGTCGGCGTGCAGTTCGACCCCGACGAACGGTTCGTCGGCAAGAGCAAATGGAGGTTTGGGCGCTTGTTTCACTATGCCGCGGACGCGCTCACCGCGTTCAGCAACTTTCCCCTGATCGCCTGGGGATATATCGGCGCCGTCATCGCTTTCGCCTCGCTCGCCGCCGGTGCGTTCTTCATCGTGCGGACGCTGATCCTAGGGGTGGACGTGCCGGGCTACGCCTCGTTGATCGTGGCGGTGCTGTTCTTCGGCGGCATGCAGCTTCTTACGCTCGGCATAATCGGCGGCTATCTCGGACGCGTGTTCGAGGAGGTCAAACGCCGCCCGCTCTATGTCGTCGCCGAGACATGGGGCTTCGAAGAAGCCGGACCGGGCTGACTGCCGCGGCGGGCCTCAGCGGATCATCGATGCGTCGCTGATCGCACCCGGATGCACGCGCTCGTCCGCGGGACCCGTCGCCTTGAGGCGTTCCGGATGGAATGCCTTGAGCGGGCGGCGATCCTTGACCACGCTCAAGACCGCGCCGTCGCGTTCGACGGTGATGAACGGATCGCCCTCGAGCGAATCGTCGCAATCAAGCCGCGTGGTCGAAATGTAAAAATCCGCCTCGAGCTCGTTGCCGGTCCATTCGAGGTAGGGCGGGAAGAAATAACTGGCCGACACGCCGCTGGAGCATACGGCGACCTTGTACGAAATCGCCGGCGCCCCGCTTTCGCGCTCGCGCTCCAACTGCTCGACCAGCAGCTCGACCGCCTCGGCGTACGAGTTGCCCCAATAGTCCAGCTCGAAGCGGTTCTCCGCGCCTTTCACGCCGCCGGTGAGTGCGTTGTAATAGACGTATTGGTCGGGATGGAGGCTGACGAGCGCATAGAGCTGCGCGCCCAGTCCTATGCCCAGCAGGCCGCCCAACCCGGCGACGACCGGTCGTCCACCGCGCTCGGCGCGGACGAGAATCCAATCGGCGGTCAGCCCCGCGATAGCCGCGAGCGGCGGGACGACGAACAGAAAGTGGCGGATCGAATCATAAGTCACCGGCCGCTGGACGAGGAAGTAGACGAATGGCAGCAGCGCTGCGGCGGCCAACATCGCGAACCCGCGAAACCGCGCGTCGGCCGATGCACGAAGCTGACGAACAGTCGCGCCAATGGCGATGGGGAGCGCTAGCGCCAGCAGCGCGAGCATCGTCTCCGGGAGTTTTACCGCGAAATATACCGGCAAATAATCCGCCGGCAAATTCATGGAGTTGACCAGTCGCCCTTCAAAAAGAACATTGATGTTCCAGGCGATGTTGGAAAACAGCTGCAAGGCGTATATCGGATGGCCGATCGGATCTTGTTGTGCCCACGGCCAGCAAACCAGCATGACCACGTAGGCGATCAAACCGGCAGGGACAAACGACCGGAAAAGAATTCGCGCGAGGTCGCGGGCCGCCGCCGCCCCCATGCGCGGCCACGCGTCCGCCAGGGCGTATGCGGCGAACGGCGCCGCCATATAGACCAGCGCAATCACGCCGCCGATGCGTATGCCGAGGGTGAGGCCCAGCGCAACGCCCAGCTTGGCGGTGATCCGCCAAGGGGTGGCGGGCCAAGCAGCGGCCGTCCTCGCGGCGTAATAGAGGGTCCATATCATCGCCGAGGCGAACGGGATGTCCTTGGGGTTGAAGAACATGTGCCCGTACCAAACCGGCGTCAGCAAGAGCAGCGCCGCGGCGATCAGCGCCGCCCGAGGGCCTCCGAGGCAATCCGTCAGCTTCCAGCAGCCCACCACGCCAAGCAGACCGACCAACGCATTGGTCAGATGCGATGTCTCGAACCAACCGAAAGGGGAGACGGTATTGAACAGCGCGACGATGCCGTCGAAGGCGCCGCCGTAAAGGTACAGATTGTGAAAGGTAAGAACCGTCCGATCGGCAAAAAAACTCGCGTAATAGGCGAGGACGTGCTTGCCATTGGCACGATGATAGAACTCGTCCCAGGTGACGCCATAATCCTGAAATGTAGCGGCAATGACCAGAAGAGCCGCGATCAGTCCCGCCCAGGCGAGCCGTAGGTGGACCCAGCCGTCCGTTGTGCTGTTCATGTACCCCCAACGACCCAACCGGGTAGGTTATTCGTCGGCCCGGCGGGTGGACTAGCCGAAGGTGCGTTAACCCTGTTGGCGCCAGCGCGCGTTTCCCCACCGGCGTTATAACCGAGATTTATGGCCGTGGCGACCGGTCGCTTTGCGACGGGGTGCGAAAGGCCCATAGCCGGTAGCTGGAGAAACTCCAGACCAGTACTGTGCCCGTCGCGACGATCTGGGCCACAACATAATGGATCGGGAATGGGCCGGTGAGCAGCGCCATGATCGCTCCGTTGAGAAGCAAGCCAACCCCGGCTGCGATCAAGAATTTGCTCAGCGCTGAATGGTGGGCGGCCGAACTGGCGAACGTGAAATAGTAATTCAAGAGATAGCTCACCGTCGCGCCGAAGACGTAGCCGGCAAGTGATGCGTGCAACGGGGTCGCCCCGCCGAGTTCGACCGCGCCAATCAGCGTCGCGTAATGCGCGATGGCGGCCAGTGCGCCCGCCACGGCGAATCGAATGAATTGCCCGCCGATCCTCGTCATAGTTGGCGTCGCGCCGTTCCTTCCTCCTGCTTGGCGCTGCGCATCAGGAGATCGCGCAGGAAGCGCTTTACGTTCTCAACCTCCTCCGGCCGGTAAGCGGCGAGAATCCGTGCTTCGTGTAACTTCGCTCGACTCAACAGGCCGCGCACCGCGGCGGCTCCGCGCGACGTGACCACAATGCGAATACGCCGGCGATCGCCGGCGCCTGGAAGGCGCTTGACCAGCCCGTCGCGCTCCATCCGGTCGATCGCCTTGGTCAGCGACGGTTGCTTGAACAGGACGGCATCGGCCAACTCGCCCAACGATAACCCATCGCCGTCGACCAGTGTCGCCAGCACCCGCCATTCGGCGACCGACAACCCATGTGGCTTCAATTGCGCGTGGAATTCGCGCGCGACCTGATGGCTTGCGCGAGCGAGGAGATACGAAAGATAGTCGTCGACAAACCGCACGCTCGCAGCCCTGGAAGTTGGGGGCGGCCTATTCGACCGCGCACGCCATCAAACCACGGCCAAGGTCACGGCGAAACATGAATTTTCAATTAATGACTTTTCATGTAATTAATTCGAGCTACAATGAAACTCCGGATCCGTGTTCATGGAGGGGTTGCGGCTCGGCCATTGGAGGAAGGACCACACCACTTGTTCGTAGACCGCATCGAAGAAAAGTGGATCGACGCCTTCGCTCGCGTATTCGCGCTGTGCAAAGTCGCGAACGGCGAAGCCGCCGCCATCCTGTCCGAAACCCAGTCGCGGCCGCTCAACGTACGGCTCGCCGAGTTGGCGTTACTGCGCCTCGGAGCGCGGCCATTTCACCTCGTGGTGCCAACGCCGCCGCAACGGGCGCCAGTGCCGGTCCGCTCGACTGGCGCTAGCGACGCGGTGCAGGGCCTAGAACCTGTCGTCGGCGCCCTGGCCGCTGCCGGCTTGGTGGTCGATCTTACCGTCGAGGGGATGCTGCACGCGCCCGAACTGCCGGCGATACTCAAGGCCGGCGCAAGGCTGCTGATGGTGAGCAACGAGCACCCCGACGCGCTCGAACGTCTCGTGCCCGATCCGGCGTTGGAGCCCAAGGTGAAGCTCGGCGTCAAGGCGTTGAAGGCCGCCAAGCAAATGCGCGTGACGTCGATGGCGGGGAGCGATCTCGTGATCGACGTCGCGGATGCGGTGGCCACCGGCGTGTGGGGCTACTGCGATCGGCCCAAGTCGGTCGCCCATTGGCCAGGCGGGCTCTGCCTTTGTTTTCCTCGCGCTGGCGCCGTCGCCGGCACGCTGGTTCTGGCGCCCGGTGACGCCAACTTGACCTTCAAGCGCTACATTGAAACGCCGGTGCGGCTGACGATCGAGCGCGACTACGTGACGCGCGTCGATGGCGATGGTCTCGACGCCGATTTGATGCGCAGCTATTTCGCGGCATGGGACGATCGCGACGCCTATGCGGTGTCGCACGTCGGGTGGGGGATGAACCCCAGGGCCCGCTGGGAGGCGCTCGCCATGTACGATAAAAGCGACTTCAACGGCACCGAACTGCGCGCCGTCGCCGGGAACTTCCTGTATTCGACCGGCGCCAACGAGGCCGCCGGACGCCACACGCTCGGCCATTTCGACCTGCCGCTGCGCGGTTGCACGGTCAGTCTCGACGAACGCATCGTCGTCGACCGCGGACGGCTGATCGACGAATTCGCCTGACCGCCCGCGCGCACCGACCGGAGGATCGCCATGGTGACCGCAGCTCGCACGCATCTTCGCGCCGTTCCGAAGTCGCGGCAGGACGAGCTCATCATGCTCGTGCGCAAGTTGGGACAGCAGAACTTCGCACCCCGCGTTGCGCGCTACGATCGCGACGCGACGTTTCCGTTTGAGAATTACGACGATCTTCGGCGCCATGGGCTCCTCGGCCTGTGCGTGCCCGAGGCGCATGGCGGGCTGGGCGCCGACTTCCAGACATATTGCCTGGTTTCGGCCGAGCTCGGCCGATGGTGCGGCGCGACCGCGCTCACCTTCAACATGCACGCGAGTTCGGCGCTTTGGACCGGGCCGCTCGCCGACGATCTCGAGATGACGCCAGCCGAGCGGTCCGAGCTCGAAAGCCTGCGTGCGGTGCATTATCGCCGTATTGTCGTCGACGGGGCGATCTATGCGCAGCCGTTTTCCGAAGGCAGCGCGGCGGCCGCGGGTAAAGCGCCGTTCGGCACCATCGCCACGAAAGTGGAGGGCGGCTGGATCATCAATGGCAAGAAGATCTTCGCTTCGCTGTCGGGCGCCGCGGATTATTACGGCGTGTTGTGCACCGAGGACAAACCGGACCGCTCGATGCGCGACACGCTCTACATCGCGGTGCCGGCGGCAGCGCAAGGGCTCACCGTGGCCGGCGACTGGGACCCGCTCGGCATGCGCGGGACCGTGTCGCGGACGCTGGTGATGAAGGATGTATTCGTCGCCGACGAGGCGCAGCTCATGCCGCGCGGACTCTATTTTCAGGCGGCGAGCAAGTGGCCGCACATGTTCTTGACTCTGGCGCCGACGTATATGGGGATCGCGCAGGCCGCCTATGATTTTACGGTCATGTATCTGCGGGGCGAAGTCGCCGGCCAACCGCCGGTGAAGCGGAGAATGTATCCCACCAAGCAGATCGCCGTCGCCGAGATGTTCATCAAGTTGCAGCAGACCCGCGCCCTGTTCGAGCGCACCATATCCGAAGCGAAGGTCAATCCTCCGAAGGAGGAACGTCTGCGCTGCTACGCAACGCAATTCACCATAATGGAAAACGCCAATGAGATCTGCCGGCTCGCCATCCGCACCTGCGGCGGCCAGTCAATGCTGAAATCGCTGCCGTTGGAGCAGCTCTACCGCGACAGCCGTTGCGGCTCGCTGATGCTGCCGTGGACGGCCGAGCTGTGCCTCGATCGACTCGGGCGAGAGACGTTGTACGAGCCGGGCGAGAGCGACGACTGAACCGATCGAGGACGGCACGAATGGATCTCTCGCACTGGATCGAGCGACATGCCGCCTACGCGCCGGAGAAGCCGGCAATCCGCTTCGACGGGCGCGACATCTCTTATTCCGAGCTTTGTCAACGAATCGAGCGACTCGCCGCGGCGCTGCAGCGCGAACTGCGGATTCTGCGCGGCGACCGGGTGGCGATCCTTTCCGTCAACAGGCCGGAGTTTCTCGATCTCTTTTTTGCTTGCCAGCGCATCGGCGCGACGCTGGTGCCGCTCAACTGGCGGCTCGCTCCACCGGAGCACCAGGCAATCCTTGAGAACGCCGACGTATCGGCGCTGTTCGCCCACGCCGAGTTCCATCGCGGACTCGAGCCGATTCGCTCACGCATGGGGAACGTGCGCCATTGGATCGGGTATTCCGGCAGCCCCGATGGATGGACCGAATACGATGAGTTACTCCGCGCCGGCGCGCGGCGCGCGGCGGATCGTCTCGGCCAGCCCGACGATCCAGCCCTCATCGTTTACACCTCGGGCACGACCGGCGAACCAAAAGGGGCGGTCCTGACGCAGGAATCGCTGGTCTGGACGGCGGTCAACGGGGCCGCCATGCACGACATGACGGCGGCGGACCGCGTGCTGACCTTCTTGCCGATGTTTCACGTCGGCGGGCTCAACATTCAGACGCTGCCGGCGCTGCATCTCGGAGCGACGGTGATTCTGCAGCCGCGTTTTCACCCTCAGTCGGCGCTACTTGCGATCGCCGTCGAGAAGCCCACGATCACGCTACTGGTGCCGGCGGTGATGAAGGCGCTGATCGAACACCCGGCTTGGCCGACAGCCGATCTATCAAGTCTGCGCCTCGCCGGGGCCGGATCGTCGGTTGTGCCCATCGAGCTCATCGAGGCCTTTCATGCCCGCGGCGTGGCGATCTGCCAGATTTATGGCTCGACCGAGACGGGTCCGACAGCAATCGTGCTGCGGCGTGAGGACGCAATCCGCAAGGCTGGCTCCACCGGCACGCCGGCGCTTCATTGCGAGGTCCGGATCGTCGATCCCGACGGCCGCGACGTTCCACGCGGCGTGCATGGCGAAATCCTCGTTCGTGGGCCGAACGTGATGTCGAGATATTGGCGCGATTCCCAGGCGAGCCAGGCGGCGCTCGTCGACGGCTGGTTTCATACCGGCGACATCGGCCATCAGGACGGCGACGGTTATTTTTGGATCGACGAACGCAAGAAAGACATGATCATATCCGGCGGCGAGAACATATACCCGGCCGAGCTTGAATCCGTGCTCGCGGAATGTTCCGAGATCGCCGAAGCTTCGGTGGTTGCGCGCCCGGATGCAAGGTGGGGAGAAGTCCCAGTCGCGGTGTGCGTGCGTAAGGCCGGCTCGACGATCACTGCCGAGACGGTCAAGGGGATGTTCGTCGACCGGCTTGCCCGCTTCAAGCACCCGCACGAGGTGATCTTCGTCGACACCTTGCCGCGCAATGCGCTCGGCAAGGTGTTACGCTTCAAGCTTCGCCAGCAGCTTGATGTCAAGCTGCCTGCCGCTCAGTCGTAGGCGCCCATTACGTTCTGGTCGTAATCGATGAGCGCCCCGGTCATCGGCAGCGAGGCATCGCTCAATAGATAAACCGATAAGATCGCGGCGTCGGCGGTCTTGAGCAGGCGCCCGAACGGTTGAGCTTTTTCCGCCGCGACAAGCCAGTCGGCGGGCTTGCCGTCTCGTTTCTGGATGGCGTGCTCGCCCGGCGTATCCATCCAGCCGATGTTGACGCCATTGACGCGGATCCGATCGAGCCGCAAGGCGTGCGCGTTGTTCTTGGTCAAAACGGCGAGTGCGCCCTTTGAGGCCGAATATGCGGTGAGGAACGGCTGCCCGCCGTGGCTCGATCGGGTGATGATGTTGACGATGCTGCCGGGCCGCCTGTCGCGCCGCATGCGGCGCACGGTCTCCTGCGTCAGGATGAAGGGGGCTCGGACATTGACGTCGAAGAGCCGGTCCCACAGCTCGACGGTCGTCTCTTCGAGGGTGCCGCGGTCCGTCAGGCCGGCGGCATTCACCAGCCCGTCGATGCGGCCGAATTGCCGGTCGGCGGCGCCGACGATCTCGCGGCAGGCGGCCGGATCCTCCAGCAGCGCGGGCACGAAAATGGTCGGACAGCCGTTCGAGGAAACCTCGCCCGCTACCCGTTCACCGCGCATCTTATCGCGGCCGGTGAGGCACAGGCCGGCGGCGCCCGATGCGGCGGCTTCGCGCGCCACCGCTTCGCCGATGCCCTGCGTGCCTCCGGTGATGACGATGACCTTGCCATCGAGGCGGATTACGCTCATCGCCGCTCCTCCCGCCTAGCCGCGCGACGCCAGTTTGACCGGCCGGCCGGTCCTGAACGATTTTAGCGCCGCTTCGGCAAGCACCAACGCCTGACGGCCGTCCTCGGCGCCAACCGGCATGGGCGACTTGTGCTCGAGGGCGTCGATGAACGCGACAAGCTCGGCCTTATACGCGTCGGCGTAGCGTTCGAGGAAGAAGTAGAGCGGCTTGTCGGAGCTGACGGCCTTGTCATCGGCAAGTTCGACCGTGGTCGGGACGCGATTGCCCGCCATCAACCGGCCGCGCGAACCATGAACCTCGATCCGCTGATCGTAGCCATACGTCGCACGACGGCTGTTGTTGATATGGCATAACTTGCCCGAGGCGGTGCGCATGAGCACCATCGCCGAATCGATGTCGCCAAGCTTGTGCACGCCGGGATCGACGAGGCAACTGCCGATCGCAAAGATCTCGACCGGCTCCTCGCCGAGCAGCCAGCGAGCCATATCGAAATCGTGGATCGTCATGTCGCGGAACTGCCCGCCGGACACCTTGAGATACTCGAACGGCGGCAGGCCCGGGTCGCGGCTGGAAACGATGACCTGTTCGACTTTGCCGATTTCGCCGGCGGCGATGCGGCCATGGAGGGAGCTGAAGCTCGGATCGAAGCGGCGGTTGAACCCGACGAACATGGGAACTTTCGCCTTGCGGACGACGGCAAGGCAGGCGTCGACGCGCTTGAGCGACAGATCGATCGGTTTCTCGCAAAAGATGGCCTTGCCGGAGCGCGCCGCAGCGATCGCCAGATCGGCATGGGTATCGGTCGACGATGCGATGATGACCGCGTCGACCTGGGCGTCGGCCAGCACGGCCTTGGGGTCGGACGCCTTGGCGCCATGGCGCTTGGCAAGTTCGGCGGCCGCCCTGGGGTTGACGTCGACGACATAGCGCAGACTGGCGCCGGGGTTGGCGGCGAGATTCGCGGCATGGATGGCGCCGATACGGCCGGCGCCGAACTGGGCAAAGGTGATCATCGGTTCCTCGGGAGGTGCCGGCGCGATTTCCGCCGCCGGCTTTTGGATCGTTGCGGCGCAAATGAATCCGGAAAGTTGCCGCACACGTCAACTGGTATTGATTGGCGGCGTGGTTGTCGGCAAGGTTGTGCGAGCGACGCGCGCTCGCGCGCCGACCCGGGAGGACGACGCGGAATGCCGACGATCCGCCTGACCATGGCCGAGGCTCTGGTCCGATATCTCTGCGCGCAATTCGTCGACCTCGAAGGTCGCGCGTTGCCGTTGTTTGGCGGCGTGTTTGCGATATTCGGCCACGGCAATGTCGCCGGGCTGGGGCCGGCGTTGCACGGAGCACGGCGACGGTTGCCGACCTATCGGGCGCATAACGAACAGGCGATGGCGCATGCCGCCGTCGCCTACGCCAAGACCTGGTTCCGTCGTCGAATGATGGCCTGCACTACGTCGATCGGACCCGGCGCTACGAACATGGTCACCGCCGCCGCGGTCGCGCACGTTAACCGTCTGCCGGTGCTTCTGTTGCCTGGCGATATCTTCGCGTCCCGGCGGCCCGACCCGGTGTTGCAGCAGGTCGAGGATTTCGCCAACGCGACGGTGTCGGCGAACGATTGTTTCCGCCCGGTGTCGCGCCTGTTCGATCGTATTGCGCGGCCCGAACAGCTCCTCGCCAGCCTGCCGCAGGCGATGCGCGTGTTGACCGATCCAGCGGAGTGCGGCCCGGTCACGCTGGCGCTGCCGCAGGACGTCCAGGCTGAAAGCTTCGAATACCCCGTCGAGTTCTTTCGCGAGCGGGTTCACCGCCTCCGTCGGCCTGGGCCGGACCGACGCCAGATGGAGGTCGCGGCGTCGCTCCTCAAGACGGCGCGCCGGCCGCTCATTGTCGCCGGAGGCGGGGTCAAGTACTCGCTCGCCGAATCGGCGTTGGCCGACTTTGCGCTGAGGCACAGCGTTCCAGTGGCCGAGACGCAGGCGGGCAAGGGGAGTCTCGCATGGGACCATCCAGCCAATGTCGGTGCGATCGGGGTGACCGGCTCGAGCGCGGCAAACGCGCTTGCAGCGCGGGCCGATGTCGTACTGGCGATCGGTACGCGGTTGGCGGATTTTACCTCCGGCTCGCGCGCGATATTCGCCAGCGGCGCGACGACCTTGATCGGACTTAACGTCGCAAGCTTCGACGCCAGCAAACACGGCGCGATCCCTCTGATCGCCGACGCCGAACGCGGTCTCGCCGACCTTGATCGCGAAATTGGCCGTTGGCGTGCACCGCGTGGCTGGAGCGCGCGCGCTAGGCGGCTCATGACGGCGTGGAACCGAACCGTCGACCGCATCACCGCGCCGCCGAAGGGGCGTGCACTGCCGGGCGACGCTCAGGTTTTGGGAGCAGTCAACCGCAGGGCGGGCGGGCGCAGCATCATGGTCTGCGCCGCCGGCGGCCTGCCGGGCGAGCTCCATAAGCTGTGGCGAGCGGCCGACGCGCGGTCATACCATGTCGAATACGGATATTCGTGCATGGGGTACGAGATCGCCGGTGGCCTCGGAGCCAAGATGGCGGCACCCAAGCGCGAAGTTTACGTGCTCGTCGGCGATGGCAGCTATTTGATGATGAATTCGGAGATCGCCACCTCCATCGCCCTCGATCGCAAGCTGATCGTCGTCGTCGCCGACAATCGCGGCTTCGGTTGCATCAATCGCCTGCAACAGGCTAGCGGCGGCGTGCCGTTCAACAACCTTCTCGACGCCGCCGCGCCGCGCGTCGATTTCGTGCAGCACGCACGCGCTCTGGGCGCGCAGGCCGAGAAAGCGCAAGATATCGCCGAACTGGAGGCCGCGCTGGAGCGTGCGGCGCGCGCCAAATCGACGTATGTCGTGGTCATAGACACCGACCCCGATGTTTCGACCGACGCCGGAGGCGCCTGGTGGGACGTGCCGGTCACCGATGCACCGCGCAGCCGGGCGCAGCGCCGCGCGCGCCGCGCTTATGAGCGGGACCGGCGCCGGCAACGCCTCGGAGGATGACACGATGGCCCTGCGCATCGGGATCAATCCGCTGACGTGGACCAACGACGACATGCCCGAGCTCGGCGGTGACACCCCGCTCGAGACATGTCTGGCCGAGGCCAAGCTGGCGGGATACGACGGGGTGGAACTCGGCAACAAGTTTCCTCGCCGCGCGCTCCTCCTGCGGCCGTTGCTCGAGCGGCATGGCCTCGCCCTGGTGTCGGGCTGGTACGGTTCGATGCTCCTCGCGCAGACGGCGCAAGAAGAAATCGAGGCGATTGAGGCGCATCTCGATCTTCTCGCCGCGCTCGGCTGCAAGGTGACCGTATTCGCCGAGGTGACAGGGAGCGTGCATGGCGAGCGCGGCACCAAGCTGTCGTACCGGCCGCGGCTGTGGGACGACGACTGGAAGCGGCTCGGCGAGCGTATGACCGAAGTCGCCGCGCACACGCTCAAATTCGGCGTGCGCTTGGCCTACCACCACCACATGGGAACGGTCGTCGAAACCGAAGAGGAGATCGACCGATTGATGGCGAGCACCGGCCCCGAGGTGGGACTATTGCTCGACACTGGACATCTGACATATGCCGGCGGCGATCCGGTTGCCATGGCGCGCCGCTATGGGTCACGCATCGCCCACGTGCATTGCAAGGACGTTCGGCGCGATGTCCTCGAGCGCGCGAGGACGGACGACTCAAGTTTTCTCGCCGCAGTGCTCGACGGGGTATTCACGGTTCCGGGCGACGGCGCGGTCGATTTTCCGTCGGTGCTTGCAGCGCTGAGGGCGCATGGCTACGGCGGCTGGCTGGTGGTCGAGGCCGAGCAGAACCCCGCTAAGGCGCATCCGTTGACCTACGCGCGCATGGGCCATGATTATTTACGCCCGCTCGCCCAATCGCTGGCGCTTTGAGCCTCGATAACGACTCCCGATTTCGAGCGCGGACCAGCGGGATCGTTCTAGGGCCGGTTGGCGCGATCGACAGACTTGATCCACGGCGACGACATTGCGCGCCCAGGGCGCTTCTATGGACTGGGCGATGTGGTGCGTCGTAAACTTACATCGCGTTGTCATCTAGCCGTGGGCCATCGACCACGGGGGGGCAGTGATGAAGCGACGCGATTTGCTGGCAGCGTTGGGCGGTGTGGTCGTGTGGCCGTATTCGATACGAGCCCAGACGGTGAACCAGCGAGCCTTGCCGCACGTCGCGATACTGGGCGGCGACTTCATCGGGGGGTACGATTTTACGTCGAACGTCGCACCACTCCTTTCAGACCTCGGCTTGTTTGAAGGCCGGGACTTTAGAGCTGAAGCGGCCTTTGCGACCGGTCATGACGAGTTCGCGGCTGAGCTGGGTAAGCGACCGGTGGCCGTAATCGTGGTTCAGGGCGATCGGACGATCAAGATCGCCAAGAGTGCGACCGGCACCATACCAATTGTCATGGTCGCCGACGTCGATCCGGTCGCCCACGGATTGGTGAAAAGCCTCGCGCAGTCCGGCAGCAACATAACGGGGGTTGCGCTGCCAACCGAGGAATTGGTCAGCAAGCGCGTCGAGTTGCTCAAGGAGCTCATCGCCGGGCTGGTTCGGGTCGGCATACTGACGAATCCTGACGACCAAGGGACGGAGTCCGAGCGAAAGGCAGTCATCGCAGCGACTAGCCGGGCCGGCTTGGCCAGCGAACTTCTTCCCGTTCGACGCATGGCGGACCTTGAATTGGCGTTCGCCATGGCGCGTCAATCCGGTTGCGGCGCGATCATGGTTCTGCCGGACCGCACGATATTCGGGCTGAATACGCGAGTCGCTGGCCTGGCCGCCGCAATGCGGCTGCCAACTATGTATCCAAATCGGCTATACGTAGGCCGCGCAAGTTATATGGAGTATGCGACAGACATTCGTGAAGGGCTGATGTCCTATGGCCCCATTCCGATCGAGGTGCGAAGGCGTGTGGCGAGCTTTGTTGCGCGCATACTCAAGGGCGCCAAACCGGGCGATTTACCCATTGAGCAACCAGCCGACTTCGAACTTGCCATAAACCTCAAGGTTGCCAGGGCGCTCGGGCTCGCGGTCCCGGAATCCCTGCTTGCCCGCGCCGAGGTGGTGGTCGAGTGAAGTGGCCGGAGCCTACCCAAAGTCACGCCAGCTACCGCAAAGACATCCACGTTTGCTCCATTGGCGGCGCTCAGCGACAACAGGGGCTCACGCTTCAGAACGTCATCAGTTTGCCAACAACCTCGGTGGGCGACCGATGCCGCTTGCACTTTGGCACGTGACGCCTGCCTCCGCTCGGCTTGGCCAAGATTTACCTTGAATTCCCGGCGGGTAGGTCCATCATTCGCGAATTGATTCCGTTACGGATTTATTACATCCCGTAATCGGACTTTGGATATCGGCCCTGCCTGCCCATCGGCGCGCAAGTGCAAAGGGCCAGCTTGCGGAGCGATCGGCTATCTCTGCCACGGCGGTACTGATCCATCTTCTAGGCGGCGTCGCGCTGTTGCTGTGGGGCCTGCGCATGGTCCGCACCGGCGTCTTGCGCGCTTATGGCGGCGACTTGCGGCATTTTGTCGGCGTCGGCTTGCGGCGGAGGCTTTCGGCCTTCGGTATTGGGCTTGGCGTGACCGCGATGTTGCAGAGCAGCACCGCAACCGCTTTGATCACCGCGTCATTCGCAGAGCGCGGCTTGATGGCGACGGCGCCGGCGCTCGCGGTGATGCTCGGCGCTGATGTCGGCACCTCGCTCGTGGCGCAGGTGCTATCCTTTGACCTCGGCATCGTTTCGCCGCTTTTGATCCTGGCCGGCGTGGCGGCGTTTTCAGTTGGCGGCGCGACGCGCCGACGCGACCTCGGCCGCGCGGTCATCGGCGTCGGGCTCATGTTGCTCGCATTGCGGCTGATTGTCGCCGCCTCGGCGCCGGTGCGCGAATCCGGCGTGATACAGGAGATCCTGGTGGGGGTCGAGCGCGAACCCTTGCTGGCGCTATTCGTCGCCGCCGGTTTGACCTGGGTCGCTCACTCCAGCCTGGCGATCGTCCTACTGGTTATATCGCTGGCCGGTGTCGGCTTACTGACGTCGAAATTAGCGCTGGTGCTGATCCTGGGCGCCAATCTCGGCGGCGGTGTGCCGGCGCTGCTGGCGACGTGGCGGGGCGATATCGCGGCGCGTCGCGTGACTATGGGCAACATGGGGTTTCGCGTCGTCGGCTGCCTAGTGGCGCTGCCGTTGCTGGATATAGTTCAGCCGGCGCTGGCGCTGCTTTCGACCGATGTCGGTAGGCAGGCGGCGAACTTTCACACCGCCTTCAATCTGGCGCTCGCGGTCGCCTTCCTGCCGCTGGTCGGCCTGGTCGCAAAAGCGCTTGAGCGGGCGCTTCCGGCGCGGCCCAAGGACGAAGACCCCGCGCAGCCGCGCTATCTCGATCCCGGAGCGATCGAGTCGCCGTCGCTCGCCATCGCCGCCGCCGCCCGCGAGACGCTGCGCATGGGGGACACGTTGGAGACGATGCTGCGGGACACGCTCAAAGTCCTCGAGTCGGATGACCGCAAACTCGCCGAGCAGATCAGCCGCGCCGACGACGTAATCGATAAGCTGCACGAGGCGATCAAGCTCTACCTGACGCAGGTGAGCCGCGAATCGCTTGGCGATGTCGACAGCCGGCGCTGCATGGAGATCATCGCGTTCACCACCAATCTCGAGCATGTCGGCGACATCATCGACAAGAACCTGATGGAGCTCGCCGTCAAGAAGATCAAGAACCGGCTGAAATTCTCCGACGAGGGGATGCGCGAGATCGCCGCGCTGCATGGGCAGGTGCTGGAGAATCTCAAGCTGGCGATGGCCGTGTTCATCGCCGCTGATGTCAAGATGGCGCGCCAGTTGCTGTCGGAGAAAGTGAATTTTCGCGAACGCGAGCGGCAACTCGCCGAGCGTCATCTCGACCGCTTGCGCAGCGGCCGCGCCGAAAGCATCGAGACCAGCTCGCTCCATCTCGACATTCTCCGCGACTTGAAGCGGATCAACTCGCACCTGACGTCGGTCGCCTATCCGATCCTCGAGCAGGCGGGAGAACTGCGGCAGAGCCGCCTGCGCCAAGTCGGCGCTTGAACCTTCGCGTTCCGGTCACCCGTTCGGCGGCACGACCGTGACGCCATGGTCGGCGAGGCGCAGCCAGACGGACGCATTTATCGCCAGCGGACGCATCACCGCGCGGTCGACGACAAACAGATCGCCAAAGGCGGTCTGGATGGTGTACTCCATGTGCGTCCCGAGATAAGCAGCTTTGGCGACGGTTCCGGAGATCGCCGGCTCGTTGGGCTGCTCGACGGAAATAAGCAGGGATTCCGGCCGGATCGCCACCGTCACTTCGCCGGCCGGAACGCCACGATGCGGTAGCTCGACAATCGCTTCGCCAATCCGTACGGGAGCTCGGTGATTTGCGGAGCGGCCGAGCTCCGCCTTGACCAGATTCGCGTCGCCGATGAAGTCGGCGACAAACAGATCGGCCGGCGCCTCGTACAGGTCGCGCGGCACGCCGGTTTGCGCGATCGCCGCGTTCGACATGACGATGATGCGGTCGGAAACGGCGAGCGCTTCCTGCTGGTCGTGTGTGACGTACGCGACCGTGAGGTTCAGCGAGCGCTGCAGATCGCGGATATCCTCGCGCACCTTGCGCCGCAGTTTGGCGTCGAGATTGGATAGCGGCTCGTCGAACAGCAGGACCTGCGGCTCGAGGACCAGCGCCCGCGCCACCGCGACGCGTTGCTGCTGCCCGCCCGAAAGTTCCGAGGGCAACCGGTCGTCGTAGCCCTTGAGCCCGACAAGGCCAAGCTTGTCGCGCGCCATCGCCTGCGCCTCGGCTTTCGACGCCCCGCTGACCGACGGTCCATAGGCGACGTTTTCCAGCACGGTCATGTGCGGGAACAGCGCGTAGGATTGAAACACCATCGACACGTCACGTTCCGAGGCCGACAGCCGCGTGACGTCGCGCCCGCCGATCAGGATCTGGCCTTCGCTCGCCATCTCCAGGCCGGCGATCAGACGAAGCGTCGTCGTCTTGCCGCATCCCGACGGTCCCAGCAGCGTGACCAGCGCTCCCGGCTCAATGGTGAAGGTAACGCTGTCGACCGCCGTCACCGCGCCGTAGCGCTTCGTGACGTTGCGAAATTCGACCGATGCCGGGCCCGGGCTTGCCATCGTCGCGATAACTCCCAGCCTACTTCGGCAAGCTGCCGATTTCTTTTTCCCAGCGGTCGATCAGGCGTTTGCGCTCGCTCGACGAGCCGTATTTAGCGAACGCATAGTCGATCAGCTTGATCTCATCGAGCTTGGGCGCCTCCGGAGGAATCGTCGCGTTCCTGTTCGACGGCACCTGATAGGACTTGGCGCGGGCGCCCGTGTTCTGTCCTTGCGGCGATAGCGCCAACTCATACCATTTTTTTGCGTTCCCGAGGTTCCTTGCGCCCTTGATGATGCTCATCGAGCCGATCTCGTAACCAGTGCCCTCGCAGGGTGCTGCGACCTTCACCGGAAATCCGGCGATCGCTTCGGCCACCGCATCATGAAGGAACATGATTCCGACCGCCGTTTCGCCGCGCGCCGCGTTGCGCGCCGGGGCGGGGCCGGAGCGCGTGTACTGGTTGATGTTGACGTGCAGCTTTTTGAGGTACTCGAAGGCCGGGTCCTCGCCCATCACCTGGACCAGCGTGGCGACCGCGGTATACGCCGTGCCGGAGGACGCGGGGTTCGACATCTGCACCTCGCCCTTGTACTCGGGCTTAACAACGTCGCTCCAGCAACGCGGGGCGGCCAGCTTCTTGCGCTCAAGTTGCTCGGTGTTGTAGGCGAAACCGAGCGCGCCGGCATAGATGCCAACCGTGCGATATCCCGATTGCTGGGCCTGCCGCTGCGCCCACGGATGGAGTTGATCGAGCGCCGGCGAGATATAATCGTCGCTGAGACCCAACGCCGCCGCTTGGAGATGCGGATCGCCGGTGCCGCCCCACCAGATGTCGCCTTTCGGGTTCGCGGCCTCGGCGCGAATCTGCGCAAACATTTCGCCCGAACCTTTCTGGTTGATCGTAACCTTGACGCGTGTTGCGCGCTCGAACTCGGCCGACATCAAGTTGCACCAGTCGATCAGCACGCTGCAGTAGACGATGAGCGATCCCTGCGCCTTCGCCGATGCGTGGGGCGCGACGGCGATGAGCGCCGCGGCGAAGGCGATCATGATCATGCGCATCGATCTTCTCCTTGAATGCGGGGTCATCCGGCCCCCTCGAAGCTGAGCTCGCTCGCCGGGCGGCGACCGAGCCGGCGCTCGCCGACCGCGAACTGGATCAAGGTGATGGCGAGCAGCATGACAACGATGAGCACCGATGAATAGGCGATCGACAGGCCGTATTCGCCGTTCTCGACGCGTCCGACGATATAGGCGGTCGCCATGTTGTATTCGGCGGTGACCAGGAAAATCACCGCGCTCACCGCCGTCATCGCCCGCACGAAGCTGTAAACTAGCGCCGCGATGATCGCCGGGCGCAGCAGGGGCAGAACTACCTTGCGCACCGTCGTCGAGGACTTGGCGCCGAGCGTAAGCGAGGCCTCGTCGAGACTCTTGTCGATCTGACTTAGCGTCGCGATCCCGGCGCGCACGCCGACCGGCATATTGCGGAAGACAAAGCAGATGATGAGGATGATGCCGGTTCCGGTGAGCTCGATCGGCGGCACGTTGAAGGCGAGGATGTAGCTGACGCCGATCACCGTTCCCGGAATGGCGAAGCTAAGCATCGTGCCGAACTCGAAACTGCGCTGGCCGGCGAAGCGCTGGCGCGTCAGCAAGTACGCCGTGAGCAAGCCGATCGCCGCGGTGAGCGGCGCCGAGACCGCCGAAATGTAGATCGTGGTCAGGAACGAATCCCACGCCGATCCGACGAGATGCAGGCCGCCATTGGTCACCTCGACGCCGAATGCGGTCCAGTAGTGCTCGAGCGTGAAGCTGTGATCGCGG
>DATIBC010000091.1:0-56150 GCA_035457725.1 Alphaproteobacteria bacterium | reverse complement strand
CAAGGTGCGGCACCTGAAGACCGCCGAGGAAACCAACACGCTGCGCGAAGCGCTGATGCGCGGGTTGCCGTGGACCGTGACCTCGGTCGAAGAGAAGCCGTTCACGCAGCGGCCCGCGCCCCCGTTCACGACCTCGACGCTGCAGCAGGAGGCCAACCGCAAGTTCGGTTTCTCCGCCGAGCGAACGATGCAGGTGGCGCAGCGGCTGTTCCAGGGCGTGGACATCGGCGGGGGAGATCTGGAAGGCCTCATCTCCTATCACCGCACCGACTCGACGACGCTGAGCGACAAGGCGCTCGGCGAAGCGGGCCGGGCCGTGCGCGACATGTACGGCGACGATTATTACAGGGGCCCGCGTCAGTACCAGACCAAGGTCCGCAACGCGCAGGAAGCCCACGAGGCGATCCGGCCGACCGATTTGTTCCGCCGTCCCGAGCAAGTCGGGCGGCGCCTCGGCGAGGATCATCGCCGGCTCTACGAGCTGATATGGCGGCGCACCGTCGCGAGCGAAATGGAAAGTGCCGCACTCGACCAAGTCGCCGTCGACGTGGCGTCCTCGGACCGGCGAACTGTCCTGCATGCAACCGGCTCGACCATCGCCTTCGACGGCTTCCTTCGTCTTTATCGCGAGGACCGTGACGATCCGATCGATGACGACGAGGAAGGCCGTGCGCTGCCGCCGGTCGTCGACGGCGACGCCGTTCGGCGTGGCGAGGTCAAGCCGGAGCAGCATTTCACCCAGCCGCCGCCGCGCTATTCCGAGGCCAGCTTGGTCAAGCGGCTCGAGGAGCTCGGGATCGGTCGGCCATCGACATACGCCAGCATCCTGCAGGTATTGCAAGATCGCGACTACGTCCGGCTGGAAAAGCGCCGCTTCACACCGGAGGACCGCGGTCGGCTGGTGACGGCATTCCTCGAGGGATTCTTTCGCCGTTACGTCGAGTACGACTTCACCGCCAAGCTCGAGGATCAGCTCGATGAAATTTCCGGCGGGCGGGTCGACTGGAAGGCTGTCTTACGCGATTTTTGGCAAGCCTTTTCCGAGGCGGTCGCCAACACCAAGGACCTGACGATTACGCAGGTCATCGACGCGCTCGACGCCGATTTGGGGCCGCATTTCTTTCCCGCCCGCGATGACGGATCCGATCCGCGCCGTTGCCCGTCATGTGGCGAGGGCAGGCTCGGCTTGAAGCTCGGAAAATTCGGCGCCTTCATCGGCTGTTCGCGATATCCCGAATGCCGGTACACACGGCGACTCGGCATCGAAAACGGCGACAGCGAGGCGGCGGCGCTCGAAGCGGCGCGCACGATCGGCGTCGACCCGGCAAGCGGCGAGATCGTCAGCCTGCGCAAAGGCCCGTATGGCCTCTATCTCCAGCTCGGCGAGGGCGCCGAAGGCATCAAGCCTAAGCGCGTCTCGCTGCCCCGCGACGTCGATGCGCAAACGATCGACCTCGACATGGCGTTGAAGCTCCTGGCTCTGCCGCGCGCCGTTGGTCCGCATCCCGAGACCGGAGAAATGATCGCCGCCGGGCTCGGACGCTTCGGTCCATACTTGAAGCTCGGACACAAATACAAGTCGCTCGGATCGACGCACGATTTGCTGACCATCGGCCTCAACCGGGCGGTCGACGTCCTAGCGCAGCCAGGCAGTGGCCGACGCGCTGCAACGCCGGCGGGCCCAACACGTGAAATCGGCACCCATCCCGAGGACGGTAAACCGGTGATCGCCGGCGTCGGACGCTATGGTCCGTATGTCAAACACGGATCGATCTATGCCAACTTGTCCAAGGGCCGCGCGATCGAAGAGGTGACGCTTGACGAGGCGGTGGCGTTGATCGCCGAGCGGATCGAGCGCAAATCGGCGAAATCGCCGCGCAAGGGCAAGGCGAAGCCCGGAAAAACGCGCCGCCTCGAAACCGGCATGCTTGTCGAAAAGTCACCCGTCAAGAAGCCGGCCAAGTCGAAGCGGAAAGCGCCGGCCCCGGCCGCCGACGACGTCGCCTAATCGGCCCTTGCGCACGCGCCGCTCATCCCGTCGTCCTCCACCCGATCAGGCGACGCGCCGCGACTTCGCTGGCCCGCATGCCGGTAATGTCGAAGGACGGAGCACGCCCGGCGCATTCGAGGCAAAAGGCGGCGCCAAGCCGCGGCGGCACGCTCCCGGACCGGGACCGTCGACCGCGGTGATCGAAGTGGTCGAAGTCGATGCCGAGGAAGGAGAAGCCGTCGCCCATCCGCTCGAATGGCGAGGCGCCGGCAAACCGCCGTTGATCCGCTTGAAGACGGCGGAGGGCGAGCCCCACCTGGCGATCGGCGAGCGGGCCCTGGTTCGGCTCGAACGAACGCACGGGCTCGAGTTCGTCGGCCGCGTCATCCGGCGCATCGAACGCGCGCCCGAACGCCTCCTCGCCATTTTGGTTACCGGACCGCACGGCGCACGCTTGCAGCCGACGGACAAGCGCATCCGCGGCGAATTCGCTCTCGAGAACCGAAACGCGAAGGGCGTCGAACCGGGTGATCTCGTGCTGGCCGAGGTCCTCCCGGGCGGTCGGCTTGGCATGAAACGCGCCCGCGTCGTCGAACGGCTCGGAACGACCCGGAGTCCGAAAACGGCGAGCCTCATCGCCATCCACGCCCATGACATTCCGACGAAGTTCAATGACGCGGCGTTCGCCGAGGCCGAGCGCATCGCGCCGGCGCCTATGCATGATCGCGTCGATTTGCGCGACCTTCCGCTCGTCACCATCGACGGCGAGGACGCCCGCGACTTCGACGACGCGGTGTTCGCCGAACCCGATGACGACGCGACGAATCCGTCCGGATTTCATATTGTCGTCGCGATCGCCGACGTCGCCTGGTATGTGCGCCCGGACCGTCCGCTCGATCGCGAGGCCCGCCACCGCGGTAACTCCGTCTATTTTCCGGATCGTGTCGTGCCGATGTTGCCGGAGCGCCTTTCGAACGACCTGTGTTCGCTGCGTCCGCTGGAAGATCGGCCATGCCTTGCCGTGCACGTCTGGATCGACGGCGATGGCCGCAAGCGCCGCCATCGCTTCGCGCGCGCCATGATGCGTTCGCAGGCGCGCCTTACCTATGACGAAGCTCAGGCGACCTGGGATGGAACTCCGCGCGGTTCGGCGGCCGGCCTGCGCGAGCGCGTGCTGGCGCCGCTCTATGGCGCTTTTCGCGCGCTGTCGCGCGCCCGGCAGGCGCGCGGTACGCTCGATCTCGATCTCGAGGAGCGCAAGGTTGTGCTCGGCGCCGATGGCCGTATCGAGCGCATCGTTCCGCGACCGCGTTACGACAGCCATCGGCTGATCGAAGAGTTCATGATTCTCGCCAATGTCTGCGCCGCCGAGACCATCGAGGAACGCAAGCTGACCTGCATGTATCGCGTCCACGATACTCCCGATTCGGCAAAACTCGACGCATTGCGGGTGGTCCTGAACGGTCTCGGTTTTCGCCTGGCCAAGGGACAGGTGTTGAAGCCGCAGCACTTCAACCGCATTCTCGATTGGGCGGCGGGCACGCCCGAACGCCATCTGGTCAATCAACTCGTGCTGCGCACCCAATCGCTCGCCGTCTACAGTCCGGACAACCGCGGCCACTTCGGGTTGGCGCTCAGGCGCTATGCGCATTTCACCTCGCCGATCCGCCGCTACGCGGATCTGTTGGTGCACCGCGCCCTCATCACCGGCTTGGCCCTCGGGCGCGGCGGATTGGACGACGGCCCGTCTCCAGACTTCGCGGCGACGGCCGAGCACGTTTCCGCTACCGAGCGCCGGGCGGCCGCGGCGGAGCGCGAAGCGCTGGATCGCTACGTCGCCGCCTGGCTCGAGGCGCGCGTCGGCGCCGAATTCAGCGCGCGCATCTCGGGCGTAACGCGGTTCGGGCTGTTCGTTTCGCTCGACGGGTTGGGGGCTGACGGGTTGATCCCGATCCGTACGCTCCCGGGCGACATCTATCAGCATGATCCGAGACACCACATGCTGCGCGGACGCCGCACCGGCCGCAACTTCACGCTGGGCCAGCCGGTCAGCGTCCGCCTGGTCGAGGCGACCCCGGTCAGCGGAAGCTTGCGCTTCGAGCTTTTAGGCTTCGATGCGCCGCCTAAGCGCGCTGTCCGCCCATCGCGACGCAGCCCCAAGCGCATGCATAAGACGCAGCGCAGGCAGGCCCGCTAGCGGGCTTGCGCGCGCGGTTTCGAGAAGGCATTTTTGGCTGCGCATGCGACGAGGGGACATCGCGCTGTTACCCTCTCTGTTCGGCAGGACAACGAGATTTATGGTTAATGTTCAGTACTATTAAACGAATACCTTATAACGTAGATGAACGAACAAAATTTTTCGGAAAACTCTGATACACTCCCGGCGTCAGGCGACTATCCGGCAGCGATAAGCCGCGGGTTTCGTCGGCGCTGCCCCCGATGCGGCGGGGGCAGGATCTTCATGCGCTATCTGAAGGTTAATCGACATTGTTCAAGTTGTGGATTGGAGCTCGCCAGCTATCGCTCGGACGACGCCCCACCGTATTTCACGATCTTCATCGTCGCTCACGTGGTGATGCCATCGATGCTCTTGGCGGAGCAAATGATGCACCCGCCCGAATGGTTACATGCCGCGGTGTGGCTCCCATTGGCGATGACGCTCACGCTCACTTTGCTGCCGCGCATCAAGGGCGCGGTCATCGGCTGGCAATGGGCGACGGCGGTCAAAGGCTAAGAGCATTGGGCACCGCCGGCCATCGGCGCTCGGCACCGCTTCTGGCGGTCGCATTTCTGCTGGTTACGGCGTGCGCCGGCGATCGCGAACTGCGAAAGGAGGATGCCGAGCATCAACTTCCCTCCGCCGCCACGCGTTTCTTCGCCGTAGCCTATGACCAGATGGTGGAGCGTTACGCCGAGCCGGTGACTCCCTCGACGCTCGCCGAAAGCGGGCTTGGCAATCTGGGCAAGATCGATCCGCGCATTTCGGTCCGCCGATCGGGCGAGCGGATCGAGGTCTCCGCCGACCGTCGTCTGGCGGTGGCGCTGCAGGCGCCGCCAGCGGACGATGTGTATCGCTGGGCCCGCCTCACAGTGGCGGCGATCAACGCCGGACGCGAGCACTCGCTAGCGCTGCGCGAAGCCTCGAGCAACGATGTCTACCAGGTCGTGATGGACGGCGCCGTCCGTGCGCTGGATCAGCATTCGCGCTACAGCTCGCCCGACGGCGCCCGCGATAACCGCGCCTTGCGCGAGGGTTTCGGGGGTATCGGAGTGACGATCGATGGCGAGAGCGATGACGTCCGGATCGCCGCCGTCATGTCGCGCTCGCCCGCCGCGTCGGCCGGCCTTCAGGCCGACGACCGCATTGCCCGGATCGAGGGCGAGATGACACGGGGGATGTCGAGCCGCGACATCGTCCGGCGCTTGCGCGGTCCGATCGGCGCGCCGGTCACGATCGATGTCTTGCGGACTGGCAAGGAAGGGCTACTCGCCTTCACGATCGTCCGCGCGTTGGTGGTGCCACAAACCGTGACCTATCGGCGCGACGGCGATGTCGCGCATATCAAGATCACTGGCTTCAATGGCCGCACGGCCGAACGGACGGTCGAGGCGCTGACGACCGCGCGCAAGGAGATCGGTCGTGACATCAAAGGGATCGTCCTCGACCTGCGCGGCAACCTCGGCGGTTTGTTCGAGCAATCGGTGACCGTCGCCGACATTTTCCTTGACCACGGCCGCATCGTAACGACCCGCAGCCGGCATCGCGCCGCCGTCCAGATCGTCGAGGCGTCGCCTGGTGATCCTGGCGAGAATCTTCCAGTCGTCGTCTTGATCAACGGCAACTCGGCTTCCGCCGCGGAGATCGTCGCCGCGGCCCTGCAGGACAACGGGCGGGCGCTAGCGATCGGCACCACCTCGTTCGGCAAGGGCTCGGTGCAAACCGTGATCGGCCTGCCCAACGAGGGCGAGTTGGCGATCACCTGGGCGCACTACTATTCGCCCGCCGGTTACACGCCGCAAAATCTCGGGGTCAACCCGGCCATATGCACCGCCGCCAACGATGACGCGGCGGCCCCGGTGATCGAGGCGGTTCGCGCCGGACGCGCCGCGCCGGCCGTCAGCATGGCCGAATGGCGGGCGGCGGATTACCGCGACAAGGAACGCTCGCAAGCGCTTCGCGCGCGCTGCGCGCCCAATGGCCGCGAACGCGAGATCGACTACGAGATCGCCAAACGCCTGCTGCAGGAGCCCGGCCTGTATTCGTCGGCGCTGCGCGCAGCGCAGGTCGCCGCGCGCGTGAATTAGGGCATACACTCAGTTTTGGTGGTGGTAGGTCGATCCGCCGCGCTACGCGTATGGGGCCGCGTCCGTCGTCGCGCAATCGCCGGGAGCGGATTGCGATACCTGTGTTCGTTTGCCGCGGTCCGCCAGGCGGAATCGTCAATTCATTGGGAGCCCCGCGGCGCGAAGAGCCGCGATATCGGCCTCAAACCTCTCCGTATCCGCCCGAAACTGGGTGTCAGCCCGGGCGGCGATCGTGAAATTCCGGCGGATCGATAGAAGCTCCGCCGCGGTGCGATTGGCCTCCTCCGCTCGATCGGTTTGCTGGTAGGCGATGACGAGGTCAAAGAGGCCAAATCCCGCGCGGTAGGCGCTAAACGCCCTGAAGGCGACGATAGCTCCCTCGATCCGCTCCGACAGTCGATAGGCGTTTCCCAAAATACCGAGATAGCAGGTGGGATAGTTCGGCTTGACGGTCATCGCCCTTTCGCCTTGGGTCACCGCTTGTTCGGGATATCCCGCGAACGCCAGAACAAAGCACGCCATGATCGCCGCATCGGCCGAACCAGGGGCCAGCTCGCATGCTCGGCGCACATGGAGCACTGCGTCGTCGTAGCGCCCCTCCATGAGAAATATCAGGCTTGACGTGAGGTTCGCACGTCGGCGTTCGCGGGATCTAGTTCGAGCGCCCGGCTGGCGTAGCCGCGCGCCTTGCCAAGAACCGTTTTCCGGTCATCCGACCAGCCAAAGCGCGCGTCGGAGTAGTGCTTAAAGCCGACCATCGCGTTCAAGGTGGCGGAGGTGGGGTCAAGCCCCAGAGCCTGCTTCCAGCAGGCGAGCGCCGCAGCGAATTCTTCCTTCATCCCCGCTTAGCGGTAATAGGACAGGCCTCGGACCCAGCGGGTCGACGCCTCGACGTTATTGATCGTCGTGTAACGCAGCCGCGCTTGTTCGCCTTCGGTCAGCTTGACCTGCATCTCCGTCGCCAAGACCAGTGTGATCTCGTCCCGGACGGCGAAAAATGTCGTCGATCGATCGGTCGTAGCGCTCAGCCCAGACGTGCGATCCGCTTCCAGCATCGATCAGCAGCGCCGTCATGCAGATGCGGCTGGCGCTCTTGCGCGCACTACCTTCCAAAACGTATCGCACGCCAAGGCGCTTCGCCGCCTCGCGGACGTCGACCGGCTTCCCCTTGTAGATGAAGCTAGAATTGCGCGCGATCACCCGTATCCCGGCCAGCTTCGAAAGCGTCGTGATGATGTCCTCGACCAGACCATCGGCGAAAAATTCCTGCTCGGGATCGCCCGACATGTTGGTGAACGGAAGCCCCACGATCGAAGGGATTTCGCCCGGCGCTGGAAGAATTTTCTCCGTGACGCCGCCTGCCGCGCCAGCCCCGGTCCAGCGCCAAGAACGGACTGGGGTTTCGATGTTCTTGAGCCGTAGTCCGCCTGCGTCCGCGAAGGCCACACCGAGCTTGCCTTTGACCTGCGCGCGCACGGACTCCGAAACCAGGATGCTGCCCCTCGGCGCCTGCCCTTCGAGCCGCGCGGCGATATTGACGCCGTCGCCGAGAATGTCGTCACCCTCGATGACAATGTCGCCGAGGTTCACGCCTATGGGGAGTTTGATCGGTCCCAAGTCTGGCCGCGATTCGTTGCGGCGAGCCATCGCCTCCTCGATGGCGACGGCGCATGCAACGGCGGTGACGGCGCAAGCGGAGTCGACCAACCCGCCATCGCCCATCATCTCGACGATGCGACCTCGATGAGCCGCGACGGCAGGGTTGAAATGCTCCGGTCCAGATCTCGCGGAGCGCCGCCAGCGTTCCCGATTCATCCGCGCCGATCAATCGCGCGTAACCGGCGACGTCGGCGGCAAGGATTTCTGCAAGGCGTCGCCGCGCTCTTGCTACCGCCATCCGTCGGACTCCCACCAAGGCATCAAAGGGGATAGAGAAGCTGCGTCAGCTGAGGAACGTTTCTCAAAGCCAACTCGCGCCTGGGGGTCAAACCGCGCAACCAACAAAAAGTCGAATTTGCGTCAGCTCTCGGGCGCTTCGCCAATATGGGCCCGGGCTGTCCGCCGCCGCCTGACCGTCACGTCGGCCCTGGTGCCGGCGACCGGGCGGCATCCTCGCCGCCCCGCAAATGGGCGATCCATAATCCAAGAACGACGGCGGCGACCCCCGCGAGCGCCAGCAGCGACAAGTCCTCGCCGAGCAATACGACGCCCAGCGCGCTCGCGGTAACCGGACTCAACGACAGGAAAACCGTGACCCGCGTCGGGGTCGCGCGAGCGAGCGCCCACAACCAGATATAGTACCCGACACCGCTGCTGACGCCGATGAACGCCACGGCCGCCCAGCCTCCAAACGAGAATCGCGGCGCCGCGGAAAACGCCCCTTCGGCCGCCGCGGGCAACATCAAGAAGAGGACCGACGCCGCCATCGCCAGCGCGCTTACCGGTAACGTCGGATATTTGCGCAGATATGGCCGGTACAGAATGCTGCACAGCGCTCCCATGAACGCGCTGACCAACACGGCGAGCGCACCGATCCACTCGCTCGTGCCCGTATTTGCCGCGAACGCTTTTTCCCCCAGTGTCATCGTTACCCCGACGATGCTGAGCGCGACGCCGAGCGATTTGGCGGCCGTCATCCGCTCGAGGCCGAAGGCCGCGGCAAGAAGCATTGTCAGCAGCGGAAATGTGGCGAAGATCAGCGCGCCACGCGCCGCCGGCACGAATTTGAGTCCGTAATTGAGCGCCGCGATCAATATTCCGAACTGGATGACGCCGAGCGCCGCGATCGGGACGATGTCGCGCCGCGCGAAGCGCGGCCGCGCCGTGGCCAGGAGCGGCGGAATCAGGCAAACCAGTCCGATCGCGTAGCGCAACAACGCCAATGTCGCTGGGCTCGTTTCCTCGATGACGTAGCGTGTCGCGACCATCGCTGCTCCCACCTGCACCCCGACCGCGGCCGCGGCCAGGGTCGGCAGGACCGCCCCACTCACAGCGCCAACTCCCAGTATTGCCCGATCAAGTCATGCCCGAAGCTGCGATGCGGCTCTTCCCGGGCAAGTCGAAAGCCCGCCCGTTCATAGATATGGCGCGCGGCATGGAGGACGTCGTTCGTCCACAGCGTCAATCTCGCGTAGCCGAGCATGCGCGCGCCTTGAATGCATTCATCGACCAGCCGGCGCCCGATGCCGAGCCCGCGCGCTTTGGGATCGACGAGGAGCAGGCGGAGCTTGGCGACGACGTCCGTGTCCTTCACCAGAAAAACCGAGCCGACGTTCGCGCCATCGCGCTCGGCGATCCAACAACGTTCGCGCTTGGCGTCGAAGTCTCTCAGAAACCGGCCGGCAATCTCGGCGACCAGTGCTTCGAACGTTGCGTCCCAGCCATACTCCTCGGCGTACAGCGCGCCGTGCCGCCCAATGACCCAGCCGATGTCCCCTGGCCGATGCGGACGCAGCAGATACGCCGCCGGCGCGCGTCGATCCGGCGCGAGAATACCTTCGATCGTCCGCATCGCCGCAACCAGCCGCCGCTGATCCTCGATTATCAGCGCGCTCAACAGCCCGCCGATTTCGGCGCGCGAACGGCGGTCCAAGGTCGCAAAAGCGCGCCGGCCCTTGGCGGTCAGGGTCAAATGGCTTTGACGGCCGTCGCGTTCCGAGCGCCGCTTCGCCAAGAGGCGCCGGCCCTGAAAACCGCGCACGATGCGGCTGAGATATCCGGCATCGAACCCTAGATCGCGAGCGAGCTCGCTCGCGGTCGGCGCGTCGCGGTTGGCCAGCTCGTAGAGCACGCGCGCCTCGCTGAGCGAGAACGGGCTGTCGAGCAGCCCCTCCCTAAGCACGCCGATCTTTTGCGTGTAGAATCGATTGAATCGGCGCATCGCGCCGATCCGTTCGTCAAGCTCGGCCTGTCGCATGGCGAGGCCCCATAATCCGCGCCGAGACGATGAGTGATACTGTCAATCTATTATTTGCTTTTGTCAAATATATGCTCGCAACGGCCCGTTGCCCACGGCTTCAGAGGCCGAACCGGTTCGCTGGCAGACCGGCAACGCCGGCTTCGACGGCGAACAACCCACCGGCATACGGCTGCCGGAGCCGCGCCTCGCGGGCGATTCCGCGACCGATCGAGGTGACGTACATCACGTCCAGTCGCGGGCCGCCAAACGCGATCTTGGTCGGTTTCTCCACCGGCATGTCGATGATGCGATCGACGATGCCGCCGGGTGTGAAGCGGACCAATTGCCATCCGCCAACGCCGGCCATCCAGTAGCAGCCATCGGCATCGACGGCGCCGCCATCCGGCCGGCCGGCCAACGTTCGGGTATCGAAGAAAGTCCGCCGATTGCTCGCCACGCCGTTGCCCGGGTCATAGTCGAGCGCCCAGATGGTCCGCACGCTCGGATGCGAGTCGGATAGATACATCGTGCGCCCGTCAGGGCTGAAGGCGAGCCCATTTGGCGTCCACAACCCGTCGAGGATACGCAGGCACGCGCCAACCGGGCCGAAGCGGTACAGCGCGCCAATCGGCTGCGCCCGCGTCTCGTCCATCTTCATCGTTCCCGCCCACAGGCGGCCGCCCGTGTCGCAAGCGCCGTCGTTGAAGCGATTGCCCGGCCGATCGGCCTCCGGATCGTGAAGGTACTCGAGCTCCCCGCTGGCGGCGTCAAGCCGGGCGAAACCGCTTTTCATCGCCGCGATCAATCCTTCGCCCCGCAGACACAAGGCGACACAGCCGATCTCCTCGGGCAACGAAATGACGCGGTCGTCGCCGCTCGACGGATCGAAGCAGTGAAGGATGCGGCCGCTGATGTCGACCCAGAACAGAACCCGGCGTCTTTCGTCCCATACCGGTCCCTCGCCGATCTCCGCGCGCGCATCGACGACGCATTCGATCCTTGGTTTCGACATCGCTTCTCCTTCGCGCACCCATCGAGATTATTGCCTCGCCCCGGCGAACCTGCCGAGGTCACGCCCCACTGGCAACCCAATACTTGGCTCGGCGTCGGCGACGCACTTGTCGTCGGTTATTTCGCGAACGCCGCAACATTCGCCGCGGTTGCCTGCGTCAAGATGGCGATCGCCATGCGCCAGAAAATGGGCGAGCTGCAAGGCATCTGGCGCGACAGCGGAATCGCCAATCCCCTGCGGTGCCGGATCGGCATCAACACCGGCTTCTGCACCGTGGGCAACTTCGGTAGCGAGGATCGCATGGATTACACGATCATCGGCAGCGGCGTGAACCTGGCTTCGCGGCTCGAAAGCGCGGCCGCTCCCGGCGAGATTCTGATCTCTTATGAGACCTATGCGTTGGTGAAGGACGAGATCTTGTGCACGAAGTTCGGCGAAATCGCCGTCAAGGGCGTCTCCCATCCGGTCGACACCTATCAGGTCGTCGACGGCTACGCGAACCTGGGACGGGAACGCGAGACCATCCACGATGAATTCCCGAATTTCAACCTGAGGATCAATCTTGAAGCATTGTCCGCCGACGAACGGAGTCGAGCTGCGGCGTCCCTGAGCCGGGCACTGGACAAGCTCGGCCAGTCCGAGAACGTTTCGGCGAAGGCTGTCGGCTGACGTTTCCGCGCACTTTCCCCTGCTAAGGCATGTTCCGTCTTGAGTGTCATCGGCCGTCACCCGCTTGTTGCGCTTCGCGCCCCCCGGGCGGGAGAGGGATTCGCTCTCCCGCTCCTTGAGGAGCGCGCGGCCGCGGTTCCGGACCCCGGCGAGCACGACACGCGGCACTCGGCCCGCGAATTGTCGCCGATGCGTCCCATTCATCCTTTGAGGACGGTAGTGCGTCTTGACAGTCCGACCTTGCCGGCTATTGTTGCGCCCGCGGGCGCCCCCAGGTGCGGGCGCCTTACCGTTTATGCCGCGAAAGGCACGCCATGGCCAAATCGAAGCCTCTGTTGATCAAGATGAACAGCACCGCCGACACCGGCTACTTCTACGTTACGAAAAAGAACCCGCGGAAGAACACGGAGAAACTCGAGCTCAGGAAGTACGATCCGGTGGCGCGCAAGCACGTCGTCTTCAAGGAAGGCAAGATCAAGTAGCTTCCCGGCGAGCGCGCCGCGCGCCCGCCACAAAAGCGAAGGGCCGGCTGCCGCAATGGCGCCGGCCCTTTTCGTTCACGATAACCGCGAGGAGTCAGGCCGCGCCAGCCGCCGCGCTTTTGGGCAGTGCCGCGTTGAGCCCACAGACCACGCGATTGCGCCCCGTGCGTTTGGCCTCGTACAAAGCCGCGTCGGCGGCGCGCAAAAGGTCTTCCGGCGAATTGACCCCGGGCCCCGTCGCGGCGACGCCGATGCTGACCGTAACCGCGAGCTCCGCCACGGGCGCCGAGACGGCGACGCGCGCGCCCGCGACTTTACGTCGCAGACGGTCGGCCACGCTTGCGGCGACCGCGCCGTCGGTCTCCGGCATGACGATGACGAATTCCTCGCCGCCCCAACGTGCCACGGTGTCGAAGCCGCGCAAGTGCTGCGACAGCCGATTGGCGACGGCGCGAAGCAGTTCGTCGCCGACCGCGTGCCCGTAGGTGTCGTTGACCAGTTTGAAGCGATCGATGTCGACCATTAGCGCGGCGAGCGGTTTGCCGCTCTTCGATGCGCGCTCGGCCAGCGCCGCGAGGTGCATGTTGAGGTAGCGGCGGTTATGAAGGCCGGTCAGGCTGTCGGTCAGCGCCAGCGAGATGTTGCGCTCGTAGTTCTCGCGCAGGCGCTCCTGGAAGCGCTTTCGCCGAATCTGGGTGCGGCAGCGCGCGACGAGCTCGTTGCGGTCGATCGGCCGCACCAGGTAATCGTTGACGCCGAGATCGAGCGCCTTGGCCAGCCGCTCATGATCGCCTTCGTCGACGATGACGAGGATGGGCACGTTGCGCGTCGCGACGTGGGAGCGGAGCTGGGCGCAGATGCGAAGGCCGTCGCCCGATCGCAGCACCAGGCTAGCGATGATCAAATCGTGTTCGCTCGCCGTCGCGTGCTCCATCGCCCGCTCGGGGTCGCCGGCGATTTCGATCTTGTGATCGTCGACCTTCAGGGCCTGATCGAGCCGCTCGGCGAACAACGAACTGTCCTCGATCGCCAGGATTCGAGCGCCGCGGTGGTCCTCGCTGGCGTCGCCGGCCTGCTCGGGATCCATGCCGAATTGCTCGCTCGTGTTCTGGCGCAGGCGCCATTCGTCGGACAGCATCTTGAGGCGGACCAACGAGCGAATTCGCGCATAGAGGGCGACGTCGTTGACGGGCTTGGTGAGGAAGTCGTCGGCGCCGGCTTCAAGGCCGCGCACGCGATCTTGCGCGTCGGACAGCGCGGTGACCATCACGATCGGGATGTGCCGGGTCTTGGGATCCGACTTGAGCCGGCGACACACCTCGAACCCGTCCATTCCCGGCATCATTACGTCGAGCAGCACGATGTCGGGCGGGCTCTGTTCGATGGCGGCGAGCGCCTCGGGCCCGCTGAACGCGGTGACGACGTTGAAATACTCCGACGTCAGCCGCGCCTCGAGCAGCTTTACGTTCGGCAGCAGATCGTCGACTACGAGTACGCGGGCGGGCATTCAACTAGTCCCCGATCGGTTGGGGTTCTTGTTCGCATGTGCGGGCTAGTTCAAGAAACGCTCGATCGTCTCCAAGAACTTGGTCACTGAGATCGGCTTGGCGATGTACGCCTCGCAACCGCCCTGGCGGATCTTCTCCTCGTCGCCCTTCATCGCGAAAGCCGTCACGGCGATGATCGGAATGCTTCGCAAGTCGGGATCTTCCTTCAGCCACTTGGTCACTTCGAGGCCCGAGATTTCCGGAAGCTGGATGTCCATCAAGATCAAATCCGGGCGGTGCTCGCGGGCCAGCCGCATCGCCTCCATCCCGTCCTTGGTCTGAAGCGTCCCATAACCGTGCGCCTCGAGCAGATCGTGGAACAGCTTCATGTTGAGGTCATTGTCTTCGACGATCAGCACCGTCTTGGTCATCGCCTTTGCGGCCGATGCCGACGAGTCGTTGCTGACCACCCGAAGCATGACTGAATTTTTTTCAGACTTTACCACAGTTTATCGGACCTTTTCTGAAAGTCTACGGTCGGCTTGCTGCGGCTCACTCGTAGTATTAACCGCACTTGGCTTAATTTTTGGTAACCGCCCCTCGATATACATAGACCGAATTTCGTCGGTATGCGCGCGGTTTATGGACGAGAATCCTATGGCCACGCCCGGCGCCCTGTCGCTATGAACGGTCGTCGCGGCGGCAGGTCGGCGAGGAGCGGCTGATGCGGATCGGGGTCGATCTCGGCGGTACAAAGATCGAGGCGTTGGCGCTCGCCGACGACGGGCGCGAGGTCACGCGGCGGCGCGTGCCGACTCCCGCCGGCGACTATGAAGGGACGGTCGCGGCCATCGCCGGGCTGGTCGAAGAGCTCGAACGCGACATCGGCGCGCGCGCCAGCGTGGGCGTTGGAATACCGGGCACGATCTCGCCGGCGACCGGGCTGATCAAGAACTCGAACTCGCTGTGCCTCCTCGGGCATGCGCTCGACAAGGATCTCGAACGAGCGCTGGGCCGCACGGTGCGGCTCGCCAACGACGCCGACTGCTTCGCGCTTTCGGAAGCGAGCGACGGCGCCGCGGCGGGCGCGCTCAGCGTCTTCGGTGTGATCCTCGGCACCGGCGTCGGCGGCGGCCTCGTTTTCGAGGGCAAGCTGATCCGTGGACCGAACGCCATCGCCGGCGAGTGGGGCCATAACCCGCTGCCTTGGCCGCGCGCATGGCCCTACACGGACGAGCGCCCCGGCCCGACGTGCTACTGCGGCCGCTCCGGCTGCATCGAGACGTTCCTGTCCGGCCCCGGCCTGACCCGCGATCACGCCGCCGCCGCCAACCAGCAACTCGCCCCGGCCGAAATCGTCGCGCGGGCCGAGGCCGGCGACCTGGCTGCCGTCGCCAGCCTCGATCGCTACGTCGACCGACTGGCGCGCGCGCTCGCCACTGTAATCAATTTCTTCGATCCCACCGTGATCGTCCTCGGTGGCGGGCTGTCGCGCATAAGCCGACTCTACACCGACATTCCCAACGCGTGGGGCAAGTGGGTCTTCTCAGACCGCGTCGATACGCGCCTCGTCCCGCCGAAATACGGCGATTCCAGCGGCGTGCGCGGCGCGGCGTGGCTGTGGCCCGCCGAAACGCCGCATTGACATCAGCATCGCGGTGGCGGCAGCGCTTCCAGTCGGTCGAGGACGGCGCGGATCGAAAAGTCCTCATACTCGAAGATGAACTCGGTGCCGATGCCGTTGTCGAGCATCTTCATGCTGGTTTCGTATTCCGGGCTCGGGGCCAGATCCGAAAGCTTGAAGAACGCCATGCGCACGCGCCACCATGGCTGCTTCAAAAGCTCCACGTCGATGCCCTCTTTTCGCGTCGCCTCGGCCGGTTGCTGAGCGGCGATGACGGCATTGATCTCGAGCGTGCCATCGAGCGTCGCGCCATCGAAGACCTTGCGCGAGAATACCCGCTCGCCTTTCTTGGCCGCGTCGATCAGCGCGATCGAATGCTCGGTGGGGAAGATGGTGCCGGCGGGTAGGTCCATCTTCTGCCGCTCCGGCTCGCTGAAGATCGCCTCGCCGGCCTTGCCTCTGCCCTCCAGACGGGCACGGCCGCGGATCTGTTCGATCTCCTCTCCGTTGCGCGCGGTGCGCGTCGCGAAGCGGTAGCTCGCGCCGTCCCGCGCTTCCCAGCTCGTGAAGCTGATGTCGCTATCGAGCGCGTTGCCGTCGCCGTCATAGGCGGCGAAACGCATCCGCTGGGCCAGCGTCCAACCCTCGCAGACCTCTTGCCATTCGATCAACATCGCGCCGCGAATCTCGGATATACCGCTCGCCGACTTGCTCTTATCGAGCGACAGCGTGTAAGCGGCGCGGTGCGAAGCGATCTGCGCTTCGGCCGAAACGACGGCGAACACGGTCAAAATCGCCGCCCCAACGGCGAACCAGCGGCTAGGAACAGCGGCGCGGACGAACATCGATCGGCGGCTCCAAATTTTCGAAAACTCGCCGGATTCCGTCCGGCGCGAGCGTCGTCAGTATGTCATTTGCTGCGCCGCAACGATAGCCGATTTCCGTCGTCGCCGGGCGGTTTAGCCGCCGCACCTCAACCGGAGCATTGCGATCGCCGGTCGTCCGGCCATGATCGCCGGGTGGCCTAGCCGCTTTTCTTCACCGGCGGCAGGTCGAGCTTGATGTGCAGCTCCTTGAGACGCGCCGGATCCACGGCCGAGGGCGCCTGCATCAGCAGGTCCTGCGCCTGCTGATTCATCGGGAAGGCGACGACTTCGCGGATGTTCGGCTCCTCGGCCAGCAGCATGACGATGCGATCGATGCCGGGCGCCGAGCCGCCATGCGGCGGCGCGCCGAATTTAAAGGCGTTGAGCATGCCGCCGAAGCGAGCTTCGACGTCGGCCTTGCCGTAGCCGGCGATGGCGAACGCCTTGTACATGATCTCGGGCAAGTGATTGCGGATGGCGCCCGATGATAATTCAACGCCATTGCAAACGATGTCGTATTGGAACGCCTTGATCGTCAGTGGATCGCGCGTCTCGAGCGCATCGAGCCCGCCTTGCGGCATCGAGAACGGATTGTGGCTGAATTCGATTTTGCCGGTGTCGGGATTCAACTCGTACATCGGAAAATCGACGATCCAGCAGAACCTGTATTCATCCTTGGCGATGAGATCCATTTCTTCGGCGAGCTTGCGTCGCGCCGTGCCCGCGAACTTTGCCGCGGCGGCGGCCTTCTGGTCGGCGACGAAAAACACGGCATCGCCGTCG
This sequence comes from Alphaproteobacteria bacterium, assembly GCA_035457725.1. GTDB lineage: Bacteria > Pseudomonadota > Alphaproteobacteria > CACIAM-22H2 > CACIAM-22H2 > DATFES01. The sequence goes on along the minus strand of DATIBC010000091.1, from coordinate 39,034 downwards.
CCCACGCCCGCGACAGCCCGCAGTCGATCAAGTCGAGAAGAATCAAGAAACTTGGCGATTGGACCTTTTGCGCCGCCGCCTTCGAAGACAACGTATCCGAGGCCAGGCGCGCCCTCGCCGCGCGCCCAGTCGTTCAGCTTGTCGAAGAAGCTGCGTGGCCGCGCGGCCGCGCCAGGCGCCGGTATGGCGCGCACGACCCCGCCTTTGGCGACAAGGTTGGCGAACACCCCGAAGCTCGAGCCGGCGAACGATTCGCTCGCCTCGGCGACGACCAGCGGGTTACGCAAATCGGGCTTGTCCGAGCCGTATTTGAGCATCGCCTCGTCGTACGGGATGCGCGGGAACGGCGGCTTGGTGACCGCACGGCCGCCGCCGAACTCCTCGAACACGCCGGCCAGCACCGGCTCGATCGCCGCGAAGACGTCGTCCTGGGTGACGAACGACATCTCGAAATCGAGCTGGTAGAACTCGCCCGGCGAGCGGTCGGCACGGCCATCCTCGTCGCGAAAGCACGGCGCGATCTGAAAGTAGCGGTCGAATCCGGCGACCATCAGGAGCTGCTTGAATTGCTGCGGCGCCTGCGGCAGGGCGTAGAACCTGCCGGGGTGGATACGGCTCGGCACGAGATAGTCGCGCGCGCCTTCTGGACTCGAAGAGGTCAGGATCGGCGTCTGGAATTCGGTGAACCCCTGCTCGATCATGCGCCGGCGTATTGACGCGATGACCTGCGCGCGCAGCATGATGTTGGCGTGCATCTTCTCGGCGCGCAGATCGAGAAAGCGATAGCGCAGCCGCAAATCCTCGGGATAATCGCCCGGCGCGTTGACCTGGAAGGGCAGCATTTCGGCGGCCGACTGAAGCGCGAATTCGGCGATCTGCAGCTCAATCTCGCCGGTGGCGAGCTTCGGGTTTACCGTCTCGGGCGAGCGGGCGACGATCTTTCCGGTGGCGGTGATCACGCTTTCGAGCCGCGCCGTCTCGACCGCGGCGAAGATCGGGCTCGACGTATCGATCACGCATTGCGTGACGCCATGGTGGTCGCGCAGATCGACGAACAGCAGATTTCCATGATCGCGCTTGCGATGGACCCAGCCCGACAGGCGCGCCGTCATGCCGACGTCAGACTTGCGCAACTGGCCGCAGGTATGGGTGCGATATGCGTGCATGGGCGACGAGGCGGATGGCGGTCGATCGTGAACGCGCGAGGATGCGCGGCGCGGGCGGAAAAGCGCATGGAAGCCGACCGCTTGTCAAGCGCGGGCGCGCCGGCGCTTTGCGCCGCTTGCGAATTCGGTGTAGAACCCGGCGCCATGCCGTTGATCACGGATTCGGCCGCGCTTGCAGAATTCTGCGGGCGCCTTTCCGTCGCCGATTTCATTACCGTCGACACCGAGTTCATGCGCGAGCGCACGTACTGGGCGCAGCTATGTCTGGTCCAAGTTGGCGGTCCCGACAAAGCGGCGGCGATCGACGCCATCGCGCCCGGCATCGATCTAGCACCGCTGTTCGATCTTTTGGCCAATCCGCGCCTCCTCAAAGTCTTCCACGCCGCCCGCCAGGACCTCGAGATCTTCCACCACCTGAGCGGGCGCGTGCCGACGCCGCTGTTCGACACCCAGGTCGCGGCGATGGTCTGCGGCTTCGGCGACGCCGTCAGCTACGAAACGCTGGCGAGCCAGCTGGCCCGCGCGCGGATCGACAAGTCGGTGCGATTCACCGACTGGGCGGCGCGGCCGCTGACCGACCGACAGATCGCTTATGCCCTCGCCGACGTGACTCATTTGCGGGCGATTTATGTGGCGCTCGCGCGACGGCTGACCCAAAGCGGCCGGGCGGGATGGCTCGCCGAGGAAATGCGCGAGTTGCTTGACCCGCAGACCTATCGGCTGGCGCCCGAGGACGCCTGGAAACGGCTCAAGCCGCGGGCACCGCGGCCACGGCTGATTACGATACTGCGCGAAGTCGCGGCGTGGCGCGAACGCGAGGCGCAGCGGCGAGACACGCCGCGCAATCGCGTGATCCGCGACGAGAGCGTCATGGACATCGCCGCCCATGCGCCGACCACGGTCGACGAGTTGGCGCGGCTGCGCGGCCTATCGAAGGGGCTCGCCGAGAGCCGGCTCGGCCAGGAGATTCTCGAGGCGGTGGCGCGGGGCCTCGCCGTGCCCGAGGCGAGCCTTCCGCGCGTCGAATCGCCGGCCGAACTGCCGCGCGGCATCGGGCCGATCGTCGAGCTGCTCAAGGTGCTTCTCAAGCTGAAATGCGACGAGCATGATGTCGCGCCCAAGCTTGTGGCGTCGTCCGCAGATCTCGAGCGGATCGCCGCCGACGATGCGGCTCCGGTGCCCGCGTTGCACGGATGGCGGCGTGAAGTCTACGGCGAGGACGCGCTAGCGCTGAAACACGGTAAGCTTGCCCTCACCATGCAGGGCAAGCGTCTCGTGCTCGTTCCCTCGCCGCTCGCCGCTCCGCGCGCCGGCCCGCGATCGGCCAGCGGCTAGACCGTCTCACGCCGCCTTGACGGCGTGCTTCCTGTCCAGCGCATTGGCCAACGCGGCGAGCCGGCGCTCCACCGCCTCGGCGGCCAGCGTCAGGCTGGCGCGCGGCAGCACCAGTTGCAACGACCCGCCTGATAGGCGCAGGCGGGCTCGTCGCAAGACCTGCGTCGTACCGCCGGAAAGCGTGAAGGCGAGCCTGAGCGCCAATCCGAGCCGAAACGCGTCGCTCAATCTCGCTTCATCGAGGAGCTGCCAGGCCGATCGGGTCACTTCGCTATCGGCGACGCCGCTGTAACGCGTGAACACGGCGAGCGCCATGAATGCGCGGCCGGGATGATCGATGCCGGTCAGCGGCATCCGCAACACGCGAAGGAAACCGATCTCGGCGCGATAGTCCGGGTGCTCGCTCCAGGCGATGTCGCCCAGCATGCATGCCGCCAGCCGCAACCGCTCGCCTTCGCGGTCGCTGCGTCCCAAGACCGGCGCCACCCAGTCTCGCAGCGCCTCGCCGGATACCGGGAAGCGCGCGTTTTGCTCGGCAAGCTCCTGGCATGCGCCGAGCAGCGGGTCGCGCCGTCGCACCGCGGCCGGCAGCGCGTCGTACATGCAGCCCTCGCGCAATCCGAGAGCCGAGAAAACCAGACGCGCCGGTCGCGCGCGACGCAAGACGCGCTCCAGCACCAGCGCGGCGTAAGGCAGCGCTTCGAGGCGCCGGCGGGAAATGCGCGTGATGCGCTCCAGCGAATCGCGCGACAGCCGGGCCAGAACATCGGCGAAATCTTCCGCCCGACCCCGCGACAGCGTGTAGTGATGGATCACCCGCAATGGATAATTGACGTGCTCCATGTGGATTCGCGCGAGCGCGCGCCAGGCGCCGCCCACGGCGTAGAACTCGCGCCCCTCCACGCGGTCGAGCCATGTATAACGCTCCAACTCGCCGTCGATGTGATCGCGCAATGCCGCACGGCTGCGGTCGTTCAGCTCGCGCAGCCGCAACGGCCCGAACGGCAACGTCACGTGCCTGCCGAGGTCGCCCCTGTCGAGCGCCACCAGCTCCAGACTGCCGCCGCCGAGGTCTCCCATCAGGCCGTCGGCGCCGGGAATCCCCGATACCACGCCGAGCGCCGAAAGCCGCGCTTCCTCGTCGCCGCCGAGGGTCTGGACGACCAACCCGGCCTCGCGGCGGACCTCGGCGACGAACTCGTGGCCGTTCGCGGCGTCGCGAACCGCCGCGGTCGCCATCACCTTGAGCCGGCCCACGCCCATCGCCTTGGCAAGCGCGGCGAACCGCCGCAGGTTCGCAACCGCCTGGCGGGCGCCGTCCTCGTGCAGCCTTCCCGTGCGCTGCAAGCCGCGGCCGATGCCGCAGAGAATTTTCTCGTTGAACAGCGGATTCAGCGCCCGCGACAGGGAATCGAATACGACCAAGCGGATCGAATTCGAGCCGATGTCGATCACGCCCACATGTCGCCGCGCTACGCCGGCGGACGCCGACGCGCCCTGCGACTTGCGCGCCGGCATTCCCTCAACGCGCGCTGCGCACGAGCCGCGGCGACGCCTTGGCTTTGCGCAGCGCGCTGCCGCGGCCGGACAGACTCGGATTGGTCATGAAGAACTTATGGCAGCCAAACCCGGCGTCCTCGCGCCTGATTCGCGCGTATGTTCCGTCTCCGGCCAGAATCCAGCTTTGCTGCGTATCGCGCATGTTGGCAACCATGATCTGGTCCAATACCTGTTGATGCACGGTCGGGTTTTCGATCGGCACCAGCGCCTCGACGCGCCAGTCGAAATTGCGTGGCATCCAATCCGCCGAGGAAATGAACACCTTCGCTTGCGCGCTTGGCATGCCCTGGCCGGCTCCGAAGCAGACGATCCGGCTGTGCTCAAGAAACCGGCCAATGATCGATTTGACGCGGATGTTCTCGGAGAGACCGGGCACGCCGGGCCGCAAGCAGCATACGCCGCGCACCACGAGGTCGATCGACACGCCGGCTTGGCCCGCGCGATAGAGCGCGTCGATCGTTGTCGCGTCGACCAACGCATTCATCTTCGCCCAGATCGCCGCCGGCCGACCGGCTTTGGCGTGAGCGATCTCGGCCTCGATCAGGTCGAGCAGCGTCTGGCGCATCGTCAGCGGCGCGAACGAGACCTTTTCCATTTTTTCGGGACGCGCGTAGCCGGTGATGAAGTTGAACAGACGACCGGCGTCGCGGCACAGCGCGGGATCGCACGAGAAGAACGATAAATCGGTGTATATGCGCGCCGTCACCGGGTGGTAATTGCCGGTGCCGAAATGCGCGTATGAGCGCAGCGCGCCGCCCTCGCGCCGCACGACGAGGGATATCTTGGCGTGGGTCTTCAGGTCGATGAAGCCATAGACCACCTGCGCCCCTGCGCGCTCGAGGTCGCGCGCCCATCTGATGTTGGCTTCCTCGTCGAAGCGCGCCTTGAGCTCGACCAGCGCGGTGACCGATTTGCCCGCCTCGGCCGCCTCGATCAGGGCGCGGACGATCGGCGAATTCTCGGAGGTGCGATAGAGCGTTTGTTTGATCGCCATCACCGCCGGATCGCGCGCCGCCTGGCGGACGAATTGGACGACGACATCAAAGCTCTCGTATGGATGGTGGACGATGATGTCCTTTTGGCGGATCGCCGCAAAACAATCGCCGCCGAAATCGCGAATGCGCTCGGGGAAACGAGGATTGTAAGGTTCGAAAATCAGATCCCGCCGTTCGTCGACGATGAGCTGCTTGGTGTCGCCCAGGCCGATCAGGCCGTCGAGACGGAAGACGTCGTCGCTGCTCACTTCGAGCTCGGTGATGACGAAGGCAAGCAGATCGTCCGGCATCTGTGCGTCGACCTTGAGCCGGATCACGCTGCCACGGCGGCGGCGCTTGAGCGCGCTCTCGAATAGCCGCACCAAATCCTCGGCTTCCTCCTCGATCTCCACCTCGCTGTCACGCAAGATGCGGAACAAGCCACGCCCGCGCACCTCGAAGCCGGGGAAGAGCCGGTCGAGATAAAGGCCGACCACGTCCTCCAGCGGCAGAAACCGGATTGCGTCGCCGGGCAGCCGGATGAACCGTTCGATCTGGCTGGGCAAGGGCAGAAGCGCCTGAAGTTCGCGACTGTCGTCGCGACGGAAGAGTTGAAGCGCCAACGCCAGGCCCTTGTTCGGCATGAACGGAAACGGATGCGCCGGGTCGATGGCGAGCGGCGTCAGCACCGGAAAAATGGTTTCCATGAAACGAGTATCGAGCCACTGACGGTCGCCTTCGGACAACTCGTCCAGCCCGACAACCGCCACGCCGGCGGCTCGAAGGTCTCCTCTTAACGCATTCCAACACGCTTGCTGTGCTTGCATGAGGATGCCGGCGCGGCGATTGATGGCTGCGAGCTGCTGAGCCGGAGCAAGGCCGTCTTGGCTCGGCGTGGCGACGCCGGCCGCGACCTGCCCCTTAAGCCCAGCCACGCGGACCATGTAAAACTCGTCGAGATTGCTCGCCGAAATCGACAGGAATCGCAGCCGCTCGATCAGCGGATGATTGCGGTTCTCGGCTTCCTCGAGCACGCGTTCGTTGAAGGCGAGCCATGACAGTTCGCGATTGATGAATCGCTCACCGCCCGTCAAGGAATCGGCCTGTCCCTCGCCGACTTTGATTTGCGTCGCCACCTCGTGCTCCCGACGTTCCAAGCCACGCTAGTTGCTCATGACGAGCATGGGCGTTTCCCAGCGCCCTATCGGCCTATAGCATACCGCCTTGGCGTGCTGCCATCGCAGGTCACCCGGAGTTCATAAGAATCTACATTAAATATCCATGGTACTAGATTGAAAGAATTAATTTTACTTCGACACGCAAAATCAAGCTGGGACGATCCCGGAACGGACGATGTGGAACGCCCTTTGTCCGCCCGGGGGCGCCGCGCGGCGACGCGTATGGCGCAGTGGCTTGCCCAGGTTCGAGTTCGCCCGTCCTTCGTCCTCTGCTCCGACGCCCTCCGCACGCGCCAAACGCTGGCGCTTATCCATGCGGCGATTGGAGCGCCCGACGTCGCATACGAAAAACAGCTGTACCTCGCCAGTAAAACCAAGCTGCTGGGCCGCGTTCGAAAGCTCGACGACGCACTGCGCTCCGTCATGTTGATTGGCCACAATCCCGGACTGCAGGAGTTGGCGTTGGCGCTCTTGCCCAAGGATGCCGCGATCGAACGCGAAAAGATCGCCGCTAAATTCCCGACCGCAGCGACCGTACGTTTGGCGTTCGACGGCGCAAGCTGGTCGGATCTCGGCCCGGGAAAAACGCGCCTGATCGCCTACGTAGTGCCGCGCGAACTGGCGGATTGACGCTTATTTCCAGAACGGGCGGATTTTGGCGAATGCGTCCCACGCCTTCGGCAATGCCTTGAGATCGGTCTCGACCTTGGCCGAATTCCAGCCGGTGATGAGAGCGCCGGCGCGCGCGAAAACGTCGCGGTCGAGCTCGGGCGTGCGCCGTTTTACCTCGGCGAGCAGATCGCGCACGACGAGCGAGTCATTGAGAGCGCCAAGGCGATCCTGAATTCCGGCGAGCGCGGCGAGATAATCGCGCGAAACCTTCGGGCCACCGAACAGGCCCCGGAAAAATTCCACCGCGTAGCGAAGCTTCTTGGCGCGGATGCGCAATTCGTGCAGTTCGGCGATCTTTAGGTCGCCGAGACGATCGCCGTACTCGCACAGGCGCTTGTGCAGCTTCTTCAAGCGTTTCGCGGCAAATTTAGCCGCCGGCTGGTCGATCTCGCCGTTGGCATCGGTCCGCCAGGCTTTCCCTTCCCACCACGCTTCGGCGCCAAGAATCGCTTTTGTATAGCGCGGGCTCGCAAGCATGTCGGCGACGGCGGCATCCGCCTCGCTCCGCGCGCGGGCGACCGCGTCGGCGAAGCTGCTCAATGTCGGCTCATCGGGCAAGCGCTGTCGCAGCGGGGTCAGCAGCTCATCCTGGAATACGTCCCATTCGCGCGCGCGGGCGCACTCTTTGGCGATCCATTTGAGCTCGTTGGCGACCCTGCGACGCGCCTCCGCTGCGATGGCCTGCTTGAATACCGACAAAGCCGAGCGCAAGCGCCGGATCGCCACTCGAAGCTGGTGAATGCCCTCCGCGGCGGCACTGACGCACACGCATGCCTCGTTGGCGCGCAAATGCAGCAGCCCATTGCGGCCGATTTGCTGGAAGCATTCGCCCGCCGTCACCCGCTTGCCGAACGATAGCGGCTCGGCCTTCCTCGGTTGCGGCGCGATATCGGCGGCCAGCGCATAGCCCCGCTCGGCCTTGGTGAGCGGCTCGATGATGAACGGCACCGATTTGTGCAGTTCGCGCGCCAGTGCATAAACGCCGTCTATGCCGCCCGACTTGAGCTCGAATTCGGCTTCGCATACCGGAACGCGGGCGTCGGCGGATTTGATTTCCCCGATATCGACAGCGAGGTCGATTTCCGCGCCCTTTACCTTGAGCGGCCAAGTCTCGCGTTTGATGTCGGTGACAAACATCGCCTGCAGCCGTGGAGCAATCTTGTGCGGCGCCAAACGCTTCTTGAGCGCGCTGTCGGCGAACGCGCCCAGGTCGGGCCGATCATGACGGATCTCGGTTTCCCACTCTTGGCGTGTATTCACGCCACTTTCTGCCCGAGGGGCGCATTTGAGCGTTTGTATGTGGCGCCCACCGACCTTGCGCACGCGCAAGGCGATGCGCTCGCGCATCAGCCGGAGGTCGGGCGTGTCGAAATAGGTAGAGATCAGGCGCGTTTTGACCGGACGACCAGTGCCGAAACGCGATAGCGCGCGATGACGCAGGAGGCGTGACAAGGATTCGCGCGGAATCTTGAGCTTGAGCTCGATTTCCGTGGGATCCTGCTTGTCGGTCATCGGTCCGCCTGGCCGCTCTCGGAGCCCTGCGTCCGGTGCAAGGTCCGAAAACAGGGCGGTCAAGGCCGCGAAAATCTAGCCAGTGGCGCTCGACCGGAGCAATCGCACCGGTTGAAAAAAATCGCTTGCATGATGTGGATAACCGCGCGTTTCTGTGGATAAGCGCCCATTGCGCGGTATTTGGATCACGCTCTACAGCGTTCCTGGAAAAGCCCCGCCATCCAGTAGGATATTTTGCCCGACGAGGTAGCCGGCGTGGGCGCTGCAGATGAACGCGCACGTCGCGCCGAACTCGTCCGAGGAGCCGAAGCGGCCGGCCGGGTTCTCGCTGGCCCTCGTCCGCAGCACCTCCGATACCGGTTGGCCGGATTTTTCGGCGACCCCGGACATTACCGATCGCAGCCGATCGGTGTCGAATGGTCCCGGCAACAAGTTGTTGATCGTTACATTGTGCTTGGCAACTTGACGCGCCAATCCGGCGACGAAGCCGGTGAGCCCGCTTCGTGCCCCGTTCGACAACCCAAGCTGAGGGATCGGCATCCGCACCGCGCCGGAGGTTATGTTGACGATGCGACCGAAGCGGCGCCGGATCATCGCGTCGATCGTCGCCTTGATGAGCAGAATCGGCGTGATCATGTTTGCGTTCACGGCGGTTTGCCAATGCCCCTCGTCCCAGTCGCGAAAATCGCCCGGCGGAGGCCCGCCGGCATTGTTGACAAGGATGTCCGGTTCAGGACAGGCGGCCAGCGCGGCCTGCCTTCCTTCGCGGGTCGTTATATCGCCAGCCACGGCGGTGACCACGGCGCCGGTGGCGCGACGAATGTCGGCTGCCGCCGCCTCGAGCGCGTCTTTGCCGCGCGCGGTGATCGTCACGTGGACTCCCTCGCGGGCTAACGCCATAGCGCAGCCCTTGCCGAGCCCCTTGCTCGCCGCGCACACGATGGCGCGTTTTCCTGCGATGCCGAGATCCATTTGAGCCTCCGTTCGACGCGACCAACGGTGAGTCAATCGCCTCCAGCGCGCATTACGTCGCGCGCCAAGGCGATGGTGATATTGCGTCGCTCCGCGAGCGCGGCGCGGTCTAGCGCTTCCACCAACCGCGATGCCTCGGCGAACGATCGCTCCAGACGCGAGACGACATATGCAATGACATCCGGCGGTACGCGAAGTTGGCGATCGGCGAACTGCTTCACCAGCACCGCTTCGATCAACGTCTCGTCCGGCGCGCCGACCGCGATCGCCGGCAATGCGAGAACCCGGGAGCGCAAATCCGCCAGCACGATGCCGAGCTTGATCGGCGACGTTCCCAGGGTCAGCAACAGACTGGCGCCGCGCTCGACGCACCGATTGTACAAATGAAGCAGCGCCCGCTCGCCGCTCATATCCCCGGCGGCGGCGTCGATATCCTCCACCAGCACTCCGCTCTCGATCGCGATATCGCCTACGGCCATCCCGGTAAGGTCGTGGAATGCGAATCGGGTCGCGCCGCTTCGCGCCCGCCACACTTCGGCGAGATGGGTCTTGCCGCATCCGAGTGGCCCGTGGATCGCCAGGCCTGGGCCAGGCCAGTTTGGCCAAAGGTCGACCCACGCGACGGCGTCCCGGTTGCAGTCCGCGACAAGGAAGTCCTCGCGGCCGAGCGCCGGTCGGTGCGGCAGCGCGAGCGGCAGCTGACGCGCCGTCACGACGCGCTCACGGAGTTCCTTCGAGGCGCATCAGCCGGCGCGTCCACTGGAAAAGATATGCCCCGCCCGAGAGGACGGTCGTCGCACCAGCGACGTAGACCATGATTCCAGCGACGCCGTGATCGTCGAAGCCGACGCCAAGCTTCGCCAGGACGACCGCCACCAAGGCGATTTGCGTCGCCGTGTTGACCTTGCTGATAGCGATCGGCTCGGCCTTGAACGCTCCCGTGAGCGCGTGCACGACGAAGGCTCCGCCGACGATGAGGAGATCGCGAAAGACCACCAGGATGACCAGCCAAGCCGGAATATGGCCGAGCCAGCCGAGCGTCAGATACGCGCCAACCAGCAGGGCCTTGTCGGCGAGCGGATCGAGGTACGCGCCGAGTTCGGTGCGAGCGTTGAACCGTTTGGCAATGTAGCCATCGACCGCATCGGTGATTCCGGCGGCCACGAAAAGCCAGAACGCCCATGGCAGGCGGCCGTCGAGCATCAGCCAGATGGCCACGGGAACAGAAAGGAGCCGGGCGAAGCTCAGCAGATTGGGCAGGCTGATCACGGTTTGGTGGTCGTTGCCGGAGCGGTCCCTGATGGCGTGGATATCGGCGCCGGCGGGGTCGCTTCGGGGCTCGGCGTCGACGGCGGGCCGACGCCCGGGCCGATCGGCTGTGGCGACGGCGTCGACCCGGCAGGCTGTCCGCGGCCGACCACCGCTCCACGACCCAGGCGAAGTTCCCACGCGGCCTCGCCCGTCGCGTTCAGCAGCATCAGGTCGCGCTGTGCCATTGCCGACTGGAGCTGTTTCTCGTCGCCGACGAAGTGAATCTCGACCAATGCCTCGTTGCGACCTAGCCGCAACAGGTCGGTCTGGCGTACCGCGGCGATTTCACCGAGCGTCTTGCGGATACGAACCCATTCGCCGAGTGTCGCGAGCGGCACAAGGGCGGTGAGGGTGCCGGCGCGATCGTATTGCAGCACATGCGCCGAGGACCACCGCTCCTGGACAAGCCGGCTGGTATCGGCGGCGGCACGAATCAAAAACTGCCCGGTGTCCTCGCCGGGCCGTGCGACGATCGTCTCGGAGAACAGCCGTTCGACTTCGCCGCCAATCGCACGAGTCACGCTGACATTCAGTATCGCCTGCTCGCCGCCGTCGAACTGGGCCACGGGGATCAGCGCGCCGCCGGCGTCGTACCGCTGCGCAATGCGCGCCACTGCGGCCGCCTCGCCCTTAGTAGCCTGGTCGGCTGTGATGGCGCCAATATCGGCCAGGTCGCCAAGCGGGGCGATCAGCGGAACAAGGCCCTCGGCGCGCGCCGTTTGGCCCCATGCCGTGCGCCACGTATTGCCATCTTCCCACAGCATCGCGCGGCCTTCGCGCCACATGATCGGCAGCACGACGAGCGGACGTGAGGTTTGCTCGGAGAAAGCGATTCCCGAGTCGCGCAGCAGGTTCCGAATGTCGTCGGGCCGAAAGCGAAATCTCAGCGTGCCGATGTAACGTACGCTCGACACCCGCTCGTTTTCGACTTCGAAGCTTTGCACAAGGTCGGCGATTTGCGCATTGGACAACCGCGGCAATCGCGATTGCTGAGCGGCCGGCACCAAGCGCTCGAACAGGAGCTGCAGCCCCTTACGCTGACCCTCGGCAACCGCCGCCTCGCGCGCTTGCGCCGCCGAGGCCGCCGTCTGGTCGACGGAAATGCCGGATACGACGAAGGCGCCTTCGTCCGCCAGGCCGCTCCATGCCGGCGCCGACAAGCAGGCAAATAGGGCCGCCCATTGGGCAAACCGCGCCAAGCGTCGCGGTCGCCCTCGTGTTACGAGGTCATCTGCCATTCTCAAACTGCGCCGGATCAATTATGGTCGCCGCCGTCCGTCGACCTGGAATTTCGCACGAGGACGCCATTACCAGCAACCGCTACCGGGAGGCCGGAGTCGATATCGACGCCGGCAATGCCCTGGTCCAAGCCATACGGCCGCTCGCACGGGCGACGAGGCGCGCCGGCGCCGACGCCGATCTCGGAGGCTTCGGCGCGATATTCGATCTCCGGGCCGCCGGCTACCGGGATCCGATCGTCGTCGCCACCACCGACGGCGTTGGCACGAAGCTGAAGATCGCCATCGAAACCGGGCGGCACGACACGGTCGGGATCGACTTGGTCGCGATGTGCGTCAACGACCTCGTGGTCCAGGGGGCGGAGCCGCTTTTCTTCCTCGACTATTTCGCCGCCGGGCGGCTCGACGTGACGACCACGCAAACGGTGATCGCCGGCATCGCCGCCGGTTGCCGGCAGGCGGGCTGCGCGCTAATTGGCGGCGAGACGGCCGAAATGCCCGGCATGTACGCGCCCAAGGATTATGACCTTGCAGGCTTCGCGGTCGGCGCGGTCGAGCGCGGCAAGGTCATCGACGGCGCGACGGTCGTCGCCGGCGATGCGGTTCTTGGCCTCGCCGCGTCGGGTACGCATTCGAACGCGTATTCGCTGATACGGCACGTGGTGGCCGGAACCGGACTTGCGTGGTCGGCGCCGGCGCCGTTCGCCGAAGGGACGACGTTGGCCGAGGCGCTTTTGGTACCGACGCGGATCTACGTCAAAAGCTGCCTCGACTTGGCGCGCGCCGGACTGGTCAAGGCGATGGCGCATATTACCGGCGGCGGCCTGAGCGAAAACGTTCCGCGGGTGATCCCAGAAGATGTCGCGGTCGAGCTCGACGCGACGGCATGGCCGCTGCCGCCGGTGTTCGACTGGCTGGCGCGCGTCGGCCACATCGCGCCCGCGGAAATGGCGCGTGTCTTTAACTGCGGCATCGGCATGGTGTGCATCGTCGCCGCCGACAAGGTGGACGCGGCGAGCCGGTTGTTGGCCGGCCATGGTGAGCGCGTGTCCCGCATCGGCCAGGTCGTAAAGCGACGCAAGGGTGCCGCCGGATGCACCGTGCTGGGAACCGACGGCCGCTGGCCGAACTCATGAGCCGTAAGCGCGTGGCGATCCTGATTTCTGGGCGCGGCAGCAACATGCGCGCGCTGATCGACGCCGCCCGCGCTCCCGGCTACCCCGCCGAGATCGACTTGGTGGTCTCCAACCGGAGGGAGGCGGCCGGCCTGGAGTACGCCCGTGCGGCGGGCATCGCGACGGCGGTCGTCCATCATCGCGATTTCGTTGACCGACGCTCCTTCGAAAGCGCGCTCGAGAAAGAGCTTCGCGCGGCCAGGATCGAGCTGGTTTGTCTCGCCGGATTCATGCGGCTGTTGACGCCCGAATTCGTCGCCGCGTGGCGCGACCGGATTCTCAACATCCACCCGTCGTTGCTGCCCGCGTTTCGCGGCCTCGACACCCATGCGCGCGCGTTGGCGGCGGGCGTGCGTTTCTCAGGCTGCACGGTGCATTTCGTCCGCGCCGAGATGGATGCCGGCCCGATCATCGCTCAGGCCGCCGTGCCGGTGCGCCCCGATGACGACGCCGAGCGGCTCGCTGCCAGGGTCCTCGCCGCCGAACACCAGGCTTATCGGTTGGCGCTCGCCCTTGTCGCCAGCGGTCGGGCGCGCGTCGAGGCCGAGCGCGTCGTCGTCGCCGATGCCGTTGCGCCCGAAAGCGCCTTGCTCAATCCCGCGGGGTGACCCTCGGCATGCCGCTTTTCAGCCGCGCCGCCATTGTTTATAGAAGGGCCAGCGAAGCACGGCGAGGATCAAGGGGCATGGCGAGCAAAGACGATTTTAACATGCGGCAATCGACCGAGATGTGGGACGCGTTTCTGCGCCTCGCGAAATGGGTCATCATCGTTTGCGTCGTGACCCTCGCCTTCATGGCGATGTTCCTGACCTAGTTCGAGCCGCGGCGGCAGGACGCATCCGCCGCCCGTCGAGGCGGCGAAAAGTTTCTTGGGGCGCGACCCCGTTCAGCCGACGATGTCGATGCCGCTGAAAAAGAAAGAAATCTCGATCGCCGCGTTCTCGACGCTGTCCGAGCCATGGACCGAGTTCGCCTCGACCGATTCGGCGAAGTCTTTGCGGATCGTGCCTTCCAGGGCCTTCTTCGGGTCGGTCGCCCCCATGATCTCGCGGTTACGCGCAACGGCGTCGGTCCCTTCGAGAACCTGCACGACGACCGGTCCGGACGTCATGAAGTCGCACAGGCTGCCGTAGAACGGCCGCTCGCGATGGACGGCGTAGAACGCCTCGGCCTGGGCGCGCGTCAGTCGAATCCGCCGCTGCGCCACGATGCGCAACCCCGCCGCCTCGAACCGCGCGTTGATGGCGCCGGTCAGATTGCGGCGCGTCGCGTCGGGCTTGATGATCGAGAGCGTTCGTTCGCCGGCCATTTCCGTGGTCTCGTTGCAAATTACAGGTTGCCTCGGGCCGGCGGCTTATAGCCGCTGGGACGAACGCCGGCAATGCGCTTGTCGCCGCCTGGCGCAGGCCCGTATCAGCCCTGTTCCCAGCGCCCGCTTTCGCTCTGCCGCCAATAGGCCATGTCGTGGCCCGCGGCGCGATATTCCTTCCAGCGCTCGCGGGCAGCGGCGATCACGCTCTCGTCGTTGCCATCGAAGATCTCGAGTACGAGCGTCCAATCGTCCAGTTTGGACGCGCCGGCGCCGTCGGTCAGTACGAGGACCTTCGCGCCGTTCGGGTTGCGATCGGCGGTGGCGAGCCAAATGGGCTGATCCTCCTCGAAGCCGTCGCGCGCGCTGCCATGCGGCAGGAACCCGCGATCGTCGTACGTCCACAGCGCTGCATTGAGCGCCTCGACGCGCTCCTCCGAACCGGCGACGACGATGGCGCGATCGCCTCGCGCGAGAACCTTCTCGAGCAGCTGCGGCAGCGCGCGCTCGAGAGTCGTCGTGCGCAGCTGATAAAAGCGGATCTCGGTCAGAGCACTCCCCCGATGCTATTTCCCTTCCTTTTCCTCGTAATGATCGGCGACGAAGCGATCAAGTAGGCGGACGCCGAACGCAGTCGCGCCTTTCGGCGCGATCGCTCCATCCTTCTTCGCCCACGCTACGCCGGCGATGTCGAGATGCGCCCAGGGAACGTCGCTATTGACGAACCGGGCCAGAAATTGCGCTCCGATCGACGACCCGGCCGCTCGGTTGGAAGCGATGTTCTTGACGTCTGCGGCGTCGGAATCGATATCGCGATCGAACGCCTCGGCCAGCGGCAAGCGCCATACGGGCTCGTTGACCGCCTTGCTCGCCGCGAGCAGACGTTGCGCCAATTCGTCGTTGTTCGAAAAGAGCCCGGCGAACTCATGACCCAAGGCGATGATGACCGCACCGGTCAACGTCGCGAGATCGACGACCAGGCGGGGCTTGAACCGGTCCTGGGCGAGCCAAAGGACGTCGCTCAGCACAAGGCGCCCTTCGGCATCGGTGTTCAACACCTCGATTGTTCTGCCCGAGGCCGATTTGACGATGTCCGACGGTCGCTGCGCCGCGCCCGACGGCATGTTCTCGACCAACCCGACTAAGCCGACCGCATTGACGCGTGCATGGCGTGCGGCGAGCGCCTCGATCAGTCCGATCACGGCCGCGGCGCCGGCCATGTCCCACTTCATGTCCTCCATGCCGGCCGCCGGTTTAAGCGAGATGCCGCCGGTATCGAAGGTGACGCCTTTGCCGCAAAACGCCAGCGGACGCTTGTCCTTGGCCTTCGGCGCACCGTCCCAGCGCAGCGTCACGACACGCGGCGGGTGGGCGCTGCCTTGTCCCACGCCCAGCAAGGCTCCCATGCCGAGCTTGGCTAATTGCTTCTCGTCGAGAATTTCGACCTTGACGCCGAAGGCGGCTAGCCGTTTGCAGCGCTCGGCGAGCGATTCAGGATAGATGACGTTCGGCGGTTCGCTCACCAGGTCGCGCGTGACGTAAATCGCGTCGGCGATACGGTCGAGCGGCGCGAAATGTTTGCGCGCCGCCGCGAAGTCGGTGACCATCAAGGTCAACGCCTTGAGAGTCGGCTTGTTCTCCTCTTTCTCGCGCGTGCGATACTTGTCGAACCTGTAAGCTCGCAGGCGCGCCCCGAACGCGACATGCGCCGACATCTCCGGCGCATGGATCGGCGCTCCGGCGAGATTGTCGACCTGCATTGTCGCCACGCTTTCGCCGCTTCGATTGAGCGTCGCTACGAGATTGCCGCCGACCTCCTGCATCCGCTGCGCGTCGATTTGCTCGGGCTTGCCGAGCCCGACAAGGACGATGCGCGAAATCGGCACGCCCTTCGGCGCCAAGATCTCAAGCAACTCGTTCTTTCGGCCACGAAATCGGCTCGACGCCATCGCCCGGGTCAGGACGCCGCCGGTCTTCTTGTCGAGCGCCGCGGCCGATGGCGTCAGCTTCCGGTCCTCAGTGACGGCGACGACGAAGGTTCCGGAACTCGCCTGATCCGGTTTGGCGAAGGCGATCTTCATGGAGGGAATGATTCCTGGGGATTAGGGACGATCAGCGATTTCGATCCGCCGGCCTCAGCGACCGACCTGTCGAGGGGTATTTCTAGCCAACAGACGGCTGGGATGGAAAGGAGCGAATGCTCGGTAACCAGACGTTCGTTCTCTGTTTGTTCCCGTTTCCAACGGGTGACAAGCCCGGGTCGCTCACCTGACCCGCTCCCGCCTGCCTCCGATTTCGATGTCCGGCCGCACCGAGTGGGCGGCCCGAGCCGGTCCAGACTCGGCTTCAGGCGTATATACTGGCCGACGCTGCGATGACCCAAATCACGCGATACATCCTTCGCCAGATCATCTTTTCGGGCGCCATCGTCCTCGGATCGCTCGTCGCGGCGATCTGGTTGACGCAGTCGCTGCGCTTCATCGAGCTGATCGTCACGCGCGGCCTCGGGATCGACGACTATCTTCATCTGACAATTCTTTTGATACCCCGCTTCCTCGCGATCCTGCTGCCGATCGCGCTGTTCGTCGCCGTCCTATTTACGTATTCGCGCCTGAATACCGACAGCGAGCTCGTGGTTTTGCGCGCCATCGGTTTCGCTCCGCAGCGGCTGGCCCGGCCGCCGCTGATCGTCGCGCTCGTCGTCGTTGCGATCGGCTATTCGATCTCGCTTTACTTCCTGCCGGTCTCGTATCGCGCGTTCAAGGAAATGGAATTCGACGCGCGTAACGATTATTCGGCGATCTTGCTGCGCGAGGGCGTGTTCAATACCGTAGCCGACGGGATCACCGTCTACGTTCGCGCCCGCGAAAGCGACGGAGAACTGCAAGGCATCATGGTTCATGACAATCGCGACCCGAAGCGGGCGGTGACCGTGCTCGCCGAGCGGGGACGGCTGACCGCAAGCGACGAGGGACCGCGGATCGTCATGCTCGAAGGCAACCGCCAAGAGCTCGATCGCGGCACCGGCCAAGTAAAGCTGCTGTTTTTCGAGCGCTATACCGCCGACATCGGCAAGGTCCGGCAAAAGACCGGAGATCGCTGGCGCGAGCCGCGCGAGCGCTTCCTCCACGATCTCTTTGCCGCCGACGGCAGCGATGCCGACAAGGCGATGTGGCCGGCATTGCGCGCCGAGGGTCATAATCGTCTGGCCTCCCCGCTCTATGGGCTCACCTTCGTGCTTGTGGCGCTTGCCGCGCTTCTGTCTGGCGAGTTCAACCGCCGCGGCCACGGCCGACGCGTATTTGCCGCCATCGTCGTCGTCATCCTCCTGCAGTCACTGGCGATCGCCTTCGGCAATTTAGCGGTCCGCATGCCTGCGACGACCGCCCTGATTTACGTCGGACCAATCGTTCCGGCGCTGATCGCCGGATGGTGGCTGCTGAACGATGGGCCGCGGCGCCGGTCGCCGTCGGCGCATGCGACCGTCGAGTGAGCCGACAGGAACCGCCGCGGCCATGCACATATCGCCCACCCTGTCCGTCTATATAGGCCGCAACTTCCTGTTCTGGATCGCGGTCGTATTGAGCGGACTGCTGATCACCGTGTTGCTCTTCGACACGATCGAGCTGCTGCGCCGCGCCGCCGGCCGGCCGGCGGCGACTTTCGAAGTCGTGGTCACGATGGCGCTGCTGCGCCTGCCTGAGCTGGCGCAACAGCTCATGCCATTCGTGCTCCTCTTCGCGACGATGCTTACATTCTGGCGTCTGACGCGCAGCCACGAGCTGACCGTGGTGCGGGCGGCGGGAGTGTCGGTATGGCAGTTTCTGTTTCCCGCCGTCACGCTTGCGCTGGTCGTCGGCGCGGTCACCATCGCGGTGTTGAACCCCATCGCCGCCGCCTTCTATTTGCGCTTCGAGCAGGACGAGGCGCGATTCTTGCGTGGCCGGCCCAGCCTACTGGCCGTCTCGCCGACGGGGTTCTGGCTGCGCCAGGCCGATGGAGCGACCAACCAGGTGATCCATGCGCTGCGCGTGTCATCGCAGGATATGGAGCTCTATGACGTCATCATCCTGAACTTCGAGAACCCCGACCGGTTCGTCGGCCGGATCGACGCCGGGTTGGCGCGGCTGGAGGAAGGATATTGGTTAGTGCGCGACGCCTGGCTATCCGGCCCCGACCGCGCGCCGCGTTTCGAGCGTTCGCTCAACCTCCTGACCGAAATGACGCGCGAGCGTATCCACGACAGCTTCGCATCGCCGGAGACCATCTCGTTCTGGGACCTGCCCGGCTTCATCGCCATCCTCGATCGCGCCGGATTCTCCGCGCTTCGCCACCGACTGCATTTCCAAAGTTTGCTCGCCGTACCGCTGCTGCTGGCGGCGATGGTCCTTGTCGCGGCAACTTTCTCGCTACGGCCGCCGCGGCTCGGCGGCGCCGGCGCGTTGCTGATATCGGGAATCGGCGCCGGGTTCGCTCTGTTTTTCCTCACCAAACTCGTCGGCGCTCTGGGGCAGAACGGGACGATTCCGGTGGTGCTTGCCGCATGGGCGCCGACTGCGGTGTTCACGATGCTTGGCGTGACGATGCTGCTCCATCTCGAGGACGGATGAGCAATGATCGCAAGGCGCGGCCGACGATTGCTCCTGGGCATCGGGAGGTCGTATAAGGTCGCTCATGGCGCGTCCGGGTCGGGGCGCCGCCATGGCTTCAATGCGATCGAGCGAAATATGCGATTGATCCGTGTTCTGGTTCTGTTGGTCGTGTTCATCGCCGGGCTCGGCGGCATCGGCGCGGCGCAAGATGTTCAACGCATCGTGGCGCTGGTCAATGACGACGTGGTCTCGCTCTACGATCTCAACAGCCGCATGCGGCTCGTCCTGGTTTCCTCGAACCTGCCCGATACCACCGAAAATCGCCGCAGAATTCAGCCGCAGATCATCCGCGCGCTGATCGACGAAAAGCTGCAGCGCCAGGAGGCCGAACGGCTCGGGATCGGCGTCACCGAGAATGAAATTCAGCAGGCGATCGGGCGCATCGAGCAGGCCAATCGTCTTGGCCGCGGCGGCTTTCAGCGTTTCGTCGACGATAACAGCATCGAGCGGTCGACCGTCTACGAGCAACTGCGTACCGGACTGGCATGGCGTAAAGTCGTCGACCGTAGGCTACGGTCGACGTTCGACGTTTCCGAGGACGAGATCGACGAACAGATCGCCCGGCTTCAAAGCTCGCAGGGATCGGCGGAGGATCTTCTCGCCGAAATATTTCTTGCCGTCGACACGCCTGAGCAAGACGAAGAGGTGCGACAGACGGCGCAGGGCCTGATCGATCAAATGGTGCGTGGCGCTTCTTTCTCGGCGATCGCCCAGCAGTTCTCGCAAAGTGCTTCGGCGGCGAGCGGCGGCGATATCGGCTGGGTTCCCGTCGGTCAGTTCGACGAGGCGATCAACAACGCGATTGCCCAGTTGCAACGCGGCCAGATCACGGTGCCGGTTCGATCGGTCGCCGGATATTATATCTATTTGTTGCGCGACCGCCGGTCGACATCGGGCCCCTTGCCGCAAGACGCGAACGTTACGCTGGCGCAGATGATCCTGCCGTTGCCGCGCGGCGCGGGCGACGCGGAAGCGCGCTCGCACGGCGAGCTGCTGCAGCAGGTTCGCGAGATCGTCAAGGGTTGCGATGACATGGAGCGCGCCGCCAAGGAGCTCGGCGCGCAGTTCGGCGGCGCGCCCCAGCGCTTTCGCGTCGGCGACCTCGCTCCGGCGATCAGGTCCGCCGTGCTGAATCTTAAAATCGGCGAGCTCAGCGATCCGGTCCGTCTCGACGGCGGGTTGCTGGCGTTGATGGTCTGTGAGCGCGAGGAGCCCAAGAACCTCAACCTCCCGAGTCGCGAGGAAATCTCCGAACAGCTAACCCGACAGCGCCTTGACCTCGCGGCCCGTCGCTATCTCCGCGATCTGCGGCGAGCGGCCGTCGTCGACATCCGCGTGTGACGGCAATCGACCGCCGAACCGACGGCCGGCTGCTCCCTTTGGCGCTCACCATGGGTGAGCCGGCGGGCATTGGCGGCGAAATCGCCCTCAAGGCATGGCTGCGACGGGGCGAGGGCGTACCGCCCTTCTTTGCCGTCGACGAGCCCAGGCGCCTGGCGGAAGCGGGCCGCGGGCTCGGGTTACCGGTTCCGATCCGCGAGATATCGCGCCCCGAGGAGGCATTGCGCGTCTTCCCGGAAGCGTTCCCGGTTCTAGCGCTGCCGCTCGCCGCGCCGGTGGTTCCCGGCCGAATCGATCCAACGAACGCGCGCGCCGTGCTGGCGTCGATCGATCGCGCCGTCGATCTGGTGCGACAGGATCGGGCGGCGGCGATCGTCACAAACCCCATTCACAAAAAGACGCTCTACGACGCGGGATTCCGACACCCTGGGCACACCGAATATCTCGCCGCGCGCGTTGGCGGCGACGCGACACCCGTCATGATGCTGGTCGGCGGCGGATTGCGGGTCGTCCCGGTGACCGTTCATCTTCCACTCCGCGCGGCGATCGATCGACTTTCGAGCGACTTGATCGTTGCGCAAGGGCGCATCGTCGCGAAAGCGCTGGTCACTGACTTCGGATTGCTTCGCGGCCGCGTCGCCGTCGCCGGGCTCAATCCGCACGCGGGCGAGAATGGCGCTCTCGGGCGCGAGGAAATTGAGCTTATCGCACCCGCGGTCGAGCGGCTGCGTGCGGAAGGCATCGACGCCGTCGGTCCGCTGCCGCCTGACACGCTGTTCCACGCCGGCGCCCGTCCTCGCTATCACGCCTGGCTCTGCATGTATCACGACCAAGCGCTCATACCGCTCAAGACGCTCGACTTCGAGCACGGCGTCAACGTGACGCTCGGCCTGCCCTTCGTTCGGACTTCGCCCGATCACGGCACCGCGCTCGCCATCGCCGGAACCGGTCAGGCGAGCGAGGCGAGTCTCGTCGCGGCGATCATCCTCGCAGGCCAGATGGCGTCGCGGCGGACGCTGCGCTCGCGCGAGGTCGCCGTCTGAGCGCGGCCGACGACGAATGCTTCGCCGCGCTCGCGGCGCTGGCTCCGCTGCGCGAGGTCATACGCCGATTCGATCTTCGGGCCCGCAAGTCGCTCGGCCAAAACTTCCTGCTCGATTTGAACCTGACCCGCCGTATCGCGCGAGCTGCGGGAAATCTTTCGGCCGGGACGACGATCGAGATCGGCCCCGGCCCCGGAGGCCTTACGCGCTCGCTGCTCGCCGCAGGCGCCAGGGAACTGATCGTCGTGGAGCGGGACCGACGTTGCCTACCGGCGCTCGATCAAATCGCCGAATCTTGCCCTGGAAGGCTGAAGATCGTTGAGGGCGATGCGCTTGACATCGCGGTGCACACTCTCGGACGGCCGCCCCGGCGCATCGTCGCCAACCTGCCCTACAACGTCGCCACGCCCCTGTTATTGCGATGGCTCGCTCATGCCGACGCATTCGAGGCATTTACCTTGATGTTTCAAAAGGAGGTGGCGCACCGGTTGGTCGCCCGCCCTCGCACGCCCGCATACGGCCGCCTTGCCGTCGCCACGCAGTGGCGAGCGGACGTGCGCCTCCTGTTCGACGTCGATCCGCGCGCCTTCACGCCTTCGCCGAAGGTCGTGTCGACCGTGGTTCAAATCGCACCGCGCGCCGCGCCCTTGGCTCCGGCCGATCCCGGGGCGCTCGAGCGCGTTGCCGCCGCCGGTTTCGGACAACGCCGCAAGATGTTGCGCGCCAGCCTGCGATCCCTCGGCGTCGACAGCGAAACCCTGCTCGCGCGCGCCAAAATCGCGCCGACGGCGCGCGCCGAAGAGTTGTCGATCGGCGAATTTTGCGCGCTCGCGCGTGCGTACGCGGCCGTGGCCGGCTAGTACGCCGGCGAACTATTGGCCTTCACGAAGCCGCTTGACGAAATCGGCGAGGTTGATCTGACGTTCGCGGCGCGAGCGTTCAGCCGAAAGGATTTCGCGCACGCGCTCGACGCTCTCGCCGATGTCGTAGTTTATGACGACGTATTGGTAGGCGTCCCAATGGCTCATTTCGTCGGCGGCCTTGGCCATGCGCTGAGCCACCACCTGAGGCGGGTCTTGCGCCCGCGCCTTGAGCCGCCGCTCCAGTTCGCGCGTCGACGGCGGCAGGATGAAGACGCTGACCAGATCGACAGGCATCCGCCCGTTGAGTTGCTGGGTTCCCTGCCAATCGATGTCGAACAACACGTCGCGTCCGGCGGCAAGCGCTTTCTCCACCGGCGCTCGCGGCGTTCCATAGTAATTTCCGAACACCTTGGCGTGCTCCAGCAACTCGCCGCGATTGACCATCAGATTGAACTCGATTCCATCGACAAAGAAATAGTCGACGCCCTCGACCTCGCCTGGCCGCTTGGGGCGCGTGGTCACCGAGACCGACATGACCACGTTGGAATCGCGCCGCAACAGCTCGCGGCTGATGGTCGTCTTGCCGGCCCCCGACGGCGAGGAAAGCACCAACATCAGGCCGCGGCGGCTGATGCCGATATCGTCGCGGTCGGTCATTCGATGTTCGCCGCCTGCTCGCGGAGTTGATCGATCACTGCTTTCAGTGACAGGCCGATCCGGGTCAGCTCGATGTCGGAGGATTTCGAGCACAGCGTGTTCGCCTCGCGATTGAACTCCTGCGCTAGGAAGTCGAACTTGCGCCCGATGGCGCCGCCTTCGGTCAGCAAGCCGCGCGCCTGGGAAACATGGGCCCGCAGGCGGTCTATCTCCTCCCTGACGTCGGCGCGCGTCACCAACATCGCCACCTCCTGCGCCAGTCGATCGGAGGGGACCGCCTGCTTCTCGCCAAGAAGGTCGGCGAGCTTGGCTTGCAACCGATCGCGGATCGCCTCCGGCTGCGCGCCGGCGGACGCCGCCGCAGATTCGGTCAACAGCGCGATTTCATCGAGAAGCTTCGTCATCGTGCGGGCGAGCTGCTCGCCCTCGACGGCACGCGCCGCGGCCAGATTGGCAAACGTTTCGTCGAGCGTCGCCAGCATCGCCTGGTCGCGGTGTGCTCGCGCCTCGTCCGTCTCGACCGATTCGTCGGCGATCTCGACCACGCCGCGGACCGCCAACAGGCCGTCGATCCGCGGCGGCGCGGCATCAATTTTGTCTTTGAGTTCGCGCGCCAGCGTCAGCACTTGTTCGAGCGCCGCGCGATTGACCTGCAAACGACCCGCTGCGGCCTGACGATCGATCGCCAGATTGAGCGACAGGTTTCCCCGCGCGAATCGCTTCGCCGCGGCGGCGCGAACCTGCCCCTCGAGTCGATCCATTCCGGGCGGCAACCGGCAACGGACATCGAGGCCACGCCCATTGACGCTCTTGGCTTCCCACGTCCAGGCATATGACTGATCCGCCCCGGCGGCCCTCGCGAATCCGGTCATGCTCGCGATCGCCACTTTTCCCCCGGTCATGCCCACCAGATTTGGTGCTCCGCAATTGGCGCCGTACTATATTCGCTGAGCGCAGCGGGAACAACGTAAAGCCGACGCATGGCGATGCTCGAGCCGCGTTCGATTGTCATTACCGGCGCGTCGAGCGGCCTCGGCGCGGCGCTCGCGCGGGCTTACGCCAGAGACGGCGTGACGCTTGCGCTGACAGGCCGCGACCGACCGAGGCTTGCAGCGGTCGCCGACGCCTGTCGCCTGCAAGGGGCCGCCGTGCGCACCGCCGCCATCGACGTCCGCGACCGCGCGCAACTCGCCGAATGGCTTTACGAGTCCGACCAGGCACGCCCCATCGATCTCATCATCGCCAATGCCGGCGTTTCGGCTGGAACCGGCGGCGGAGAGGAAGGCGCCGAACAGGCGGCGCGTATTTCGGCGATCAACGTCGATGGCGTGCTGAACACGGTCCTGCCGCTGGCGCCCCGTATGGCGGCGCGACGGCGCGGCCAGATTGCGTTGATGTCGTCGCTGGCCTCGTTCCGCGGTTTCCCCGGGGCACCGGCATATTGCGCCAGCAAGGCGTTCGTGCGCGTTTGGGGCGAGGCTCTGCGCGGCGAGATGGCGAGTTACGGCGTCGGCGTGTCGGTGATCTGCCCGGGCTTCGTCGATAGCCCGATGACCGCGGCCAACAAATTCAAGATGCCCTTGTTAATGCCGGCCGAACGCGCGGCGGCCATCATTGTTCGTGGTCTCGCGCGCAATCGGGCGCGCATCGCCTTTCCTTGGCGTCTTTACGCCGCGGTCCGTTTCATCGCCGCGTTGCCGCCGTTGGTCATGGACCCGCTGCTGGCGCGGCTGCCGCGCAAGACCTCGTTCGAGTAACCGCCGACGTCATTGCTGATTGTTGCCTCGCAGCCGCTCCGCGGCGCGCAGGCGGGCGACGTTGCGATTGTGCTCGGCGAGCGTCTTGGCGAAAACGTGCCCGCCCGACCCGTCGGCGACGAAGTAAAGCTCGTCGCTGTCAGCCGGCTTCAGCGTCGCCTCTAGCGCAGCGCGCCCGGGGTTGGCGATGGGGGTGGGCGGTAATCCATCGATGACGTAGGTGTTCCACCGATGCCGGGTCTCGAGATCGGCGCGCGCGAGCGGCCGGTCGAGCGGACCCTTGCCATCGGTCAACCCGTAGACCACGGTCGGATCGGCCTGCAACCGCATGCCTTTCTTCAGGCGATTGATGAAAACCGCGGCGACGCGCGGTCGCTCGGCGGCGAGCGATGTTTCCTTCTCGACGATCGAGGCGAGGATCAGCGCCTCGCGCGGCGAATTGAGCGGTAAGCCCGGCGCTCGCTCGGCCCATAGCTGCGACAAGGCGTCGTCCATCGCCTTGCGCTGGCGTTCCATGATGGCGTTCCTGTAGTCGCCGCGCGAATAGAAATATGTCTCGGGAAGCAGCGTGCCTTCGTCCGCAGCGACGGCGATATCGCCTTCGAGGATTTCGATCTGACGCACCAGCGCCACCACCTGCGCGGAGGTCAGCCCTTCAGGAATGGTGAGGCGATGAATGACCGTCCGGCCGCTAGCCAGCAGATCGACCGCCGCGCGGGGCGAAATCGCCGGTGGAATGCGGTACTCGCCGGCACGCAAGACGCGGCCGCCACCCGCCAGCAGCACGCCAAGGCGAAAAGTCCATGGCTCGTCGAGAACGCCGGCTTCGACCAGTTGCCCGGCGATTTGTCCCGCGCCAGCGCCGCGCTCAATTACCACGGTGGTTGCGGCGGCAAGCGGGCCCGGCTCGTTGTAGCGCAACCAAGCGACGATGGCGGCGGTGGCGACAACGCCGGCTACTAGTCCCGCCAACGTGACAAGCCATAGAACCGCCCGCTTCACGGCCCTTTATCCACCCGCGGGCGAGATTTCGGCCTGCGGTCGCTCAGCTCACCGCCTGGAAGATGAGCGAGGCATTGGTACCGCCAAAGCCGAACGAATTCGACAGCGAGCGGCGGACCGGCCGTTCCTTCGCTTGATGCGGCACGAGATCGATGTCGCAGCCAGGAGATGGGTTCTCCAGGTTCAGCGTCGGCGGGACCACGCCATCGTTGATCGCGAGAATCGAGAAGATCGCCTCGACGCTGCCTGCCGCGCCAAGCAAATGGCCGATCGACGACTTGGTCGAGGACATCGACACTTTGTAAGCGTGGTCGCCAAACAGACGCTTGACCGCCCCGAGCTCGATTTCGTCGCCAAGCGGGGTCGAGGTGCCGTGGGCGTTGATGTAATCAATGTCCGCGGGGTCGAGCTTGGCCCGTTTTAGCGCGCCGGACATCGCGCGATAGGCACCGCTGCCATCTTCCGAGGGCGCCGTGACGTGGTAGGCATCGCCTGACATGCCGTAGCCGATCACTTCGGCGTAAATCTTGGCGCCACGCTTCTTGGCGTGCTCGTACTCTTCCAGCACGACCACCCCCGAGCCTTCGCCCATGACGAATCCGTCGCGATCCTGGTCCCAGGGCCGCGAAGCCTTCGGCGGATCGTCGTTGAACTTGGTCGATAGCGCGCGCGCGGCCGCGAACCCTGCAATGCCAAGACGGCACACCGCAGCCTCCGTACCTCCCGCGACCATAACATCAGCGTCGTCGAACTGGATCAACCGCGCCGCATCGCCGATGGCGTGCGCCCCGGTCGAGCACGCCGTCACGACGGCGTGGTTCGGTCCCTTGAATCCATAACGGATCGATACCTGTCCCGAGGCGAGATTGATCAAGCTCGACGGAATGAAGAATGGCGACAGCCGGCGCGGGCCGCGCTCCTTGAGCGTCAATGATGCTTCGTAGATGACCGGCAGCCCGCCGATGCCCGAGCCGATCATCACCCCCGTGCGTTCGCGCTCCTTCTCGTCGTCCGGCTTCCAGCCCGCGTCTTCAACCGCCTGGACGGCGGCGGCCACCGCGAAAATGATGAACTCGTCGTTCTTGCGCTGGTCCTTGGGCGGCAGCCAATCGTCCGGGTTGAACGAACCCGAGGAGGTTTCGCCGCGCGGAACCATGCCGGCGATTTTGGCCGGCAGGTCGGATACATCGAAGGCCTGAATGCCGCGAATTCCGGACTGGCCGGCGAGCAAGCGTTCCCAAGTCGGCTTGACGCCGCACGCGAGCGGCGTGACCAGACCCATTCCCGTGACGACGACCCGTCTCATGGCGAACCTCGGCGAGTGTTGGTGCTATCGGTCGTCGGCCCGAGCCTGCGCTCGATCCGGCCGACAAACTGTCCCCGCCTCATCGCGTCCACCCCGCGAACATCGCGGAGGCGATCGCATTACTTCTTGTTTTGTTCGATGAACGCAATCGCGTCCTTGACCGTCGTAATTTTCTCGGCGGCGTCATCCGGGATCTCGCACCCGAATTCTTCCTCGAACGCCATCACGAGCTCGACCGTGTCGAGGCTGTCCGCCCCAAGATCGTCGACGAAGCTCGCGTTCTCGGTCACCTTCCCCTCGTCGACCCCGAGGTGCTCGACAACGATCTTTCTTACCCGCTCCGTCACGTCGCTCATTGCATCTGCCCTTTCGCTGGAATCGAATGTCTGGGTCTTGGTTTGAATCTCGGCCCCGAGCGCGCCCGTCGCGAGTGGCGAGGCAAGCGGCGAAAAGCGAGGTGTCCTAACACAACCGGCGGGTCTTTGACCAGCGCCCGGGCCCCTCGAATCCCAGCCTATATCATCAACATCCCGCCGTTCACGTGCAAGGTCTGGCCGGTGACATAAGCCGCCTCGTCGCTGGCCAGGTAGACGACCGCCGCCGCAACATCGTCGGGTCCGCCCATGCGGCCGGCCGGAATCGCCGACGACAAGCGGTCCTTCTGCTCCTGCGGCAGCCCGTCGGTCATCGGTGAGGCGATGAAGCCCGGCGCCACGCAATTGACGGTGATATTCCGGCTTGCCACCTCCTGCGCGAGCGCCTTCGACATGCCGATCATCCCCGCCTTGGCGGCGGCGTAATTCGCCTGTCCGGCGTTACCCATTACGCCGACGATCGACGTGATGCCAACGATTCGGCCCCAGCGGCGCTTCATCATGCCGCGCAGCGCGGCGCGGGCGAGCCGGAACCCGGCGGTGAGATCGACATCGAGCACGCGCTGCCAGTCATCGTCCCGCATGCGCAGCGCCAAGCCGTCGCGCGTCAGTCCCGCGTTGTTGACCAGGATATCGACCTGCCCGAGCGCCGCCTCGGCGGCTTTGTACATCGTCTCGGTCGCCGCGGGGTCGGCGAGATCACCGGCGACGACCGACGCGCCGGGGCCCAGTTCGCCGGCCAGCGTCTCCAGCGCCGCCGTGCGCGTACCCGATAGCGCCACCTTCGCGCCTTGGCGATGAAGGGCGCGAGCGATCGCGCCGCCGATGGCGCCCGACGCGCCGGTGACAAGGGCATGTCTGCCGGAAAGTGCGAACATGGCCGTCGCTTATACCGTCTTGAGAAACGTTTCGATATCCGCCGGACCCTGCAGCGAAACGGCGGTCAGCTCCGGCAGGATGCGGCGCGCCAGCCCCGACAAAACCTTGCCGGTTCCAAGCTCGACCAATTCGACGACTCCGTGATCGGCCATATACGTCACGCATTCGCGCCAGCGGACGAGGCCCGTTACTTGCTGGACCAGGAGTCGGCTAATGGTCGCCGGATCGCTCTCGGCCCGCGCCGTGACGTTCGCCACGACCGGGACCCTTGGCGGGGCGATCGCCACGCGCGCCAACGCCTCGGCCATCGCCTCGGCCGCCGGAAGCATCAGCGCGCAGTGGAAAGGCGCGCTTACGGGCAACATGATCGCGCGCTTGGCGCCCTTCGTCTTGGCGATTTCCGTGGCACGCTCTATCGCCGCACGCGCGCCGCTCAACACGACCTGGCCCGGCGCGTTGTCGTTGGCGACATCGCAGACTTCCGCGGTTCCATCGGTGCCCGTCCGCGCCGCTTCGGCGATCTCCCGCGCCGCTGGCAAATCGAGCCCCAACAGCGCCGCCATCGCACCCTCTCCAACCGGCACCGCCATCTGCATCGCCTCGCCGCGGCGCCGCAAGAGGCGTGCGGCATCGGCGAGCGTCAGCGCGCCAGCCGAGGCAAGGGCCGAGTATTCGCCGAGCGAATGTCCGGCAACGAATTTCGCCGTCTTCGGCAATTCGACCTTGCCGTCCGTCTCGAGTACGCGCGTCACCGCCACGCTGACCGCCATCAGTGCCGGCTGGGCGTTGGCGGTCAACGTCAACTGGTCTTCCGGTCCTTCGAACATGATCTTGGACAGGCCCTGCTTGACGGCCTCGTCGACTTCCTCGAACACCAAACGGGCGGTGGCGAATGCTTGCGCCAGATCGCGGCCCATTCCGACCGCCTGCGAGCCCTGGCCGGGAAACGTGAAAGCTCGAACTTTGCTCAATCCCCGCACCCCTTCCGAATTCGCGAACCGTGGCGTAAGCCGGCGGTCACTAATCGCGGCGCAAGTCGCTGTCAAGCCAGGCCGACCGAGGTCACGCCGTCAACCCGGGATTCTACCCTAAGCCATTCTGGGAGCCTCGTTTTGTATCGTCGTTGGTAGGGCGGGTTTTCTCTGCCTTAAGACCGCTGAGGCGCGCTTGCGCCAAGGACCCAACCGTGTATAGTCCGGCGCTTCGTTCGGACCCTAGCGGTCGGAACACTCCTTGCCGGCTCGATTGTCACAGGGTCGGCTAGGCCCGGGCGGCCGACCCCCTCGTCATTGGCGAGGATGGCGCGGCGCTGGGCCGTGAATAGCCATGGGGAGTCGAATTCGGATGCCGTTCTACGAGAATGTATTCATCGCGCGCCAGGACGTCACCAGCGCCCAGGTCGAGGCATTGACCGACCAGCTCACCGCCCTCCTCAAGGAGCGCGGCGGCGACGTCAAGAAGCGCGAGTATTGGGGCCTTCGCAATCTGACCTTCCGCATAAAGAAGAACCGCAAGGGTCATTACGTGCTGCTCAACATCGAGGCGCCGCCTTCGGCGCTGCACGAGATGGAACGCACGATGCGGATCAACGAGGACGTGTTGCGTTTTCTTACCGTCAAAGTCGACGCGCTCGAGGATGGCCCTTCGGCGATGCTGCAAAAACGCGACGAACGCGGCGAGCGTGACCGCGATCGCGACCGCGAAAGAGACCGCGGCCGTCGCCGCGACTTCGACAGCGCTGAACCGGCGCCGCGTAGCAGCGAAGGAGAAACCCCATGAACGCGCCAGCAGGCGGCGCCGCCCGCCGCCCATTTTTCCGTCGGCGCAAGAGCTGCCCCTTCTCCAGCCCGAACTCGCCGAAGATCGATTACAAGGACGTTCGGCTGCTGCAGCGCTTCATCTCGGAGCGAGGCAAGATCGTCCCCTCGCGGATCACGGCGGTTTCGGCGAAAAAGCAGCGCGAACTCGCGCAAGCGATCAAGCGCGCCCGCTTTTTGGCCCTGCTGCCCTACGTGATTAGCTGACCTGGAGGCCCCGGCGACGGGGCCGACACAGGATCGACCACCTGCGATGCCCGCCTTCGTACCATGGACGCTCGCCGCCGGCGTCACGAGCGCGGCGCTCTATTCCGCGCTGCTGACCGGACCGCTCGGCCTTACGACGCCGCTCGGTTTCGGCGCCCTCGTCGTTCCATATTTCGCGCAGATCCCGTTATTCGCGATAGGCCTTTGGCTCGGCGTCGCCGGCGCGGCGATTGCGTCCGCGCTTGCGGTCGTCGTCTTGCTCGCTCTTGGGGGCATTGTCTTCGCGCTCGTTTTTCTGGTCGTCAATGCGGCCCCTGTCGTGTTCATGACACATCAGGCGCTGCTCAATCGCGCGGACGCGCACGGCGGTGTCGAGTGGTATCCGGCGGGAGCATTGCTGACCTGGATCATCGCGATCGCGAGCGTCGGGTTCGCCGTGCTGACAGTTTACTTCATCGACGAACCCGGCGGCCTCAAGGCCGTCATCGCCGATGGCATTCGCCTGTCGGTGCGCTTCGAAGGCGCCCCGGACGCCGTCACCGCGGCAAGCGAGGGAATCGCCAACATTTTCCCAGGGATCGTCGCGCTGTCGTGGATCGTCATGGTCGTCTTGAACGCCGCGATCGCGCAGGCGCTGGTCACGCATTTTGACGTCAACCAGCGGCCGGCGCCCGACATCGCTTCGCTGCAGCTTCCCCAAGGCCTGCCGATCTTCGCCGCGATTTGCGGCATTGGCGCGTTCATGCCTGGGTTGGCCGGGTTCCTCGGCGTCAATCTGGCGATTATCTTCGCCGGCGCCTTCGCATTCGCCGGACTTGCGGTGGTCCATACGGTGGCGCGCCGTTGGCCGAACCGGCGCTTGTGGTTGATTGCCGTCTACGTTTTCGTGCTCGTCTTCGGCTGGCCGGTGTTGGCGCTGGCGCTATTGGGCCTCGCCGATCCGTGGCTCAATCTGCGCCGCCGGCTCGGCGGCGGGTCGTCGAACACATGAAGCGCGATTGAGAGGAGGGTTCTTCGATGCAAGTGATTCTGCTGGAGCGTATCGAATCGCTCGGACAGATGGGCGACGTCGTGAAGGTCAAGCCGGGATATGCGCGCAACTTCCTACTGCCCCAAAAAAAGGCGATGCGCGCGACCAAAGAGAATCTCACCTACTTCGAAGGGCAGCGCGCGCAACTCGAGGCGCATAATCTCAGCCGCCGCCAGGAAGCCGAGGCGATCGCGCAAAAGCTGGATGGCCTCGACATCGTCGTGATCCGCCAAGCGGGCGAAACGGGACAGCTTTACGGATCCGTCGGCACGCGCGATATCGCCGCGGCGGTGACCGAAGCGGGATTTACCATCGCCCGGCGCCAGGTTCTTCTCGATCAGCCGATCAAGTCGCAAGGCGTGTTCAAGACCCGCCTACAGCTGCACCCCGAAGTCATCGTCGCCGTTTCGATCAATGTCGCCCAATCGGAGGATGAAGCGGCGCTGCAGGCAGCCGGCAAGACGGCCGCTCCGGCTGTTTCCGCCGCCCCCGCCGATACGCCACCGGCCGCGGCTGTAGCGACGGCGCCCGCGCCGGACAGCGCAGATGGCGAATCCAAAGCGGCGAAAAAGCCGAAGAAGGCGCGGGCCACGGCCAAGGGCAGCGCTGACGAGCAAGGCAAGCAATAGCCCTCGTCAGGGCGGGCCCCGTCCCGCCGTCTGAGCGCCTCATCCGACCGGCCGGGCGCTTTGGCCCCCGGCCGGGCCGCCGGCGAATCCCGCAATTTGTCTCAAGTCCTTTGCGCCGCGCGGTCAATTTTCCTATGCTTTGCCTGCGGCGGGGGTGGGACGATCTAGGCGCCTGGCAGTCCGGCCAAGCTCGGACGGGCGTGGGCGGGGAGCATCAACGGCAATGTTTTTGCTCGCGCGCTTGCTGCGGAAACTGACCCGAGTCGGGCGGCTTACGGTGATCGACGCCGCCGGCGGTCGCCATGTGTTCGAAGGGGCGCCTGGACCCGAGTCGACGATGCGATTTCACGATCGCGCCGCCGAGTGGCTGCTGTTCGCCAATCCGCGTCTGTATCTGGGCGAACTATATATGGACGGACGGATAACGCTAGGGAACGGCGAGCTTTACGGTTTCCTCGACTGGGCCGGGCAAAATCTGCAGCGCATCGAGCAGGAGCGCCGCCATTGGCGCGCCACCCCGCCATGGGTCGGCCAATTCGTTCGCTACCTTCAGCAATACAACCCGATCGTCCGCGCGCGGCGGAACGTGGCCCACCACTACGATTTGTCGGACACGCTCTACGATCTGTTCCTCGACAGCGATCGGCAATATTCGTGCGCGTATTTCGCCAGCGACAACGACACGCTCGAGGCGGCGCAGGACAACAAGAAGCGGCATATCGCCGCCAAGCTGCTCCTCGAACCGGGCGTGCGGGTGCTCGACATCGGCTCGGGTTGGGGAGGGCTCGGCATATATCTTGCGAAGGTCGGCGCCGGCGAGGTGGTCGGGGTCACCCTGTCCGAGGAACAGCACAAGGTGTCGAACGAGCGCGCCCGCAAGGAAGGCTTGGCAGGCCGTGCGCAATTCTTCCTGCGCGACTACCGCGAGCAAGAAGGACGCTTCGATCGGGTCGTCTCGGTCGGCATGTTCGAGCACGTCGGTGTAGTCCACTATGATCAGTTTTTCGCCAAGTTGCGTGATCTGCTCACCGACGACGGCGTGGCATTGCTCCATTCAATCGGCCGCTCCGACGGACCGGGCGTCACCAATCCATGGCTGAGAAAGTACATCTTTCCCGGAGCATACGCGCCTGCCCTTTCGGAGGTGCTGCCGGCCGTCGAACGCGCCGGGCTGTGGGTGACGGACATCGAGATCTTGCGATTCCACTACGCGGATACGCTACGCGAATGGCGTCTGCGCTTCGCGCGGCATCGCGACCGCATCAAGGCCCTCTATGACGAGCGCTTCTGCCGTATGTGGGAGTTCTATCTCGCCGGCTGCGAGATGGCGTTCCGCTATGAAGCGCAGATGGTCTTCCAGATGCAACTCGCCAAGCGCGTCGACACCGTGCCGCTATCGCGCGACTACATCAATCAGTGGGAGATGATGAACGCCGGTCGCGGAAATCTGGCGGTGTAACCCGCGTTCGCGCGATTCCCGATATACTCGCTATCCACAGACGATTCGCGTTGATGGCCGCCGCGTCGCGGACGTACTCTCCGCGTTTCGTCGACAACGAACGTGCATAATGGAACCCGCGCCACGCAACAATGTTGCGCCCCTCAAAGGGCGCGACGACGAGACGACGCTGCTGCGCACGCCGCCGCATAATTTCGAGGCGGAGATGGCGTTGCTCGGCGCGTTGCTCGCCAACAACCGCGCGTTCGATCGCGTTTCCGAGTTCTTGCGCGCCGATCATTTCGCCGATGCTCGGCATGGCCGGATATACGAGGCGCTCGGCAAACTGATCGAGCGCGGTCTGATCGCCAACCCAGTCACGCTTAAAAACTATTTCGAGCAAGACAACGCGCTGGCCGAGATCGGCGGCACCCAATACCTGGCGCGGCTCGCTGGATCGGTGGTTACCGTCATCAACGCGCTCGATTACGCCAAGACCATATTCGATCTCCATCTCCGCCGGCAGATCATCGCCCTTGGCGAAGACATGGTGAACCGCGCCTTCGCCTTCGATCTCGATGCTGAGGCGAAACAGCAGATCGAGTCCGCCGAGCAGCGGCTGTTCGATCTGGCGACGACGGGGGAGATCGAGGGCGGCCCGGCGCCGTTTTCGCGCGCGCTGGGCTTGGCAATCGACCTCGCCCAGACGGCGTACAAACGCGACAGCCATATTACGGGCGTCACCACCGGACTGCGTGACCTGGACAAGAAGCTCGGCGGTCTCCATCCCTCCGACCTCGTCGTGCTGGCCGGCCGGCCGTCAATGGGCAAGACGGCGCTCGCCACCAAGGTCGCCTTCAGCGCGGCGCTCGCCTACAAGGAGCGTCGCAACGAGGACGGTTCACTCGAAGTGATCGAAGGCGCCAAGGTGGCGTTTTTCTCCCTGGAGATGTCGTCCGAACAGCTCGCCACGCGCCTTCTCTCCGAGGAAACCGAAATTCCCTCCGACAAGATCCGGCGTGGCGAGGTCAAGGGCGAGGACTTTCCGCGCTTCGTCGAGGTCAGTCAACGCCTGGCGCGTGTGCCGCTGTTCATCGACGATACCCCGGCGCTGACCGTTTCGGCGCTCCGCACGCGCTCCCGCCGGCTCAAGCGCCAGCATGGCATCGGCCTGATCGTCGTCGATTACCTGCAACTCCTCTCGCCGCCGCACGGAACGCGGCCCGAGAACCGCGTGCAGGAAATCTCGGCCATCACGCGTGCGCTCAAAGCGCTCGCCAAGGAGCTCCATGTTCCGGTGCTGGCGCTATCGCAGCTGTCGCGTGCAGTCGAACAGCGCGAGGACAAACGACCGCAACTTTCCGATTTGCGCGAATCGGGAACCATCGAACAGGACGCCGACGTCGTCATGTTCGTGTATCGCGAGCAGTACTATCACGAACGCGAGGTGCCGACAAAGCGCGCCGACGAAAGCGACGAGCGGTTCAACGACCGTTATGCAAAATGGAAGGAGCACGGCGAAAAGATCCATAATGTCGCCGAAGCCATCATCGGCAAGCAGCGTCATGGCCCGATCGGCAGCGTCCGCCTGTTCTTCGACGGCGCCTTTACGAAGTTCGACGATTTCGCCGACGCCGGCCAATACTCCGACGTTGCCGACTAGCGCAATCATCGGATTTCCCGCTGCGTGATGATTCGAACTTCCGACGGAGTTCCGGGTCGGCACGTTCGAACGCATGGTGTCTCACTCGCGATGGGCAGCCGGTTTTCCTTTCGCGCAGTATCGGCCGCCCGCCCGGCGGGCTCGATTGAGGCGGCGCGCCTATGAGTCATGTGCCTCTCCCATCGCAATCAGTGCTTACCGTCGATCTCGGCGCCATCGTCGCCAACTACCGGCTGTTGCGTTCACGCCTCACCGGCGCCGAGTGCGCCGTCGTGGTCAAGGCGGACGCCTACGGGCTTGGCGCGATCCGGGTAGCGCCGGCGCTTGCGGCCGCGGGCGCCCGGCATTTCTTCGTTGCGCAACTTGGCGAGGCGCTGGAAATCCGCGACGTATTGCCTCCCGAGACACGGATTTATGTATTGAACGGCATGTTGCCGGGTGAGGCGGAAGAGTTCCGCGCCCGCGGCGTTGTGCCGGTATTGAACGATCTTGGCCAAATCGAGGCCTGGTCGCGTGAAGCGCAGCGGTCGGGGCGCAAACTGCCGGCGACCCTGCATTTCGATACCGGCATGTCGCGTCTCGGACTGTCCAACGGCGAGGCCGATCGCCTGATCGCCGGTCCGCGGCATCTGGAGCACATCGAGGTCGCCATCGTGATGAGCCACCTCGCTTGCGCCGACGAGCCCGGTCATCCGCTGAACGCCAGCCAGCGCGACGCTTTTGCTTCCCGCCGGCGCGCCTTTCCGCAAGTGCCGGCGAGCCTCGCCAACTCGTCGGGGATTTTTCTTGGGCCGCAATACCACTTCGATCTCGCTCGTCCGGGATGCGCGCTTTATGGCATCAACCCGACGCCCGGCCATCCGAATCCGGTTGGCCAAGTCGCGCGTCTTTCCGGAAAAATCCTGCAAATCCGCGACGTTGACCCTCCCAAGACCGTTGGCTATGGTGCCACGCATCGCGTCACGGCGACGACGCGAGTCGCCACCATCGCCGCCGGTTATGCCGATGGTTGGCTGCGCAGCCTGAGTAATCGTGGCAGCGCCTATTTCGGAGATCTTCGGGTGCCCATCGTCGGCCGCGTGTCCATGGACTTGATCACGCTCGACGTCTCCTCGGCGCCGCAAATCAAGGTCGGCGACACGGTGGAGTTGATGGGCGATCGTCTGCCTGTCGACGACGTCGCGGCCAAGGCGGGCACGATCGGATACGAAGTACTGACTCGGCTCGGCCGCCGATTCGCGCGCGTATACGTCGATCTTCCCGCATCGACATGAATTTCCTTGCGATCATCGGCCGGGTTTTTCTCGGCTTCCTGCAGCTCACCGGACGCATCGCGCACTTCACCGGCGTGTCCGTCGTTCACTGCGTTCGCCCACCCTATTATCCGCGGCTCGTCGCCCGCCAAATGCTCGACATCGGATATTTTTCTTTGCCTGTTGTCGGCATGACGGCGCTATTCACCGGCATGGTGCTGGCGCTGCAAAGCTACACCGGCTTCGCGCGCTTCTCGGCCGAGGGCGCCGTGGCGACCGTTGTTGTATTGTCGATGACGCGCGAACTCGGCCCGGTGATCGCCGGCTTGATGGTTGCCGGCCGCATCGGCGCGTCGATGGCGGCGGAGATCGGCACCATGCGCGTGACCGAGCAGATCGATGCGCTGTCGACACTGTCAACGAATCCGTTCAAGTATTTGGTGGCGCCGCGACTCATCGCCGGTTTCACCATGCTTCCGCTGCTTGTCGTCGTCGCCGACGTCATCGGCGTGTTCGGCGGTTATCTCATCGGAATTTACAAGCTCGGCTTCAATCCGGCCGCGTATCTCAAACGGACCTTCGATTATCTCGAGGCGATCGACGTCATCTCGGGCCTGACCAAGGCCGGGGCGTTCGGCTTTCTCATCTCGCTGATGGGCTGCTATCACGGCTACCACAGCGACGGCGGCGCGCAAGGTGTCGGCCGCGCCACCACCAACGCGGTGGTCTCGGCCTCGATCCTGATCCTGGTGTTCAATTACGGAATCACCGAGATATTCTTCGCCACGAAATGAGCGCCAAGCCGAAAATCGCCATCCGCGGGCTGTGCAAGTCCTTTGGGCCGAAGGTGGTGCTCGACGGGATCGACCTCGATGTCGGCGTCGCCGAATCGCTGGTCATCATCGGCGGATCGGGGACCGGCAAATCAGTGCTCCTCAAATGCGTGCTGGGCCTGCTGGAACCCGATGCCGGCAGCATCACGATCGATGGCGAGGAGGTCGTCGGCGCGACGGCCGAGGCGCGCGAGCGCGTCAATCGAAAGTTCGGCATGCTGTTCCAAGGCGCGGCGCTGTTCGACTCGCTGCGCGTCTGGGAAAACATCGCCTTCGGCCTGATTAGCGCACAGCGCATGGCCAAGAACCAGGCGCGCGAGATCGCCATCCAGAACCTTGCGGCCGTCGGGCTCGGGCCCGAGGTCGGCGACCTTCATCCGGCCGAGCTGTCGGGCGGAATGAAGAAGCGCGTCGCGCTCGCCCGCGCCATCGCCACCAAGCCCGAGATCATTTTCTTCGACGAGCCGACCACCGGGCTCGATCCGATCATGTCCGACGTCATCAATCGCCTCATCGTCGATTGCGTGCACCGGCTGGGCGCCACGGCGCTGTCGATCACCCACGACATGAAGAGCGCGCGCGAGATCGCGCATCGCATCGCCATGCTGCATCAGGGAAAGATCATCTGGCAGGGACCGGTGTCGGCGATCGACGCCAGCGGCAACCAGTTCGTCGATCAGTTCATCAATGGGCGCGCCGAGGGTCCGATCCAGATGCAGGTGCGCGCCTGACGCCATGGCTAAGCGCGAGAACCAATACGTTTGCCAAGCGTGCGGCGCCGTCCACGGCAAGTGGATGGGTAAATGCGAAGCGTGCGGCGCATGGAATACGATCGTCGAGGAACCGGCGGCGGAATTGGGCCCGCGAGGCGGCGGCGCAAAGGGCGGCCGACGGCTGACCTTCGAGGCGCTCGGCGGCGCCAGCGCTCCCGCCCAGCGCCGCGCTTCCGGAATCGCCGAATTCGATCGCGTCGTCGGTGGCGGCTTGGTCCATGGCTCGGCGGTGCTTGTCGGCGGAGACCCGGGGATCGGCAAATCGACGCTGCTGCTGCAGGTGATGGCCGCGCTCGCCGCGCCGGCCCGGGTCGCTTATGTCTCTGGCGAGGAATCCATCGACCAGGTGCGGATCCGCGCCGCGAGGCTCGGGCTTGCCCAGCGGCCCGTCGGGCTCGCCGCGGCGACCAATCTGCGCGACGTGCTGGCGAGCCTCGACCAGGCGAACGGGCCGCAGGTGGTCGTCATCGATTCGATTCAAACGATGTACATCGATGCGCTCGATTCCGCGCCGGGCACGGTCGCCCAGGTGCGCGCCTGCGCAGGCGAACTCATTCGCCTCGCCAAACGGCGCGGCGTGACGATCCTGTTGGTCGGTCACGTCACCAAGGATGGGATGATCGCCGGTCCGCGCGTTCTCGAGCATATGGTCGACACCGTGCTTTATTTCGAAGGCGAGCGCGGCCACCAGTTCCGTATCCTGCGCGCGGTCAAGAACCGCTTCGGTCCCACCGACGAAATCGGTGTCTTCGAAATGACCGACGCCGGGCTCGTCGAAGTGGCGAACCCTTCGGCCCTGTTCCTCGCCGAGCGGCGCGGGGAAGTGAGCGGCGCCGCCGTATTTGCCGGAATGGAGGGCACGCGGCCGGTCTTGGTCGAGATTCAGGCGCTGGTCGCGCCATCGGGCCTCGGCACGCCGCGACGCGCCGTCATCGGCTGGGATTCGGCGCGCCTTGCCATGGTGCTTGCGGTCCTCGAGACGCGCTGCGGTCTTGTCTTCGGCGCCAGTGATGTCTACCTCAACGTTGCCGGGGGCTTGCGAATCGCCGAGCCGGCGGCGGATCTTGCGGTCGCCGCGGCGCTCGTCTCATCGCTTACCGACCGCCCCTCGCCCG
>DATIBC010000090.1:0-65920 GCA_035457725.1 Alphaproteobacteria bacterium | reverse complement strand
GCGGCGGGTCGCATGCGACCCGCCGCTTCGCGTTTGATGACTTCGGCCACGCCCGCCGGAGATCCGTCGAAGCTGGGGAAAACTCGCGTCTGCGCATTGACGGCCCAACACGCCGCGACTACAACGGGCGAGTTCGGCTGGGGCCGAGCGGCCGAACTTACCCTTTCAACGCATGAACAGGGGGGACGATCGTGAACAAGAACGATTTGGTTTCAGCGCTCGCATCGAAAACCGACATGTCTAAGAACGCCGCCACCCACGCCGTCGACACGGTGATCGATGTCGTCACGAGGGCGCTGCGAAAAGGCGACGACGTCCGGCTTGTCGGATTCGGCACCTTCTACGTGACCCGGCGAGCGGCGAGCAAGGGGCGCAACCCACGCACCGGCGAGCCGATTATGATCAAGGCCTCCAAGCTTCCCAAGTTCAAGGCTGGCAAGGCGCTCAAGGGCGCGGTCAACTAGACATTTCCGCGGTATTGTTTTCTCCGTCATGCCGGCCGTTGCAAGACGGCCGGCATGTCGTATTTTGGTGCCGGACATCCGGCTGGATCGCGACGGGCGCGAGGGCGATTAGCTCAGTTGGTAGAGCATCTCGTTTACACCGAGAGGGTCGGCGGTTCGAGTCCGTCATCGCCCACCAACCGGAGATCAGAAGACGGAAGTCAGAAGACAGAATTCAGGTGCGAGATCGTCGCCCTCGGTTCTAGATTGGAATTCGCGGTTTGCGTCATACAAGCCGATCGACCTCCTGGCTCGGCGAACCTCTGCCATCGATATTCTGACTTCCGACCTCTGAATTCTGTCTTTTGACCTCTGTCTCCCGACTTCAGACTTCTGGACGGCCATGCTAATCGACGGCGTCGCATATCGCTCCATTTGGCTCGACGAAGACGGCTGGTCGGTGCGCATCTTCGACCAGACGCGGTTGCCGGCGCGGCTCGAGGTGCTGCGGCTGACCGACCTTTCCGCCACAGCGCACGCCATTGGCTCGATGCAGGTGCGCGGCGCGCCGCTGATCGGTGCCACGGCCGCCTATGGCATCTGCCTTGCGCTGCGCGCCGATCCCTCGGACGCCGCCCTTGCGCATGCCTGTGCGAGGCTCGCCGCAACGCGACCGACAGCGATCAATCTGCGATGGGCGATCGAAGATATGCGACGCGTGGTCGCGGCGCTGCCGCCCGAGCAGCGCATGGCCGCCGCCTATCGCCGCGCCGGTGCGATCTGCGATGAGGACGTGGCGATCAACCGCGCCATCGGCGAGCACGGCCTGGAGCTCATCCGCGCCGCCCGCGCCAAGGGCGACGAATCGCGGACGGTCAACATCCTGACCCACTGCAACGCCGGTTGGCTGGCGACGGTCGATTGGGGAACGGCACTGGCGCCGATCTATATGGCGCATGATTTGGGACTCAAAGTTCACGTCTGGGTGGACGAAACGCGCCCGCGAAATCAGGGCGCCGCGCTGACCGCATGGGAGCTCGGCCGACACGGCGTTCCGCACACGGTCATCGTCGATAACGCCGGCGGCCATCTGATGCAGCGTGGCATGGTCGATCTATGTCTCGTCGGCACGGATCGGGTTACCGCCGAGGGCGACGTGTGCAACAAAATCGGGACGTACCTGAAAGCGCTAGCCGCGCGCGATACTGGCGTGCCGTTTTACGTTGCCCTGCCCGGACCGACGATCGATTGGTCGGTGCGCGACGGCATGCGCGAGATACCGATCGAGGAGCGCGACCCCAGCGAGGTAACGACGGTTGTCGGTCGCGGCGCCGATGGCGGCGTGGCGAGCGTCGAGCTCACGCCGAGCGGCACACGCGCCGCCAATTACGCTTTCGACGTCACGCCAGCGCGGCTTGTCAGCGCGTTGGTGACCGAACGCGGTGTCGCGCCGGCCTCGCTGGACGGTCTCTTGGCGCTCTACCCCGAGCGGCGCGCGGTCGCAAACGCATGACGTATATTGCAAAAAGCGCTGAATCATCCGTTCGCGGTTTGCCCGCTCGCCTTGACTTACGTATGAGGCGCCTGTACATCACCGGCCGTCGAGAAACGCTCGCGCGGGCGTAGCTCAGTTGGTTAGAGCGCCGGCCTGTCACGCCGGAGGCCGCGGGTTCAAGTCCCGTCGCTCGCGCCATCTCGTCCCGGATAAATTGCGCGATTTTCACCCCGTGGCCGCGCGCTTCGCGCTGCAACAGGGCGCTTTTCTTATCGGGATTCCATATCTATAAATACCGCCCG
Source organism: Alphaproteobacteria bacterium (assembly GCA_035457725.1). Taxonomy (GTDB): domain Bacteria; phylum Pseudomonadota; class Alphaproteobacteria; order CACIAM-22H2; family CACIAM-22H2; genus DATFES01. The sequence continues at coordinate 63,680 of DATIBC010000090.1, read as the reverse complement.
GCGGGTGAGGGCTCGGCCTTCGGCCGAAAGTCCGCCTTTGATCGTCGAGCGCTGTGCGGCGAAAAGCGCCGCGGATGCAGCGCTCGTTCCTCGGCCTCAGACGGCCGTGGCCGGCGATCCTGGGCGGCGGCGAACGGCAGGGTGTTGGCCTGGCCACGGGGCGATAAATGGAAGCTTTGCTGCGCGAGTACCTGCCGATCCTGATTTTCTTCGGCATCGCCATCGGGCTGTCGGCGGTGATGGTGCTCGCCTCGCTGATCGTGGCCCGCCAGCGTCCCGACGCCGAGAAGCTGTCGGCCTATGAATGCGGCTTCGAGGCGTTCGACGATGCGCGCCGCAAGTTCGACGTACGTTTCTATCTCGTGGCGATCCTGTTCATCATCTTCGACCTCGAAGTCGCGTTCCTGTTTCCATGGGCGATCTCGCTGGGCGATATCGGCGCTTTTGGATTCTGGTCGATGGTCGTTTTCCTTGGCGTGCTGACGGTCGGGTTCATATATGAGTGGAGAAAGGGAGCGTTGGAATGGGAGTGAACCAGCACGCCCCCGTCGCGACGCCGAGCCCAGGCACGGCGCAAGACGCGTTGCTGCGCGCAGTGAGCGACGAGCTGACCGACAAGGGATTCGTCGTCGCGCAGATCGACAAGCTGGTGGCGTGGGCGCGCACCGGAAGTTTGTGGCCGATGACGTTCGGCCTCGCGTGCTGTGCGGTCGAAATGATGCACACCGCGGCGAGCCGTTACGATCTCGACCGCTTTGGCATCGTGTTTCGGCCGAGTCCGCGCCAATCGGACGTGATGATCGTCGCCGGCACGCTGTGCAACAAGATGGCGCCGGCGTTGCGCAAGGTCTATGACCAGATGGCCGAGCCGCGCTGGGTGATTTCGATGGGATCGTGCGCCAACGGCGGCGGCTACTATCACTACTCCTATTCCGTCGTGCGCGGCTGCGATCGCATCGTCCCGGTCGACATCTACGTCCCCGGGTGCCCGCCGACCGCCGAGGCGCTGCTTTACGGAATGCTGCAGTTGCAGAAGAAGATCAGGCGAACCACGACCATCGTCCGCTGACCGGCTATCGGAAAGTCGATGAACCAGGCTCTCCAGGAACTTGGCGATCACATCGCGGCTGCGCTACCCAACCACGTGCTGGCGGTCGAGCAGCGGTTGGACGAGCTGACCGTTGTTATCAACCCGGCGGTGATCGTCGGCGTGCTCACGTTCCTGCGCGACGATGCCAATTGCCAATTCAAGCTGCTGATGGACGTCTGCGGGGTCGACTATCCCGAGCGCGATAAGCGTTTTGACGTCGTCTACAATCTGTTGTCGATCAAGCACAACCAACGCATCCGCGTGAAGCTGGCGACCGACGAGAGCACGCCGGTACCCTCGGTCACGTCGGTGTTCAGCTCCGCCGGGTGGTTCGAGCGCGAGACGTGGGACCTTTATGGCGTGTTTTTCTCCAATCATCCGGATCTGCGCCGCATCCTGACCGATTACGGTTTCGAGGGGCATCCGCTGCGCAAGGACTTTCCGCTCACCGGATTTGTCGAGATGCGCTACGACAACGAGCAAAAACGTGTCGTATACGAACCCGTGCAGTTGACCCAGGATTTCCGCAGCTTCGATTTCTTGTCGCCGTGGGAGGGCATGACGCCGGCCCTGCCCGGCGATGAAAAAGCGGGCGAGGGTGGTGGGGAGCGCGAGAGCTGATGGCGGAAGTCCAGATAAAGAACTACTCGCTCAATTTCGGACCGCAGCATCCCGCGGCGCACGGCGTCCTGCGCCTCGTCCTCGAGATGGACGGCGAGGTGATCGAGCGCGCCGACCCGCATATCGGCCTGCTGCATCGCGGCACCGAGAAACTGATCGAGTACAAGACCTACCTCCAGGCGGTGCCGTATTTCGACCGTCTCGATTATGTCTCGCCAATGTGCCAGGAGCACGCCTTCGCGCTGGCGGTCGAGAAACTGCTTGCGATCACACCGCCGCCGCGGGCGCAGTACATCCGCGTACTGTTCGCCGAGATCACGCGCATCCTAAACCATCTTCTCAACATCACGACCTTCGCGCTCGATGTCGGCGCGATGACGCCGCTCCTTTGGGCCTTCGAGGAGCGCGAGAAACTGATGGAGTTCTACGAACGCGTGTCGGGCGCACGATTGCATGCGGCCTATTTCCGGCCCGGAGGCGTGGCGCAGGATATGCCGGCGGGGCTCGCCGACGACATCCGTAAATTCATCGAGACGTTTCCAAAGGTGGTCGACGACATCGAGCTCCTACTGACCGAGAACCGGATCTTTAAGCAGCGGACCGTCGACATCGGCAAGGCCAGCGCGGCCGAGGCGTGCGACTGGGGATTCTCGGGCCCCATGCTCCGCGCCTCGGGGGTGCCATGGGACCTGCGCAAGGCGCAGCCCTATGACGCGTACGAGGATATGGATTTCGACGTGCCGATCGGCAAGAACGGCGATTGCTATGATCGCTATCTTGTCCGCATGGAGGAGATGCGGCAGAGCCTCAAGATCATACGTCAGGCGCTCGACAAGATGCCGGGCGGGCCGGTGAAGGTCGACGACCGCAAGATCTCTCCTCCGCCGCGCGCCGAGATGAAGCGGTCGATGGAGGCGTTGATCCATCACTTCAAGCTTTACACCGAGGGGTATCACGTGCCGGCCGGCGAGACTTACACGGCGGTCGAGGCGCCCAAGGGCGAGTTCGCCGTCTACCTGGTGTCCGACGGGACCAACCGGCCGTATCGCTGCAAGATCCGCTCGCCGAGCTACGCATTCCTTCAGGCGACCGATTTTCTCGGCAAGGGCCATATGCTTGCCGACGTGGTGGCGATCATCGGCGCGCAGGACATCGTCTTTGGCGAGATCGACCGATGAGCGGCGGCGAATCGAGCCACGCAACGCAGCCGGCGCATTTCGCCTTCACGCCCGAAAATCTCGCGGCGGCGCAGAAGATCATCGCCAAGTATCCAGCCGGCCGACAGGCCAGCGCGGTGTTGCCGCTACTCGATCTGGCGCAGCGTCAAAACGACAACTGGCTGCCGCGGGCGGCAATGGAATACGTCGCGGGGTTGCTCGACATGGCGCCGATCCGCGTTTACGAGGTGGCGACGTTCTACACAATGTTCAACCTGCAGCCGGTGGGTAAATGGTTCTTGCAAATATGCACGACCACGCCTTGCTGGCTGCGCGGCAGCGACGAGGTGGTCAAGGCCTGCGAACGCAAGCTTGGCATCGCCATGAACCAGACCACGCCGGACGGCAAGTTCACGATGCGGGAAGTGGAGTGCCTCGGCGCCTGCGTCAACGCGCCGATCATCCAGGTCAACGACGATTTCTACGAAGACCTCGACGGCGAACGCACGATCGAGTTGCTGGAGGCGCTCGAACGCGACCGACCGCCGCCGCCGGGCTCGGCAATCGGCCGGCAGGCCTCGGCGCCGATCGGCGGGCCAACGACGCTGACGGGTCGCGCGAGCACGGCTCGCGCCGGAGATGGGTGATGCTGAAGGACACCGACCGCATTTTCACCAATCTCTACGGCATCGAGGACTGGCGCCTCGAAGCGGCGCGCGGCCGCGGCAACTGGGACGGCACCAGGGATCTCATCCTCAAGGGCCGCGACTGGATCGTCGAGCAGGTAAAGGCTTCGGGCCTGCGCGGGCGCGGCGGGGCGGGGTTTCCGACCGGCATGAAATGGTCGTTCATGCCTAAGCAGTCCGACGTTCGGCCGAGCTACCTCGTCGTTAACGCCGACGAGTCCGAGCCCGGTACGTGCAAGGATCGCGACATCATGCGCCACGATCCGCAGACCCTGATCGAGGGGTGCCTGCTGGCCGGCGTCGGCATGGGCGCGCATGTCGGGTACATCTATATCCGCGGCGAGTTCGTCAGCGAAGCGCACCGCTTACAGGCGGCGATCGAGGAGGCCTATGCCGCGGGCCTGATTGGCAAGGATGCGTGCGGCTCGGGGTTCGACTTCGAGCTCCATCTCCACCGCGGGGCCGGCGCCTATATCTGCGGCGAGGAAACGGCGCTGCTCGAGAGCCTGGAAGGCAAGAAAGGCCAGCCGCGCCTGAAGCCGCCGTTCCCCGCCGCGGTCGGCCTCTACGGCTGCCCGACGACGGTCAACAACGTCGAAACGATCGCCGTCGTGCCGACCATCCTGCGCCGAGGCGCCGCGTGGTTTGCCGGTCTCGGACGGCCCAAGAACAGCGGCACTAAGGTTTTCTGCATTTCGGGACACGTCAACAAGCCATGCAACGTCGAGGAGGAAATGGGAATCCCGCTGCGCGATTTGATCGACCGCCATGCCGGCGGCGTGCGCGGCGGCTGGGATAATCTTCTCGCGGTCATTCCGGGCGGGTCCTCGGTGCCGCTGGTGCCGAAGTCGGTGTGCGACGACCTATTGTTGGATTTCGACTCATGCCGCGAGGCGCGCTCGGGCCTCGGCACCGCGGCGGTCATCGTCATGGACAAAACGACCGACGTCGTGCGCGCGGTGACGCGGTTGTCCAAGTTCTACATGCACGAGAGCTGCGGCCAGTGCACGCCGTGTCGTGAGGGCACCGGCTGGATGTGGCGCGTGATGACGCGGATGGTCGATGGCCGGGCAACCGTGGAGGAAATCGACGTCCTCGAAGATGTGACCAGGCAGGTCGAGGGACACACGATCTGCGCGCTCGGCGACGCTGCGGCGTGGCCGATTCAAGGCTTGATTCGCCATTTCCGGCCGGAGATGGAACGACGCATCAAGGATTACCGGTCGCGCGCCCGCGCGGCGGCGGAGTAGGCGGCGGGAGGCGTAGTAAAGGCCCATGCCCAAGCTGACGATCAACGGGCAAGCAGTCGAGGTTCCGCCGGGCGCCACGGTGCTGCAGGCGTGCGAACTCGTCGGCGTCGAGATTCCGCGGTTTTGTTATCACGAACGCCTTTCGATCGCCGGCAACTGCCGTATGTGCCTGGTCGAGATGGAGAAGTCGCCAAAGCCTATCGCCTCATGCGCGATGCCGGCCGCCGACGGCATGGTGATCAAGACCGACACGCCCATGGTGCACAAGGCGCGCAATGGCGTGATGGAGTTCCTGCTCATCAACCATCCGCTCGATTGCCCGATTTGCGACCAGGGCGGAGAGTGCGACCTGCAGGACCAGGCGATGGCTTATGGCTACGACCGCAGTCGCTACGCCGAGAACAAGCGCGCGGTCGAAGACAAGAACCTCGGGCCTCTGGTCAAGACGATCATGACGCGCTGCATCCACTGCACGCGCTGCATTCGGTTCGCCACCGAGGTCGCCGGCGTCGAGGAGTTGGGGGCAACCGGCCGCGGCGAGGACATGGAGGTCGGCACTTATGTCGAAAAGGCGCTCACATCCGAGTTGTCGGGCAACATCATCGATCTATGTCCGGTCGGCGCGTTGACGTCGAAGCCATACGCCTTCATGGCTCGGCCGTGGGAGCTGCGCAAGACGGAGTCGATCGACGTGATGGACGCGGTGGGCTCCAGCGTCCGAATCGACTCGCGAGGCTCTGAAGTGCTGCGCGTGCTGCCGCGGGTCAACGAAGACGTCAACGAAGAATGGATATCGGACAAGACGCGCTTCGCCTGCGACGGCCTGAGGCGGCAACGCCTGGATCGGCCGTATGTACGCCGCGAGGGCAAGCTGCGGGCGTCGAGCTGGCGGGACGCTTTCGGCGTGGTCGCCTCGCGTTTGAAGACCGTTACCGCGACCAAGATCGCGGCGATCGCCGGCGACCTCGCCTGCGCGGAATCGATGGTGGCATTGAAGGATCTGATGGCGGCGCTGGGCTCGCCGCATCTCGATTGCCGGCAAGACGGCGCCAAGCTCGACGGCTCGTCGCGCGCTGCCTACACCTTCAACAGCACGATCGCCGGCATTGATCAGGCCGACGCCTTGCTTCTGGTGGGAACCAATCCGCGGTGGGAAGCGCCGGTACTCAACGCGCGCATCCGCAGGCGTTGGCTGACCGGCGCTCTCCAGATCGCCGCGATCGGTCCGCAGCTCGATTTGACGTATCGCTATGATTATCTCGGCGCGGGCCCGCAGACGCTCTTGGAGGTCGCTTCCGGCCGCCATCCCTTCGCCGGTACGCTCAGGAATGCGAAGCGGCCGATGCTGATCCTCGGTCAGGGGGCGTTGCGACGCTCCGACGGCGCGGCCGTTTTGGCGCTGGCGCGACAGGCCGCCGATGCTTGCGGCCTACTCAAGGATGGTTGGAACGGCTTCAACGTCTTGCATGTCGCGGCGGCGCGCGTTGGCGGCCTCGACGTCGGATTCATTCCCGGGCCGGGCGGCCGCGACGTGGCAGGAATTCTTGACGGAGCGTCCGACGGCTCGATCGAGATCGTCTACCTGCTTGGCGCCGACGAGATCGACACGGCGCGACTTGGCAAGGCGTTCGTCGTATACCAGGGCCACCACGGCGATCGAGCGGCGGAACGGGCTGACGTAATCTTGCCCGGCGCCGCGTACAGCGAGAAGAACGCGACATACGTCAACACCGAAGGTCGCGTGCAGCAGGCGCGCATCGCGGTGTTTCCGCCCGGCGAGGCGCGCGAGGATTGGAAGGTCGTTCGCGCGCTGTCGGAGGCGGTGGAGAGGCGGCTGCCCTACGACTCGCTCAAGCAGGTGCGCGCGCGCCTTGTGGCGGTGAACGCGGTATTTGCCGAGCCGGGCGTCGTCCGGCCGGCCCCGTGGCGCGAGTTCGGCGTGGCGGGGTCGATTGACCAGACGCCCTTCGCCAGCCCGATCGCCAATTTCTACATGACCGATCCGATCAGCCGCGCATCGGCGACGATGGCGCGCTGCACCGAAACGCTCTTGGCGTCGGCGGCGGGCAGGACGGGGACCGATGGCTGATTTCCTCATCGGCTACGCGCTGCCCGGCGGGATCATCGTCGCCCAGATCCTTGCCATCATCGTGCCGTTGTTGGTCGCCGTTGCGTTTCTAACCCTCGCCGAACGCAAGGTCATCGCGGCGATGCAGCTGCGCAGGGGGCCGAATGTCGTCGGCCCATTCGGTATCCTTCAGCCCTTCGCCGACGGCCTGAAGCTGCTGCTCAAGGAGACGGTGATTCCGTCGGGCGCAAACCGCATCGTCTTTGTCGCTGCGCCGATGCTGACCTTCACCTTGAGCCTGGTTGCGTGGGCGGTGATCCCGTTCGATGTCGGCGTGGTGCTCGCCGACATCAATGTCGGCATACTTTACCTCTTCGCGATTTCGTCGCTCAGCGTCTATGGCATCATCATGGCGGGCTGGGCCAGCAATTCGAAATACGCTTTCCTCGGCGCGCTCCGTTCGGCGGCGCAGATGGTCTCATACGAGGTATCAATCGGCTTCGTGATCATCACGGTCTTGCTCTGCGTCGGCTCGCTCAACATTACCGACATTGTGCTGGCGCAAAAGAACGTCTGGTTCTTCCTGCCCCTGCTGCCGATGTTCGTCATCTTCTTCGTCTCCGCATTGGCCGAAACGAATCGCTCGCCCTTCGATCTTCCGGAGGGCGAATCCGAGATTGTCGCGGGGTATTTCGTCGAATACTCGTCGATGAGCTTTGCGCTGTTCTTTCTTGGCGAATACGCGGCGATGATCTTGATGAGTGCGATGACATCGATCCTCTTTCTTGGCGGCTGGCTTCCGCCGATCGACGTCGCACCGTTCAACTGGATACCGGGGCCGATGTGGTTCGCCCTCAAGGTGTCGTTTTGCTTGTTTATGTTCCTGTGGGTGCGGGCGACCCTGCCGCGCTACCGCTACGACCAGCTCATGCGGCTCGGCTGGAAGGTGTTCCTGCCGTTCTCGCTGTTGTGGGTGGTGGTCACGGCCGGCGCGCTGATGGCGTTCGGCTGGGTCCCGCGCTGAACCGGGGAAGAGAAGGAGCTCCGCCATGGCCGTCCTTGATCGCGCCGCGCGCAGTTTGGTGCTCTGGGAAATTCTCTCCGGGCTGGGTCTGACGTTGCGCTACTTCTTCCGTCCGAAGGTGACGCTCAACTATCCGTTCGAGAAGGGCCCGATCAGCCCGCGCTTTCGCGGCGAGCACGTGCTGCGCCGCTATGCGAACGGCGAGGAACGCTGCATCGCCTGCAAGCTCTGTGAAGCGATCTGCCCTGCCCAAGCGATCACCATCGAGGCCGAAGCGCGCGCCGACGGCAGCCGCCGCACGACGCGCTATGACATCGATATGACGAAGTGCATCTATTGCGGCTATTGCCAGGAGGCCTGTCCGGTCGACGCGATCGTCGAGGGACCGAATTTCGAGTTCGCCACCGAGACGCGCGAGGAGCTGATGTACAACAAGGACAAGCTGCTCGCCAACGGCGACCGATGGGAAGCCGAGATCGCCGCCAGCCTCGCCGCCGACGCGCCTTATCGCTGAGACGGGATTGCGACGTGAATCAGCCCAGAATCGAGCATCGGACGCGCGCCCGACCTGAAGGCGAGGGAGACGGCGCATGATCATCCAGGGACTGGCGTTCTACCTCTTCTCGGCGATCGTCGTTGCGGCGGGCGCGATGGTGATCTCGGCGCGCAACCCGGTGCATTCGGTGCTGTTTCTGATTCTTGCGTTTTTCAACGCCGCCGGGCTGTTCGTCCTGATGGGGGCCGAGTTCCTGGCGATGATACTCGTCGTCGTCTACGTCGGCGCGGTTGCGGTTCTATTCCTCTTCGTTGTCATGATGCTCGATGTCGATTTCGCCGCGCTGCGCGAGGGGTTTCTGCGCTATGCGCCGATCGGCGCCGCGATCGGCCTCGTGCTGCTGGCCGAATTAGTTCTGGTCGGCGGCGCGTGGGTGGTTTCGCCCGAAGCCGGGCAATTCGCGGCCGCGCCGACGCCCGACGTACAGCAGGTCACCAACACGCGCGCCTTGGGGCGCATCCTCTACACCGACTACATTTACGCCTTCCAGGCCGCCGGCATCGTTCTCCTCGTCGCCATGATCGGCGCAATCGTGCTCACGCTCCGCGCGCGCGAGGGCGTGCGTCGCCAAAAGATCAGCCAGCAATTGGCGCGCAGGCGCGAAGAGACCGTCACCGTGGTCAAGGTGACGACGCGCGGAGGCGTGTGATGGCGATCGGCCTCGGGCATTACCTCACCGTCGCGGCGATTCTTTTCACGCTCGGCATATTCGGCATTTTCCTTAACCGCAAGAATGTCATCGTAATCTTGATGTCGATCGAGCTGATGCTGCTCGCGGTCAACATTAATCTGGTCGCCTTTTCAACGCATCTCGGCGATCTGACCGGCCAGGTGTTCGCGATGCTGGTCCTGACCGTCGCCGCGGCGGAAGCGGCGATCGGCCTGGCGATCATCGTCGTCTATTTCCGCAACCGCGGGTCGATCGAAGTCGAGGACATCAACGTGATGAAGGGTTAGCGACGCGCAATGTACACCGCCGTCATCATGCTGCCGCTTTTGGGCGCCATCCTGGCCGGACTCTTCGGGCCGTGGCTGAAGGATCGCGGCAGCCAGGTCGCAACCTGCCTCTGCGTGTGCGTCGCCGCGCTGCTTTCAGTCGTCGTTTTCTATCAGGTCGCCGTGCTCGGGACGACGCGCGTCGTCCCGCTGTTCGTCTGGATCGATTCCGGCGCGTTCGAGGCGGCGTGGGCGTTGCGTTTCGATACGCTGTCGGCGGTGATGGTGTTCGTCGTCACCGTCATTTCGGCCGCGGTGCACGTGTATTCGGTCGGCTATATGGCCGGTGATCCGGGCGTCCCGCGCTTCATGGCATATCTCAGCTTGTTCACTTTCGCGATGTTGATGCTGGTGAGTGCCGATAATTTCCTGCAGATGTTCTTCGGCTGGGAGGGAGTAGGCCTCTGTTCGTACTTCCTCATCGGGCATTGGTACGACCGCGATTCGGCCAACGCGGCGGCGATCAAGGCGTTCATCGTCAACCGCATCGGCGATTTCGGCTTCGCGCTCGGCATCATGGGCGTGTTTTACGTCTTCGGTACCATCGCCTTCGATCCCGTTTTCGCCGCGGCGCCTGCCAAGGTCGGCCAGAGTTTCGAGTTCCTGGGCGGCGAGGTCGACGTGCTCACGACGCTCTGCCTGCTGCTGTTCGTCGGCGCGATGGGCAAGTCGGCGCAACTTGGCCTGCACACCTGGCTGCCGGATGCGATGGAGGGGCCGACGCCCGTCTCGGCGCTGATCCATGCTGCGACGATGGTGACCGCGGGCGTGTTCATGGTGGCGCGGCTATCGCCGATGTTCGAGTACGCGCCCGCGGCGCTCACCGTGGTGACGATCGTCGGCGCGTCAACGGCGATCTTCGCCGCCTCGGTCGGCTTGGTGCAGAACGACATCAAGCGCGTAATCGCCTATTCGACGTGCAGTCAACTCGGCTACATGTTTTTCGCCGCCGGCGTCTCCGCCTACGCCGCGGCGATCTACCACCTCATGACCCATGCCTTTTTCAAGGCGCTGCTGTTCCTCGGTTCCGGCTCGGTGATCCACGCGCTGTCGGGCGAGCAGGACATGCGCAAGATGGGCGGACTCGCCGCGCGCATAAAGATCACCTACGTCCTGATGTGGATCGGCAGCCTGGCGTTGGCTGGGATCCCGTTCTTCGCTGGCTACTTCTCCAAGGACATCATTATCGAGGCGGCGTTCGGCGCGCATACCGCGGTCGGCCAATACGCGTTCTGGCTCGGCGTCACCGCGGCGCTGATGACGGCATTCTATTCCTGGCGTCTGCTTTTCATGACGTTTCATGGCGAGCCGCGGGCCGATCATCATGTCATGGAACATGTCCACGAATCGCCCCAGATCATGCTCGTCCCGCTCTATCTTCTGGCGGCGGGCGCGGTGTTCGCCGGCTGGATCGGTTACGAGGCCTTCGTCGGCGAGCACAACGCCGACTTCTGGCGTCAATCGATACTCGTTTTGCCCGACCACGATTCGATCAGCGCCGCGCACCATGTACCGGGCTGGGTCAAGACACTGCCGATCGCTGCCGGCCTGATCGGTATCGGCCTTTCCTACGGCTTCTACATCCGCGATCCGCGGCTTCCCGCGCGGCTCGCCGAGCGCCTCCAGGCGCTCTACCTCTTCCTTCTCAATAAATGGTATTTCGACGAAATTTTCGATGCGCTCCTCGTCCGACCGGCGTTCTCGCTCGGCGCATTGCTGTGGAAGAAGGGCGACGGCGCGGTGATCGACGGGCTGGGCCCCGACGCCCTCGCCGACAACACGATCCGTCTCGCCCGGCGGGCGAGCGCGTTGCAGACCGGCTACGTCTACCACTACGCGTTCGCCATGCTGATCGGCGTCGTGCTGCTGGTGACGTGGTATCTCGTGACGCGCGGGTGAGGGGGCGACGATGACCGCGAGCTGGCCGCTCCTTTCGCTCGTCACCTTTCTGCCGCTCGTCGGCGCGGCGTTCATTCTCGTCATTCGCGGCGAGCCCGACGTCGTGGCGCGAAATGCCCGCGCCGTCGCGATGTGGACGTCGCTGGTCACCTTCGTCCTGTCGCTGTTCTTGTGGATCAATTTCGACACATCGTCCGCGGAATTCCAGTTTGTCGAGCGCGCGGAATGGTTGCCGGCGTTCGGAATCGAGTACCACATGGGCGTCGACGGCATCTCGATGCTGCTCATCCTGCTGGCGACGTTCCTGACGCCGATTTGCGTATTGGCGAGCTGGGAATCGATCGAGGTCCGGGTGAAGGAGTACATGATCGCCTTCCTCGTCCTCGAGACGCTGATGGTCGGAACGTTCTGCGCACTCGACTTCATCCTGTTCTACCTGTTCTTCGAGGGCGTGCTCATTCCGATGTTCCTCATCATCGGCATCTGGGGCGGGCCGCGGCGGGTGTATTCGGCGTTCAAATTCTTCCTCTTCACGTTGACCGGCTCGGTGTTGATGCTGCTCGCCATCTTGGCGATCTATTTCCACACCGGCACGACCGACATTCGCGAGCTCCTCGAACTCCGGCTGGATCGCGAGTTGCAGCTTTGGCTGTGGATCGCGTTTTTCGCATCGTTCGCCGTCAAGTTGCCGATGTGGCCGGTGCACACTTGGCTGCCCGACGCCCATGTCGAGGCGCCGACGGCGGGCTCGGTGATTCTGGCCGGCGTGCTATTGAAGATGGGCGGCTACGGCTTCGTGCGCTTCTCGATCGGCATGCTACCCGAGGCGTCGATCTATTTCACACCGCTGGTCTATGCGCTGTCGATCGTCGCCATCATCTATACCTCGCTCGTCGCGTTGGCGCAGGAGGACATGAAGAAGCTCGTCGCGTACTCGTCGGTGGCGCATATGGGATTCGTGACGCTCGGCTTGTTCACCGGGGTAAAGCAGGGCATCGATGGGGCGATGTTCCAGATGCTGAGCCACGGAGTGGTCTCCGGCGCGTTGTTCCTCATCGTCGGCGTCGTCTACGACCGTATACACTCGCGCGACATCGCGCGTTATGGCGGGCTCGTTCACCGCATGCCGCTTTATGCCGCGGTGTTCATGGTCATGATGCTCGCCTCGGTCGGACTGCCGGGCACGAGCGGGTTCGTAGGCGAATTCCTGGTTCTGGTCGGCGCGTTCCAGGTCAACACCTGGGCGACCTTCCTCGCCACGACAGGGATAATCCTGGGTGCTGCGTACATGCTTTACCTCTACCGTCGCGTCATCTTCGGCCCGCTGACGCGCGACGAGCTGAAGGGCATTCTCGATTTGAACCGCCGCGAAATCGCCGTGTTCGCGCCGATCGTCGCCGCCGTTCTGTGGATGGGCGTGCATCCGCAACCGATCCTCAACGTATTCACGGCCTCGACCGACAAGCTCGCCGCCCGTTATGAGGCGGCGCGGAACGAGGCGGCCGCGCGGGGGTATGGGGACGTCCTGCGGCTGGTGGCATTCAGCGAGGAGTGGCGGAGATGAGTCCGAGCGAACTTTCCCTCGGTCTCGCCCTTCCCGAGCTCTTTCTCGCCGTCACGGGAATGGTCTTGCTCATGTATGGGGTCTTCCGCGGGGATCAAGCGACGAATGTCGTGTCCTGGAGCGCGGTCGCCGCCTTTGCCATCGCCGCGCTGCTGATTCCCTCGGGTGCCGGCGGGCGCGCCGAGGCGTTCGGCGGCATGTTCGTCGTCGACCGGTTCGGCGCGTACATGAAGCTGCTTGTGCTGCTCGGCTCGGCCCTGACCCTGATCATGTCGATGGATTTCAATCGGCGCGAGGGCATCGTCCGTTTCGAATTCCCTGTACTCATTGTCTTCGCGACGCTGGGCATGCTGATGATGATTTCGGCGAACGACCTGATCGCGCTTTATATCGGCCTAGAGCTCCAGAGCCTGTCCCTTTATGTCGTCGCCGCCTTTCGCCGCGATTCGATCAAGTCGACGGAGGCCGGCCTCAAGTACTTTGTGCTCGGAGCGCTCTCGTCCGGTATGTTGCTCTATGGCGCTTCGCTGATCTATGGGTTCTCTGGCACGACGGATTTCGGCGCCCTGGCGACGGCGCTGATCTTGCCTGGAGAAACGTCGCTCGGCGTCCTGTTCGGCCTGGTCTTTGTCGCCGCGGCGCTCGCCTTCAAGGTCTCGGCGGCCCCGTTCCACATGTGGACGCCCGACGTTTACGAGGGCGCGCCGACGCCGGTCACCGCCTTTTTCTCGGTGGCGCCCAAGATCGCCGCCGTGGCGCTCCTCGTGCGCGTCATGATCGAGCCGTTCGGCGGCCTTACCGACGATTGGCGCCAGGTCATCGTGGCGATATCGATCGCCTCGATGCTGCTCGGCGCCTTCGCGGCGATCAATCAGAACAACATCAAGCGGCTGATGGCGTACAGTTCGATCGGCAATGTCGGGTACGCCCTGATCGGACTCGCCGCCGGCGACGACAACGGCGTTCGCGGGGTGATCGTGTACATGGCGATCTACCTGTTCATGAACGTCGCCGCCTTCGCGGTCATCCTGTCGATGCGACGGCAGGGGAGAATGGTTGAGGACATTCCCGACCTCGCGGGCCTGGCGCGGACGCGGCCGCTGCTGGCGGCCGGACTCGGCACGGCGATGTTTTCGATGGCCGGCATTCCGCCGCTCGCGGGATTCTTCGGCAAGCTTTACGTCTTCCTCGCCGCCATCCAGGCCGAGCTCTATACGCTGGCGGTCATCGGAGTGCTGTCGAGCGTCGTGGCGGCCTTTTATTATCTTCGCATCGTCAAGATCATGTACTTCGACGATCCGGCAGAGTCCTTCGACCGTCCCGCCAATCGCGCGGTCGGCGTCATACTCGCCGCCGCCAGCGCGTTTCTCATTCTGTTTTTTCTGCGACCGGGGCTGATCATCGATCCCGCCGAAGCCGCCGCGGCGTCGCTGTTCACCGGTTAACCTCGGCGCGCGTCATGGAGGCCGTCAAGCTTCCGCCCGCCTACCGGCTCGTCGAACTCGACGAAACCGACAGCACCAACGAGGAAGCCAAACGCCTGGCGCGCGCCGGCGCCGAGGACGGCACGCTGGTCTGGGCGAAGACGCAGACGGCGGGACGCGGGCGCTCCGGCCGCAAGTGGGATTCGCCGCGCGGCAATCTCTATCTCTCGATCGTTCTGCGCCCGGAGTGTTCCCCGGGCGACGCCGCTCAGCTCGGGTTCGTCGCCGCGGTCGGGCTGGGCGACGCGTTGTCGTCGGTCCTGCCGCCGATGGTCGAGTATCGCTTCAAGTGGCCGAACGATGTGCTCATGAACGACCGCAAGCTCGCCGGCATTCTGCTCGAGGCCGAGGGAGCGGCCAAGCCGCAGCTCGACTGGCTGGTGGTGGGAATCGGCGTCAACGTGCGAAGCCACCCCGAGAACGTCGAGTTTCCGGCGACGAACCTCGAGTTCGAGACCGGCGTAAAATTCGCCACGACCGACATTCTCGAGGCATTCGGCCGCCACTTCCTGTCGTGGGTCAATCGCTGGCTCGATGAGGGATTTGCGCCCGTCCGCGCCGCTTGGCGGTCGAAGGCGCAGTCGCTAGGAGAGCGGATCCGAGTGCGAGTGGCCGACCGGACGCTTTCAGGCCGATTTCTCGATATCGACGCCGATGGAGCGCTCCAGCTCGATGCGGGAAGGAAGGCGGGCGGCGTGCGCCGGATCACCGCCGGCGACGTGTTCTTCGGGCGATAGGGCGCGGGTTGTGTGCTATAGGACCGACGCGACGCCATGGCGCGCGGCCAGCGTCGGGGGAGCGGGATGGCTATGCTGCTGGCGATCAACTGCAATAACACCAACGTCAAGTTCGCCGTCTACGACGGCGCGCAGCAACGCGGCTCATGGCGCATTTCGACCGAGGCGCGTCGAACGGCGGACGAATACGCGGTTTGGCTCACGCATCTCATGCAGTTGAGCGGCCTCGATCGGCGCGACATCGACGACGCGATCGTCGCCAACGTCGTGCCGCCGGCGATGTTCAACCTCAAGGAGCTCTGCCGCCGCTATTTTGGATGCGAGCCGCTGGTGGTTGGCGATCCCGCCCTCGATCTCGGGCTCAAGGTATTGCTCGACAATCCTGACGAGGCGGGGGCGGACCGGCTGGTGAACGCGGTGGCGGTGCGGATGCGCTATGACCTACCGGCGATCGTGGTCGATTTCGGCACCGCGACGACGTTCGACATCGTCGACGCCGACGGCAATTACTGCGGCGGCGTGATCGCCCCGGGCATCAATCTCTCGGTCGAGGCGTTGCATATGGCGGCGGCGAAGCTGCCGCGGATCGCCGTCACGCGGCCGGCGCAGGTGATTGGCAAGGGCACCATCAGCGCCATGCAGTCTGGGGTATACTGGGGCTACATCGGGCTCATCGAGGGGCTGATCCGGCGCATCCAGGACGAGTTCGGCCGCCGCATGACTGTGATCTCGACCGGCGGCCTGGCGCCGCTATTCACCGAGGCGACTCAGGTCATCGAGCATCTCGACCCGGATCTCACTTTGGACGGATTGGTCGAGATTTACCGGCGCAATCGGGCGCGAAACGACTGATGGCGCTCGACGACGATTTTCGCCGTGCCATGAAGGGCGCGCGCGATCTGGTGTTCCTTCCGCTCGGCGGTTCGGGCGAGATCGGAATGAATCTCAATCTCTATGGTCACGCGGGCAAGTGGCTGATGGTCGACCTGGGCGTCACCTTCGGCGACCCACGCGCGCCAGGCGTCGAGATCGTCATGCCCGACCCGGCCTTCATCGTCGAGCGCCGCGACGATCTTGTCGCGCTGGTGCTCACTCACGCCCACGAGGATCATCTTGGCGCCGTTCCCTATTTATGGCCGCGCCTGCAATGCCCGGTCTATGCGACGGCTTTCGCTGCGTCGATCTTGCGGCGCAAGCTGTCCGATGTCGGGCTGGCGGCCAAAGTGCCCATCACCGAGGTCGCCCCGGGGGCGCGGTTCAAAATCGGTCCGTTCGACATCGAGATGATCTACATCACGCATTCAATTCCCGAGCCCACCGCGCTCGCCATCCGCACCTCCGCGGGAACGGTGCTCCATACCGGCGATTGGAAGCTCGATGACCGGCCGTTGGTCGGCCCGGCCACCGACGACGCCGCGCTCAGGCGCGCGGGCGAGAGCGGAGTTTTGGCGCTTGTCGGCGACTCCACCAACGCGCTTCGCGAGGGGCATTCGGGCTCCGAGGCTGAAGTGCGCGCCGCCCTGACCGAGCTCATCGGCCGTTGCCGGCAGCGCGCCATCGTCGCCTGTTTCTCCTCGAATATCGCCCGGCTCGAAACGGTGGCGGTCGCGGCGATGAAGCACGATCGCCACGTCGGTCTTGTAGGCCGTTCGCTGTGGCGAATGTACGAGGCGGCGCGCGAGAACGGGATGATGCTGGATCTTCCGCCGTTCGTCGACGAATCGGACGCCAGTTTCATCCCGCGCGACAAGATCGCGCTTGTCTGCACCGGCAGCCAGGGCGAGCCGCGCTCGGCCCTGGCGCGGATCGCCGCCGACGACCACCCGCACATCGCGCTCGAGAAAGGCGACACCGTCATCTTTTCGTCGCGGGTCATTCCAGGCAACGAATTGGCCATTGCACGATTGCAAAACGGGCTCGTGCGCCAGGGCGTCGAGCTGATCACCGAGGACAACCTTCCGCCTGGCCTGTCCGGCCCGATCCACGTCTCCGGACATCCTCGCCGTGACGAGCTGGCGCAAATGTATCAATGGATCCGGCCGCGCATCGCCGTGCCGGTGCATGGCGAGGCGCGTCACATGCAGGCGCACGCCGACCTAGCGAGGTCGTGCCAGGTGCCGCACGCGATCGTTCCGGAGAACGGCATGGCCATCCGCCTGAGCGAGGCCGGCCCGGAGATCGTCGGCCGCGCCTCGGCGGGGCGGCTGGCGCTCGAT
Source organism: Alphaproteobacteria bacterium (assembly GCA_035457725.1). GTDB lineage: Bacteria > Pseudomonadota > Alphaproteobacteria > CACIAM-22H2 > CACIAM-22H2 > DATFES01. The sequence continues at coordinate 46,332 of DATIBC010000090.1, read as the reverse complement.
GGCGAAGCGCTGCTGCCGATCGACGGTCCGATCTTTCGTAGTCGAAGCGCATCGCAATGGAATGGCGTCGTCGTCGCGACCGTCGTCGTCGATCGCAAGGGCCGGCTGGTCGGCGACCCGCGCATCGCAGCCCCAGGACTTATCGATCCCGAATCGGATCAAGAGTTCCTCGACGAGCTTGCGGCGTCGATATCCGAGACGCTGGCAAGGCTCGGGCCCAAGGCCGATGACGAGACGATCGAGCAGGCGGCGCGCAAGGCGATCCGGCGCGCGGCGCGCGATGTGCGGGGAAAGCGTCCAGCTACGGAGGTCCACCTTGTTCGATTGCCATAAGCTGGCGCGCCATCTGGAAGCGTCGCGATGTCGATGCTAGATACTGAGTCATGATCGGACGCCTCAACCATGTCGCCATCGTCGTGCCCGATCTCGCGGCGGCGGCGGCCATCTACCGCGACGCCCTCGGCGCTAGGGTTTCGGCGCCGATCGACTTGCCGCAGCACGGCGTGACCACCGTGTTCGTCGAACTGCCGAACACCAAGATCGAGCTGCTGCATCCCCTGGGCGCCGCTTCGCCGATCGCCAAATATCTCGCTGAACACCCGGCGGGCGGCATGCACCACGTATGCTATGAAGTCAACGACATCCGAGCGGCGCGCGACCGCCTGAAGGCGCAAGGAGCGCGCGTGCTCGGCGACGGTGAACCGAAGATCGGCGCTCACGACAAGCCGGTCCTTTTCCTGCATCCGAAGGATTTTTGCGGCACGCTGATCGAACTCGAGCAGGCATGATCACCGCCTCGGCGGGCCCTAGGTTCATGAATATCGCCTCCGGAATCACCCTGTTCGTCCTCATTTGGTGGGGCGTCTTCTTCACCGTTCTGCCGTTCGGCGTGCGCACGCCCGACGTGCCCGAGAAAGGCCACGCGCCAAGCGCGCCGATCAATCCACGCATCGGCATGAAGGCGCTAGTCACCACCGCGATCGCCGCCGTGCTTTGGGCGATTGCCTACTGGATCATCGTCTCGGACTTCATTTCGTTCCGCGATCTGGCGCGCTAGGGGAGGGCCAGTATGTCGGCCTATTGCGACGCCGCGCCGGGCCATCCGTTCCACGGCCCTTATCACGATCACGAGTACGGTTTCCCGCTCGCCGACGACAATGCGCTGTTCGAGCGCCTGGTGCTCGAGATCAACCAGGCCGGTTTGTCGTGGCTGACGATTCTCAGGAAGCGCGAGGCCTTCCTCAAGGCGTATCGCGGCTTCGATATACTTCGGGTGGCGCGGTTCACGGCGCGCGACGAGGCGCGACTTCTCGCCGATGCGGGGATCATCCGCAATCGGCTCAAAATTCGCGCCGCGATCGAGAACGCGCGACGCCTGCGCGCCTTGGCCGATGCCCACGGTTCGTTCGCCCGATGGCTCGAAACGCATCATCCGCAGGCCAAAGGCGATTGGGTCAAGCTGTTCAGGCAGACGTTCGTGTTCACCGGCGGCGAGATCGTCGGCGAATTCCTGATGAGTATCGGCTACCTGCCGGGCGCGCACCGCGCCGACTGCCCGGTCTATGCGCGCATCGCCGCCCAGGCACCGCCCTGGATGCGAGCGGCGAAATTCGCCTATTGATCGCGCTCGAGGACGACGACGTCTCTTGGACCATCGAAGCGGTAACGAACGCCAGCCCATCGGATTTCGCGTCCAACCGCGGCCGAGGCGATGATTGCGGCGTGCAGGCCGAGGCATAGGGGCGTTGCGAAACGATCGAGCAGCAGCGGCAGACGAAGCTCGGCCAGTCCCCTTTCGCCCCATAAGTGGCGGACAATGTCACGGCGAATAAGCGCCCGCGCTTGGTCGCAAACAATGACCGAGACGAGAGCGGCCACCGCAGGCCAGGACCCTTGCGCGACGCCAAAAAGCGCCAGCGGCCAGCCGGCAAATAGTCCGGCCACGACGGCGAACGCTCCCAGCCAATGGCGCGGCGCGTGCAGCCGGATTTGCATGTATTGGCGACGGGCGAAGTTGAACATCATCGGCCAGTCATAGGCCACCGGCGAGCGGACCAGGAGATCGCGCGGCGCAACAATGCGCCCTGGCTTGGCCCAGATGGCCCGCGTGAACTGCACGTCCGTGCTTATCGCCCCCCGCCACCAGGCTCGCAGATCGATGTCGGCGATGGTTTGCCTTCGAACGGCCGTCGAGCCGCCCCAAGCGATGTTCCAGCGCGCCAGGCGCGGCAGCGTCGCGATCGAGCTATTAAGCGCCGAAGCAAAGGCCGAGGCGAGCCGCTGGTCGTCTGGGACAAGCCAGCGGTAACCGCTCACAGCCGCCGCGTGGCCGCTGACGAGCGGCTGGACGAGGCGCTCCAGCCAGCTTGGTTCAGGTACGATATCGACGTCGGCGAAGACGACGATCTCATCGTCAAGCGCAAGCCGGTCGAGCGCCGCAAGGAGATTGTGCGCTTTTTGCCCACCGCGCATCGCTAACCCGGCGACGATCAGCTGGATACGGTCCGGCTCTTGCGAATGCGCGCGCAGGAGGGGTCCATGTGCCTCGTCCGTCTCGGTTTCAACCACGAAGCAGAGGCGGAAAGGGGCGTACGTCTGCCGCATCAGGGCGTCGAACAGCCGCGGCAATTCGGGGCCGGCGCCCTTGACCGAGACGATGACGACCGTGCGCGGCGTCGGCGCATTAGGCTGTGATCCACTCGGCTTTGATCGTCCTCCGCGCCCTCGTGGTTCGACAAGCTCACCACGAGGGCTTCTTTTATTATCCTCGTCCTGAGCTTGTCGAAGGACGAGGGGTACACTCGACGATTCCAACTCTGCGAATCGCACTCTAAAAGGGAGCCGTCCCAACTCTCGGCGGTAGACCGCGATCGACATCACGGCGAGACCCGCGCCGACGGTCCACAAGAACAACAAGACTTCCCACATGCGCTGGTAGTACTATCCGAAGATGCGTTCATCATCAACGTAACAATCAAAACGAGAAAATCGCCGTGAAACAACGGATATGCTGTGCCCGGCGGCGCGCTTCAACGACAAAACCCGGTCAATTTCGGAAGTTTACGGCAAAAAACTGGCCTGGCCGAGGAACAACCCTCGCCAGGCCTTTGATCTCCCTAAACTTGGGCCGCGCGCTATTTTTTATACGCGCCTCAAGCGGTCGGACTATACCCAGGCGGCAGCCCGAAGTCACGAATTTTTGGCCGATTTGCGCGGGTTTTCGCGCGGTTCACGCCGATGTCGGAACGCCGCTCGGTCAGGTGAAAGCGAATTTGAGCAGGAACATCGCCGCCAGCGCGTAGACCGCCATGCTGGCCTCGTGAGGCCGGCCGCTGAGGAGCTTGCAGCCGGCGTAGGTGATGAAGCCGAACGCGATTCCATGGGCGATCGAGTAGGTCAGGGGCATGGCGACCGCGGTGACCACGGCGGGCGCGTATTCCGTCGCATCTTCCCAGTCGACTTCGGTCATGCCGCGGGCCATCAGGCAGGCGACATAAAGCAGCGCCGGCGCGGTGGCGTAGCTCGGGACCGTGGCGGCGAGTGGCGAAAAGAAGAGAGCGAGCAGGAACAAGCCGCCCACCACCGCCGCGGTAAGGCCTGTCCGGCCGCCGGCCTTCACCCCGGCCGCGCTTTCGATGTAGCTCGTCGTGTTGGAAGTGCCGAGCAATGAGCCGATCATCGTCGCCGAGCTGTCGGCGATCAGCGCGCGGCGCAGTCGTGGCAGCGTTCCATCCGGCGCCAAAAGCCCCGCGCGGTGCGCGACGCCGACCAGAGTTCCGGCGGTGTCGAACAGGTCGACGAACAGCAGCACGATGATGATGGTCACCAACCCGACCTCGAGCGCGCCCAGGAGATCGAGTTGGAACAGCGTCGGGGCGAGGCTCGGCGGCAGCGAAGCGACGCCACGGAACGGCGTGATCCCAAGCGCGACGCCGAGCAGGGTTGTGGCGAGTATGCCGATGATGATCGCCCCCGGAACGCCGCGCGCGTCGAGCGCGACCATGAGCACGAAGCCAGCGGCGCATAGCGCCACCTGCCACGTCTTGACGTTGCCCAGCGTCACCAGCGTCACCGGATGATCGGCGATAATGCCGGCGTTCTGCAACGCGATGATGCCGAGAAACAGCCCGATTCCGGCGGAGATCGCCATCTTCAGGGTCTTGGGAATGGCGTTGAACAGCCATTCGCGCACCGGGGATACGCTCAACAACAGGGCGAGCAGTCCGGAAATGAACACCGCGCCAAGCGCCGTTTGCCAGGTCAATCCCATGCCCTTGACCAGCGCGAAGGCGAAGTAAGCGTTGAGCCCCATGCCCGGCGCCAAGGCGATCGGGTAATTGGCGTACAACCCCATGATGAACGTGCTGAGGGCTGCGGCCAGGCAGGTGGCGACGAAGACCGAACCTTGGTCCATGCCGGCCGCGGCGAGGATCGAGGGATTGACGAAGACGATGTAAGCCATCGTCAGGAAGGTGGTGAGGCCGGCCAAAACCTCGGTGCGTACGTCGGTACGATGCTCCGACAGTTGAAAGAATCGATCGAGCACAGTGCCCCCTGTTTCTGCCGCTTGGTGCGGCAACTATTCTCCTGGCGGCAAGCCGAAAACTCCCTGAAGGCCGCTACCTACCAGATTTTGCGTGCCAGCCGCCAAAACACTACAAGATTCCGGATCGTTGCGCTAGAAGAGGGCCGGCCGACGCCCGGCTTTTGCATCGCATCGGCGCATTGCCTAAAGTCGGCGGCCGCCAGTCTGGCCGCCACAACCGGTTCGGATCGACGTATGCGTCTCTCGGTCTTTTTCATGCCGACGCTCAAGGAAACTCCGAGCGAGGCCCAGATCGTCTCGCACCGCTTGATGCTGCGCGCCGGCATGATTCGGCAGTCGAGCGCCGGAATCTATTCGTGGCTGCCGCTCGGTTTTCGCGTGCTGAAGAAGGTCGAGCAGATCGTCCGCGAGGAGCAGGACCGCAGCGGAGCGCAGGAACTGCTGATGCCGACCGTTCAGCCGGCCGAGCTGTGGCGCGAGTCCGGGCGCTATGAAGTGTATGGCAAGGAGATGCTGCGCATTGTCGACCGGCACGATCGCGAGCTGCTCTATGGACCGACCAACGAAGAGTTGATCACCGACATTGTTCGCGCGTACGTAAAGAGCTACCGCGACTTGCCGAAGAACCTCTATCACATCCAGTGGAAATTTCGCGACGAAGTGCGGCCGCGATTCGGCGTCATGCGCGGACGCGAGTTTCTGATGAAGGATAATTACTCGTTCGACGTCGACGCCAAAGGGGCCAAGCACTCGTACAACAAGATGTTCGTCGCCTATCTGCGCACCTTTGCGCGAATGGGCCTCAAGGCGATTCCGATGCGCGCCGATACCGGGCCGATCGGCGGCGATCTCAGCCATGAGTTCATCATTCTCGCCGACACCGGCGAGAGCGAGGTTTATTGCGATGTCGCTTGGTTCGATGCCGACATGGCGCGGCTCGATGTCGATTTCGAGCAGGATCTCGAGCCGTTGGTGCAGCAATGGCTGTCAAAATACGCCGCGACGGTCGAAAAGCACGACCCGGATCGCTGCCCGGTACCTCCGGAACGACTGCGCAAGGCGCGCGGCATCGAGGTCGGCCACATCTTTTATTTCGGAACCAAGTACTCCAAGCCGATGAACGCGCTCGTCGCCGGACCGAACGGCGAGTCGATCACGCCCGAGATGGGCTCGTACGGCATCGGCGTATCGCGCCTGGTGGGTGCCATCATCGAAGCGAGCCACGACGAAAACGGCATCATCTGGCCCGACAGCGTGGCGCCCTTCGACGTCGGTCTAGTCAATCTGCGCGCCGGCGATGCGCGGTGCGACGCGGTGTCGAGCGATATCTACAACCGGCTCCGCTTCGCCGGAAAGCAGGTGCTTTACGACGATCGCGGCGAAAGCGCGGGCGCGAAGTTCGCCACCATGGATCTTATTGGACTTCCATGGCAGCTCGTCGTCGGCCCGCGTGGCCTCAAGGCGGGCAAGGTGGAACTGAAGCGTCGCCGTTCGGGCGAGCGCGAGGAGCTGTCGATCGACGCGGCGCTCGACCGGCTCGCCGCGCCCGCCCCGTAGCGCCCGATGGCCTTCGACGCGTTCGAACGCATGATGGCGGGGCGCTATCTGCGCGCCCGGCGACAGGAGGGCTTCATCTCGGTGATCGCCGGGTTCTCGCTGCTCGGCATCGCGCTCGGCGTGGCGACTCTCATCATCGTCATGGCGGTGATGAACGGATTTCGCGAGGAACTGCTGGGCCGTATCCTCGGCCTCAACGGACATTTGACCGTTTACGGGCAAGGCAAGCCACTGGCCGAATACGATCAAGTCGCCGCCGCAATCCGCAACGTCGCGGGCGTACGAAGCGCCTCGCCGCTGGTCGAAGGGCAGGTACTGGCGACGGCTAACGGCGTTTCGGCCGGAGCGTTGGTGCGTGGCGTGCGAGCCGCCGATCTCGGGGCAAGGCCGCTGCTGGCGAGCAACATCCGCGCCGGCGAGGTGGCCGATTTCAAGGGCGAGGACGTGGCGATGATTGGCGCGCGAATGGCCAACAAGTTCGGGCTGTCGCTCGGCGACAACATCACGCTCATCTCGCCGCAAGGCAACGTAACCGCGTTCGGCACGACGCCTCGCACCCGCGCCTACCGCGTCGTCGCGATCTTCGAAGTCGGGATGTTCGAATACGATTCGAGCTTCATCTTCCTGCCGTTGGAAGCCGCACAGGTCTTCTTCCGCCTCGGCAACGGCGTTTCGGGCGTCGAGGTGATGCTTGAACACCCCGACCAAGTGCGCGACGTGCGCTGGCAGATCTCGCGTGCGCTTGGCGCCAGCGTGCGTCTCTTCGACTGGCAGCAGGCGAACTCCAGCTTCTTCAATGCGATCCAGGTCGAGCGTAACGTGATGTTCCTGATCTTGACGCTGATCATCCTGGTGGCGGCGTTCAACATAATCTCCAGCCTGATCATGCTGGTGAAGGACAAGGCGCGCGATATCGCAATTTTGCGCACGATGGGCGCCACGCGCGGCGCGGTCATGCGCATCTTCTTCCTCTCCGGGGCCAGCGTGGGAGTCATCGGCACCTTCGCCGGCTTCGTGCTCGGAATATTATTCACCGCCAATATCGAGACAATCCGCCAGTGGCTGCAGAGCCTCACCGGAACGCCGCTGTTCTCGCCCGAGATTTATTTCCTGTCGCGCCTGCCGGCCAAGGTCGATCCGATGGAGGTCGTCGCGGTCGTGCTGATGGCGCTCGGCCTATCCTTCCTCGCGACGATCTATCCATCGTGGCGCGCGGCGCGGCTCGATCCTGTCGAGGCGCTGCGCTATGAATAGCGCGCCCGCTCTCGAGCTGGTCCATCTCGAACGGCGGTTTCCGCAGGCCGGAGCACCGCTCGAGGTGCTGCGCGGCGCTTCGCTGTTGTTGCGGCCAGGCGAATGCGTCGCACTCGTCGGGCCGTCGGGCGCCGGCAAGTCGACGCTGCTCCACGTCGCCGGTTTATTGGAGCGCCCCGACGCCGGCGAGGTTCGCCTTGGCGGGGCGCCATGTTCCGACATGTCCGACCACGATCGGACGATGATGCGCCGACGTTATCTCGGGTTCGTCTATCAGTTTCACCACCTGCTGCCGGAGTTCTCGGCGGTCGAGAACGTCATGATGCCTCAGCTCATCGCCGGCGTGGAGCGGACGACGGCGGCCGCCAAAGCGCGCAAACTGCTCGCGCTGGTCGGCCTTGCCGCGCGCGAGACGCATCGGCCGGCGCGCCTATCGGGCGGCGAGCAGCAGCGCGTCGCGATCGTGCGTGCCATTGCCAACGATCCACAGGTGCTTCTTGCCGACGAGCCGACCGGTAATCTCGACCCGCACACCGCCGATGCGGTGTTCGACGAGCTGCTCAAACTGGCGCGCACCACAGGGCTCGCCGCGCTGGTCGCCACCCACAATCCCGAACTTGCCAAGCGGCTGGACCGCGTCGTCGCGCTCATGGATGGCATCCTGGTTCCGGGATAGGGCCGCGGCCGCGCAGAGCCCGCAGGCAACCAATCCCGGCGCCGCGCGCAGCAGCGCGGCGAGGCTGCGGCCCGCAGTCGCGCTCTTGGCTTGACGACTCGGGCGAGCTGCCGCGAGAGTCGGTCGCGCGCCATGCCCCATTCAAATTTCGTCCATCTCCGCGTCCATTCCGCCTACTCGCTGTCCGAGGGGGCGGTAAAGATCAAACAACTCGTCGACCTCTGCCGGCGCGAGCGCTTTCCGGCGGTCGCCATCGCCGATACCGGAAACCTGTTCGGCGCGCTCGAGTTCTCGCTGGCTGCCGCCGAGGCCGGAGTGCAGCCGATCATTGGCTGCCAGCTTGCCGTACGGCGCGAGGGCGAGGCGATGCGCGGCGGCCGCGCGGCAGCACCCGACGAACTCGTGTTGCTGGCGCAAAATGAGGCGGGCTACCGCAATCTCGCCAAGCTCAGCAGCAAGGCGTATCTCGAAACCGATGTCGGCGAAGCGCCGCAGGCGCCGCTCGCGCTCGTCGAGCGCTACGCCGAGGGATTGATCGCGCTCACCGGCGGTCTGGGCGGCGCAGTGGGCCGGCTGCTGCACGACGGCCAGGCCGCCGCCGCCGAGGCGATGCTGGCGCGGCTCGCCAGCGCGTTTCCCGGCCGCCTATATGTCGAATTGCAGCGCCACGGCCTTGATTCGGAGGCGCGCATCGAGGCGGGGTTGCTCGATCTTGCCGACAAGCTCGGTCTGCCGCTGGTGGCAACCAACGCGGTTTATTTCACCGACGCCGCCATGTACGAGGCGCATGACGCGCTGTTATGCATCGCCGATGGCCGCCACGTCGCCGAGGCCGATCGCCGAAGGCTCACGCCCGAGCATCGATTCAAGTCGGCGAGCGAAATGCGCGAGCTATTCGCCGACCTTCCGGAGGCGGCGGACAACACGCTGGTCATTGCGCGCCGTTGCGCCTTTATCCTACGGGCTCGGCAGCCCATCCTGCCGACCCCACCCTCGATCGAAGGACGTGGCGCGGAGGAGGTATTGCGCGAGCTGGCGGCAAATGGGCTGGACGATCGCCTCGCCGAGCGAGTATTGCGTCCGGACATGGGCCCGGCGGAGCGCGAGGACGCCTCGAGGCGCTACCGGGAACGTTTGGCCTATGAACTCGACGTCATCGTCAAGGCGGGATTCGCCGGATATTTTCTGATCGTCGCCGACTTCATCCGCTGGGCCAAGCAGCGCGGAATCCCGGTCGGTCCGGGCCGCGGCTCCGGCGTCGGCTCGGTCGTCGCATGGTCGCTCACCATCACCGACCTCGATCCGCTGCGTTTCGGCCTCCTGTTCGAGCGGTTCTTGACCCTCGAACGCGTGTCGATGCCGGATTTCGATGTCGATTTTTGCCAGGAGCGGCGCGACGAGGTGATCCGCTACGTCCAGGACGAGTACGGCCACGACCGCGTCGCCCAGATCATCACCTTCGGCAAGCTCCAGGCGCGCGCCGTGTTGCGCGACGTCGGTCGCGTTCTGGGCCTGCCCTACGGGCAGGTCGATCGTATCTGCAAACTGGTGCCCTATAACCCGGCGAATCCCGTGACGCTGCAGCAGGCGATCGACGGCGAACCGCTCTTGCAGGAGATGCGTCGCACCGACGAGCAGGTGGCGCGGCTGATCGACATCGCGCTCAAGCTCGAGGGGCTGTATCGCCACGCCTCGACGCACGCCGCGGGCGTGGTCATCGGCGATCGGCCCTTGGAGGAGTTGGTGCCGCTCTATCGCGACCCGCGCTCCTCGCTGCCGGCGACCCAGTTCAGCATGAAATACGTCGAGGCCGCCGGGCTGGTGAAGTTCGATTTCCTCGGCCTCAAGACATTGTCGGTGCTCCAGCGTGCGGTCGAGCTACTGGCCGCGCGCGGCGTGGCGATCGATCTGTCGAACCTGCCGCTCGACGACGCCAAGACCTACGAGATGCTGGCCCGCGGCGAGGCGATGGGGGTGTTCCAAATTGAAAGCTCGGGCATGCGCGACGCCATGCGCCGCATGCGGCCCGACCGGTTCGAGGACATCGTCGCGTTGGTGGCGCTCTATCGCCCCGGGCCGATGGAGAACATCCCGAAATACACCGCTTGCAAGCACGGACACGAAACGCCCGATTACCTGCACCCCTCGCTGGAAGGCATCCTCAAGGAGACCTACGGCGTGATGATCTATCAGGAGCAGGTCATGCAAATCGCCCAGGTGCTGTCCGGCTACACGTTGGGTAGCGCCGATCTGCTGCGCCGCGCGATGGGTAAGAAGATCAAGTCGGAGATGGACGCTCAACGCAAGACGTTCGTCGAAGGGGCGATGGCGCGCGGTGTCCCGGAAGCGCGAGCCTCGCACATCTTCGATCAGGTGGCGAAGTTCGCCGGGTACGGGTTCAACAAGAGCCATGCCGCGGCATATGGGCTGATCGCTTATCAGACGGCGTATCTCAAGGCGAACTACCCGGTCGAGTTCTTCGCCGCCTCAATGACGTTCGATATGGGGAACACCGACAAGCTCAACCTGTTTCGACAGGAGCTCGATCGACTCGCCATCAAGCTGCTGCCCCCCGACGTCAATCGCTCGAGCGCGGGCTTCACCGTCGAATTCGCTGACGGCGGGGGCGTCGGGGCGGTCCGCTACGCCTTGGCTGCGATCCGCAATGTCGGCCACGCGGCGATGGTCGAGTTGACGGCGGCGCGCGAGCGCGGCGGACCATTCAAGGATCTTTTCGATTTCGCCATGCGGTTGGACGCCAAACATGTCAACAAGCGTCAACTCGAAGGCCTGATCAAGGCGGGCGCTTGCGATTCGCTTGAGTCCAATCGCGCGCGCGCCTTCGCCGCCGTCGATACGCTGCTGAAGATCGCGCAATCGGCGGCCGAGGAGCGGTCCAGCAACCAGACCAATCTATTTGGCGCGGCGAGCGCGCCGGCCCAGGCGCCGAAGATGCCGCAGACGGCGGATTGGCCGCTGCACGAGCGGCTCGGCAACGAGTTCGAGGCGATCGGTTTCTATTTGTCGGCCCATCCGCTCGACGCCTACGCCAAGGGGCTGGCGCGCCTCGGCGTGTTGCGCTCGAGCGAGCTGGCGGCGCGCCTGTCCGCCGGTGGCGCCGCGCGGGTCAAACTCGCCGGCACGGTGATCGGCAAGCAGGAACGGACTTCGGCGCGCGGCAACCGCTTCGCGTTCGTTCAGATGTCGGACGCCGGCGGCGCATTCGAACTGACGGTATTCTCCGAGGTCCTGTCGGCCTCACGCGAAGCGCTTGCGTCCGGCAAGCCGCTCTTGGTTTCGACGGACGCTCGCCTCGAAGAGGATAGCGTGAAGCTATTGGCCCAGTCGATTCAGCCGTTGGACGAGGCGGCAGCAAGCGCCGCCGCCGGTCTCAAAGTGGCGCTCAACGATGGCGGGGCGATCATCGAGCTGAAGAAGTTGATCGAACGCGAGCGCCGCGGACGCGGACGGGTCGCCGTGGTGCTCGATCTTGGCGGGGAGCGGACCGTGGAGGTGGCCCTCCCCGGCGCGTACGCGATCAGCGCCGCGACGCGGCAAGCCTTGCATTCCGTCCCTGGCATCATCGACGTACAGGAGATTTGAGTCTCGGAAACTAGGGACTGGTTACTTGTTGAACATCTAATATTCGTAAGCATATTAGTAACACGAATGTTAACGTTAGTCTGCGCACGAAATCTCCTAACTTCGTGAAGACTTGTCGTAAACTCAGATTATTGTCTTGCCTGCGGCAATCAATGCCATGCGGGCATTTCGTTTCGGGGGTCTTCCATGGCGATTTTGACCGGTACAGCGGGCCGCGACCGGCTGAGCGGAACCGCGAATAACGACACGCTGTCCGGACTCGATGACAAAGACACCCTGACTGGCCTAGCGGGCGACGATCTACTCGACGGCGGGGCGGGCGCGGATACGCTGATCGGCGGGCCGGGCGACGACGTATTTCGCGCCGACCAGGACAACGACCAGGCCATCGAGAATGCCGGCGAGGGTCGCGACCGCGTCGAGAGCACGCAGAGTTTTCGTCTACCCGACAATGTCGAGGATTTGACATTGCTGGGAGTGGCGCGCGCCAACGCCAAAGGCAACGCCTTGGACAACGTCATAATCGGCAATGCCGCTCCCAACGTCCTGTCTGGAATGGACGGCAACGACCGGCTGGAAGGCGGCGCGGGCGACGATCGGCTACTCGGCGGCCCGGGCGCCGACATGTTGATCGGCGGGGCGGGACGCGATCAGTACCAAGTGGACAATGTGGGCGACATGGTCGTCGAAACCGCCGGTGGCGGACGCGATCATGTCGTCGCCACCGTCAACTTCACCTTGGCGGACAACGTCGAGCGATTGACGCTGGGCGGCGTCGCCGATCTCGATGGCACGGGCAACGCGGGCAGCAATGTGATTCGCGGCAATCGCGGGGCAAACACGTTGGCCGGGAGAGCGGGCAGCGATCTCCTCGAGGGAAGAGGCGGGGCGGACACGCTCCTCGGCGAGCAGGGTAATGACACGCTAACCGTGGCCGATCTCGGCTTTACGCGCGTCGACGGCGGCACGGGCAGCGACCTTTTGCGTCTTCTCACCGGCGGATCCATAGATCTAACGGCGCTCGTGCCGCGGCTGCAATCGATCGAACGGATGGAGCTGGCGGGCGCATCGGGCGGAACGACGCTGATGGTCGGCGCGGCGGACGTCGCCGCCTTGTCGGAGGCGACCGATACGCTCCTCGTGCATGGACAGGCAAACGATACCGTCGCCTTCGACGTCGCCGACGGCTTTCAGGCGGCGGGCAGCCAAACGCGCGGCGGCGTGACGTTCGACATATTCGTTTCCGGGACGGCGCGGGTTCTCGTACAGCGGGGTGTGGGCGTGACAGGCGTGAACGCGCCACCGGTGGCGATGGCGGACAGCGTGTCGACAGGCGAGAACGCCACGATTGCAATCGACGTTCTGACCAACGACAGCGATCCCGGAGACGTCCTGACAGTGAACGTCGGCGCGGCGACGAGCGCCGGCGGAGCAAGTCTTAGCATCGTCATGAACCAGGTGGTCTACGATCCTGGGACGGCATTCGACTTCCTACGCGCCGGCGAGACCGCCAGCGATACGTTCACCTACACGGTCAGCGATGCCGTTGGCGCGACGGCGAGCGCGGCGGTGACGGTGACGGTCACCGGCGACCCATTGGGCGATCTTGGTGCGCTCGACGCGCATGACGGCTTCCGGATCGACGGCGTGTTTGAGTACGACCTTTCGGGGCGTTCTGTGTCGGGTGCAGGCGACATAAACGGCGACGGGTTCGAGGATTTGATTGTCGGCGCGCCGGGCGCCGACCGAACCGGGGAAGGAGCTTACGACAATGCCGGCACCGCCAATGTGATTTTTGGCCGCGCCTCGGGATTTGGCGCCGTTATACCGCTGTCCACGCTCGAGGGAACGATTGGTTCTCGTTTCAACGGCGCGACGCAAGGCGACCGCGCCGGCACGTCCGTCGCCGCCGCCGGCGATGTCAATGGCGACGGGCTCGGTGATTTCATCGTTGGTGCGCCGGGTGCGGATGTAAACGGAGACAGGTCGGGTGCGAGCTACGTCGTTTTCGGGACAGCATCCGGATTTGGCGCGGCGTTCTCGCTATCCGCCATCGACGGCGTGAACGGCTTCCGGATCGACGGCGAGCAAATATTCGATCAGGGCTATGCCGATAACTGTGTCGCGACCGCTGGCGATTTCAACGGCGACGGCTTGGCCGACCTGATTATCGGCGCGATTGGCGCCGAACGCAGCATGCAGGAGTTTGGATTCGATGCCGGCGCCGCTTACATCGTCTTCGGGCGCACCGGTGGAAGCTCGTCCGTGTCACTGTCGGCGCTCGATGGCGCCAATGGATTCAAACTGATCGGCGTCAATCCAAACGATAGGACCGGAATCTCTGTGTCCACCGCGGGGGATATCAATGGCGACGGCTTCGCCGACATCGTCGTCGGAGCCGACTACGCTGACCCCAACGGCGAACGGTCGGGATCGACTTATGTCGTCTTTGGGCGCGCATCGGGGTTTGCATCGGGCCTTTCGCTCTCGGCACTCGATGGCACGAACGGGTTCCGCATCGACGGCGTCGCGCTTTACGACTCTTCCGGCGGGTCGGTGTCGAGCGTGGGAGATATCAATGGCGACGGAATCGCCGACATCGTCGTCGGCGCGCGCGTCGCCGGGTCGGCGGGAGTATACGCCGGGTCCGCCTACGTGGTGTTCGGGCGAACGTCGGGATTTGGTTCGGTCTTGGCCTTGTCGTCGCTCGACGGCACGAACGGATTTCGGCTCGACGGCGCGGCCAATTATGATTTCGCCGGCTTCTCGGTCGCAGGCGCCGGCGACGTCAATGGCGACGGCTTCGACGATCTGATCGTTGGCGCCATCGCAACGGATTACAATGGCGTCTCGTCAGGTTCAGCCTACCTCGTGTTCGGACGTGCCGGCGGTTTCGGCTCGGCCATGCCGTTGGCGTCCCTCGGCCCCGCCACCGGGATCCGTCTGGACGGTGGTGCCGCCTACGACAGGATCGGCAGTTCGGTGTCCGGTGCAGGCGACATCGACGGCGACGGATTCGACGGCGTGATCCTCGGCGCCGAGGATATCGCTGGTCCCGGCGGAACCTACTCGGGGTCCAGCTTCTTGATATTCGGCCGCGATTTCACCGGCGCGGTCGACATGTTGGGCGGCGATGGCGACGACACGCTCGTCGCGACCAAGGGCGCGGCGCAGGTCGATGTTCTAATCGGCGGCCGCGGCGACGACGCGCTGACGGGAGACGGCGGGATGGACGTGCTGATCGGCGGCCAGGGTGATGACGAATTCACCGTCGCCGATTTGGCATTCCGCCGCATCGATGGCGGAACCGGCTTCGACGAGCTGTTCTTTCTGCAAGCGGGCATGATCGACCTCTCGGCGGTGCGTGGCCAGATCCGTGGCGTCGAGCTGTTCGACCTGACCAACGGGCAGGCCAACACGCTCGACATACGCCTGGCCGATGTGCTGGCATTCGCCGCACAGAACATCGATGCGGGCGGCACGACGTTGGACAACGTGGCGGTGATTAGCGTCGGCGCGGGTGAGAGCGATCAAGTAAACCTAGCCACGGCCGACGGCTGGACGGAGGGCGCCAACGTGACGGTCGAAGGAGAGACCTTCCGCGTCTTCACCGTGACCTCCGTAACCCTGGCCGTCGACAGCGACGCCACCATTGCCTTCGTCTGAGTGCCGCCCTGACGCAGATTTTTATGGAATATTTTTCTGTTATGTATCAGATGGTTATTGAGCGTTTCTAATTGCGACTCTAAGCAACGGAATTTGCTTGCCACGGCGGTATCGGACTTGTATCTACGCGGCCCGGGTCGAATGGTTCGGCCCCTAACCCTCACGCGGCAATCGCGGCCGGCAGCGTCATAGGCTGCCCGCGCTCGAATCTTCGAGCGGCCACCCACTGGGTCGGCGTCGTTCCGGTGTCCGGAGAAATCCGGGCGCAGTGCCGCGGCGGCTCAACCGGAGAAAGGAATCGCGCCAAGATGGCGTTACCGACTTTTTCGATGCGTCAATTGCTTGAGGCTGGCGTCCATTTCGGTCACCAGACGCGGCGCTGGAACCCCAAGATGGCGCCGTTCATCTTCGGGGTCCGCAACGGTATCCATGTTATCGACCTGCAGCAGACCGTGCCGATGCTCTATCAAGCAATGGAGGCGGTGCGCGACGTCGCGACGAACAATGGCCGCGTCTTGTTCGTCGGCACCAAGCGCCAGGCGCAGGAGCCGATCGCCGACGCGGCGAAGCGCTGCGGCCAGTATTTCGTCAACCATCGCTGGCTCGGCGGGATGCTGACGAATTGGAAGACAATCTCCCACTCGATCCGGCGGCTGCGTGAGCTCGATGAGGAGCTCGGCGCGGAAAGCTCGGGCTTCACCAAGAAGGAGTTGCTCAACCTGACGCGCGAGCGCGACAAACTGGAGCGCGCGCTCGGCGGCATCAAAGAAATGGGAGGCCTGCCGGACATGCTGTTCGTCATCGATACCAACAAGGAATCGATCGCCGTGCTCGAGGCGCGACGGCTCGGCGTTCCGGTGGTGGCGGTGGTCGACAGCAACAGCGATCCGACGGGCATACGCTATCCGATTCCCGGCAATGACGACGCATTGCGCGCCATCCAGACTTATTGCGACCTGATCGCCGGTGCGGTCATCGAGGGTCTGCAGGCCGAATTGCAAGCATCGGGCGTCGATGTCGGGGCGCGCGACGCGGTCGTCCCCGAAGCCGTGCCCGAGCTCGCCGCGGCCCAGACAGCGCCCGAGAGCGGCGAGACGACGGCGGACCAGGCAGGCGCGGCGGAGGAGTTGGCTCGTGCCGGTGCGGCAGCGAGCGAGGGCGCGGAGGAAAGCGAGGGCGAGGCCAAGCCGGCAAAGCGTCCGCCTCGTAAGCCCGGCGCTGGCGCGCGGCGCAGGAAGGAGAAGCCGGCCGGCGACGCCTAGGCCTGCCTTTGTCGATCGCGTCGCTTTGCGACGCGACGTCCTTCTCGGTTTTTTGGCGCCGCGCTGCCGGCCCATTGCAGCAGCTTCAAAGGATGAGGTGACGTCATGGCCGAAATAACGGCCGGTCTGGTGAAGGAACTGCGCGACAAGACGGGCGCAGGCATGATGGATTGCAAAAAGGCGCTGACCGAGACGCAAGGCGATCTCGAACAGGCGGTCGACTGGTTGCGCAAGAAGGGTCTTGCCGCCGCGGCCAAGAAGGCGGGCCGTGTCGCCGCCGAGGGATTGATCGGCGTCATCGCCCAAGGCACGGCCGGCGCGATGGTCGAGGTCAATTCGGAGACCGACTTCGTCGCCCGCAATGAATCGTTCCAGGACTTTGTCCGCCGCATCGCCGAGATCGCCGTCAAGGGCGATGACGACCTCGAGGCGCTCAAATCGGCCGCCTTCCCGGGCGGCGGGACGGTGGCCGATAAGCTCGCTAATCTCGTCGCGACGATCGGCGAGAATATGAATCTTCGCCGCGTCGCAAGGCTCGAGGTCGATGCAGGGATCGTCGCCAGCTATGTCCACAGCGCTGCGGCGCCCGGGCTTGGCAAGATCGGCGTGCTGGTGGCGCTCCAATCGTCCGGCGATGCCGAGAAGCTGCATGCGCTCGGCAAGCAGCTTGCCATGCATGTCGCGGCCGCGAACCCGCAGGCCTTGTCGGTCGGCGACGTCCATCCGGCGGCCCTGGAGCGCGAAAAAGGCGTACTTCGCGAGCAGGCGGCCGCCTCGGGCCGTCCGGCGCATGTCATCGAGAAAATGCTGGAAGGCCGCTTGCGGAAATACTTCGAGGATGTCGTGTTGCTGGAACAAATATTCGTCGTCGATGGTGAATCCAGTGTCGCCCAGGTCGTCGATAAAGCCGCCAAGGAGATCGGCGTCCCGGTCAAGCTGGCGGGGTTTCGACGGTTCGCTCTGGGCGAGGGCATCGAGCGCAAGGAAAGCGATTTCGCCGCCGAAGTCGCCGCTCAGCTCGGCCGCTGAGGTCGGCCGCGGCGAGGGGCGCGGCGGGCTGTCCGGATTCGTGTATCATGGCGCGCGAATCGTTAAGCCGCTGACGCCCTCGGCCGAGTCGCGGCGTTAGAGGATGGACATGAGCGGCAAAGCGGTGGCGACGGTAAAGGGGGAGATGCGCAAGCCGCGCTACCGGCGCGTCCTGCTGAAGGTATCGGGTGAAGTGTTGATGGGTCCCCGGGAGTATGGGATCGACCCCGACACGGTGCGACGCATCGCCAGCGACGTCAAAGAGGCGCACGACCTCGGCGTCCAGGTGTGCCTGGTGATCGGCGGCGGGAACATCTTCCGCGGCGTGTCGGGCGCCGCCCAGGGCATGGAGCGCGCCAGCGCCGACTACATGGGAATGCTGGCGACGGTAATAAACGCGCTGAAGCTTCAGGATGAACTCGAGCGTGTCGGGGTGCATACCCGCGTGCTTTCGGCGATCCCGATGTCGACGGTTTGCGAGCCCTATATCAGGCGCCGCGCGCAACGTCACATGGAGAAGGGGCGAGTGGTCATTTTCGCCGCCGGTACCGGTAACCCCTTCTTCACCACCGATACCGCCGCGGCGCTCCGCGCATCCGAGATGGGATGCGACGCTCTGCTCAAAGGCACCAAGGTCGACGGAGTCTACAGCGCCGATCCGACCAAGGATAAGAAAGCCGAGCGCTTCGACCGGCTCGCCTATCTCGAGGTTCTGTCGCGGGACTTGCAGGTGATGGACGCATCGGCGATTTCGCTGGCGCGCGAGAATCACATTCCGATCCTGGTCTTTTCGATCCACGCGCCGGGCAGCTTCGCCCGCGCGATTCGCGGCGAGGGCAAGTTTACGATCATAAGCGACAAGGAATGAACGCTATGTCAGGAGCCGACATCAATGATTTGCGCCGGCGCATGACCGGCGCGATCGACATCCTCAAAAAGGAGTTCGCCGGGTTGCGCACCGGACGCGCCTCGACGAGTCTGCTCGAGCCGATCCAAGTCGAGGCCTATGGCGGCCACATGCCGTTGTCGCAAGTCGGCACCGTGAGCGTGCCGGAACCGCGCTTGTTGACCGTGCAGGTTTGGGACAAGTCGCTGGTCAAGGTGGTCGAGAAGGCGATTCGCGAGGCTAACCTGGGCTTGAATCCCTTGGTCGACGGCCAGCTCATCCGCGTGCCGGTGCCGGCGCTCACCGAGGAACGGCGCAAGGAGCTGATTAAGGTCGCCCACAAATACGCCGAACAGGCGCGCGTCTCGGTCCGCAATGTCCGACGCGACGGAATGGACGCTCTCAAGCACATGGAAAAGGACGGCAAGGTTACCCAGGACGAACATCGCAAGCGGGGCGTCGAG
Organism: Alphaproteobacteria bacterium; assembly: GCA_035457725.1. Taxonomy (GTDB): domain Bacteria; phylum Pseudomonadota; class Alphaproteobacteria; order CACIAM-22H2; family CACIAM-22H2; genus DATFES01. The sequence goes on along the minus strand of DATIBC010000090.1, from coordinate 27,389 downwards.
ATCCAGAACCTGACCGACGAGTTCATCAAGAAGGTCGACGAGTCGCTGGCGGTTAAAGAAAAAGACGTCATGCATGTCTGACGCCCGCGATCCCGTGCGGGTCGCTTCGGCGGCCCCGGCGCCGGTCCACGTCGCCATCATCATGGATGGCAACGGCCGATGGGCGAAGGCGCGCGGCCTTCCACGAGTCGCCGGCCATCGCCACGGCGCCGACGCCGTGCGCCAAGCGCTCGAGGGATGCGGCGAGCTCGGGATACGCTATTTGACCTTATTTGGGTTCTCGTCGGAGAATTGGAAGCGGCCGGCGTCCGAGATCGACGATCTGATGGGCCTGCTGCGCCACTATCTCCGCGGCGAGATTGCCGAGCTTCACGCCAAGGGCGTTCGCGTACGGGTTATCGGCGATCGCACGCGACTGGCGCGCGACATCGTCGCATTGATCGGCAACGCCGAATCGATGACGCGAGAGAATACCGCGCTCCATCTCACCGTTGCCCTCAACTACGGCGGGCGGGCCGAAATCGCGCGCGCAGCGCGCGCGCTGGCGCGTCAAGCCCGCGAGGGCCGTGTCGATCCCGAAAAGGTCGACGAAACGATGTTCGCGCGCCACCTTTACACCGCCGACTTGCCGGATCCCGATCTGATCATTCGCACCAGCGGCGAACAGCGCGTCAGCAACTTCCTGCTCTGGCAATCCGCCTATGCCGAGTTCGTGTTCATCGACACGCTGTGGCCGGACTTCTCCAAGCGCGACCTCGCCGAGGCGGTGCGCGAGTTCCAGCGTCGCGATCGAAGGTTTGGCGCTGCCGGTGCGTGACGGCCGGTTGAGCGGGGTGGGCGTGCGTGCACTTTCGGCGTTGGCAATGGCGCCGGTCGCCGTCGCGGCGTTGTTCGCGGGCCCGAAGATCTTTGCGGCGATCGTCGCCGCCGCGTCGATGGTGCTCGCCTGGGAGTGGACGCGACTTTGCGGTGAAGGGCGTTTTGGGAGGACCGGCTGGATGCTGGCCGCGCTCGCGCTCGGGGTAGTGGTGTCGGCGACGGCGCTGCGCGTCGACTATGCGTTGGCGCTTGCGATATTGGGGACGGTCGTCGTGTATCTTTTCGCCAGGCATTCGCGGCGCGCCAATCCGTCGTGGATCGCAATCGGGCCAATTTACATCGGCATTCCGGCGGTCGCGCTGATCTGGCTGCGCGACGACGACGCGGCCGGCCGTCAACTTATCGCGTGGCTTTTCGTGACCGTGTGGGCGACCGACATCGGCGCCTATTTCTCCGGACGGCTCATCGGTGGGCCGCGACTGGCGCCTCGAGTCAGCCCGAGCAAGACTTGGGCCGGTTTGATCGGTGCCGTCATCTCGGCGGGGATCGTCGGAATCGTCGCGGCGCTGGTCGACCCGCTGGGGCCGAAGGCGGTTCTCCTGGCAGCGGCCGGCGCCGCGCTGGCCATTGCCGCCCAGGCCGGTGACCTCGGTGAATCATGGGTCAAACGGCGTTTCGGCGCCAAGGACGCGAGCGCGCTGATACCCGGTCACGGGGGGCTGTTCGATCGCGTCGACGGTTTGCTCGCCGCAGCTACAGTGTTGGCGCTATGGCAATGGTTGACCGGCTCCGGGGTGCTATCATGGCGGTGAACGCGGCTCGCCGTGACACGGTGTCCGCCGGTCGGCGACGGACAGTGTCCATTCTCGGTTCGACCGGTTCGGTCGGCGCCAATACGGTCGACCTGATCATGCGTAACCGCGAGCGTTTCGAGGTCGAGGCGCTGGTCGCCGGTGGAAATTGCGACAAGCTCGCCGGCCAGGCGCGCCGCCTGCGGCCGCGCCGCGCGGTCATTGCCGATGATGCGCGGCTGTCCGAACTGCGCCGAGCGCTGGCCGGCACGGGGATCGAAACCGCGGCGGGGCGCGCGGCGGTGCTCGAGGCGGCAAACCAGCCGGCGGATTGGGTGATGGCGGCGATCGTCGGCGCCGCCGGCCTCGAGCCAACGCTCGCCGCGATCCGTCGTGGCGCGATTGTCGCGCTGGCCAACAAGGAGTGCCTGGTCTGCGCCGGGGAGCTTCTGACTGCGGAGGTCCGCCGCGCCGGTTCCCGACTGCTGCCGGTCGATTCGGAGCACAGCGCGATCTTTCAGGTTTTCGATTTCGAGCGCCGCGATCGGGTCGAGAAGATTGTGTTGACCGCCTCCGGCGGGCCGTTCCGGACACTGACGCGCGAGCAGATGGCGAGCGTGACGCCCGAACAGGCCGTCGCACATCCGAATTGGTCGATGGGCGCCAAGATCTCGGTCGATTCCGCGACGATGATGAACAAGGGTCTTGAACTGATCGAGGCGCATCACTTGTTCGAGATGCCGTCCGAGCGCATCGACATCCTAGTCCATCCGCAGTCGGTCGTGCACAGCATGGTGTCCTATGTCGACGGCTCGGTCCTGGCACAGCTCGGCAGCCCCGACATGCGCACGCCGATCGCCTACGCGCTCGCCTGGCCGGATCGCATGGTGACGCCGACGACGCGGCTGGATCTCGCCGCCCTTGGCCAATTGACCTTCGAACCCCCTGATCCGAAACGATTTCCAGGTCTGGATCTGGCTCGCCAAGCCTTGCAACAGGGCGGCGGCGCACCTACAATTCTCAACGCCGCCAACGAGATCGCGGTGGCCGGGTTTCTTGGGCGACGAATCCGCTTCCTTGATATCATCGAGGTAGTGGCTCGGACGCTGGATCGTCTATCGACGACCACGCCAGCGACGCTCGCCGATATCCGCGCCCTCGATGAAGAAGCGCGTCGCGTCGCCAGCGAAGCGATGCCCGCATGACCGATCGCTTGCGCCGCATCGCGCGGACGATTCGAACGTAACGTAAGGACGACGCGGATGGAATTCCTGGGCGGCGCATTCGGCTACATCGTTCCCTTCCTGGTCGTGCTGACCGCGTTGGTCTTCGTGCATGAGCTCGGTCACTACTGGGTGGCACGGCGCAATGGGGTCCGCGTCGACGTGTTTTCCATCGGCTTCGGTCCGGAGATCTTCGGATGGACCGATCGCGCCGGCACGCGGTGGAAGTTCAGCGCCATCCCGCTGGGCGGCTACGTCAAGATGTTCGGCGACGCCGACGTGGCGAGCCGCCCGGGCGAGGCGATGCAGACGATGTCGCCAGAGGAACGCGCCGTGTCCTTCCACCACAAGTCGCTCGGTCAACGCACGGCGATCGTCGCCGCCGGACCGATCGCGAACTTTCTCTTTGCCATCGTTATCTTCGCGCTGTTGTTCGCCACCGTCGGCCAACCCTTCACCCCACCCGAGGTCGGCGGGGTGATCGAGGGCAGCGCCGCCGAGCGGGCCGGCATCAAGGAAGGCGACGTATTCGCGCGAATCGACGGCGAGCCGATCGAACGCTTCGAGCAAATTCAGCGCATCGTGCAGCTTAACCTCGACCGTCCGCTCGAAATCACCTTGCTGCGCGGCAGCGGGGAAGTGACGGTCACCGTGACCCCGACGGTTATCGAGGAGACCGACCGCCTCGGCAACCGGCAGCGCGTTGCGCGGCTCGGCATTCGCGGCGGTCGGATGGCCTTCGTCCAACACGGTCCGGCGGAGTCGTTGTGGCGGGCCACGCACGAAACGTACAGCCAAACAGTGGGAACGATGCGGGCGGTTGGGCAGATGATCTCCGGCCGCCGGACCACCGAGGAGCTCGGCGGGCCGATCCGCATCGCGCAGATGTCGGGTGAGGTCGCGAAAGGCGGCATCGCCTCGCTCGTGGTGTTCGCTGCCGTGTTGTCGATCAATCTCGGGTTGATCAACCTTTTTCCCGTTCCGATGCTGGACGGAGGCCACCTTTTGTTTTATGCGTTCGAGGCCGCACGCGGCCGCCCATTGGGTCCGCGCGCGCAAGAGTACGGTTTTCGTATCGGCATCGCGCTAGTGCTTGGCCTGATGATCTTCGCGACGTGGAACGACTTGGTTCAGCTACGCGTCGTACAATATCTGGTCGAACTCGCATCCTAGCGCCGCCGGTCGAATGGACGGGGAGAAGGGGGAGACTACGTGGAGCCACGCATCGCTCGGGCAGTGCGTTGCCTTATTCTGTCTGCAGCCTGTGCCCTCGGCGCCGTCCTTTCCCTCCAGATTCCTTTCGCCATTGCGCAAGGCGACGCGCTGGTGCGCGAGATCGCTGTCGAGGGAACGCAGCGGATCGATCCGGAGACGATTCGTTCCTACATGCTCATTCGGCCAGGCGACCGAGCCAGCGTCGAGCAGCTCGACCGTTCCTTGAAGGCGCTTTTCGGAACTGGCCTGTTCGCCGACGTGACGATACGCCGCGATGGCGACCGCGTCGTGGTCAACGTGGTCGAAAACCCGATCATCAATCGTATCGCCTTCGAGGGCAATCGGCGGGTCGAGGACGAAATTCTGAACAAGGAGGTGCAACTGCGGCCGCGCGTCGTCTACACGCGGGCGAAAGTGCAGGCGGACGTCAAGCGCGTCCTCGATCTTTATCGCCGCAGCGGCCGCTTCGCCGCCACGGTGGAGCCCAAGGTCATTCAACTTCCGCAAAACCGCGTCGACCTAATTTTCGAGATCAATGAAGGGCAAGTGACATCGGTCGAACGCATTAATTTCGTCGGCAATGCGCGGTTCAGCGACAGTACCCTGCGCGATGTCATCCAAACCAAGGAAAGCCGGTGGTATCGTATCTTGTCGACCGACGACACGTACGATCCCGATCGGCTTTCGTTCGACCGCGATCTGCTTCGGCGGTACTACCTCAAGAACGGTTACGCGGATTTCCGGGTCGTCTCGGCGGTGGCGGAGCTGACGCCCGACCGCGAGGGGTTCTTCATCACCTTCACCTTGGAGGAGGGCGAGCGATACCGCTTCGGGGGCGTCGACATCGTCTCGCGACTAAGGGACCTCGAGCCGGAGAAATTGCGCGGCCGGCTGCTGACGCGCGAGGGCGATTGGTACGACGCCGAAGCCGTCGAGCGTTCGGTCACCGGGCTCACCGACGAAATCGGCACGCTGGGCTACGCCTTCGTCGACGTGCGGCCGCGCATCAACCGCGACCGCGAGGCGCGGACGATCTCGATCACCTACGACATCCAGGAGGGTCCGCGGGTCTACGTCGAGCGCATCAACATCACCGGCAATGTCCGAACGCTCGACAAGGTCATACGTCGGGAGATGCGGCTGGTCGAGGGTGATGCCTTCAACACCGCGAAGCTCCGCCGTTCGCGCCAGCGTATCCGCAATCTCGGATTCTTCGAGAAGGTCGACGTCACCAATGTCGCCGGGGAGGCTGCCGATCGCACGGTGATCAACGTCGACGTGCAGGAACGCTCCACCGGCGAGCTGTCTTTCGGCGTCGGCTTCTCGACCGCCGATGGGGCGCTCGCCGATATCGCGATACGCGAGCGAAATCTGCTCGGGCGCGGGCAGGATTTGCGGCTCGGATTCGTCCTGTCGCAACGCCGGCAAGAGGTCGACCTCAGCTTTACCGAGCCGTACTTCCTCGAGCGCAACATGTCAGCCGGTTTCGATCTGTTCCGCATCATCCGCGATTTTCAGGATGAAGCCGGGTACGACCAGGAGACCACCGGCTTCGGCCTGCGGACCGGGTATCAGATCGCCGAGAATCTGCGCCAAACGCTCCGTTACACGCTTCGCGAAGACGACATCACCGACGTCGATCCGACTGCGTCGAGGCTGATCCGCGAGCAAGAAGGAACAACTTTAAGCTCGATTCTCGGCCAAGATCTCCTATATGACCGACGAGACGACCGTTTCGACCCGAGGGAAGGCTATTTCGTGCGGCTCAGCACCGACCTTGCTCCCGGCGGTATCGGCGATGTCGCGTTCTCGCGCAATCGGCTGGCGGCGGGCTATTATATCCCGATCGCCGAGGAATGGGTGGCGAGCATATCGGGGGAGGTGGGTTATCTCTTCGGACTGAACAGCGAAGATGTGCGCATTCAGCATCGATTTTACATTGGTGGCGAGACTTTGCGCGGTTTCGAGACCGCCGGCATCGGCCCACGCGACATCACGACGACCGATGCGCTTGGAGGCAATCAGTTCTACATCGGCACGGTCGCAGTCACCTTTCCTTCGGGCCTGCCGAAGGAACTCGGGATCCGAACCACGCTGTTCAGCGATTTCGGAACGTTGTGGAACACTGACAGCGTCGGACCCGAGGTGGTGGATGTCGATTCGATCCGCGTGTCGGTCGGCGTCGGCGCGGTTTGGCGCTCACCGTTCGGCCCGATCCGGATCAGCTTGGCGCAGGCGGTCAGAAAAGAAGACTTCGACAAGGACGAGCTCTTTCGCTTTAGCTTCGGCTCCCGTTTCTAAGATGAAGGATTCCTAGATGATCGAGCATGGCATAAAGCGACACCTCGCCGCGGTCGTGGCGGCGATGCTGGCGGCCGCAATTTTGGCCTCGCCGGCGTTCGCGCAGCAACAGCAGCAGCAGCAACGCCCCACACAGCGCGCCCCCCAGCAACCGCAACAGCGCCCTGCTGCGGCGCCTGCGCCTGCGGCGCCGGCCGAGATGCCGCCGAATGGCACGCCGTTCGTCGTCGTCGACATATTACTCGTGCTGCGCGATTCGACCGCGGCGCAAGGCATTCGCGGGCAGTTCGAAAAGCAGCGCACCGCTTTCCAAGCCGAAATCGCCAAGCAGGAAAAGGACCTTCGCGCCGCCGACGAGGAACTCGCTCGTCAGCGAGCGATCCTTTCGCCCGAGGCGTTCGCGCAGAAGCGCCGCGAGTTGGAGCGAAAGGTCGGCGAGGCACAGCAGGCGGCGCAAGGCAAGCGGCGCAAGCTCGACCAGGCGTTCAACGAGGCGATGCAACAGGTCGAGCGCAAAGTCTTCGAAGTGGTGGCCGAAATCGCCAGCGAGCGCGACTACAAGCTGGCGCTTCACAAGGCGCAGGTCGTGGTCGTGCAGACCTCGCTCGAGATCACGCCCGAGGTATTGCGCCGGGTGAATCAAAAATTGCCGACCGTGGCCGTCAAACTGCCGCAGAATTGAGCGGGGCGGAATGGCAGATCCGCGGTTCTTTCTTTCGCGCGGTCCGTTCACGCTTGCCGAGTTGGCCACGATCGCCGAGGCAAGGTTGGCCGATGACGCGGACCCAGCCCGACGAATTCGTGATGTCGCGTCGCTCGAGGCCGCGGACGGAGACGCGATAAGCTTCCTCGACAATCGGCGCTATCTCGCCGCATTGACGGCAAGCCGCGCCGGCGCGTGCCTGATCCACCCGGCGTTGGCCGATCGGGCGCCCAAAGGCATGGCGTTGCTCCTGCACGACAAGCCGTATCGCGCCTACGCGCGTGTCGCGGCAGCCTTCCATCCCGAGCCGTCGCCCGCTCCAGGAGTGCATGCGAGCGCGGAGGTCGACGCGACGTCGCGCCTTGGCGCCGACGTCCATGTTGGCCCTGGCGCGGTGATCGGCGCGGGCGCCGAAATCGGCGATCGCTGCCGCATCGGAGCCAACGCTGTAATCGGCCAGGGAGTGGTCGTTGGCGCCGATTGCGTGATCGGCGCCGGCGCGTCATTGAGCCACGCCATCGTCGGGGCGCGCGTCGCCGTCTATCCCGGCGCACGGATTGGCCAGGACGGGTTCGGCTACGCGATGGATCCGACGGGGCATCTCAAGGTGCCGCAACTCGGTCGCGTGGTCATCGGCGACGACGTCGAAATCGGCGCCAACACCTGCATCGATCGCGGGACAAGCGACGACACGGTGATCGGTGCCGGGTGCATCATTGATAATTTGGTCCAGATCGGGCACAACGTGCGGCTGGGTCGCGGCTGCGTGATCGTCGCGCAGGTCGGCATTTCGGGGTCCACTCGGCTCGACGATTTCGTCGTCATCGGCGGTCAAGGCGGCCTCGCCGGGCACCTGAGCGTCGGCAAAGGCGCCCAGATCGCCGCCCAAAGCGGGGTGCACAAGGACATCCCTGCGGGGACCGTGGTCGGGGGATATCCGGCGGTGCCGATCGTCGAATGGCGGCGCCAAGTCGCCGTGCTCGGCCGATTGGCGCGCCGCCGTGCCGATCATGGGAAGGACGAGTGACGATGGAGACGAAAACGGCCGAGAAGGCGGAGTTGTCGCTCGACGTCGAGCGGATCATGAAGATGATTCCGCATCGCTACCCGTTCCTCATGATCGATCGCGTGGTCGAGGCGGTTCCCGATGTCTCGGCGATCGGCATCAAGAATGTCACGATCAACGAGCCATTTTTCCAAGGGCATTTCCCACAACGTCCGGTCATGCCCGGGGTCTTGATCATCGAGGCGATGGCGCAGACGGCGGCGGTTCTCGTCGTGCATACGCTCGGACCCGAGGCCGAGGGCAAGCTGGTTTATTTCATGACCATCGACAGCGCGCGTTTTCGCCGACCAGTGACGCCAGGCGACACGTTGCGTATCCACGTGCGCAAGGAACGCAAACGCGGCCCGGTATGGAAATTCAGCGCCGAGGCGAAAGTGGACGGAACGCTCGTGGCCGAGGCCACGTACGCCGCCATGATAATGGACGGCTGATGGCGGAAATCCACGCGACGGCGGTCGTCGACGCCGGCGCGCGTCTCGGCGAGAACGTCAAGATCGGCCCTTACTGCGTCGTTGGCAGCGATGTCGAGCTTGGCCCCGGGGTCGAGCTGGTAGCGCATGTCGCCATCGCCGGCAATACGACGATCGGCGAGGCGACGAAGATCTATCCGTTCGCGTCACTGGGCCACCCGCCGCAAGATCTCAAATACAGAGGCGAACCGACCCGGCTCGAGATCGGCCCAAACAACGTCATTCGCGAGCACGTCACCATGAATCCCGGAACGGTCGGCGGCGGCGGCGTAACGCGGGTCGGGGGCGGCGGACTGTTCATGGTCGGCACGCACGTCGCGCACGATTGCACGATCGGCGTCGGCGTGGTGATGGCCAACAACGCGACGCTCGGCGGCCACGTCGAGGTCGGGGATTACGTCATCATCGGCGGCCTCAGTGGGGTGCACCAGTTCGTGCGCATCGGTCATCACGCGATGATCGGCGGCATGTCGGGGGTCGAGGGCGACGTTATCCCTTTCGGCCTGGTGATGGGCGAGCGCGCGCATCTTTCGGGACTAAATGTCGTCGGTCTCAAGCGGCGCGGTTTCTCGCGACACGACATTCAGTCGCTGCGCACCGCCTATCGCCTGCTCTTCGCCCAGGAAGGTACGATGGCCGAGCGGCTGGCCGACGTCGCCGGGCTCTATGCCGACAGCCGGCCGGTGATGGATCTCGTCGAGTTCATCAAGGTCGATTCGGCGCGGGCGATCGTCCAGCCCCGGGGCACACGTGAGGGCTAAGCTCGGCATTCTGGCCGGCGGCGGCCAGTTGCCGGTGCGCATGATCGAGGCTTGCCGGGCGACCGGCCGCGAATATTTCGTCCTCGCCTTCGAGGGACAGACCGACCGCGCGGTCGTCGCCGATGCGCCGCATGCCTGGGTCGGCATTGGTCAGGCCGGCGAGGCGTTCCGCCTGCTGCGCGCCGCCAAGGTCGGCGAGATCGTGTTCGCCGGGCCGGTCAAACGGCCCAATTTCAGCGATCTCAAGGTCGATCTTCGCGGCGCGCGCTTCATCGCCAAAATAGGTGCCGCGGCGTTCGGCGACGACGGCCTTTTGTCGGCGATCGTCCGCGAGTTCGAGGCGGAGGGATTTCGCGTCGTCGGCGCCGATGACGTGCTCGATGATCTGCGAACGCCGGAGGGACAGTGCGGCGCTGTTGGCGCCGACGATCTCGCCTGGAGCGACATCCGGCGCGGGATCGAGGTGGCGCGCGCCCTTGGCAAGCTCGACCTCGGGCAGGCGGCGGTCGTCCAGCAGGGATTGGTCCTGGGCCTCGAGGCGATCGAAGGCACCGATGCTCTCGTCGAACGCTGCGCCCGACTGCGCCGGCCGGGCGCCGGCGGCGTCTTGGTGAAGGTCGCCAAGCCGGGCCAGGAGCGTCGCGTCGACCTGCCGACGATCGGCGTTGGCACGATCGCGCGTTGCGCCGACGCCGGGCTGCGCGGCGTGGCGCTTGAGGCCGGTGGCTCGCTGATTATCGATCGTGTTTCGGTCGTGCGCGTCGCCGACGCCGCCGGACTGTTCGTCGTCGGCGTCAAGGTCGACCCGTGAGCGCCGGCTCGGCGGGCGGAAGCGCGGCGCCGCATATATTCCTCGTCGCCGGCGAGCCGTCGGGCGACGCGTTGGGCGGCCGCTTGATGGCGGCGTTGAAGCGCGCCACGCAAGGGCGCGTTCGCTTCTCCGGTGTCGGCGGCGAGCGCATGGCGTGCGAAGGGCTCGACAGCCTATTCGCGCTCGACGACATCGCCGTCATGGGCCTGACCGAGGTCCTGCCACGCCTGCCGCGCATTCTCGGCCGCCTGCGCGAGACCGTCCGCGCCGTCGCGTCACGGCGGCCGCAAGTCGTCGTGACCATCGATGCGCCGAGTTTCACGCTGCGGGTCGCCAGCCAAGTCCGCAAGCTTGGAATTCCGGTGGTCCACTACGTGGCGCCTCAGCTCTGGGCATGGCGGCCCGGCCGGGCGCGACAGTTGGCGCAAAAGATCGATCACCTGATGGTCGTCCTGCCGTTCGAACCCGAGTTTTTCGCCGAGGTCGGCGTTCCGTGCACCTATGTTGGCCACCCCGCGATCGAGGAAGCCGGTCTGGCGCGCGATGGCGCGGCGTTTCGCCGGCGCAACGGCATACCCACCGACGCGCCGCTGTTGGCGGTGCTGCCCGGAAGCCGCCGCGGACTCGCTGAGCGGATGCTGCCGATCTTCGGCGAAGCCGCTCGACGCCTGCATGCGCGCCACGACACGCTTCATGTCGTGACGTTGGTGGTGACCGGCACGGCCGAACTCGTCGCCGAGGCGACGCGACGCTGGGGAGCGCATTGCGTGTCGGCGAAGGCGCCCGATGACAAGCGCGACGCGCTGGCCGCGGCCGCCGCGGCGATCACCACATCGGGCACCGCCACCCTCGAGTTGGCGATCGCCGGCGTGCCAATGGTCGTCGCCTACCGCGCCAGCCCAGTGACCGCCTTCCTGGCGCGGCGCATGATCGAGGTCGACGCGTTCGCGTTGCCAAACCTCGTCGCAGGCCGCCTGGTGGCGCCCGAGTTGATGCAAGAGAATTGCACGGTCGACCGGCTGGTCGCCGAAGTTGGCCGTCTGCTCGACGACGCCGAGGCGCGGCGCCGACAGATCGCCGGTTGGGGCGAGGTGCGCGCCAAGCTCGGCGTCAGCGGACCCAGTCCAAGCGATCGAGCGGCGCGGGTCGTGCTCGCAGCGGCGGGCGTCGAACCGGGTTCCGGCCCCGGCATCAGACCCGACGAGCGACCAGCGCTAGGCTCTCCTTGAGCGATTGAGTGATGCGCATCGCTGTCTCCAGCGCGCGCCGGCCGTCCTCGCCGGTCACCAGTGGAGCGCGACCGGTTCGCGCCGCCTCGATGAAGCTGTCGATTTCCGCGGCGAGATCGTCGCCCTCGCCGAAACTGGTCTCCTTGCGGTCGATCGGCGGGAGGCCCGGAAACCAGCTCTTGCCGCTGCCGCGCCGCATGGCGACGAGTTTGCGGTTGTGGAGATCGATCGACACGTAGGCGTCGCGCTGGAAAATGCGCATTTTGCGTTCCGTCTTGAGGCTGACGCGGCTGGCGGTGATGTTGGCGACGCAGCCATTGGCGAAACGCAATCGCGTATTGGCGATGTCCTCCTCGGCCGACACCACCGGAGCGCCCACCGCGTCGACCATGGTCACTGGCGCACGGACCAGCGCGAGGATCAGGTCGATGTCGTGAATCATCAGGTCAAGCGTCACGCCGACATCGGTCCCGCGCTGCCTGAACGGCGCGATGCGCGTCGATTCGATGTAGAGGGGATCGCGCACTAGGCCGTCGACGTTGAGCCGCTCGAGGAAAAACCGCTGCAGGTGGCCGACCTGAAGTACGCAGTTCCGCTCGGCGGCGAGCCTGATCAATTCGTCGGCCTGGGCGAGGGTCTCGGTGATCGGTTTTTCGACCAGGACGTGGATTCCGGCGTCGAGACAGGCGCGCGCCACTTCGAAATGCGCCTGGGTCGGCACCACAACGCTTGCGGCGTCGATCTCGCCGAGCAGTGCGCGGTAATCGCCAAGCGAACGCGCGCCATATTTGCGCGCCGTTTCGGCGGCACGCGAGGCATCGCTGTCGACCACCGCAACCAGTTTTGCTGCCGCATTGCGCGCATATTTCTCGGCATGATAGCGGCCGAAATGACCGCAGCCGATGACGGCGGTGCGGAGTGGCGCGGGGGTCAATGGCGGCTTCGCGAAACGAGCATGGTGAGGGCGCGGAATCTAGCGGGCCTTCGCAGATCGGCCTAGGGAATTTAACTGGTTGGCGGCGGACGCCGCCTGGGGCATCCTTCCGGCCCCGGAACCGCTCAGTCAGGGAGACCGCGATGACCGAAGCCGCCGTCGCCACCAAGCCCGGCAGCCCGACTGCCGGCAGCGCCAGCGAATTTCGCATGCTGCACACGATGATCAGGGTGCTCGATCTCGACCGCTCGCTGCGGTTCTATTGCGGCCTGCTCGGCATGAGAGAGCTTCGGCGCAAGGACTATCCCGACGGCAAGTTCACCAATGCGTTCGTCGGCTACGGCACCAATCCCGAGCACTACGAGCTCGAGCTGACTTACAATTGGGGCAAGGAAGAGGCCTACCAGTTGGGCGACGCCTGGGGACATATCGCGCTGGGCGTAAGCGACATCTACGCCACGTGCGATAAACTGGCCAAGGCGGGCGCCAAGATCACCCGCCCACCGGGGCCGATGAAGCACGGCACCACCGTTATCGCCTTTATCGAGGATCCCGACGGCCACAAGATCGAGCTGATCGAGCGCAAATGATCGGCAAGCGCACGCGCTCAGTGCTTGTGGCGGTGATGAGCGTCGGGAACGTGCGGGTGCGCATGGCGTAGACGCGCGTGAACGTGGCGATGCGTGTGCGGCTCGCCACGCGGATCGCTCGGTTCGTGGGAGTGCCGATGGTGTTCGTCATGCACGTGGCGATGACTGTGCTCGATCGGCTCGTGCTCGTGCTCATGGACGTGCCGTTCGGTCGCGTGAAGCCAGACTCCGATCGCCATCAACGCGCCCGCGGCTAATAGCTGGATCGAATAGGTTTCGCCGACGATTGGGATGGCAAACACGGCGCCGATAAATGGCGCGGTGGAAAAATAAGCAGCCGTTCTGGCCGTTCCAAGATCGCGCAAGGCACGGATGAAAAGCGCGAGACTTACGCCGTACCCGAGAAAGCCGATGGCGCCGGCGGAGAGGCCGATCAATGGCGCCGGAGAAGGCTCGCCGATGGCGACGCCAAGAGCCAAGTTGACTGGCCCGGCGAACAGGCCCTTGAGCATCGCGATTTGAAGGGGGTCGTAGAGCGAAATCCGCCGCGTCACGTTGTTGTCGATGCCCCAGGCGATGCATGCGCCGCTTATCGCCAGTGGTCCGACGATGCCGGGCGTCGAGAATGTTCCCTGCCACGCCAGCGTCGCCGCCCCGGCGATTATGCACGTCATGCCAACTAGAACGCGGCGATCGAAGTTCTCGTGAAAGATAAACCAGGCCAACAGAGCCGTGGCCACGCCCTCGAGGGTCAGCATCAACGACGCGGCCGCCGCGGACGTATGGTTGAGGCCGACCATCAGCAGGAGCGGCCCGGCGACGCCACCGGCGGCGATCGCGACGACGAGCCAACGAACGTCACCGCGCGCAATCGCGGCTTCGCTCGATCGCGCGGGACGAGCAATACGGACGCTCGCGAGCCCGATGCCCGCGCCAAGATAGAACAGTCCGGCGAGCGTCCATGGCCCAACATCGGCGAGCAGAAGCTTGGCAAGCGGCGTCGACAATCCGAAAAGCGCAGCCGCCGCCATGGCGAGGGCGATGGCGGGACGGTTCATATCAATTCAGCGGCGGTGACGCGGCCAGGTCGCGATCAACGCATCAGCAAGGCCGCGATCAGTCCAAGGGCCAAGAGCGCCGCCGCGGCCGCCGCCAAGCGCACGGCGCGGAGCACCGGTGGAATGGGGTTGTCGTTGGCGGGCGGCGGCAACACGACGCGCGAAGGCATCTTGCCTCCGCCGCCAACCGCCGGCGGCCGGAATTGTGGAACGCGATGCGGTCGTTTAGCCACGCTTGTGAAGCGGCACGTAAGGCCGCTTCGTATAACCGGTATAAAGCTGACGCGGCCGGCCGATCTTCTGCGCCGGATCCTCGATCATCTCGTTCCACTGCGCGATCCAACCGACGGTGCGCGCCAGCGCGAACAAAACGGTGAACATCGATTCCGGAAAGCCCATCGCGCGCAGGATGATGCCCGAATAGAAGTCGACGTTGGGATAAAGCTTCTTCTCGATGAAATAGCTGTCGGACAAAGCGATGCGCTCGAGCTCCATGGCGAGTTCGAGCAATGGCTCCTTCTTTACTCCCAATTCGTTGAGCACCTCGTGGCACGTCTTGCGCATCACCGCGGCGCGCGGATCGTAATTCTTGTAGACCCGGTGGCCGAAGCCCATCAGGCGGAAATTGTCGCCCTTGTCCTTGGCCCGCTTGATGTACTCGGGGATGCGTGCCTTGGTGCCGATCTCGCGCAGCATCTTGAGCACCGCTTCGTTGGCTCCGCCGTGCGCCGGACCCCACAGCGAGGCGATGCCGGCGGCGATGCAGGCGAACGGATTGGCGCCGGATGATCCGGCGAGCCGAACGGTCGACGTCGAGGCGTTCTGCTCGTGGTCGGCATGCAGGATGAAGATGCGATCCATCGCCCGGGCCAGCACCGGGTTGACCTGGTACGGCTCGCACGGCACGCCGAACGTCATGTAGAGGAAGTTCGCGGCGTAATCCAAGTCGTTGCGGGGATACATGAACGGCTGACCCAGCGAGTACTTGTACGCCATCGCCGCGATTGTCGGCATCTTGGCGATCATCCGGTAGGACGCGATCATCCGTTGATGCGGGTCGTTGATATCGAGACTGTCGTGGTAGAAGGACGACAACGCGCCCGATACGCCGCACATCACCGCCATCGGATGGGCATCGCGCCGGAAGCCGCGGAAGAAGTAGTTGATCTGCTCGTGGACCATGGTGTGGAGCGTGATGTCGCGTTCGAATTTCTGCTTCTGCTCCGGCGTCGGCAACTCGCCCTTGAGAAGCAGGTAACACACCTCGAGGAAGTCGCTGTGCTCGGCGAGCTCCTCGATCGGATACCCGCGATGCATCAAGACGCCTTCGTCGCCGTCGATAAACGTAAGTTTCGACTCGCAGCTGCCCGTCGACGTGAAGCCCGGGTCGTAGGTGAACATGCCGGTTTCGGCGTACAAGCGGCGGACGTCGATGACGGCCGGCCCGTCGCTGCCATCCAGTATCGGCAGTTCGACACTCTTGCCGGTGCGGTTGTCGATCAGCGTCGCCGTCTGGTTGGGCTTCACGACTGGGACGTTGGCCGCTTTTTGCGCCATGCCGGACCATCCTTCGCCAAATTCGGGCTTACGGCCCGATCGATGCATAATTATTGCTCTGCAGCATAGTGCTCGGCCGGGGCCAAGGCAACGCGCCCTCGACCGGCATCGCCGCGCCTCATCGTCGGTTCAATATGTCCTTGATTCGGCCCAATGTTTCCTCCCGACCGAGAACCTCGACCACGTCGAATATCGGCGGAGAAGTCGTACCGCCGGTGAGCGCCGCGCGCAAGGGCTGCGCGAGTTGACCAAGCTTGACCCCGCCGCTCTCGGCAAGGCCCCGCACGGCCGTCTCCAACGCCGCGGCACGCCAATCGCCCACCGCTGACAGCATGTCGAGCAACGTGGCCAGTCGGTCGCGTCCCTCGCCGTCGAGCTGCCGAATGGCGGCGTCGTCGAGCGGGATTGGGCGCCGATGGACATAGAAGCGGGCAATCTCGGCGAGCTCTACCAACGTCTTGGCGCGCTGCTTGAGGCCGGGCATGCCTTTGAGCAAACGCCGCCGGCCATCTTCGTCGACGGGCGCTGCGAGCGCCGTTTCCAGACGCGCGGCGGCGAGATCGACCAGCCGTGTATCGTCGGTCAGGCGAATGTAATGACCATTGAGATTGGCGAGTTTGGCGAAGTCGAAGCGCGAAGGCGATCGGCCGACGCCTTCGAGGTCGAACCATTCGATTGCTTGCGCAGTCGAGATGATCTCGTCGTCGCCGTGCGCCCAACCGAGCCGCAATAAATAGTTGCGCACCGCCTCGGGCAGATAGCCCATCTCGCGATACGCGTCGACACCGAGCGCGCCATGGCGCTTGGACAGTTTGGCGCCATCGGGACCATGAATGAGCGGAATGTGGGCATACTCGGGCACCGGCCAGCCGAGCGCCAGAATGAGCTGCATCTGGCGCGCCGCGTTGTTGAGATGATCGTCGCCGCGGATGACATGCGTCACTCCCATGTCGTAGTCGTCGACCACCACCGAAAGCATGTAGGTGGGCGTGCCGTCGGCGCGCAGCAACACCATGTCGTCGAGCTGCTCGTTGGCGATTGTCACGTTGCCTTGTACGCGGTCGCGTATGACCGTGACGCCGTGTTGCGGCGCCTTGATGCGGATCGCCGGTTGAACGCCGGGCGGCGCCTCGCCAGGATCGCGCTCGCGCCACGTACCGTCGTAGCGCATCGATCTCCCTTCGGCCTTGGCCTTGGCGCGCATCGCCTCCAGCTCCTCCGGGGTGCAATAGCAGCGGTATGCCTTGCCCTCGGCGAGCAGCTTGCGCGCCGTCTCGGCATGGCGCGAGGCGCGCGCAAACTGAAACGTCGCCTCGCCGTCCCAATGCAGTTCGAGCCAGCGCAAACCGTCGAAGATCGCTTCAACCGCCTCGGGCGTCGAGCGCGTGCGGTCGGTGTCTTCGATGCGCAGCAGGAACTTTCCACCGTAATGGCGCGCGAACAGCCAATTGAACAACGCCGTTCGGGCGCCGCCGATGTGGAGGAAACCAGTGGGCGAGGGCGCGAAACGGCAGACCACCGACATGCTGGAGCACCGACCCTGCGCAGGATAATCTTCGGTATTGCGGGGGCACCTAGTAGCACATCGCCCATGAGGCGAAAATGCGATGATTGGCAGCCCCGCAGGCGCTGCTTCGGGCCACGAAGCCGGCGCCGCCTCCGCAACCTCGACGGTGCGATCCGGCATCGCCCGGCTCGGCGCGACATTGCTCGCCGAGCGCGAGCGTTGGCCGCTGTGGTCGCCCGTGGCGGTCGGCGTCGGAATCGGCGTCTATTTCGCGACGCCGGTCGAACCCCAATGGTGGATCGGCCCCGTCGTGTCGGCGCTCGCGGTCGGTGTGGCGTGGCTTGCGCGCGATAACGCCGCCGCGACTTTGCTCGCCGTGGCCGCGACGCTCAGCGGGGTTGGCTTCGGCGTTGTCGCGTGGCGAGCCGAGTACCTCGCAGCGCCGGTTCTCGAGCGTCGCATCGGCCCGGCGTTCGTCGAGGGCGACGTTGTCGCAGTCGAAATCCGCGCCGAAGGCCGGCGTGTCTTGCTCGAGAACCTTGCGATCGTCGGCGTTGCGGAAGCCGCAACACCCCATCGGGCGCGAATTCGAGCGCACGGTCCGGTGGCGGTGCAGCCGGGCGATCGAGTTAGACTGCGCGCGGTCCTGCAGCCGCCACCGGAGCCTGCGGCTCCGGGAGCGTTCGATTTTCAGCGTCAGGCATGGTTCCAGCGGCTAGGCGGCGTCGGGTACGCCGTCGGGCCCGTGAACGTGGTTCAATCGGCGGACGCCGCAAGCCCAAGCTGGCGCCAATGGATCAACGCGCGCCGGCAATCGGTCGTCGAACTGGTGTTGGCGACAATCCCGGGCCCCGCCGGCGGTATCGTCGCGGCGCTGCTTACCGGCGAGATGGGCGCCATTCCGCAAGATGTCCTGCAGGCGATGCGCGATTCCGGATTGGCGCATCTGTTGTCGATTTCCGGGCTGCACATCGGACTCGTGGCGGGGGCGGTGTTTCTCGCCGTGCGCCAAGCGCTGGCGATGGTTCCGAGGATTGCGCTGCGGTGGCCGATCAAGAAATGGGCGGCCATCGCGGCGCTGATCGCGATCACCTTCTATGCCTTTTTCACCACGCCAAACGTACCGACGCAGCGGGCGTGGCTGATGACCTGCATCGTGCTAGTCGCCGTGCTCGCCGATCGTACGGCGATTTCGCTGCGCTTGGTCGCCTGGGCGGCGCTGGCGATTCTTTTGGTCGTGCCCGAGGCCATGCTGGGCCCGAGCTTGCAAATGTCCTTCGCGGCGGTGGTCGCACTGGTCGCGGCCTGGGAGCAGCTCAAGGCGCCATTATCGCGTTGGCGCGCCGATGGCGGGGCGTTGCGTCGCGGATTGCTGGCGCTCGCGGGCGTCGGCTTGACCACCCTGATCGCCGGTTTCGCGTCGGCGCCCTATGCGCTCTACCACTTCAATCGCTTTGCCGCCTTCGGGCTGGCGGCCAATCTGATCGCCGTGCCGCTGACCAGCGTGGTCGTGATGCCGCTCGCCGTTCTGGCTTTCCTGTTGATGCCGTTCGGCTTGGCGTGGGCGGCGTTAGTGCCGATGGGCTGGGCGGTCGAGGCGATCATCGCCGTCGCCCGTTGGGTCGCCGGATGGGAAGGCGCCGTCGCGCTGCTGCCGGCGATGCCGACCTGGGGCCTGGTGGCGATATCGCTTGGCGGTTTGTGGCTGTGCTTGTGGCGCGAGCGTTGGCGCCTGGTGGGCCTGCCGGTAATCGCGTTGGGCCTTTCTTCAATCGCGCTAACCGAGAATCCCGACCTGTTGATTTCCGCCGATGGCAGGCTGCACGCGGTTCGCGGCGACGACGGGCGGCTGCATCTTTCGCACACGCGCGCCGGAGGGATCGTTCGCGAGACATGGCTCCGGCGCGCCGGCCAGGCGAGTGCCGGGGCGTTCTCGGCGTCAGGAGCACGCGCCGGGACAGGCGTCGCTTGCGATCCGCTCGGCTGCGTTTATCGCGCCAAAGGGCACGTTGTTGCGATGCCTCGCCACGTCGCGGCGCTGGTCGAGGATTGCGCCCTTGCCACCGTCGTCATCGCCAGCGTCCCGGCGGGACGCCGGTGTCGCGGGCCGATCGTGGTCATCGACCGTATCGCCCTGTGGCGCGATGGCGCGCACGCGATCTGGTTGTCTTGGAACGGCCACGCAGTTGCCGAGAGCGTGCGCGGATCTCGCGGTGACCGGCGCTGGGTGTTGGCCGCCCCAAGGCGGACAGAACGACCAACCGGTGCAGCGGTCGATGGCGTCATATATCGACCGCCGCCCGCACTTAGCGTGGCGGACTAGGTCAAAACCGCCGGATCAATCCGACCGCTTTGCCTTGGACCCGAACGCGGTCCGGCCCGAAAATCCGCGTCTCATAGTTCTTGTTCGCCGGTTCGAGCGCGATCGACGCGCCTCGGCGCCGCAAACGCTTTAGAGTCACCTCGTTGTCGTCAATTAGGGCGACCACGATGGCGCCACTCTCCGCCGTATCGCATCGTTGCACGATCACCGTGTCGCCGTCGTGTATGCCGGCGTCGATCATCGAATCGCCGGCGATCTCCAAGGCGAAGTGCTCGCCGCTGCCGAGCATCGCTGCCGGCACGTCGATGGTGTTGGTATTGTCGCGAACCGCTTCGATCGGCGCGCCGGCGGCGATCCGCCCATAGAGCGGGAGCTGCACCGCCTGGCTACCTTGCGCTGGAACGGCGCCGGCCAAGCTGCCACGAAAGTCGCCCTGGATGACATTCGGGCGGAAGCCAGCCACCGTTCCAGCCGGAGCCATGGAACGGGAAGCGGCACCGGGGTGATTTTCCGGTAGCCGAGTCACTTCCAGCGCGCGTGCCCGGTGGGCCAGCCGGCGTATGAATCCCCGCTCTTCGAGCCCAGTGATCAATCGATGTATCCCCGATTTGGATCGCAGGCCGAGCGCCGCCTTCATCTCGTCGAACGACGGCGAAACGCCATGCTCGTGAAGATGGCGGTTGACGAAAACCAGGAGTTCGTACTGCTTTCGCGTCAGCATGAATGCCTCATCGGCGCTATGGGCGGCCCGGAGGCCAGATTTAGAACAAAACCGCAACTCGCCTACATGTTCTAGTTTAGTTCTTCCAGGCCGTCAAGGGGATCGCCGACGCCGAAACGCTGAATCCGATCGAGTGGCGTCAAATGACGTTGGCGCTGTGCGGAAACTCGATGATATCGACGGTCGTCCCGGCTTTGGCCTGCGGAGCGTGAGGCGGGCGGATGACGAGACAATCGGCCTTGGCAAGAAGCGACAGCATCGAGCTATCCTGTTTGGGGAAAGGCGTGGCGACCAATCGCCCAACCGCGTCACGCGACAGCGCGGCACGGAGGTAGTCCTGGCGGCGATCATTGGCGGGGAGATCGACGCCAAGGCTCGCGGTTACGTGCCACCCATCGGCGTCGGCGCGGCCAAGCATCATGGCAAGCGCCGGTGCCAGAAATATGAGCGCGCAGACCAGCGAGGAAACCGGGTTTCCAGGTAGTCCGAGCACGGCGGTCGGGCCGATGCTTCCGAACATGAGCGGTTTTCCGGGCCGCATGGCGATCTGCCAAAAATCGACGGTCAGGCCGCGGGCCTCGAGCGCCGGGCGCACCAGATCGTGTTCGCCGACCGAGACGCCGCCAGAGGTAACCAGGAGATCGGCCCCGCGCGCGCCATCGGCGACGGCTTTGATGGCATCGAGCGAATCGGGAACCACGCCAAGATGGATCGGTTCTCCGCCACATGCTCGCACGAAGGCGGCGAGCGCAGGTCCGTTCGACGAAACGATTTGGCTCGGACCGAGCGGATCGCCAGGCAGCACGATCTCGTCACCGGTGGAGACGATCGCCACGCGCGGCCGGCGACGCACTTTTAGCCAGGGCCGGTTCATCGCCGCCGCAAATCCGACATCGCGCGCACTCAGCGTGCGTCCGGCTTTCAAGCCGATCTCGCCAGCCCGGAAGTCGAGGCCCGCCGGGCGAACGTAATTCCCGGCCGCGGCGCTCGCTCGTATGGCGATGTGCTCCCCATCGGCATCGGCGTCCTCTTGGATGACGATGGCGTCCGCGCCTGCGGGCACCGGTCCGCCGGTAAAAATGCGCACGCATTCACCGGCGCCGACGGTTCCGGCGAAGGCTGCTCCGGCGGGAGCGATGCCGATCTGTCGCAACGTCACCGGGACCTTGGCGACGTCGGCGGCGCGCACCGCGTAACCGTCCATAGCGGAGACGGCGAGGGGCGGTTGGGTCACCCGCGCTGCGACGTCTTCGGCCAACACGCGGCCGAGCGCATCAATGAGCGAAACCGTCTCCGGGGCAAGCGGCGAAAACGCAGCAAGAATACGCCGTTTCGCTTCTTCGACTGAAATCATTAGATACGCTCATAGATACCTGATTTACCGCCGCTTTTGCGCATAAGTCGAATATCAGAAATGGTCATCGACCGATCGACCGCCTTGCACATGTCGTAGATCGTCAGCGCAGCCACCGAAACGGCGGTGAGCGCTTCCATCTCGACGCCGGTGCGGCCCTCCAGCTTGACCGTCGCGGTGACATCGATCGCGCTACGGCCGACGTCGGGCACCAGATCGACCGCGACGGCGGACAACGGCAGCGGATGGCATAGCGGGATTAGGTCCGGCGTGCGCTTCGCCGCCATGATCCCGGCTAGCCGAGCCACCGCAAGAACATCGCCCTTGGCGATGCCGCCATCGAGAATACGCTTGAGCGTGGCCGCGGCCATCAGAACCGAGCCTTTGGCCACGGCGACCCGCGTGGTGACGTCCTTGGCCGATACGTCGACCATCACCGCGTTCCCCTGCTTGTCGAAATGCGTGAGTTCGCTCATGGGTGGCGATTCCGCCTAGACCGACGCGTCCGCCGCCGCTGGACTCGCCATCGTCAGCCGCCGCGTCGCGGCGGCCACATCGGGCTCCGCCATCAACGATTCGCCGACGAGAAACGCCCGGGCGCCGGCGCGGCGCAAGCGCGCGACGTCGGCGGCTATCTTGATTCCGCTCTCGGCGATGAGGAAGCGCTGATGGGGCACGCGCGGCGCCAAGGCCTCGAATGTCGCGAGGTCGACCGTGAGCGTCTTCAGGTCACGATTGTTGATGCCGATCAGCGCCGGCTCGATCGACAGGGCGCGTTCGAGCTCGGCGTCATCGTGGACTTCCACCAGAACGTCCATGCCCAGTTGTCGCGCGAGGTTCGCGAGCTCGCGCGCCATGTGGTCGTCGAGCGCCGCCATGATCAACAAGATGCAATCTGCCGCGATGGCCCGGGCCTCGAAGACTTGATAGGGCTCGAGGGTGAAGTCCTTGCGCAACACCGGCAGGAGCACGGCGGCGCGCGCGGCGAGCAGATGTGCATCGTCGCCTTGAAAGTACTTGGCGTCGGTGAGCACCGACAGGCATGCAGCCCCGCCCGCGGCATAGGCGCGGGCGAGCGCCGGCGGATCGAAATCGGCCCGGATCAGCCCGCGCGACGGCGACGCCTTCTTGATTTCGGCGATCAGCGCAACGCGGCCAGCATCGGCGGCACGCGCCAGCGCGGCGGCGAAACCGCGCGGCGGCGATGCGCTCCCCGCGCGGCGCTCGAGTTCGCCTTGCGAGACGGTTGCCGCACGGCGGGCGACTTCGACCCGTTTGTCGTCGCAAATCCTGGCGAGCACGTCGTTCGGCATCGAAATTTCAATTCGCCCCGGCGACGGCCGGCGGCGGGGAATTGGTGATCGCCACCAGGCGGTCGAGCGCCGCCTTAGCCTTGCCGCCATCGATCGATGCGGCGGCGAGCTTGACCCCATCGGCGAGCGACGTGGCTTTGCCGGCGACGATGAGCGCCGCGCCGGCGTTCAGCGTCACGATATCGCGCAGCGGTCCCGGCTTGCCGACGACCAGGGCTCGAATGGCCTCGGCGTTGTCTTGTGGAGTTCCGCCCTTGAGATCGTCGACTTTCGCTCGCGCGACGCCGGCATCTTCCGGCGTCACTTCGAACTCGCGCAATTGGCCGCCCTTGCACTCGGCGACGTAGGTCGGGCCGGTGGTCGAGATTTCGTCGAGTCCGTCGCCGCCATGAACGACCCATGCGTGCACCGCGCCAAGATTGGCCAGGGTGCGCGCCATCGGGGCGATCCACTTGCGGGCGAAGCAACCGACCAGGAGTCGCTTGACGCCGGCGGGGTTCGACAACGGGCCGAGAATATTGAAGATGGTCCGTGTGCCGATCTCGACGCGCGTGCCGGCGACGTGGCGCATGGCGCTGTGGAAGCGCGGCGCCATCATGAATCCGACGCCCGCCTCGCGGATCGCCCGCTCGATCAAGGCGAAGTCGCACTCGACATTGACGCCGAGCGCCGTCAGCACGTCGGCGGCGCCCGATTTCGACGAGAAAGCCCGATTGCCGTGTTTGGCCACCGGAACGCCGCAGCCGGCCACGACCAGCGCCGCGGCAGTCGATATGTTGTGCGTGCCGATGGCGTCGCCGCCGGTGCCGACTGTGTCGATTGCGTTGTCGGGCGCCTTGATCTTCGCGGCCTTGGCGCGCATGGCGCTCGCCGCACCGGTGATCTCGTCGACCGTCTCGCCGCGCACCCTCAGGGCCATCAGGAACGCGCCCATTTGCGAGGGCGTGGCGTTGCCGGTCATCATGATCTCGAAACCGTCGCGCGCTTCCTCGGCCGATAGCGTCTGGCCGTCGGCGAGGCGGCCAAGCAACGTTTTAAGTTGCGTGAAATCGCCACTCATCGCCGCGCTCGCTGGCTCGTCAAATTCGACATTGGCTCGACTACTTGCCGTTCTTGCCCGGAAAGTCATAGGATTTATAGCAGCTTGACCGTCCGGCCGAAAGCGCGCCCGAAGCGCCAAGGCCGACGTGTCATTCGTCCGTAATCGCAGCGTCACAACGAAGCGATACCAGATCGACCGACCGCGAGCCCAGATCCCTGGGTTCGCGCATCGCGCGATCGGCCAAGAGGAGGGAAAGGGAGCCAATGATCGACCTACGAGTGAAGTCGGCAATCGTTGCCCTGTGCGCCACGGCGGCGCTCAGCCTCGGCGGCGGAGCGGGTCAAGCCGAAACGCTACGGCTTTTGACTTGGGACGGCTACGCCCCCAAGGAAGTGATCGACCAGTTCAAGAAAGAGACCGGGATCGACGTCGAGGTGACCAACTCCAACAACGAGGACATGATCTCCAAACTGCGCGCCACCGGCGGCGCCGGGTTCGATCTGGCGCAACCGAGCCAGGACCGAATCACCGGCGCGCAGGCCGATTTCGGCATCTACAAGCCGATGGACCTGGGCCAGCTCAAGAGCGAACTGTTCATCGCCTCGATGCTCGAAGCGACCAAGAAGAACACGACCTTCCAGGGCAAGGCCTTTGGCGTGCCGCATGTGTGGGGCACCGACGGTCTGGTGGTGAATACCGCGATGGCCCAGAACGTCAGCGACTACCAGGATCTCTGCCGCGCCGATATCGCCGGCAAGACGAGCCATCGCCTGAAACGGCCGGTATTGATCGCCTTTGCATTCTCGATGGGCATGGATCCCTTTGCCGCCTACGCCGACAAGAACGCGTATTCGGCGATGATGGAGAAGGTCGGCCAGCGTCTCATTGAATGCAAGAAAGCCATCAAGACTTACTGGGAAGGCTCGGACGCGCTGATCAATCTCATGCGTTCGAAGGAAGTCGTCGCGGCGATGGCGTGGGACACCGGCGGCTGGAAGCTCAACAACGACTTGCCCGAGATCACCTTTATCGCGCCGAAATCGGGGGCGCTGGGCTGGATCGACACCTTCGCACTACCGGCCAAAGGACGCGCCGACGCGGCGGCGTACAAGTGGATCAATTTCGTCATGCAGCCGCAGATCGCCGGCAAGATCGTCGCCAGCGCGGGCAACTTCACCGCCTCGAAAGGCTCCGACGCTTTCGTGTCGGCGAAGCTCAAGGAGCAATTCAACAAGAGCTTCCCGCAACACGCCCTTGATAACATCAAGTGGTATCCGCCGGTGCCGGCGGGGCTTGAGGACGTCGAGGGCAAGATCCTCGAGCGCGTCAAGGCGGCGCGGTCGTAAGCGCGTACGCCAGCGCCATCGGCGATCCTCGTCCTGAATTCGTCGCAGGACGAGGATCGCGGCGCCTTCACCTCGGCTCCATCGTGCCGAACGGCGAAGTGCGCTCACGGCGCGCGAATTGATGAACGCCCGCTACGACCTCGAAGTTCGCGACGTCGCCAAGCGCTACGGCGAGTTCAGCGCCGTGGCGGGCGTTTCATTTGCAATCGCGAAGGGCTCATTCTTCTCCATCCTCGGGCCTTCGGGCTGCGGCAAGACCACTTTGCTGCGGATGATCGCCGGTTTCATCGAACCGGACGCCGGCGAGATCCTCATCGCCGGAAAATCGATGCTTGGCCTGCCGGCAAACCGCCGGCCGGTCAACATCGTGTTCCAGAACTTGGCGCTGTTCCCGATGATGTCGGTGGCCGAAAACATCGGCTATGGACTGCGTCGCCGCGGCGCGGCGCGCGAGGAGATCGCCCGCAAGGTCGAGGCGATGCTGGCACGCGTCGGCCTTCCTGGCATGGGCGCCAAGCGCGTCCAACAGCTTTCAGGCGGCCAACAGCAGCGGGTGGCCATCGCGCGGTGCTTGGTGCTCGATCCAACCGTGCTGCTGCTCGACGAGCCGCTGGGCGCGCTCGATCTCAAGCTGCGCGAGCAGATGAAGGTCGAGCTTAAGCTTCTGCAACACCAGATCGGCACGACGTTCGTCTACATCACCCACGACCAGTCCGAGGCGCTGGTCATGTCCGACCGGGTCGCGGTCATGAACCGCGGCCGCTTCGAGCAGGTGGCGAGCCCGGCCGAGCTCTATCGCAACCCGGCGACGGCATTCGTCGCCGGCTTCGTCGGCGAAGCGAACCGCTGGCAAGGCCGCGTGGTCGAGGCGCGATCCGGCGTGCTAAGGGTCGAGGTCGACGGCGCGGCGACTTTCAACGGCGCGGCCGCGACCGACGGACTGTCGATCGGCGCGCAAGTGGAGGTCTTCGTACGGCCGGAAGCGATTGCAGTCGGCCGAACGCCCGCAGATGTCGCGGGCGTTGGCGGGGAGTCCGCCAACGTGATTTCCGGCCGTATCGAAGGACTGTTGTTCAATGGCGCCAATAGCCGCCTGCTGGTGGCGACTGGCGACGGCGGCAATCGAATCACTGCCGCATTGCCGCAAGCAGGGCCATTCGCCGACCTTTCCGAAGGCGACATTGTCGCCATGGCGTGGCCGGCCCAATCGACGCTCTGCTTTCCTAGCCGATCATGAGCGTGACCGCAGGGCGCCGTCTCGGATTGTGGCTCCTGCTGGCGCCGGCGGCGCTTTGGCTGGGCCTTCTGGTGCTGATTCCGCTTTTCGACATGCTCTTGGTATCGGTACAGGTGAAAGTAAGCCCGCGCGTCTATCGTTTCGGGCTCGAAAACTACGCCGAGTTCTTCCTCGAGGAGGTATATTGGAATACGTTCTTTCGTACCGCCGTCATTTCGATCGCCGCCACCGCGCTGACGCTGGTCGCGGCGTTCCCGGTGGCCTATTACATCGCCAAGATCGCCCGCGGCCGTAGCCGCGACGTGCTGTTCGTATTGTGTTTGCTGCCGTTCTGGGTCAGCGAACTTGTGCGCACGTTCGGATGGATGATCTTGTTGCGCGAGACCGGCGTTGCGAGCGGCTTCCTGCAGTGGATCGGCGTCACGAATGCGCCGATCGAGTTTCTCTACAACGACGCGGCGATCGTGATCGGTCTCGTA
This sequence comes from Alphaproteobacteria bacterium, assembly GCA_035457725.1. Taxonomy (GTDB): domain Bacteria; phylum Pseudomonadota; class Alphaproteobacteria; order CACIAM-22H2; family CACIAM-22H2; genus DATFES01. The sequence continues at coordinate 539 of DATIBC010000090.1, read as the reverse complement.
TACACCTCGATCCTGTTCATGATCGTGCCGCTCGTCACCGTGCTCGACAGCCTCGACGACAGCATCGTCGAGGCGGCATACGACCTCGGCGGCAGCGGCCCGGCGATCTTGCGCGAGATCGTCGTGCCGCACGCGATGCCGGGGATCGTCGGCGGCACGATCGTTGTCTTCATGCTGACGCTGGGAAATTATCTCACCTCGACGTTGCTCGGCGGCAAGAACAGCTTGTGGTTCACCGAACAGATCTACAATCAGTTCATAACCCGCTTCAACTGGGAGCAGGGTTCGGCCTTCGGATTCCTGCTGCTGGCGCTGTCATCGCTCATCATCTGGTTCGGCCTGCGGTTGACTGGCCAGAGCCTCGCCAAGACGCTGGGCTGAGCGGGCGCAAATGCTCGCGACACTAAACCGTTCACGGCCTGCCCGCGTCGCGACGGGACTCTACGTCGCGGCCTTCTTCGCCTATCTCTTCGCGCCGCTTCTCACGGTCGCGCTTTTCTCGTTCAACGACAGCACCTTCCCCTCGCCGCCATGGCAAG
>DATIBC010000089.1:0-7618 GCA_035457725.1 Alphaproteobacteria bacterium | reverse complement strand
GTCCTTTCCACTGGTTGTGTCCGGTTTAGCGTGGAAAGCGAAAGTCGCGGTGCGGTTCAAAATCGCAAATCCAACGGTAATCGTAAGACTGGTCAATCGGCTGCGAGCTTTTCATGACCATCTTCCACGACGCCATCGACGACATTTTCGACGACGAGAATGTCGGCGAAGCGGCGCTCTACTTCCCCGCCGGGCAGGGGCAGGCGAACGCCGTTCGCGTCATCGCCGCGCAGCCCGACGTCGTGACCGAGTTCAGCGACACGCGGCTCGCCCGGGCGACGTCGCGCTTCGAGGTTCGCGCCAGCGAAGTCGCCGCACCCCGCGCCGGCGATGCGATCGAGTTCAAGGGGCAACGCTACATCGTCCAGGGCGCGCCGCAGGCCGACGCCGACCGGCTGGTGTGGACGCTCGACACCTATCCCGAGACGCGCGCGTGACGTTCAAGCTGCGCGCCGCCGTGCGCGGCGATCTCAAGCGCCTGGTGGTATCCGAGCTCAAGGCCGGCGAGCAGGCGGTCACCGCCGCCATGCGCGAGGCGGCCGATGGGCTCAAGGGCGAGCTGCGCGGCCAGGTCGAAGGCGCGGGGCTCGGCCGCCGGCTCGCCAACACCTGGCGTTCGCAGGTGTTCCCGCGGTCGGGCGTCAGCCTGCGCGCCGCCGGGTTCGTGTTCTCCAAGGCGCCGACGTTGGCGCGCGTGTTCGACGAAGGGGCGACGATCCGAAGCCGCGACGGCTTCTTTCTGGCGATCCCGCTGCCGGCGGCGGGGCATCCGCGCATCACGCCGGCCGAGTTCGAGTCCAATACCGGCATTCCGCTGCGCTTCGTCTACCGGCGCGGCCGGCCGAGTCTACTGGTCGCCGAGCACGCGCGCGTCGATCGGCGCGGCCAAGCGCGCGCCAACCGCACCCGGCGGCGCGACGGCACCACGTTCTCGCGCCTCACCGGCCGCGCGGCGGTGCCGGTGTTCGTGCTGCTGCCGCAAGTGACGCTGCGCAAGCGCCTCGACATCGCTGGCGCCGCGTCGCGCTGGATCGCCCGCGTGCCGGCGCTGGTCGCCGCGCAGTGGCGGCGCTTCGCTGGAGAGTGAGCATGACCAAACGCGAGCAGGCGCTGGCGGCGCTGTTCGAGCGGCTCGGCGCGGTCGCCGGGCCGGAGAAACTGCGCAACGCCGCTGCGCCCGAGGCGGTGCCGGCGCAGGGCTTGATGATTCTCCGCGACGACGGCGTCGACAAACAGCCCGATCCCGAGGCGACGCTGTCGCCGGTGGTCTATGCGGTGACCCACATCGCCGGGCTCGAGATCTACGTCGAGCGCGGGCAAGGGGCCAACCGCGACGCGATGCTCGATGCGCTGCTCGCCGCGGTGGGCGCTGCGCTCGACGCCGACCGCACGCTCGCCGGCGCGGTCGACTACGTCCGCGCGCTGAACCCGCAGACCGACGACCTCTACACCGCCGGCAGCGCCACGACCAAAGCGGCGCTGGTGCCGATCGAGCTCACCTACGACACGCCGGATTTACTGGTCTGATGCTCCTCGGGATCAGCGGCCGGATAACATCCGATTCGCCGCCAGTGAGTGCATAACGCATGATTCAAGGGTCCGGAGTCGAAGCCTGATTGCATCGACGTCGCCATGATCGACACCGGGCACGCATTTCCGGTTTCACCTGTTAACTGGACATAGAGCGACGGATATTGTTGTTTTTCACTTTGACACGAACCGGAAGTCGGAGGCTTTATTCGATCACCTCGTCGGCGCGAAGGAGAAGCGGATCCGGCACGGTGATGCCAAGCGCCCTCGCCGTCCGTACATTAATCACCAACTCGAAACGTGTCGGTTGTTCCATCGGCAAATCGGCCGGCTTGCTGCCTCTAAGAATCCGGTCAACGAATGCGGCGCCGCGCCGGAAAATCTCCAGGAAGTCGGGCCCATAAGACATCAACCCACCCGCTCTTACGACATCGGGAGTGAGGTAAATGGCCGGAATCCGCGCCGACGCGACGAGTTCGGGCAAGCGCTGCGGCGGCGAGTGAAACAGCGGATCGCCCACGACAAGAAGCGCGTCTGCTTGATTAAGCCTTGCCGACTCTATGGCAGGCCGGAGCTCATCCGCCCGGCGGACCGGGAGCACCTGAAGTTGGAAACCAAGCCGTGCCGCCGCTGGGGGCACCTCGTCGGGAAAGCCTCGCCGATGGATTTCATTGTCCGGATTCATCAATGCCGCGATCCGCGTGGCATGCGGCACCATCTCCTTAAGCAGTTCCATCTGTTTCGCGATGAAGCCTCCGGGAACCGTCGTCGTGATACCAGTGATATTGCCGCCTGGCCGCGCTAGGCTGGGGACCAATCCAATGAGCACTGGGTCGGCCACGGCGACCATGACGATCGGAATGCTTGCAGTCGCGTCCTTCGCGGCACGATTAGGCTGCGGCGCAACCGCGACGATAACGTCGGGGCTCCAATTCACCAAGTCGGCCGCAAGCGCCGGAAGCATGTCGAATCGCCCTTCGGCCCCGCGGGATTCGATAACCAGATTTTGCCCCTCGATCCAACCGGTGCTCCGGAGCCCCTCGCGAAAGGCATCATAAGCGGGGCCAACGCAGCGTCCGCCGCATAGCACGCCGATGCGCGCGACCTTTCCCAAATCTTGTGCGGGCGCCTGCGCCGAAGCACTTATTGGCTCAATGACAAGCGCGCCAAGCAGCGCCGCCACGCGCAGTACATTTGTAAATCTCGAGGACCGCAGCCCAACATTCCGCGTCACCGCCGCCCCCGCGCTGAGCGTAGTGAGACCGCGATACCTCATCTGCCACCTCCCTAACCGCAAGGCGCGCCAGATCCTCACTCACGCCATTCTAACCGATCGCCTCCTTAGCTGTCGGTGCGGAAACGCACAGCCAGGACATGAGCGCCGCGATCGGATCATGGCCGCTTCTGGCACGTTTGCGCCATCGCGCGAGTGTTCAAGGATGGCGGTCATCGGCCCGAAAGCGGATGCTCACCGGATGCCGAGCGACCTTGCTTGTGAGTTTGCGGCTTAAACGGGTCTGTACCCTTCGATGCGGGTGAGTATGTCCTCTTCGACCGATCGTTGCCGCAGCTTCAGGGCTTCGGCGTACGCCGTTTTCGCCGAGTCCTTCGACTGGCTGAGGCGGTCGATCTCGCTGGCCGTATCCTGATACTCCTTGCACAAGGCGTCGAACTCGGGGTCCTTGCGGACCAGGTCGCGGACTGACGCCTCGTTTTCGGGAAACCTGCTGATCAGATTGCGAATCCGCTCGACCATCGCGCCCTCCTGTCCGATTTCATTTGCTTGCTCTCAGATTGGACATCGGTGCGCGAGGGCGGCTTTTCCAGTCCGCCTTCCGGCGGGCGGCGCGATTCGACGCCGTGATTGCCTTCTGGCCTCTGCCTACCGACCCCTGACTGCTGACAAAGGAGAGCCCCATGCGACGTGCCATCGACGGCGCGCGGGTCACTTGGTCGGCACGAGCGTCAGTTGTTTCGGCCCGCCGGTAACGAAGGCAGGAGCGTCGCCGATGGCAAGACAACTCGATAACCCGTCGGCTCCCTGATAGCGGATGAGCCCCGGGTACCGCTCGATCGCGACCAGCTCATCGCCGCGATAGAAGACCAAGCCCCACAGCCCGTCGTTCAGAAAGTGACTACAGACCTCCCACGCGTGGTCGCCGCGTCCACCGCAGTAGGCCCTGGCGATGCAAACGCGGTCCCAGCCCTTCGCTAGAGAGGTGACGGGCACCGTGCCCTTGGCGACCGCGCGGTCGTACAGATACTGGACGTAGAATCGCTGTACCAACGTGTCGCCGATAAACGACCATGCGATCAGGACTAAGCCTGCCAGCACAAACCCGAAGATATGTCCCGTGGCGCGCATGTCAGCCTAATTGAAATGGCGCTCGTATCGCTCAGTCCGGTGTGCGATCCGAATCATCCACAATTGTAGCGTGCGCGCCGATTGCGTCACTTCCGTGCTGGAATCGCGGCGGCGTAGCGGCGCGTCCGTCCGGCCCGCCGTTCGCTGCTTTCGGCTTCCGTCGTCCGTCCTCTGACTTCCGTCGCCCGCCTTCTTCGTCCCGCCTCACCAGCCGCCAACAAGGAGCTCCCCATGCGACGTGCCATCGGCGCCACGAACGCGAACCATGCGCCGAGGCCGGTCGCCATCAGCAGGGCGCCGAGAATCGTGAGATGGAACGACGGATGTCGTCGCCGGGTCAGCGCGCACGGAATTGCAGCGGCCACGATTACCGAAACGTCAATGACGGCGCCGACATTGCCGAACAGGTAGTACAACCCGCCGAAATTCGTCGTCGCCATCCACAACGCCGGCGCCCAAGTGAGGCGAACCGGCATCTCCATCAGATGGCAGAACGACAGCGCCATGCTCAACGCGGCCAGCAACAGCGTCAAAAGGCGCCAGAGCAACAGGGGCATCCGGGTCGGCTCCCGCGTGAGCCGTTCTACGCCGGCGCGTTTGCGCCTTGCACTGCCCGGCGCAACGCGGCGCGTGCGAGCAGACGCGTCGAATCGAGCGTCGGCAGCGGCGAATTCGAATCGTCGATGATCAGCGGAATTTCGGTGCAACCGAGCACGACGGCATCGCAGCCCTCGTCCTTCATCCGGCCGATCACCCGCTGAAAGCAGGCGACGGCCTCCGGCGTCAAGACGCCATTGCACAACTCGTCCATGATGACGCGATTGGTTTCCTCGCGTTCGGCGGAATTCGGGCGCACGCACGCAAGCCCGCGTGCGGCGAACTTCTCGGGATAGACGTCGCTCTCCACAAGCCAGCGTGTTCCGGTCAAGCCGAGGCGTCGGAAGCCGCGCCGGGCGGCCTGCTCGGCGACGATCTCGGCGATGTGTAGCCAGGGTAGCGGCGAGCGCGGCTCGACGAAGCCGAGCGCCTGATGGATCGTGTTGTCGGGGCAGATCAGGAAATCGGCGCCGATCTTGGCGAGCTTGCGCGCCGAGGCGAGCATTAGCTCGCCCACGCCCTGCCAATCGTCGCGATCGAAGCAGGCTAGATAATCCGCGAGCGAAGGGGTGTGCATCGAAACCTCGGGATGCGCATGCGGCCCGAGGAACTGCGCTCCCTCCATGCAGATGGTCCGGTAGCACAGCGCGGCGCCCTCGGCGGAGCATGCGACGATCCCGATATGCCGGGTCATGATGGTCGTCCTCGATACCGTGACGCACTGAACCTTTGCGATCAATGCAGGCGGCGGGCGGACGCATTATCGCCGAGGCCGGCTTGGGTTTCCACGCCCGCCGGGCGGCGCTGGTAGGTCGCTGCCTCAGCGGCCGGGATGCGCCGCGGCGGGAGCTTGGCCGCTTATCCGTGGCGGATCAGCGTTGGCTGACAGAACAACCTATGGCAGAATCGGACGAACATGCGCTCGATCCACAAGTATGTAGCCGACGCCCGCGCTCGCGCGAGCCGCCGGAGAAGTCCATGGAACCTGCTGCTGATACCGATCGGACTGTTCCTCATCGGATCGGTTTGGTATCTGTTGGTTCAGGGAAGTTTTGCGGTTCATCGATTGTTTCGCCCCGAGGAGCCCTTCACCGTGGTGCCGGCGTGGAGGATGATCCTCATGGTTGTTCCGTTGTTGTTTCCCGCTATAAGCATCGGACTCATTCTCGCAAACTTGGCGTCTTGGTGCGTCCCGCCGGCGCGGCGCGCCTATGATCGAGAGGCGGCGGGCGTGTCCGGCGCGAGCTTTCGAGCGTCCCTGGCTGGGCTCGGTAAGCTCACGGCGGTGCTTCTGCCGCTCGCCGAAGCTTTCTCGCTCGTCGGCGCGATCGGACCTGATTGAGAAGCGATCAAACCGGTCCATGAGCTGCGCATGGTGTGGTTTTCCAGACGCGCGTCAGGCGTCGCGCCACTCACGGGAAACCACACCGACGCCCGCGCGCTCGAGTTCGTCGAACGTGGACGTTGCGCTTATGATCTGCTGCAGATGAAAAACGCCCCGACGTTTGGGCCCCTCTAGGATCGAAATCGCGGCATGCGCCGCGACATGGGCGGTCACGGCGCCTTCGCGTCGGCCGGAGAATCGACTGACCGAGACCCCTGGGCGATCGCGCAATTTGCCGCGCGCCGTCGCGACCGCGATGCACGCATCCGATCCGAAGGAAAGGATCGACGACAACCGAGAAGTCAGCCACATCATGGCGCTGCTGCGGGAAAATAGATCACCCAACATGAATATAATGGCGGTCAATGAGCGGGAATCGAAAGCGACGCGTGTCACCGCGTCGATCCCCATGGTTCGTTCAAGAACGTGTTGATCGGCGAAATCCATCCAAAAGGCGCGGCGGTGGCCCCAGACCGGGCCAAAATCGATGATGGCGGCCGGCCTTTGGCGCAACGAAAAGATGTGCCGAACGGTCCAATCCATCGCCGCCTTTCCATGCCTGTCGCCAAGCCCGAGCAAGAGTCCGATCTCGATGGAGTCCACCGTATCCAGCCTCGAGGCGGCATCGGCGGAAAGGAGATTGGTGATCCCCGGCGCGAGACCGACGGACAGCAATGCCGTCGCTCGCAGTTCTTCGGGCTTGAGCAGTTCGACCGACCGAAAGAACGAATCGCCGGCGGTGATGTCGACATAGTGGATTGCGTTCGCGAGCGCATAACGCGCGAAGCCGACGTCCTGCTGATCCGCGCAGACGATGACGAGATCGACGCCACCGCTGATCCTCTTCCAGGTCTCGGGCGCGTCGAGGTTGATCCGCCAGACTTCGACGCCAAGACGCGAAGAGAGATGCGCGGCCCTGTCCGGCTGGCGGCTACCTATTATGACCCGCAGATCGCTCCGCTCCGAGAGAATCTGCGCGCACTTGGCGCCAACGGCGCCGGTGCCGCCGATGATAAGGATCGTAGACGTCAAGTCGCCGCCCGAGAGTATGATCGGACGCCCGACTCGCAGCGGCAACCGTTCACGCCGAGAATTCGCGCAAGACCTTGCCGGCGCAAGGCGCGTCGGCGCGCAAGCCATCGGCGTCGGCGATCATCTTGCCGTTGACCCACACCCCGTCGAGCCCGACGGCGCTCGTGGTGAGCCGCGGGGCGCCCGCCGGAAGATCGAAGACTCGCCGCTTCGGCCCGCGGCCGATTCGCGTCGGATCGAACAGAATCAGATCCGCCGCGAGCCCGGGGGCGAGGCGTCCGCGATCGGCGATGCCGAATATCTGCGCCGGCTGGCTGGTCAGGCGCCGTACCGCCTCCTCGAGCGTCAGCACGCCGAGCTCGCGGCTCCAGTGGCCGATCAGGTGCAGGCCGAAGCCGGCGTCGCACAGGAACGTGAGGTGGGCGCCGGCGTCGGACAATGCGATATGCGCATCGGGCTCGCGCAGCAGCCGCGCCACGGCGCGCTCGTCGTTGTTGAGCAACTGGGCGGTGAAGGCGGTTTCGAGACTCTCGCCAAGACCGAGATCGAGCATGCAGTCGAGCGGGTGTTTGCCCGTCTCGCGGGCGATGTCCTCGATCGAGCGCCCCTCGAGCCGACGGTTCTCCTCGCGCGCCGTCTCGACGACATGGAGCTTGTCCCACTCGCTGTTGAACACGCGCAGGCCGCGCGCCGCCTGTAGTTCCTCGCGC
>DATIBC010000088.1:0-7254 GCA_035457725.1 Alphaproteobacteria bacterium | reverse complement strand
GCGACTCGCTCATGCGAGTCGTCCCCATGTGATGCGACGCATCGGTGAACGCAAGGTTGTCGCCGCCCGCCTCCAAACGGCCGATTCCCTTCGCCGCCAGGGCGCCGGCGAGCAATTCATGCAGGCGGAAAACCGTGCGTTCGACCTCCGCGCCAATGCGCCAGCGAAGAACAAGGCGTTGCATTCCCAGCTGGTCGACGTCGCCGCCGAGCGTCGCCCGACTCTCGGGATCGGGCGGCTGTTCACAGAAATAAACGACGACGAACTTGCGGGCGCCGTGGCGTTGCGGAATTAGACGGCGGCCCAAGGCATACCAGCGATACAAGGAATGTGGCAGAAGTTCCTTGGGGCTCAGGAGATAAATGAGATTGGGAATGTCGGACAAGTTTGCCCGCGCCACGCTCCAGCGGCTTCCGGCGTAGCCGCGCCGCAGAAGCACCTTCATGGTCTGGACAAGCGATTGGTAGCGAGCCTCGGCGTAACCCGAGACGTGCGATTCGAACGCGGCGTAATGGTTAAGAAGTCCCTCTCGTCGTTGCGTGTCCTCGGAAATCGCTACCCCAACTTGCAGCTTGCCATCGCGCAATGGCCGTCCGCGCAACATGGCGAGGCTGCCGCCCTCGGATAGCTCGACGACACCATGAACGGCGCGCGGATGATCCATGAAAAAGCGACCGACGAGATCATGCCCATTGCCGACGCCGTTGGCGTACCGATGGCGCGAAGCGAGCAGCAGTCGGGCATTCTCCAAACCGCCGCAAGCCAATATGAAACGCCGAGCCCGCACCGCGAAGCGGCGCCCGGCCAAGGTCGCGACGGTCAATGATTCGACGTTACGTCCGGATTCGCCGAGATTTATGCATACCGCCGATGCGTTCAACAGCAAGCGCAAGTTGGACAAGCGGCGAATGGCGGGTTTGTAGCGCACGCCGAACCGCATCGGCCGCTTGGCCCACAGCGATATCGTCGGCGCGAATGGACCGTAGTCGAACAGCATTTTTTCCGAGATCGACATGGCGCCGTCGAGAAATCCGCGGTCGATACGCTGGAAATCCGGCAGTCGCAGTATTTCGCCCGCGCGCGGGTAGTAAGCGGAGAGCTCGGAGTGCGACATCGGCCACCCGCTGTAAGGGATCCAGGCGCGCGGCTCCATGTCGAAGCGGCCGAGGGCCATGCTTCTCCCCGCCCACAGATTGCAGCTCCCGCCAAAATAGCGTGCCCGCGACATGTAGTCGCGGCGCAACGGGTAGCCGACGCTCTCGAGATCGTAGAGCGTTTGCGTCTGCGCATCCGGCGTCAATCCTCCGCTCTCGACGAGGCAAACCTCGCGCTTGGCGGCGGCCAATTCGTTCGCTAGCGTTATGCCGGCCGCGCCGGCGCCGACGACGCAGATTTCTGCGACGATCTCGCCAAGTTCATGCGACCCAAGCGCGTCTAAAATGCTCACGTTCAGCTCGTGCCCCGACTCGGAAGATCTAAGCGAATGGCGGTCGACATCACTCAAGACCAAGGTTCGGGACGCACGCCCGGCACGAGAAGCGCTATCCTGTAAAGGCTGGTGCTGGCGGCAATGTAAAGCGTGCGCCCGTCGTCACCCCAAGCGATGTTGGCCGGCCGCTCGTCCGGTGTGATCACGCCAAGCGGCTTCCCTAAGCGGTCAAGCACCCACACACCATGGGTCGCCGCCACGTAGACGTTGCCGATCGCGTCGACTTTGATGCCGTCGGGTCGATTGGGGATACGTTCCGATGGGAATTCAAAGAACACCCGCTCCGGCCCCAACCGGCCGTCGGACTCGACGGGATACGCAAGCACGAAGTTTCGCTCGGACTCCGAGTTCGCGACGTACAGCGTGCCTTCGTCGGGCGAGAACGCGATGCCATTGGGACGATATTGACGACCGTCGAGGAGATGCAGACTACCGTCGGGAGCGAGACGATAGATGCCGTTCACCGACAGCTCCTTGTCAGGGTCGCGGTCCTGTTTAGCCAGCCCATATGGCGGGTCCGTAAAATATAGCGAACCGTCGCTCCGATACACGAGATCGTTGGGGCTATTCAGCCGCTTGCCCTGATAGCGATCGGCAAGCACGATGCGTCGGCCATCATCGACCCGGGTTATCCGCCGATCGCCGCTCTCGCAGATGACCAGTCGACCGTGACGGTCGAGCGTCAGGCCATTGGGCCCGACATTGCTTGGACCCACGACCGACGAGAATGGCGCCAATACGACGACGAGTTCGCCTCCTCGATTCCAGCGATACAGCGCATTGCCACGCAGATCGCTGAACAAGAGATGCGGCTGGCTATCGATCCGCCAGATCGGGCCCTCGATGAAGCGGAAACCCGTTGCGACCCTCTCGACGCGGGCATCGACCGGCACGATCATATCGAAGGCAGCATCAAGGCGCTTCACGTTGCCTGCCGCAATGGCCGAGATCGCTCGCGGCGCCGGCGGAGACGAGTCGTCCTCGCAACCCACAACCGACGCAATCGCCAGTCCCAGGCAAATCGCCCCGACGCGACGACGCGTAAACGCGCCGGCACCGTGGTCTTGCAACAAGGCGATTAATCGGTCGGTTCGATTCACGCAGCAGCGTTCGACACCGAGATCCGGCGCGACTCGCCCCGATATTTTTTTGACGATGAGGAGATGTTCACTAGCGTTGGAAATTGATAACGATCGAAACTGGCGTCGAGAGAAATGCCGCCCGAAGTCGCGCAAACCGCCGTGCCCCCGCTTGGTTACTGGATTTAGATTGTCTCGATCGGTCTCTGCACTTCGCAATCTGTGCCATCCATAAGAACTTCAGATTATCGTATCTTCCCGAGCCGGATCAACCAGCATTACGTCTTCCGACCGCGGCGGGAGGCGATGAAATGCGTGCTTCGCTGGTAAGCACCTTGTGGCGACGATGCCGCCGCGTCGGCGACACAGCGCCGCGCGCAAGACATGCGCGGAACCGCCTCGATCACCAAGATCGTTCGCCGCTCCCGCTGAATGGCGAACGACGATCCGATGGGCGCGGCAATGACGCGGGCGTCATTGCCGCTCTCGTCGAGCATCCAAAAATTGTTCGTCTCCGCGATAACTCGACGTCATTCCCCGATCCGTTATTGGCGATCTGAAGAACCGCCAGGATCGGGCAATGCTTCTGATGGCTTCGGGCCGCTTATTCGACCTGCGGGAGATCATCCGGACGATCGCCCATTCCAATGCCGGTGGAGAATTGCCGAATCGGCTCGAGGTCGGCGTGCCGATACTCCCTAATCAAGCTCGAAGGCATCCTTGTAATCGCGCTTGAGGGCGGGATCCTGGTCGGCCTTGGCGAGATGGCAGTCGCCGACCACCAACGTATCGAGCTCGCAGCCCATGAAGCAGCGGAAGGCGTCCTCGGGCGTGCAGACGATCGGCTCGCCACGCACGTTGAAGCTGGTGTTGACCAGCACCGGGCATCCGGTGAGCTCCTTGAAGCGGCTGAGCAGGGCGTGATAACGCGGATTGGTGTCGGCGTGGACCGTTTGCACGCGCGCCGAGTAGTCGACATGGGTGACCGCCGGGATCTCCGAGCGCGGAACGTTGAGCTTGTCGATGCCGAACAGCGCCCGCTCGTCGGCCGACATGGCGCGCCGGCGCTCGCGGCGCACATCGGCGACCAACAGCATGTAGGGGCTGTCGTCGTCAAGCTCGAACCACTCCGCGACATCCTCGCGGCGCACCGAAGGCGCGAACGGGCGGAACGATTCGCGGTACTTGATCTTCAAGTTCAGCATCTTCTGCATCGCCGGCGCGCGCGGGTCGGCGAGGATCGAGCGGTTGCCCAGCGCGCGCGGCCCGAACTCCATGCGGCCTTGGAACCAGCCCAGCGCCTTGCCCGCGGCCAGTTCGCGCGCCGCCCGCTCGATCAGATCGGCCTCGGGCATGACGGCGAAGCGCGCCCCCGCCGCCGCGAGCCGCGCTTCGATGTCCGCCGTCGCGAACTGCGGGCCGAGATAGGCGCCCTGCATCGCGTCCAGCCCATTGGGCAGCCGCCGCGGACCGCCCTTGAACCAGTAATGGCAGGCCAGCGCCGCGCCCAGCGCGCCGCCGGCGTCGCCCGCCGCCGGCTGGATCCACAGGCGTTTGAACGCCCCGTCGCGCAGGATCTTGCCGTTGGCGACGCAGTTGAGCGCCACGCCGCCGGCAAGGCAGAGATTGGCGATCCCCGTCTCCTGCGCCAGGGCGCGCGTCAGCCGCAGAACCACTTCCTCGAGCACCGCCTGGATCGACGCGGCGATGTCCATGTGGCGCTGGGTGAGGAGCTGCTCGGGCCGCCGGAACTGCCGGCCGAATAGCGCGTCGAAGCGCTCGTTGGTCATCCGCAGCCCGGTGCAATAATCGAAGTAGTCGAGATTGAGGCGGAACGAGCCGTCCGCCTTGATGTCGATCAGGTGGTCGAGGATCGTCTGGGCGTATTTCGGCTCGCCATAGGGGGCCAAGCCCATCAGCTTGTACTCGCCCGAGTTGACCTTGAAGCCGGTGTAGTAGGTGAACGCCGAGTAAAGCAGCCCCAGCGAGTGCGGAAAGTGAATCTCGCGCACCGTCTCGAGCCGGCTGCCGCGGCCGATCGCCGCCGACGTCGTCGCCCATTCGCCGACGCCGTCCATCGTCAGCACCACCGCCTCCTCGAACGGCGAAGGATAGAACGCGCTCGCCGCATGGCTCTGATGATGCTCGGCGAACAACAGCCGTCGCGTCCAGTCGTAATCGGGCGCATAGCCGGCGAGCTCACGGCGCAGCAAGTCCTTCTGGAACAGTTTCTCCTTCAGCCACAGCGGCAGCGCCATGGCGAAGGACGGGAAGCCGCGCGGCGCGAAGGCCAGGTAGGTTTCGACCAGCCGCTCGAACTTCAAGAACGGCTTGTCGTAGAAGACGACGTGATCCACCTCCCCGAGACCGACGCCGCCCTCGGCGAGGCAGTATTCGATCGCTTGGCGGGGCAGGCGCGAGTCGTGCTTGCGACGGCTGAAGCGCTCCTCTTGCGCCGCCGCGACGATCCGCCCGTCATCGACCAGAGCCGCCGCGCTGTCGTGGTAGAACGCCGAGATGCCGAGAATCCGCATGCCCCGCGCGCGCCTCAGAACAACGTGTAAATGAACGGCGCCACCACCGTTCCTTGGGCGAGGACCAAGAGCCCGCCGATGGTGACCAGCAGCACGAACACCGGCATCAGCCAGTACTTTTTCCGCGCGGCGAGAAAGCGCGCGAATTCGCGCAAGAACTCCATGAACGCCTCAATACTGGTTGATCATCGTTTCCGGCGGCGGCCCGGAAGGACGCCGCGCGATCCAATACGTTTGGGCTTGCCGATCGAAGGCCAGCGACAATGGCCGCTTGCCCAACCCCCGCATCAGCCAGCCGATCGGCGTCATGACGCCGAAAAATATCGCCCCCAACACGATCGGATTGACGATCCGCGCCAGCACCAGCCCGAAGCGCATCCACACGACGTTCAAGCCATGCAGCCGCCCGGGCGCCGCCAACGCCACCACCGCCAACCCCGTCCCCAGTCCCACCAAAACCCAGCCCCACCTTCCGCCGCCCCAAATCAGCCACCCGCCCAGACCTGAAAATATTGCGGCGAAAAACAGGCCAAAGATACGGTCCGACCCCGCAACGACCGCGGGCCCTTCGTGCCCTGAATCAAATACGGGTGACACCGAGTTATTCACGGTATCATCCGGTACAATACGATATATGACTTAGAATTAACCATGTAATGCCGTATCAATTCTATCATGGACAATCACGGTCTTGCCGACATTCATTTGCACCACTCGCTTGTCGACTCTGCCCCAATAATTCGTCGTACGGTCGTGTTTTCGTAGGTGCGTCGCGATTTCCCGATTTTACCGCCGGTGCCGAATCGGACGTCGCGATCTTATCGCTTCTACCGCAGATATTCCGGACCCCTTCCCCTCTCGAAAACCTAAAAGGGATCGAAGCCTCGATGGTCCATCTAGTTAAATTTATGACATTTCGGAACTTATGACATATTAGGGGATATCGCCGCATCTTCGCGATCGATCGGCGAGTTCTCGGGCCGAACGAATCATAGCAAGTATAATATTTAACAACTTACTTAGGTAATGGTTAATCTGTCTTAATTACCGTTATCGCCGCATCAAATGACGTACCCCGGCCATGTTTGGAAGCCCGAGCGGATGACGACGGACGCCACGCCCGAATCCGCGACATCGCCGGCGGCGGCGTGCCCGCGCGCCGCGGTCTCCGATCAGAAGCCGGGGCGGTGTCGGAGTCGTTCATTCGCCGCGACCGGGCGGGCTCGGGGCACGTTGCGCGTTGTGCTCATGCCGGGGCGCGCGCTGTCGCCGCGGTTCGCAATCAATGCGCCGGCCATCGACCTTGGTACCGCGGCGTTGGCAATCATGCATGGCGTGACCATCGTAGCCGCAGAGAGCCGTGGCCGGAACCCGCGTCGCTTGGTACTCCACGCGCTTGCGGGTCGTGCGTCGTTCGGCGATCGAGCAAGATGACACGGCACAAAAATATTGCGGTGGTGGCTGCCTGTCCGTTCCCAATGGGTAGAGGCACTCCGATCCGTATTCGGCGTTTATCGGAAGCGCTGGCACGACGCGGGCATCAAGTCGACCTTGTGACGTATCACCTCGGCGATCTGCACGACGAAGTGCCATTCGCAGTGCATCGCACACCTAACCTGGCTTTCTACAAATGCTCGGCGCCAGGGCCGACCTACACGAAGCTCATTTTGCTCGATCCTCTGTTGTATGTCCGGTTACGGCAGCTCCTGAAGCAGCGGAAGATCGACGTCATACACGCCCACCACTACGAGGGTCTGGCGGTTGCGCTCGCCGCGCGCGGCCGGAATGGTCCACCGATCGTTTACGACGCCCACACGACGTTGGGTGGCGAGCTTTCGTTTTACCGAATGGCCCTGCCCGGAATGGTCAAGCAATGGATCGCGCAGGCGTTGGATCGCGGCCTCCCGCCGCGAGCGGATTTCATCGTCACGGTCAGCGACGAAATCTCGGAAACACTGCTCGCCGCGGGGATTCCGACCCGACGGCTCGCGGTCATTCGGAACGGTGTCGAACTGGAGAGCTTCGCCGTCGCGCCGGCCGATATACCCGGTAGGTCCACCGGCCCGGTTCTTGGCTTCGCCGGCAATCTGGCGCCTTATCAAGGCGTCGATTGCATGTTGAAGGCCTTTCGCATCGTACTGCAAGACCAACC
>DATIBC010000087.1:0-46626 GCA_035457725.1 Alphaproteobacteria bacterium | reverse complement strand
CGAGGAATAAGCAGAACTCCTCACGCTGAGCTCGTCGAAGCGTGAGTCGACACGCACCACTCGCGCCATAGGGCGCGATAGGCGTCTTCCAGCGCGCTGGCAAACCCGGGGGCGTCGCAAAGCGGCGAGGCGGCGAGCTGGTCGCGCAGCGTCGCGCGATACGCCGTAAGACGCGCCGCATCGCCGGCGAGCGCCACGGCCTTGGCGATGTAACCGTCGATCCCCTCGGCGATCAGCTCGGCGGCGCCGGCGTGGCTGAGCAGCGAAACCCCGACCCGGCCCGAATGCCGGTCGCCGGCGAGCGTCACCACGGGAACGCCCATCCACAACGCCTCCAGGGTCGTCGTCGTGCCGTTGTAGGGAAACGGGTCGAGCGCCACGTCGATTGCCTGATACGCGGCGAGGTGCGTCACGGTGTCCGCGCTCCAGCCATCGAAGGTCAACCGCTCGGCCGATATGCCTTCAATTGCGAATGCGGCGCGCAGGCGCTCGACGACGATCGGCCGCGACAGGTAGCTCGCCTTGAGCCTAAGACGCGCGCCCGGAAGCGCCTTCAGGATTTGCGCCCAACATGCGATCGTCGGTGCGCTCAGCTTTTGCACGTTGTTGAAGCTGCCGAAGGTGACGTAGCCGTTGCGCGAAACTGGCGGCGGTCCGACGGCGGGGGCGCTCGCGGGCGGCCCGTAGCACACGAACGGCCGCGCCAGGCGCACCAGGCGCTCGCTATAGTGCGCGTCCGTGACGCCAGGCGGATCGGCGATGGCGTCGCTGATGCGATGACCGATCGTCGAAACGCCGGTGGTCCCGGGATAGCCGAGCCACGAAACCTCAATCGGCGCCGGGCTCGACGCGAAAACGCCGAGCCGATTGTTCCGCGTGTGTCCGGCGAGATCGACTAGAACATCGATGCCGTCCTCGCGCACCTGCCGCGCCACCGCCTCGTCGGGCAGGCCGAAGATCGGCCGCCAATGGTCGGCCAGCCCTTTGAGCCGCGCACTGACGTCGTCGGGCCGCTCGAGCTCGGCGTAAGCGAACACCTCGACCGCGCGCCGATCGTGCGCGGCGAACAGCGGCGCCGCGAACCAGGCGCAGGAATGTTGGCGAAAATCGGGCGATACGTAGCCGATGCGCAACCGACGATCGGGTAAGCGCGGGTTGGCGAACGCGACGGCTTGCCGCGGCGGCCACAGCGCCTCGACCCGCCGCGCCGCCTCGCGCAGCGAAGCGCCCGTCTCCGCCGGATCGTAATGCAGAATGAACAACAGGTTGGACAAGGCCACCGGCTGGCGCGCGTCGAGCTCCAACGCCCTCTCCCAGGCGGCGCGCGCGACGTCGAATTCGCCGCGGTCGTGCGCGAACACGCCGCTGTTGAACCATGCGTCGGCGAGCTTGGGATCGAGGGTGAGCGCGCGCTCGATCAGAAGCGCCGCCTCGGCCTTGGCCCCGGCGTGGTATTCGGCGAGCGCCAGGTTGCACAACGCGATTGCCGATTGCGGCGCCATCGCCACCGCGCGCGCGAAGGTCTCACGCGCCGCTTGGCGGTCGCCCGAGGCTACCTGCACGACGCCGAGCGCGTTCAACGTATCGCCCGATTTGGGATTTATCGCCAACGCGCGGGCGAAGGCCTCCGCGGCGCCCTTCGCTTCCCCTGTTGCCCAGCGCGTCAGGCCGAGATTGTGCCAGGCAGCTTCCGCCTTGGGCGCCAGCGTTACCGCCTTCTCGAGCATCGGGCGGGCCGCCGCGCTGTCGCCGGATTGGTGGACGGCAAGGCCGAGATTGACCAAGGCTTCGACGAAATTGGGATCGAGCTCGACGGCGCGGCGGAATGCCGCGATCGCTCCCGCAAGATCGCTCTGGGCGCTACGCACCAGGCCAAGCGCATTGTGCGAGAGCGCGAATTGCGGCCGCAGCCGCGTCGCCGTGGCGAGCGCCGTCGCCGCGCCGGCAAGCTCACCGGCGGCGCGACGCGTCAGGCCTAGATTGTGCCACGCCTCGGCGTAATCGGGCTTGATGACGACCGCGCGCTCGAATGCCGTCGCCGCCTCGGCAAGACGGCCGGTGAGCCGCAGCGCCGCGCCGAGATCGTTCTGCACCACCGGCCGCTCGGGCGCCGCGCTCGCCGCGCGCCGCAAGCGCTCCACCGCCGTGCCCTGCTCGCCGCGGCGAATCGCGATATGCGCCGAGAGGTGCAGCGCGTCGGGCTGGTCGGGAGTTTCGGCCAGAATGGTCTCATAAAGCGCCGCCGCCTGGTCCAAGCGCCCGGCCTTATGGTGGGCGAGCGCGGCGGTCAGCAATTCCTGAACGGGTGGCATCGATGCGCGTCTCTTAGCCCATGGCGCGCCGCCCGCGCAACCTGCTAGAACGGCGCAACTCGGCCAATGAGGAGCGCCGCAGCGCCATGTCCGGCATCGTCTGGCTCGCTTCGTATCCGAAATCGGGCAATACGTGGCTGCGCGCGCTCATCGCCAACTATCGCGCCAATGCGCCGGCGCCTGTGCCGATCAATGAACTGCCGCGCCATTGCCTCTCCGACAACGACGTCGGCCCCTATGTCGTCCTGAGCGGCCGGGACGCAGCCCATCTCACGCCGGCCGAGATCAACCGCCTGCGCCCCGAGGTGCATCGGCGCATGGCGGCGAGCCGCCCCGATTGGGTCCTGGTCAAAACGCACAGCGTGCTCGGCGCGCTCGACGGCGTGCCGTTGATCACCCACGATGCGACGCGGGCGGCGATTTACGTGGTGCGCAACCCGCTCGATGTCGCGACGTCGTTTGCCGACCATTACGGATTGTCCATCGACGCGGCGCTGCGAGCGCTCGACAACGATCACAACGCCACGCCGCCCGCTTCGGGCGTGATCTTCCAGTTCCTATCGTCGTGGCGCCAGCACGTCGAGAGCTGGCGCGCCGCCCCTGGCCTGCCGCTGCACGTAGTGCGCTACGAAGATATGCATCGCGATCCCGTCGCAACGCTGCGCGGCGTCGCGCGGTTTCTCGGTCTTGCCGATGACCAAGCGCTTCTCGAGCGCGCGGCGCGATTCAGCCGGTTCGATGTGCTGGCCGAACAGGAGCGGCGCGCGGGTTTCGTCGAGCGTTCGCGGAACTCGGCGCGATTCTTTCGCCACGGTAGGATCGGCGACTGGCGGTCGATCCTGTCCGGGGGCCAGGCCGAGGGCCTGATCGAACGCTGCCGGAGCACGATGCACGCGCTCGGCTATCTCGACGCCGACGGGGTATCGGTCGTTTGAGCGCCAATTACAATTCGCTCGCCGATCGCCTTGCCGCAGTGCGTGCGGCGATCGCTTCCGCCGCCGGGGCGGCGGGTCGGGCGGCGGATTCCGTTACGCTCGTCGCCGTCACCAAATCGCACCCGCTGGCGACGGTGCGCGCTGCGATCGCACTGGGTCAGCGCGTTTTCGGCGAGAATCGCGTGCAGGAAGCGCAGGTCAAATACGCCGCGCTCAGGGCCGAGGACCCGCACCTCGAACTGCATCTGATCGGACCGCTGCAGTCCAACAAGGCCAAGGATGCGGTGGCACTGTTCGACGTTATCGAAACGCTCGACCGACGCAAGCTCGCGCAGGCGCTTGCCGCCGCGATGGCGAAGCAGGGTCGCCGGCCGCGTTGCTTCGTTCAAGTCAACACCGGCGAGGAGCCGCAAAAAGCCGGGATCGCGCCAGGCGACGCCGACGCGTTCATCGCCGAGTGCCGCGAGCTCGAACTGCCGGTCGATGGGCTGATGTGCATCCCGCCGCAACACGAGTCGCCGGCCCTGCATTTTGCGTTGCTGCGCGAGATCGCGCGGCGCAACGGCCTGTCGCGCCTCAGCATGGGCATGAGCGGCGATTTCGCCATGGCGATCCGCTTCGGCGCCACCCATGTGCGCGTCGGAACCGCGATATTCGGCGAGCGGGTCGGCGAATAGGCCGCGTCGCGTTCGGCTGTCAGCGGCCCTCATCCGACCGAACTCACCCCAAGCCGCCCGCTCAGGATAACGGCTCGGCGTGACGCCTTCTTGACGTCCTCGTCCTTGTGTCTCGCGAATCCGTCGCCCGCGGATCCGCTCAAGCGGGCGGATCGTCGAGCCGATAAGGGCGCACGCCCTCGCCGAGAAATTCGTTGTTGGCGGCGCGCAACTTGGCGGCGTCTTCGTCGTAGAGAAACGGCAGATACGCGTAGCGCTTGCCACGAGTCACCGCCAGCGCCTCGTGAAGCAGCGAACACGAGAAGATGACCGCTCCACCGGTGGGAGCGCGGAATCGCCGTTGTCCGTACTCGGGAAACACCAAATCGCCGCCGTCATATCCCTCGGCGTTGAGATTGATGGTGATGGCGAAGCGGCGATGCGCGGTGCCCTTGGTGGTGTTGTCGCGATGCGGGCGGAAATAGCCGCCGAGCGCGGCGTCATAGCAGGCGACGATGTCGCGCTCGATCCGCGTGGCGGCGAACTGAAAGACGCGGCGCATTTCGGGCGCGGCGCGGCGATGAATGCGCGCCCGCGCTCCGTCGCGCAGCCGCGCATCGTCGATGATCCAGTCGAAACGGCGCTTGTGCGCGTGGTCGAGCACGAGCGCCGTCTTGCCGTCGACCTCGCGCATGAAGCCGGATTCCTCGCTTCGTCCGCTTTCGTAGCCGGCGATCAGCGCGCGGCAGAAATCCCGCTCGAAAACGCCCGGAAGGATCAGCGCGGGAGCTTGCGCCGAAGCAGGCTCGGGCTTCGGCAGCGGCGGCAGCGCGCGAACGAATTCGACCGTTTCCATGGCGGCTTGCAGCGGATCGCCGACCGTGTCCGCCCTCAGCACGCGCAGCGCCGCATCGAGGACGTAGACGATCGGCCGATAGCGCCGTCGATCGGTCTGGTCGACCGCCCCGAAGAGTCGGCTTATCGCGCGATCATAGTCCCAAAACAGCCGCACGCCGGGCAGGCGCGCCACGACGCGGCCGCTCCGCTCGTCGTCGGGATCGACGCTGACGCCGAAGAGCGAGGCGTGCCGATCGTCGTAGATCGCCGCCCGCTCGAAGAAGGCGCGCCACAGGGCGCGGCCGATCTCGACCTGCGTCGTGCCGAAGAAACACAAAACGATGTAGCGGCCGCCGGCCGAGGAGAAGTGAAACTCTTCCAGGTTGGACGCCTGCGCCACGAACCAGGGCGCCGGATCGCCGGCCAGCAGCATTTGCGCCATGTTGCAATTCTACGGTGTCGTACGAGCAACCTTCTATCCAGCCGTGCGCGCGAGTCAAGCCTCGGCTGGCGCACCCGGAGCGCAACGAACCTCGAGGCAGTCGCGCGGATCGACGGCGGCGAGCAACCCGAGCAGGTCGGCGCGCGCCAGGCCGACACAGCCCTCGGTCGGTCCGCCATCGTCGCGCGCGACATGCAGGAAGATCGCACTACCGGCGCCGACGCGTGGCGGATCGTCGTTGTGGCCGAGGACGACGACGAGATCGTAGAGCCCGTCGTCCCGCCACAGGCGCTCGGCACGCGCCGGATATGGCAGTTTGACTTGCCGGTTGTAGGACGGATCCATGGGCTCGTCGCACCAGCCGTCGTCTGGTCCGATCGGCAAGCAAGCCAGCCGGGTCGCCGGCGGCGCGCTGAAGCGGTCGGGTCGATAGAGCAGGCGGCGCAACGCGAAACGGCCGACAGGCGTCGCCCCGTCGCCCTCGCGCTTGTCCCTCCGCACGCCGGCGCGTCCGAGCGTGCACAGCCGAGAAAATGGCCCCCGGACCAAGACGCCCGCGCCAGGGCGGATCGGCGTCACGATCACGTCCATTGGCTTCGACCGCGGCGACCGTTCGCGGGCTTGCCTTGATGCGAAGGGCCCGCTTCAATCGGCGGCCGCCAATCAGGGGGAACCATGGCCAAGAAAAGAATCTACCTGGGCTACGACCAGACTGGCCTCGATGCGCAATATAATCTGCGCGCCCGTTGGCCGCAGCATCCGGAGTTTTTCGCCTTCTGGCAGCGCGAAGGCGACGCGGTGCGTGCACGCTCCGATTGCTGGCGCGATCTTGCGTATGGCCCGACTCCGGCCGAGACGCTGGATCTACTGCCTGCGGTGAGCCGCAGGTCTGGGCGCCGTGCGCCGCTCCTTGTATTCATCCATGGCGGCTACTGGCAAGCGCTCGACAAGCGCGATGTTTGTTTCCTCGCGCCGGCATTCGCCAAGGCGGGCATCGCCTTCGCCGCGCCGAATTACGCGCTGGCGCCGCAGGTCGGTATCGACGAGATCGTTCGCCAGATGCGCGCGGCGTTGGCGTGGCTGTGGCGCAACGCGCCTGGCTTCGGTTGCGATCCGCGGCGCATCTTCGTCGCCGGACATTCGGCCGGCGGCCACCTCGCCGCCATGCTCGCAGCCACCGACTGGCGCCGGCATGGCGGACTGCCCACCGACTTGATCAAGGGAGCATTCTCGGTGAGCGGGGTCTACGACCTCGAACCTTTGAGGCGCAGCTATCAGACTGCGGTGTTGAAGCTGGATGAGGGCACGGTCCAACGCAATTCGCCGCTCGGCCTGCCGCCCAATTTGGCGACGCCTCTATGGTTGTCCGTCGGCGAGCAAGAAAGCGCGGAGTTTCATCGTCAGCAATCGGCGCTGGTCGACGCTTGGCGCAACGCCGGCGCCGCGGTGCGGATTGTCGGAGCGCCAAAACTGCACCATTTCAACATCCTGGCCAAATGCGCGGATTTCACCCACCCGATCGGCAAGGCGATGCGGGCGATGACGCAATCGCGGGGCTGATTCGCTTCCCCACGCCGACGATCCGGAACATCTTTATCGCCGAGAAGGCGTGCGCCATTGCCCGTCGCGATCGCCGAGCGGGCTCGAGGAAAGTCCTTCTGGCAGAACTCGCCATCGCCCGCGGTCGTGATGTCCGGCGCGAATGCCGCGAATGCGCCGCGAGCCGTCGACGCCGCCGCCTCGTCACTGGCCCCCCCCCGTGTACGTCGCGACAGTCGGCGGCAAGCATCCCGCCAGCTGCGTCCATAGGGGCGCCTATCCGCGATTCGGGCCTTAACCCAGGCAAGCGTCTTTCCCACGCATAATCAATTACTTAACAGCGTTGACCCAAGGCCTGTCGACGCCGAACGCTAGACGGCGAAAGCGCAGGCGGCGAAATTTTCGCCAGACCAAGCCGCGTTTGGCGGCGTTCCTGCCTTATGATAAGACAATTGCCGGCCATGATGACTTCGCGTCACATTTTGCTCGTCGACGATGACGTCGCGCTTCGCCAGTCGCTCGCCGAGCAGTTGGCGCCGGAATTCCAGACCACCCAAGTCGGCACGGGCGCCGACGCGCTTGCCGCCGTGGCTGGTGGTTCGCGTTTCGATGCCGTTCTGCTCGACGTCGGGTTGCCCGATGTCGACGGCCGCGAGATTTGCCGGCGCATGCGGGGAGCAGGAGTCGGGGCGCCGATCATCATGCTGACCGCGGCGACCAGCGAAAGCGACACGATCCAAGGCCTCGAGTCGGGGGCCAATGATTACGTCACCAAGCCGTTCCGCCTTGGCGTCCTCTTGGCGCGTCTGCGCGTCCATCTGCGCCAGCACGAGGCGTCGGAAGACGCGATTTTCGCGCTTGGCCCATACAGCTTCCAACCGGCGCAAAAAGTTCTGGTCGAAAACAACACGAAGAAGCGGATCCGCCTGACCGAAAAGGAGGTGGCGATCCTTCGCTTCCTTTATCGCGCCGGCGAGGAACCGGTGTCGCGCGAGCGTCTATTGGGGGAGGTGTGGGGCTACAACGCCGGCGTCAACACGCACACCCTCGAAACGCATATCTACCGCCTACGCCAAAAGATGGAGCGCGATCCCGCCAAGGCGGCGATACTGGTCACCGTCCCGGGCGGCTATCGCCTCTCCATCTGATGATGCGCCTGCACTTCGCGCGCGGACAGCCCTTTGCCACGGCGCGAGACGGGCGCCAGTCATGAGCGAATTCACGGTGACGTTCTGGGGCGTGCGCGGGTCGCTCGCCTGTCCCGGCCCGGCCTATGCGCGTTATGGCGGCAACACCTCGTGCCTCGAAGTGCGCTGCGGAAAAAAGCTGCTGATATTCGACGGTGGCACCGGCCTGCGGCCGCTCGGCCGGCAAATCGACGCCCAGGGCATCATGGACGCCGATCTGTACTTCACCCACACCCACTTCGACCACATCTGCGGCATTCCATTTTTCAGCTCGGCCTATGCGAGAACCAATCGACTGCGCATGTGGGCGGGCCATCTTCTGCCCGACCACACGCTCCGCTACGTTCTGTCCGAAATGATGATGGCGCCGTTGTTCCCGATTCCGATCGCGGTACTCGGCGCGGACCTTACGTTTCACGATTTCCGCTGCGGCGAGATCTTGACGCCGGGGCCTGGGATCAAGCTCAGGACAACGCTCCTCAACCATCCCAACGGTTCGACTGGCTACCGCATCGAGTTCGCCGGCAAGTCGATCTGCTACGTCACCGACACCGAACATGTGCCGGACAAACCCGACGCCAACGTCCTCGCGCTCATCGCCGGCGCCGATCTCGTCATCTACGATTCGACGTATACCGACGAGGAATTCCCCCGCTACGTCACCTGGGGGCACTCGACTTGGCAAGAAGGCGTACGTCTGGCGAACGCCGCGGGCGTCAAGCAACTGGTGATTTTCCACCACGATCCCGGACACGACGACGCATTCATGGACGGTATTGCAAAAGCCGCCGAAGAGGCGCGGCCTGGTACGCTGGTGGCGGTCGAGGGCATGACGCTCTCTCCGTAAAGAGCGGGGATCACGAGAGGCATGACTTCCTGGCGCGGGTTGTGGCGGCGCGCGACCTTGGCGTTGGCGCGGCGCGGTTTCTTCATCCCCTATCGCTACGCCGACGCAGTGCATGCGCCGGCGCTATATCCTGAGATCGAGCCGCTTTTTGCCGCCGCGGTCGATCGCTTCCGGATACTGCTCGGCGAAGCCGCCGGCTATCTCGACACGTTCGCCGGCTTCGACAGCATGCCGCCGCCTTCCCCGCGCTTCGCCCAGGACTGGTTCCCGCGACTCGACGCGGCGATGGCCTATGCCATGGTGCGGATCCACATGCCGCGACGCATCGTCGAAATCGGCTCCGGTCACTCGACGCGATTCCTCGCCCGCGCCATCGCCGACGGTGGCCTCGCGACGCGGCTGACCGCAATCGATCCGGCGCCACGCGCCGCCCTCGCCGGCCTCGCCATCGACTGGTTCCAGGGCCAGGTGCAGGACATGCCGCCGAAGCTGATGGCAGGCCTGACGCCGGGCGACGTCTTGTTCGTCGATTCGAGCCACGTCTTGATGCCGGGAAGCGACGTCGACATGATCTTGAACCGCGTCATGCCGATGCTTCCCGCCGGCGCGCTGGTCCATTTGCACGACATTTTCCTTCCTGATGGCTACCCGCCGGCATGGAGCTGGCGCGGTTACAACGAACAGAGCGCCGTGGCGACGCTGTTGACCGGAGGCGGTTATCGTCTGCAGTGGTCGTCGCGCTACGTCGCGACGCGGATGGCGAGCGAGGTGCGCGCCACCGGGCTCGGCACGCTCGCGCTGCCGCCGGGCGCCCACGAAGCGAGCCTGTGGCTAGAAAAGCTGTAGCTACTTGTAGGGATCGGCCGCATCGCGCAGGCCGTCGCCGAGGAAGTTGAACGCCAGCACGGTGATGATGACCGGCACCACCGGCAGCATAAGCCAGGGATAGAGCGCGACGACGTTGATGTTCTGCGCCTCGGTCAGCAGGACGCCCCACGAGGTGAGCGGCGGACGCAGGCCGAGGCCGAGGAACGACAGCGCCGTCTCGCCGAGGATCATCGAGGGAATCGACAGCGTCGCCGAAGCGATGAGGTGGCTCATGAAGCTCGGCAGCAAGTGCCGGCCGATGATCCGTCGCGGCTTGGCGCCCATCAGCATCGCCGCGGTGCAGAAATCCTCCTCGCGCAACGCCAGAAGCTTCGATCGCACCGCGCGCGCGAGGCCGGTCCAATCGAGGAGCCCGAGGATGAGCGTGATGCCGAAATAGACCCATAGCGGACTCCACCACACCGGCAGCGCCGCCGAGAGCGCCATCCACAGCGGCAGCTCGGGGAACGAGCGCAGGACCTCGATCGTCCGCTGCACGACGTTGTCGACCCAGCCGCCGTAATAGCCGGCGAGCCCGCCGAGCACGATGCCGAGCACGAAGCTGACGGTGATGCCGATGAGCCCGACGGTGAGCGAGATGCGCGCGCCGTAGATAAGCCGCGACAGCATGTCGCGGCCGAGCCGATCGGTGCCGAAGAGGAACAGCGTGCCCTCCTTGGGCGGGCACACGAAATGAAAATCGCCGGGGACTAGGCCCCAGAAATTGTACTCGTCGCCGCGACAGAAAAACCGCAGCGGCTGCACCCGGGAGCGGTCGGCGGCGTATTCGCGCTTTAACGTGTCGAGATCGAGATGGTAATCGAGCGCGTAGACGAACGGCCCGATGAACGTCCCATCGTGAAACAGGTGCAGCGTTTGCGGCGGGGCGTATATGTATTCGGTGTTGCGCGTATGCAGGCTGTAGGGCGCAAGAAACTCGGCGATGACGATCGAGCTATACATCGCCAAAAGGACCACGCCCGAAATGACGGCGAGGCGGTGGCGTTTCAGCTTCCACCACATCATGCGCCACTGCGAGGCCATGTAATAGCGCTCGAGCTCGGGCGAAAGCTTCTCGCCGGCGTAAGCGTCGAACGGCGTCGGGTTGATGTAATGCGGCAACCGGGACGCCGTCGTCGCGAGATCGGGGGCGGTCATTTCGTCGCCTCGCCGTGGAGGCGGATGCGCGGATCGAGCGCCGCCAGCGCCAGGTCGGACAGGAACACGCCGATGACCACCAGGCACGCCTCGATCATCAAGAACGATCCGGCGAGATACATGTCCTGACTGCGCAAGGCGGAGAGCAGCATCGGCCCATTGGTCGGCAGCGACAAAACCACCGAGACGATCGCCGCGCCGGAAATCAAGCTGGGTAGCAGGCTGCCGATGTCAGCGATGAACGGATTGATCGCCATGCGCAGCGGGTACTTGACCAACAGACGGCCGGGCGGCAGACCCTTGGCGCGCGCCGTCACGACGTACTGTTTTTGCAGCTCGTCGAGCAGATTGGCGCGCAAGCGCCGTATCATCGCCGCGGTGCCCGAAGCGCCGATCACCAGCACCGGGATCCACAGATGCTCCAGCACCGACCAGAACTTGCCCCACGACATCGGCTGTTCGATGTATTGCGGATCGACCAAGCCGCCGATCGATGTGCCGAAAGCGACGTTGGCGAAGTACAGCAGCACGAGGGCCAGCAGGAAACTCGGCGTGGCGAGACCGAGAAATCCGATGAACGTCAGGCTGTAGTCGCCCCATGAATACTGGCGCGTCGCCGAATAGATGCCGATCGGAAACGCGACGACGTAGGTGAACAGCACGGTCGCGAAGGCGACGATGAACGACAGCAGCAGCCGGTCGCCGATCACTTGCGCCACCGGCAGATTGAACTCGAACGAATATCCGAGGTCGCCCTGCAACAGGCCGGCGATCCAGAACAGGTACTGCTCGACGGGCGAGCGATCGAGGCCATATTGCTGGCGCAGAAAGTTGATCTTCTCGAGGCTCGCCGCCTCGCCTTGGCTCTGCAGCTCAGCGACCAGCGTGGTCAGGTAGTCGCCGGGCGGAAGCTGGATGATGATGAAGACGATGGCGCTGATGGCGAGCAGCGTCGGGATCATGATCAAGACGCGCCGGATCAAATAGCTCAGCATCGCCGCCTCATTGCGCCGCGCTCGCGGCGGTGCGGCGCGACTCGTCGAACCAGAACAACTCCGGACGGTAGACGCCGAAGAACGATCCCGGATCCCAGTTATAGACGCCCTCGGCGGGCACGTTCCGCAGATGGCTGTTCACCACCACGGGCTGCTTGACCCCAGCGATGAGCCCGATGGTGAAGACCTGCTCGGCGTGGATCTCCAGCATGCGATGCCATATCCGTTCGCGCTCGGAGCGCGAAACGGACAAGCGCCAATCTTCGTTCAGCCGCATCAGCTCCTTGGCCGCAGGGTCGTCCACGGCCTCGCCGCTGCCGCCGCGGGTCTCGATATACTGCCCCCATTTCGGCCACTGCAATTGCTGCTGCGAGGTCGGCGCCAGCTCGTCGGGCGGCGTGGCGGCCGTGGGCAGGCCGTTCTCGAGCCCCGACCACACCGACATCTTGGTCTGGCCGGCGAAGATGCGGTTGCGGAACACCTCGCGCTGCGAGGGACGCGAGAACAGCTTGACGCCGGCGTCGAGCCAGGAATCGTGGATGAGTTCGAGCACGTCGGTCTGCTCGGTGTCCTCGCCCGCCGTTTCGACGATCACCTCGAGCGGCCGTCCGTCGGGCAGCAGACGCACGCCGCGACCGTCGCGCTTGACTACGCCGATCTCGTCGAGCAGGCGATTGGCGGTACGGAGATCGAATTGCGCCGCCGCCAGGCGGTAATAGTTCCGATAAAGCGGGCTTTGTGGCAACACGGTGTTCGCCGCCTCGAGCGCCAGCCCGAAATAGATAACCTGGTTGATCTCGCGACGGTTGATCGCGAGTGAAAGCGCGCGCCGGAAGCGCGGATCGCGGTTCAATTGCCGCCAGGTCGGGTCGGAGGCATTGAGATTGGGGAACAGCGCGATGTGCGATCCCTTGGCGGTGTTCCACAGCCGCACCGTGAAGTCGTTGCGCTTCGCGGCCTGGCGCAGAAACGTATAGTTGTTGAAGCTGATTCCGCGCGCTTGCAGATCGGCTTCGCCAGCCCCAGTCTTGGCCGGTATCAGTCGGCCGTCGGCGACGGTCGCTGCGACGCGGTCGATATAGGGAAGCTGCCTGCCTTCGGGATCGACGCGGTGGAAGTAGGGGTTGCGCACGAAGACGAATCGATCCGACGGTGGTTTGGTCTGCACCACCCATGGATCGAGCGTCGGCAGGTCGGGATTGTCGTTGCGGTACTGATTGTCACGGCGGTTATGCAGCGCCTGCCAGTTGCGTACCCCCGCCTTCTTGACCTCGGCAGCCAAGGTCTCGGCATCGGTGTACTTGGCGTGAAACTGCCGCAGATAATGCGCCGGCCGATAGATATAAAGCGGCGACGGACCGGCGACCGCGGGCAGGAAATACGGATTGGGCGAGCTCCACGAGTAGCGCACGGTCGTTGCGTCGGGAAATTCGACGCGCGGCGGCTTGCCGTCGACCATCAGCACCTGAGGGGGCCCCAGCGGCGATAGCTGCTTGTTGAGGACGACATCGTGCCAGTAGTAGCGAAAATCCTCGCTGGTGAATGGCTGCCCATCCGACCACCGGTGACCGCGCCGCAGCTTGAAGGTGAAGACGCGATCACCATCCGATTCGACCGCTTCGACGATATCCGGCCGAAGTTCGAATTTGGTGTCGTAAACGACCAGGCGTGCGTAGCTGTAAACCACCATGAGCCGGACGTCCTGCGGCCGGCCGATCAGGAAGCGCAACTCGCCGCCGTGCCGGCCGAGCTCCATGTCCTTGCCCTCGGGCATCGCCTTGAGCGGCGATTGCGGAAGACGCTGCTCGATCGGTGGCAACCGGCCGGCGGCGACCTCGGCGGCGAGCGACGGCGGCTCGATGTAGGCGGCGTTCATCGGCGCCGGCGTTAACGCCCACAGCGCGCCGAGCATGATCGCACCGCGGCGGATCATGCCACCGCCTCGGCCGCGCGGCCGCCGAGCTGTTCGGCGCCGGCGCGGTCGGCGCGCACGCAATGGCCTTGTCCCAGATCGATGAGATCGAGCCGGGTCGTGCCATCGATGGTGAAAGGGTAGGGCCAAGCAGCGGGGCTCGATGCGCGGCCCTCCATCAGCGCATGCAGGTCGAGCCGTCGATCGGGGTCGGGCTCCGGCACGGCGGACAGCAAAGCCTGCGTGTAGGGATGCACCGGATTGCGGAACAGCACCTCGCGCGGCGCGAACTCGACCAAGCGCCCGGCGCACATCACCGCGATGCGGTCGGCGATGTAATCGACGACGGCGAGATTGTGGCTGATGAAAAGATACGTCAGACCCAACTCGTTCTTGAGATCCTTGAGCAGGTTCAGGATCTGTGCCTGGATCGACACATCGAGCGCCGACACCGGCTCGTCGCAGATCACCAGGTCAGGCCGCAGCGCCAGCGCCCGGGCGATGCCGATGCGCTGGCGCTGGCCGCCCGAGAAACTGTGCGGGTAGCGGTTGAGATAGCGCACGTCGAGGCCGACCAGCCGCATCAACTCGCGGACCATCTCGGCTCGGCTCGCCGCGTCGCCGATGCCGTGGATCACCAGCGGCTCGCTGATGATATCGAACACCGTCATGCGCGGGTTGAGCGAGCTGAACGGATCCTGGAAAATGAACTGGATGCGCGTGCGAAAGGCGGCCAGCTCGTCGGCGCCCATGGCGAACACGTCGCGAATCCTTCCGCGATCGTTGAAGGCGACCCGGCCGGCGTCCGGGGTGAGCGCGCGCATCAAGATTTTCGACAGCGTCGTCTTGCCGCAACCGCTCTCGCCGACCAAGCCGAGACATTCCCCGCGCTTGATGTCGAAACTAACGTCGTCGACCGCCAACACCGACATGTCCTTGCTGGCGCCGAACCAGCCGCTTTTGCGGATCGAAAAATGCTTGCTGATATGGCGAACCGTGAGCAGCGGCCGCTGCGCTTCCGGCGTCTCGGGCCACGGTTCCTTTTTGGCCAGCAACACGCTCGCCTGGTGCTTGATCTCGCGCAGCGGCACCAGCCGCTCACCGGGCTTCATATGAAAGCGTGGCACGGCGCGCAGCAGCGCCGAGAGGTAAGGATGCGTGGCGCGGCGGAAAATATCCTCGGTCGTTCCCGCCTCCATGACGCGCCCGCGGTAGAGCACAACGACCTCCTCGGCGATATTGGCGACCACGCCAAGATCGTGGGTGATGAACAAGATCGCCATGCCGAGTTCGGCCTGCAGGTCGCGCAGCAGTTTCAGGATTTGCGCCTGGATGGTGACGTCGAGCGCCGTCGTCGGCTCGTCGGCGATCAACAGCGCTGGCCGGCAGACCAGGGCCATGGCGATCATGGCGCGTTGACGAAGGCCGCCGGAGAGCTCGAAGGGGTACGTCGACAGCGCCTTGGTGGGGTTCGGAAAGCCGACTAGGCGCAACATCTCCTCGACCAGCGCGATCCCCTCGCCCTTGCCGATCGCGCGATGCAAATGCAGCGCCTCGCCAATCTGATCGCCGACGGTGTGGAGCGGCGAAAGCGAGGTCATCGGCTCCTGGAAGATAATCGAAATCCGGCCGCCGCGGATCTCGCGCATCTCCTCGCCATCGGGCGACAACTTGGCGATGTCGATCGCATGGCCCTCGCGGCGCGGATCGGCGAACACGATTTCGCCCCGGCTGATCCGCCCCACCTTGGGTAGAATGCCCATGATCGCCTGGCTCACCACCGACTTGCCTGATCCCGATTCGCCGACCAGCGCCACCGTCGCGCCGGGGCGCACGCGGAAGCTCACCCCGTCGACGGCGCGCACGTCTTGATCGTGGACGCGGAAGTCGATGGCGAGGTCGCGAACAGTGAGAAGATTGCCGCTCATGCGCTAGGGTCTTGTCGTCTCGTCGATGACGATTCCAAGCGCGCCGAAATTCACGATCGTGGCGTGCGACAACTCGACCTGGTTGGCGATCGCCGCGGCGGCCGCCCAGCGCGCGATCTCGCCGAAGCCCTCGAGCCCGGAATCGATACGGATCGTCCTGCCAGCGCCCCCCTTGAGCGTGAGTTGCATCCACCCCCCCGCGTGGTCCGACTTGGTGGAAAAATAACTGAGCTTGACCGAGTCCACCTCGCCCGCCTCTAGGCTAACCTGTCCCGGTCCGAAAATCGACAAGTCGGAGGGGGTGAGCTCCACCCGCGCGATCTGGCGCCGCCCGGTACGAATGGCGAAAGCGACGAACAGCGCTGCTAATGGCAGAAGAACGTAAAGCGACGCCGAGCCGGCGGGAACCATCATCGCCGGCCCGGCGGTAAGCGCCAAACCGGCGCTGGCGCGGGCGTAATCTCCGACCACGGATTTCAGCGGGTAGCGGTACACGTTCATGCCCAGCTCGCTTGGCCGGGTTTGAACATAGTCGCGACGTCCAGCCATGCCGACGCCTTGTGCGCCTTGACCCGGCCGAAGAAGGCCTCGCAGAAACGCCACGCCGCCTCGTCGTGGGCGAGATGGTGGGTCAGAAATCCCGTCGGCTCTTCGGGGTCGACGCTTGCCAGGCGCCTTCGGGCGAGGTGATCGACGACTTGACGCAGCGCTGCGGCTTCCCCGGCGAAGGCGCGGGTTGTCCAGTTCATGATGTCGCAATGCGCGTTCACCTGAATCAGCCCCGCAATCGCCCTTGTGCGTGCGCCAAAAGTCGACAAACCGGCATAGCCCGCAACGGGCAAGCCATACGCTATCTCAAGCGCGAGGCGATTATGCGGCGGGACGAGGACGTTCAGCCAGTGTCCGCCGAACAGGCGGTCGAGGACCAGCCGCCCGCGCGCAAGCTCGCCCAAGACAAAAGATGCTGGCCGATGCGAACCGAGCTCGGCCTTGGGCGCTCCCGGCGGTGCGTGATTATCGTGTCGCCAGCCGTGCTGCATGACGATGACGCCGGTTTCGCCGGAAAGACGCTCGGAGAGCGGCCGGGTGGCTCGGCCGGGAATCACGGCGAGCGCCAGCGGAACCCCGCTCGATCGCTGGAGCGCAAGCGCGCGGTCGAGCGACTGGCTCGGCGCCGTCGCATCGTCGTCGCGCCACCACAGCGTCGCGGTGCGACCGGCGGCGCCCCAGAGGTCGAGCTCGCGCTCGAACTCTTCCCAGCCGGTCATCGCCCGCCCACGCGCGACGCAAGCCACGTCGCGATCAGACGCGCCGTCTCCGCCGCGCCGTCGCTCGAGAGCGCGCCGCTGGGCGGCGGCGGCGCGGTGCTGGCTGCAGCGATCGCGCCGGCGAGCCGATCGCCGGTCAAGTCGCCTTCCGGCACGATCCGCGCCCAGCCGCGCCGCGCGAGCGCCTCGGCGCGTTGCATCTGCTCGCTCTCGCCCTCGGCGGCGAAGGGAACCAACACCGCGCGAACGCCGGCGCTTAGGATGTCCATGACGGTGTTATAGCCGGCCTGCGACACCGAGACATGCGCACGCGACAGAAGCGCCGGGAAATCGGCGCGCGCCGGTTCGATGATTAGGCCGGGCTGCGCCGCGTCGCGGGCCCGGCGCGCCGCGGCAGCGGGAAGATCCTTGCCAAGCAGCAGACGCCACGTCCGCGCGCCGGCGCCATGAGCGGCGTCGATCAGGCGCTGGCGGCTTTCGATCGCCGCCGCGATGAGCGCCATGCCGACCGCGCCGCCGCCGATCGAGACAATGACCTCGCCGAGCCCCTCGCCGTCAGGCGATCCGACCGGCCGCGGCGCCACGACGTAACCGGTATAGACGACGCGCTCGCCGAGCGCGGCAACCGCCGGATAGCTTGCCTCCAACGGCAGGAACGCCGGGTCGCCGTGCACGAGCACGCGATCGTAAAGGTCATAGGCCCGCAGCAGCGCCGCCTCGATCTTGCGCTGATCCGTGGGCGCCACCAACACGTCACGCAATGAACAGAGGACGAGCGGCCGCGGATCGAGCGCGCTCGCCGACTCGACCAGAGGTGCTAGCTCAAAAGCGAGCGCTCGCCGACCGAAGGGATAGAGTTCGGTGATGATCGCGTCGGGCCGAAACGACGCCATGCGCGTCAAGACGAGCTCGCGCCGTCTGGCGCGAAAGGCGTCGTCGATCGGAACTCCGGAGGCGTCGACCAGGCGCCGGAAGGTGGCGTCGGCCGCCGCGATGGGCGGCAGCTGCGTCATGCGTGCGCCGCCAAGCGGCAGGCCGGCGACCGGCAAGCCGCCGGAAAGAATCTCGACCTCCATTCCCGCCGCCGCCAGCGCCGCTCCGACCGCCGCGGCGCGGCGCACATGGCCGGTGCCGAGGAGGTGTTGGACATGAATTAGAACGCGAGGCGTCATCGCGTAGACGCCAGCGCGATGTTGGTCTCCAGCAGTGACGGGCTCCCGTCTTTGGCGAGCGCGAAGAGCTGCATGCCATAGGGCTCGAGCTTGTGCGGCGGGGTGCCGAGCATGTCCCAGCCGACCGCGCGCGCGTAAATGGCGCGGATCACGCCGCGATGGGTGATCGCCACGGTCGGCAGGCCGGTCGCGGCGAGCTCGGCCAGTAATGGCGATAATCGCGCTTGCACCATGCGCGGACTTTCGCCGCGCGGCGGCGTGAAGTCGAGGCCGCGCCCCTCGTTTTCGGCGAGCGCTACGCCGAGTTCATCGCGCAAGGCATCCAAGGTGCGGCCCTCGAATTCGCCCCAGTCCATCTCGATCAACCGTGACTCGACAACGCCGGTGAGCCCGAGCAGCGCCGCGGTTTCGCGCGCTCGTCGCAGCGGCGAGACGAGGCAACGCCAGCGGACGAACTCGCCGGGCAGCGCACAGCCGCCGAGCCGCGCCTGCGCCTCGACGGAGAGTGCGACATCGGCCCGGCCCTGCAGCCGGCGCGCCGCGTTCCACGCGGTTGGTCCATGGCGCATCAGCAAAAGCTTGGTCGTCATCCGGTGGACGTCACGCTTCGCAAAATGGCGTCGAGACGCGCTCCCGCCGCAGTGAGATCGTGTTCGGTTGCGACTTTGGCCAGCGCGCTGCGCGACATTTCGGCGCGCCTGGCCGGATCGTCGAGCAGCTCCCGCAGCGCGGCGGCGAACGCGGCGCCATCGCCCGCCGGGACGAGCGCCCCGGTCAGGCCCTCGGCCACGATTTCGCCGACGCCGCCCGAGCGTCCGGCGACGACCGGCAATCCGCAGGCCTGCGCCTCGAGGATGGCCATGCCATACGCCTCGTTGATCGCCGGCCAGACGAAGAGGTCGCTTGCGGCGTAGATCTGCGCCAACGCATCGCCGTCAAGCGCTCCGAGCCAGGTCGTGCGCTTGGAGAGCGGCGCGAACGCCGCCAGCACCTCGTCGCGCGCCGCGCCGTCGCCGACGAGAAGCAGGCGCCACCGCCGATCATCGATGCGCCGCGCTGCCTCGGCGAGCAACCGATACGACGCCAGCTTGTCGCCGGCCCGCATCATGGCGACGGCGACGAGCCATGGCTGGTCGGTCGGCAGCCCATGGGCGCGAGCGAGATCGGCGCGAAAGCCGTCGCGGCCGGCGCGCGCCGCGGTATACGGCGCCGGATCGAGGAACGGCTTCAAACGGTAATGGCGGCTCGGTGCGCCGAGATAGGGGCTCACGCCGGGCTCGTCGGCGGGATTGAGCGAAACGACGGCGGCGGCGCGCTTGAGGGCAGCGACCGTCGCCGCATGGGCGAGGCCCCAGAGGCCGCCGGCGCGCTTTTCCGCCACCGAAGCTTCGGCGACGACATAGGGGATGCCGAGGCGAGCGGCCACGCGCGGCCCGAGCCAATCGGGCGCCTTGTAGTAAAGGTGATAGGTAAACCACACGCGCGGCCGCTCGGCTGCTGGCCGCGCGGCCAACCGCTCGGCCAAGCGGTGCGCCAGCCGTCCGCCGAGCGCGGCGAGCCGCGCCTGACGTTCGCCCTCGCCGAAGCCCTCGTAGCTGCGAAAACGCGCCGCCAACTCGACCTCGTGGCCAGCCGCTTGACATGCGGCGATCAAGAGCTGCGCCATCCGGCGGTCGCCGGACGGTACGAGATGGTCCGGCGGCTTCAGCGGCGCGTAGAAGACGATGCGCATGCGTGTCGCGGCGCGCCGCGTCCCGGCGCCGGCCTCCCCGCAGCGACCGCCGGCTGCTCGCGCAGCAATGCGGCGATGCGGTCAACTCCCTCGTGATGCGCAAAATCGGCAACCACCCGCCGATACCCGGCGGCGGCATGTCGCGCGCGGCGCGCCGGGTCGCCGATCAGTTCGGCGAGCGCATCCGCGAACGCCGCCGGATCGTCCGGCGCGACTAGACGTCCGGTCACGCCGTCGGCGACCAGTTCGCCGATCGCTCCAGCCTTCGTGGCGAGCACCGCGCAACCCTGGCTCATCGC
The DNA here is from genome assembly GCA_035457725.1 of Alphaproteobacteria bacterium. Lineage (GTDB taxonomy): Bacteria > Pseudomonadota > Alphaproteobacteria > CACIAM-22H2 > CACIAM-22H2 > DATFES01. Next base: position 26,540 of record DATIBC010000087.1, on the reverse strand, counting down.
CTCCATCAACACGTTGGGAATGCCGTCGCGATCGCCGTCCTTGGTTATCCGGCTCGCCAGCGCGAATACGTCGGCATCGCGGTAGGCCTTCAAGACTTCGCAGTGCGGTAGAGCGCCGCGCCACTCGATGCGCGAGGCGAGGCCCAGCCGTCTCGCCTGTCGGCGCAGCTTGCTGGCGAGCGCGCCATCGCCGATATGCACGAATCTCCAGTGCAGGTCGGGCGGCAGGCGCGCCAACGCTTCGAGCAAGACGTCGAAGCCTTTCTTCGTCACCGCCCGTCCGACTGAAAGGATCACCGCCGGCTCGGCGGGATCGCGGCCATCGGGTGTGCGCGGGTGCGCGCCGTTCGCCGGGAAACGACGCCAATCGAGCCCGTGATGGATGAGCTGAACCTTGTCGCCCGCGTCGGCGAGCGCGCCAAGATGCTGTGCGCCGGCGCGGGTGCAAGTGACGATCCAACGCGCGGCGGCGATCTTTTCGCGCTTCTCCCAATCGGGTGTCGTCCAAATGTCCTTGGCGTGCGCTGAGGCGCTCCACGTCAACTGGCGCAGCAGCGCCGCGTAGCGGGCGACCGAGGCGGGGGTATGTAGAAAATGGGCGTAGAGGTGTTCGACATCGTCGGGCATCTCCGCCGCCAGCACGAGCGCCTGACCGAAGCGGCGGATGCGGTTGGGAGTGGGATCGCGAACCAGATCGGCGAGCCACTGCGCGCGCGCCCGGCGATACCCGTTCAATCGGCGCGCTCGCCGATATCCATCGAGGACGCGCAGCGGAGCGCGCCACAGATACTCCGGCAAATAGTTCACCGACGCCTTGAGTTCGCGATGGAGGTCGTGCGTCTTATCGTCGCTCGGGCGGCGCAGCGCGTAAAGCCGCAGCATCAGCCCTCGCGCCTCGAGTCCGACCAGCTCCTGGGCGATGAAGGTTTCGGACAGGCGGGGCCAGCCCTTGACGACGACGGCGATGGCGGCCATGCGCGGTGCCGTAATCTATGGGTTGAAAGCGGTAAGCTTCGACCGAGAAGCGGGTGCCGGATTTCGCTTACGGCTTATGACAGACACCTTATAGCTTGTTCCTCAGCCGCGCGTCACCACGGCGAGATGCGGATGGGCGGCGACGCCGGTGCGCGGCGCCAGCCACCGCTCGATCAGGCGCTGAACATTGTCCAGACCGTCGAGGAGGCCGGGAATGACCACCTCGGAGGGCCGTTTCTGCGCCGGCAAGCGGCGCAGCGCGCTAGCCATCATCCGTACGTCGCGACGCCCGTCGTCCGGCAGCATGCGCGCGAGGCCTAGCTCGGCGGCGCGGCTGGCTCGGATGTGCTGCTCGAGGCGTGGCGCCAACCGTGGCACGATCACCGCCGGCTTATCGAACGACAGGATCTCGCAAAACGTGTTGTAGCCACCCATCGCCACGACGCCGGCGGCGCGCGCCATCAGCGTCTCGAGATGGCTGTCGAAAGTGATCGCTTCGACGTCGGCCAATCGATGCGCGCGCTCGAGGAACTCGGCTTGCAGCTCGGTCTGCATGAAAGGCCCCAGCACCAGGAGGGCCCGGTGCGGCAAGCTGCGGTCGTACTCGTAGGCGCGGAGCACCCAGTCGATGAGCGCCTCGCCGTCACCGCCGCCGCCGGTGGTCACCAGCACATAGGGCTCGCGCATACGCTCCTCGAGCCCGGCCACCACGCGCGAGGGGGTGGGCGGCGCGAAGCGCCTGAGGTAGCCCGTGTAGCTGATCTTGCGCTTGACCGATTTGGTCACCGATATGCCCGATAGCGGATCGCAAAGCTGCGGCAATCCGTAGATCCAGATGTCGTCATAAAGGTCGCGCAACGCCGGAATCGCGTTCTTGCGCTGCCATTCGGGTTCGAGCAACGCCGGATCGTCCATCACGTCGCGCAAGCCCAGGATCAGCGGGATGCCGCGCGATTTGAGCATCGCCAGCGTATCGGCGACCTCGCCGCGCAGACCCAGCGGCTCCTTGTCGACGATCAACAGGTCGGGTTGGAACGCCTCGGCGGTGTGGCGGATGATCGAGGCGCGGATATCCAGGGTCTGGCGGATGTCGATGTGCAGGTTGAGCGAGGTGTACTCGCCGTTGCGCAGCTTGATCACCCCCGGCACCCGAACGAAATCGACCCGCGCCTTGAAATCGAAACTGCCGATGATCGGCGAACCGGAGAGAATCAGCACCGACATCGTCTTGTCGCGCTCGACCAGCGCATGCGCGATCGCGCGGCAGCGGCGCAAATGGCCGAGGCCGAGGGTGTCGTGGCTGTAGATGAGCACGCGAGGCCCGCCTCGCGTCGTAAGTCCGCCCGGATGACTCAAGGGTCGATCCCCCGAAAGGCTCCCCTTGCCCGCGACTATGGCACAAGGAAAAGAGCGTCAAAAGCAACGAATTCTCTGGACTTAGGCCGCAGTATTTGATCCCGCAGTTTGGTTAACGACGATCCTAAGTTATGGGCGGCGTGACGCCTGCCTCCTCCCCGTTTTACACGTTTCGACTGCCATAAACCTGCGTCTACCCATATTTCGTGTTTTAAGCTCGGTTCGCACACCATCACTTGTGGGCGCCGCCGTGTCCTGCGCCATGGCTGCTTGATGTCGGCAAGGGAGCCCGCCGCCGCACCGGCACGTCGAGGCTGATCCGACCCGCCTTCTCGAAAACAAGCGTCAAAGGAAGCGTCGCCCCTTCGGCCAGCCCCGATTTCGGACCGATCAGCATGACATGCGCCGCCCCGGGCGCCAGGGCTACCTGCCCTCGCCCCGGCACGGCGATCGCCGGTACCTGGGCCATGCGCGCGACATCGCCTTCATGGCGGTGGACATGGAGTTCGACGCGCTCGGCCGCCTCGCTCGTCGCCGCGAGGAGACGATCATCGGCGCCGCCGGTATTGCGAATGGTAAGATAGATCGCCGTTGTGCGCGCGCCGGCGCCGATCGGCCTCGTCCAGGCGTCTTCGATCACCAACGCCCCGACCGGCGTTCCCTCTTCGGCGGCGGCGTCCGTACCGGCCAGCATCATGTTGATGGTCAGCAAACCGGCGACGATCCAACGCATTCGTTCACTCCGTCAATGACGCCTCGTCGTGCATCGATGCGACTGGTCAGATGCCATGGCGCGGGCGATGCTACGTCGTATGACCGACACTGCCAATGCGAATGGAGCGGCATTGCGTCGCAGGGTCGTGATGGGCGGCGTGCTTGCGATCATCGCGCGCGCCACCGATGCGCGCGCCCACGATTTTCGACGCGGGGCGATTCATGTCGGGCATCCATGGGCGCGGCCGGCTGATGTCGGAGCGTTTGGCGAGACTTACATGGCGCTGGTCAATCGCGGCGCGGGATCTGACCGGCTGGTCGGGGCGGCCGCCGATATCGCGATGGCGACGCGGATCGTCGGCGAGCAAGCCGATGCGATCGACTTGGCGCCGGGGCGGCCGGTCGCGCTTCGACCCGGCGGCCGCCACATTCGGCTGGAGCGGTTGACGAGACGGCTCGTCGTCGGTGACCGCTTCGACTTGATGTTGCACTTCGCGCGGGCCGCCTCTTTCATCGTCGAGGTCGTCGTCGAGGAACTTCCCGGACACTGAACGGGGCGCCCGGGCCGCGGCTTTTGCGTCCCTTTGCCCGCCCGGACGCCATGCGTTAGTGTCAGTCCCGCCCAGTCATCGTTCCGCGCGGCCTCCATGGACAAAACCATCCAGCGTTTCGTGCTCAGATACTCCACGAAGGAGACGGCGATTCTGTGCGCGCTCACCATCAGCGCACTGCCGTTCTACTATCTGTCGCTGGATGTCCCCAAGAACATCTTCAACCAGGCGATCCTCGGCAAGGACATCACGTATCCGACCGAGTTTTTCGGCGTCGAACTGGGCCAGATCGGGTATCTGTTCCTGCTCTGCACCTGGTTTTTCATCCTGGTCGTGGTGAACGGCGGCATCAAGCAGTTCATCAACAACTACAAGGGCCGGCTCGGCGAGCGGCTGCTGCGGCGGATGCGCTATGAATTGATCTCGCGCATCATGCGCTTCCCGCTGCCGCATTTCCGCAAGGTCTCATCGGGAGAGCTGATCCCGATGGTGACCGCCGAGGTCGAGCCGCTCGGCGGGTTCATGGGCGATGCGTTCGCTCAGCCACTGATTCAAGCGGGTACGCTGCTGACCATCGTCACTTTCCTGTTCGTGCAGAATCCCATCATGGGGTTTGCGGCGATCTCGCTCTATCCCATCCAGGGATACTTGATTCCGAAGCTGCAGCGAAAAGTGAATCTACTCGGCAAGGAGCGTGTGCGCGCGATGCGCAAGGTATCCGAGCGCATCGGTGAGTCGGTTGCCGGCATCCACGAGATACGCGCGCACGGCGCTGTGCCTTATGAGCGCGCGGATTTCTCCGATCGGCTCGGTCTCGTCTACCGCATCCGATACGAAATTTTCCGGCGCAAGTCGCTGGTCAAGTTTCTCAACAACTTTCTCAATCAGATGGCGCCGCTGCTCTTCTATTCGATCGGCGGCTATCTGGTCATCACCGGCGACCTGACCGCGGGGGCGTTGGCCGCGGCCCTCACCGCCCACAAGGACATGTCCTCGCCTTGGAAGGAGCTGCTCGACTATTACCAGCAGTACCAGGATTCAAAGATCAAGTATGACCAGGTCACCGAGCAATTCCGACCCGAGAACATGATCGATCCCGATCTGCAGGTACCGATCGACCAAGCGCCGCCGCCGCTTTCGGGCCCGATCTCGGTGGCGAATCTGACGCTGGTCGAGGACGCTTCGACGAAGCTGCTCGACGGCGTGACGTTCGCCATCGCGCCCGGTGAAAAGGTGGCGCTGTGCGGGCCGCCCGGCGGCGGCAAGGAGGGGGCGGCGTTGGCGCTTCCGCGCCTGCTGTTTCCGAGCGCCGGCCGCATATCCATCGGCGGCAAGGACTTGGCGACGCTCGGCGAGCCGATGCTCGGCGCGCGCATTGGCTATGTCGGGCCGAGCGCCTATTTGTTCGCCGGCGCGGTACGTGACAACGTCGCTTATGGCTTGAAACAGCGGCCGATCCGACCGGTTCAGCGCGACGAAGCGAGCGAGCGGCAGCACCGCCGATGGCTCGCCGAGACGATGCGCGCGGGGAATCTTCCCCTCGACCCGGCCGCCGATTGGATCGATTACGCCGCGGCCGGGTGCGCCGATGGCGCCGAGTTCGCGCAACGCATGATCGAGGTCCTGGCGGCCGTCGACATGGAGGAAGACATCTATCAGCTCGGGTTGCGCGGCACGATCGATCCGAAGCAGCGGCCGGCGATCGCCGAAAGCGTCCTCGAGGCGCGTACCGCGTTGCACGAACGTCTGGCGGCGGCTTCGACCGATCCAGCGATGCGCACCTTGGTCGAGTCGTTTCACCCCGACCGCTACAACGACAACGCGACCGTCGCCGAGAACCTGTTGTTCGGCACGCCGGTTGACGAGGCGTTCGACATCGAGCGCCTGGCGGTCAATCCATACGTCCTGGCGGTGTTGGACCGGCTGAACTTGACCGGCGATCTTCTCGCGGTAGGGCGCGAAGTCGCCGAAACGATGATCGAGCTCTTCGCCGATCTGCCGCCCGGCCACGAATTCTTCGAGCAGTTCAGTTTCATTTCGGCTGACGATCTGCCCGAGTTCCGCACCCTGCTCGCCCGCACCGCTCCCGGCGGCGAGGGCGGCACGCCGGAGGATCGGGCGCGGCTGCTCGGCCTGCCGTTCCGGCTGATCGCCGCGCGCCATCGCCTCGACGTGCTCGACGAGCCCCTCAAGATGCGCATCGTCGAGGCCCGCAAGGCGCTGCGCGAATCGTTGCCGGCGGAGGCGCGCACGGGCATCGCCTTCTTCGACCCTTCCGCCTACAACGCCGCGACGACCCTGCAGGACAACATCCTGTTCGGCAAGATCGCCTACGGTCAGGCGCGCGCCGGCGCACGCGTCGGCCGGCTGATCGCCGAGGTTCTCGAGGCGCTCGACCTTCGCCGCGCGGTGATCGAAGTCGGTCTCGATTTTCAGGTCGGCGTCGCCGGCAGCCGCCTGAGCGCCGCGCAGCGCCAGAAGATCGGCGTCGCGCGCGCGTTGATCAAGCAGCCGGACGTGATGGTCGTGAACGAAGCGACGACGACGCTGGATTCGCAAAGTCAAATGCGGGTGATGGAGGGGATCTTCCGCGAATGCACCGGCCGTGTGGTCATCTGGACGCTGCACAACCCAGCGCTAGCCCGTCATTTTGATCGCGTGCTCGTCTTCGCCGACGGGCGCCTGGTCGAGCATGGCGGCTTCGGCGAACTCGAGCGATCGGGCTCGCTGTTCGCCGAATTGATCGCCGCCGCGTGAACATCGAAGGCGAAACTCGCCAGGCCGAAGGAGACAGGCCATGTCGCTGAAGGAAGAGGTCGAGATTCTGCGCAACATCCCCCTGTTCGCGAAGCTCGAGCCGGCCAAGCTCAAGCTGCTCGCATTCACCAGCGAGCGCATCGTCTTCGATCCCGGTCAGCCGTTGTTCCAGCAGGGCGACGCGGGCGACGCCGCGTATATCGTCATCGAGGGCGAAGCCGAGGTACTGGTCGACACGCCGCGCGGCAAACTTGCCGTGGCGACGATGACCCGCAACGCGATAATCGGCGAAATCGCCATCTTGTGCGACGTGCCGCGTACCGCCACCGTGGTGGCGAAGAGCCCGCTGGTCGCCTTGCGCGTCGACAAGGAGAACTTTTTTCGGTTGGTGAACGAGTTCCCACAGATGGCGGTGGAGATCATGCGCGAACTCGCGCGTCGGCTCAATCACACCACCGAACAGCTTCGCCAGACAATGAGCCGAGCCGGCACCGCGTGAACCGCCTCGCCGGCGCACGGCGCGTCTCGACGCGCCTCGAAAGCTTCATCCGGCGCCTCGAGGCGCAACGCCGCGCGCTCGATTGGGCAGTGCTAGCGGTGCGTCGGATCGACGGAATTGTGCTGGAGCTCGGGCTCGGCAACGGGCGTACCTATGATCATCTGTCGAAGCGGTTGGCCGGCGCGAAGCCGGTCCACGCCTTCGACCGCGAGCTCGCCGCCCATCCTCGCTGCGTCCCGCCCAAGGGCCTGTTTCATCGCGGCGAGTTTCGCGTCACGTTGCGCGAATTCGCCCGGCGGTATCCGCGGCAAGCTGCGCTGGTGCACGCCGACACCGGATCGGGCGATGCGCGCCGAACCGCCGTCTTGGCGCGCTGGCTGGGGCCGGCGCTGGCGCCGCTGCTGTCGCCGGGCGCTCTCGTCGTCTCCGACCAGGCGCTGCGGATTCCCGGCGCGGTCGACGTGAAGCCGCCGCGCGGCGTGCCGCCGGGGCGCTATTTCCTCTATCGCAACCCCTCCTCGCCGCCGGGTGGCGCGATGCGGCCGGCGCGGAAGCGCGCAAGTCGGACGGCGCGCTCCGGCAAGGCGCCGCTGTGATACGTCGCGTAGATGTTCGACAGGCCGTCGCCGCTGATGCGGACGACTGCGGGCGCATAATGTACGAAGCTTTCAAGGAGATCGCCGTCCGGCACGGATTCCCGCCGGATTTTCCCTCGGCGACGGCGGGACGGGAGCTGGCGGCACGTTTCATCGCTGATCCGGCGATCTTCAGCGTTGTGGCCGAGATCGATGGTGTCGTGGCCGGATCGAATTTTCTTTCCGAAGGCGACCCCATCCGCGGGGTTGGCCCGATCACCGTCGATGCACGGCTTCAAGGCGGCGGCGTCGGCCGCGCGCTGATGACCGCCGTGCTGGAGCGCGGCGCGCGCGCCGAAGGAGTACGACTGGTGCAAGATGCCTTCAACACGCGCTCGTTCGCGCTCTACTCGTCGCTAGGCTTTGCGGCCCGGGAACCCCTCCTCCTCCTGCTCGGTACGCCGAAAAGCGCGCCGACGGCGGGCTTCTCAATTCGGCATTTAACGACCGGCGATCTCGCTGCGTGCGGTCTGCTCGCTCAGCGGGTCCATGGCTTCGAGCGGACCGCCGAGCTACGCGACACGCTCAAGATCTTCCAGCCATTCGTGGTCGAACGCGACGGACGCATCACCGGATACCTGTCGGCGGCGACATTCTGGATCGCCAATCACGGCGTCGCGGAAACCGAGGACGACATGCGCGCGCTCCTCTTGGGCGCCGCGGCCGCGGATTCGGCGCCGCTGTCCTTGCTGATGCCGGGGCGACAAACAAGCCTGCTCCGGTGGTGCTTGAGCCAAGGATTGCGGGTCGTCAAGCCGATGACCTTGATGACGACCGGCGCATATCACGAGCCGAACGGAGCGTATTTCCCTTCGGTCTTTTATTGATCGCGGCGCCGTGACGTCGGCGCGAATCGCGGCCTAGACCATGATTCGTTCAGGCGTTGCCATGTTGTCGGCCCTCATCGTTCGATCGGCCCACCACGAGGGTTTGTTTTTGATCTCGCCCCGAGCTTGTCGAAGAGCAAGGGGAACGTACGGCAATTCCACCCTTGTGAGTCGTACTCTAAATCGCCAGATCGGCGATCACCGGCACGTGATCCGATGGATTTGGCCAGTCGCGGGCGCCGCGCCAGACGTAAATCGCCCGCAGCATCGACGCCAGCGCCGGCGTGAGCCAGACGTGGTCGAGCCGGCGCCCACGGTCGGAGAGCTTCCAATCGCGGTTGCGGTAGCTCCACCAGGTATAGAGCTTGACCTGCGGCGGCACGACGCTGCGTGCGGCATCGACCCAGCGATACGACGCCAGCAGCTTGCCGAGCAGCTCGACCTCGATCGGCGTGTGGCTGACCACGTCGAGCAACTGGCGATGCGACCACACGTCGTTTTCGAGCGGCGCAACGTTCAGATCGCCGACCAGGATTTTCCTGGCGTCGGTTTGCGGTTGCTTGGCCCACCATTCGCCCTGTTCGCGCAGGAACTGGAGCTTGTGGGCGAATTTCGGGTTGGCCTTTGGATCGGGTATATCGCCGCCAGCGGGAACATAGACGTTGTGCAACTCCACTCCGCCCGGCAGTTCGACGGCGACGTGGCGCGAATCGTCCTTGTCGCACCAGGATTGACGCCGAGGCAGGCCTAGCGGCTGGCGCGACAGAATCGCGACGCCGTTATAGCCCTTCATGCCGTGGACGAACTGATGGGAATACCCAAGCTTGGCGATCGCGGCGCGGGGGAAATGCTCGTCCGGTGTCTTGGTCTCTTGCAGGCAAATCACGTCAGGCTTGGCCAGCCGGGCGAGCTTGGCGACCAAGCCGATCCGCAGGCGCACCGAGTTGATGTTCCAGGTCACGAAACGAAGCGTGGCGCCGGCGGCGCGCGGCGGCACGCGCTGGGCGAGGTAGGGTGCTTTGAACCCGATATCGTTACGTTTCGCCATACACCCGCAGCCGCGTCGACACGATTTCGGCCGTCTTTCTGCCGCGTGGTTCCTCCCACGGTCAAGGGTTCACGGCCGCATCGCCGGGAAAAGCGTCTGCTACGCCACCTGGGCTCGGCAATGTTGGGCGAGCGTCTTGCGGGCTTGAAATGGGAAGCGCCCGGCCGGGGGGTGACCGGGCGCTCGAAGCTCCTCGCTGGGAGCCCGAGGGCGTCAGGGGAGCCGCCCCCGAGCGGCCAACCCGGGGAGGCCGGCCGCTTCTAATGGTAAATATGGGCTTAAAGTCATTGCCGACAAGACACTAATGCTTGAAACCAAGCTAGTTACGAAATCACGGCGTTTATCAAAATCTTAGAACGATTCTCGAATTAGCTTCAGGGCGTCGTTTGGCGCTTCTTGGATCATGAAATGCCCGCGACCGGCGAGGATCGACATGCGGCCTGCGCCGAGTCGCCGCGCGGCTTCGGGGGCCACCGCAGTGACCCAGTCGCGCTCCGGGCCCGCATCGGGGTCGCCCGCGATCAAGTGCACGATGTCGGCTGGGGCGAAGCGACCCAATGCCGCGAAAGTCGATGGCTCTCCGAAAGAGGAGTAGATGGTCGCCTCGACCTCGGGCTCGCAGGCGAGCGTCCAGTCGCCTTCGGCGGCCGGTTGCAAGGTCGACCTCGCGTGATGATCAAGCCAGGCGCGCTCGAAGGCGGCGAACGGCCGTCGCTCGGCAAGGAAATCGGCGAACGCCCCGGGGCTCTGCCAGCGAGCGCGGCGCGCCAGCGTACGGCGCGCCAGCGCGCGGTTCTTCTTCGACGCTTCGCCATAGGCGGCGACGTCCGAGGTTGGAAACAGCGGCGGCTCGAACAAAACGAAGCGTCGCCACGGCACGCCAGCAAACAACTGCGGATGGTGGGTGCCGAGACGCAGCAGCGACACGGCGCCCAGCGAATGGCCGACGAATACAATCGGCCGGTCGGCGCGCGTGGCGACCGCAAGCGCTACCGCCGCGAGATCGCGGGCGAAGCAATCGGGAGCATAGAGCGCCGCCGCGCCTTGGCCTTGCCTGGGCGCCGCCGAGCCGCCATGGCCGCGTGCGTCGAAGGCGTAGACTTCGGCCGCGCGCGTCAAGCGCTCGAGGAGCGGGATGTAGCATCCGGCGGCAAGTCCGCCGGCGTGTCCGAACAGCACCACCGGTCCATCGGCGGGCGCCATTCGCAGCCGATAAACCGACAGCGCGTTACGGTCGCCGCCGAGCACGGCGACGCGCTCGGCAAGCGAGGAGTCGATCGTGGGATGCCGTAGCGCCGTGACGGTCTCGGCGAAACGCGACGATCGCTGGGCCGTCAAGGTCGTAACGTGCGACAAATCATGCGGCAAAGCCACCTTGTGCGCCGCGCCCGGCCGCCCGCGCACGCGCCGCATCGCCGAATGCGGCGAAAATCCCGCGCGATAATCGATCGTCGGCGATGTGCCACTCCGGGTGCCATTGGACGCCGAGCGCGAAGACCGCCGCGCGACCCTCTGCGCCGTCGGCGAGGCGTACGGCCTCGACGACGCCGTCGGGCGCCGTCGCCTCGACGACCAAGCGCGGCGCCAGGCGGTCGATCGCCTGGGCGTGCAGCGAGTTGACCTCGGCTTCGTCCGCGCCGGCGAGCCGGGCCAACATTCCGCCAGGCGCTAGGCGTACGAAATGAACGGGGGCATAACGCGTGGCGTTGTCTTCGCTGTCAGGCGCGCGGTGATCGCGCGCACCGGGGAGTTCGTGAACGTGCTGGTGGAGCGTGCCACCGAGCGCAACATTGAGCTCTTGAACGCCGCGGCACAGGCCCAACACCGGCACGCCCGCGGCGATGGCGCGACGGATCAACGGTAGCGTCGTGGCATCGCGCTCGGGATCTTGTTTGGTGCCCGCCCGGGGCGGCGATCCCGAATAATGCCGCGGCTCGACATTGGATGGGCTGCCGGTCAGCAACAAACCGTCGATCCGTGCGACGATTTCGGCGATATCGAGCGTCTTGCCGAGCGCCGGAATGATCAATGGCAGGCCGCTGGCTGCGTCAGCGACGGCATGAACATACTGCTTGGCGACGGCGTGAAACTCGTGATGCTCAATCGGGCGCATGCAGGCGGTCACGCCGATCAACGGCAAGCTCATGGCGCCGGCCGCTCCGGTTGCTCGGGCCTGAAGACGAATAGCGATTGTTGCAACGGGATATCGGAGCGCAGCTCGTACAGCGCCACCTGCGTCGTGACGCCCGCGGCATCCACGACACGCCAGCTGACCAACGTGAACGGCTGCTCGCTGAAGGCCAGCGTGATGCGTCCGGCATGCGGGTCATCGGTCTGCGTCACCGTGACGCGCAAGACGGCCGGGCCGCGCTCGACCCGCGTCACCGTGAGGTCTCCCGAGAGTTCGACACGATCGCGCAGGATGATCGCCGCCGGAGTCGAGCTGAGCGGCACATAGGCGGCCGTCTTGAGGTCCTTGTCGTATTGCAGCAACAGGCCGTTATTGGCGATGAGCAACAGCGGCACCGGCGGGTCGTATTCCAATCGCATGCGGCCAGGTCGCGACAAGAAGATCTCGCCCTCCGCGGTTTGGCCGGATTCGCCGAATTGCCGGAAGCGAGCGGACAACGTTTTGAGGTCGTTGAAATAGGCCTCGACACGCGCGATATCGGAGCGATCGATGGCCGACATCACCGCCTGCGCGGCGGCGCTCCGTCGCTGCGCGAGCCAAGCGCCAAAGCCGAACGCGAGCGCGGCCGACAGCAGCGAACGGCGTGACGGCGAATCGGACATATCGATCACGAGATATAGGCGCTCGCCGTCAGCGCGGCAAGCAGCGCCGTTCCAGAGGCGATCGGCAAGCCGCGGTTCCTTGCGCCGTTTTGCCGGTACGCGGGGCGAGGTGGCTGCTCGCGCGCGCCGTCATCGTTCGACCTTGACCGCGCCGACCATCCGCCTTTGCCCCGGAATGGTGCAGCCGCGCACCATCGCGGCGACGGGCGGTAGCGCCGCATGCGCCCGCGCCAACGTCGCGGGAGTCGTTCCGTCGACGCCACGTTGCCGCGACCGGGCGGGAGGGCGGCAACCATGCCGCGCACTCGAGCGCGGGCCCGGCCGACAGCACGGGGCGACGCGAAGACGATCTCGCCGTGATATCGCGCAAGATATCGATGCTCGTCGCAATCGCGGCAAGCTGCGGCGACGCAGCTATGCGTATTCCCCCTTGGGCGCCAGCACTTCGCGCTTGCCGACGTGATTGGCCGTCGAAACGACGCCCTCAGCCTCCATCCGTTCGACGATCCGCGCTGCACGGTTGTAGCCGATCTGCAGATGACGCTGGATGAAGCTGGTCGAGCATTTGCGCTCGCGCGCGACAAGCGCCACCGCCTGGTCATAGAGCGCGTCCGACGGCCCGCCCTCGCCGCCCGAGGCGGCGCCGAGCAACGCCAGCCCGCCGTCGTCCTCGTCTTCCGTGACGTCGTCGAGATACTCCGGCTCGCCCTGCGCCTTGAGGAACCGGACGACCTCCTCGACCTCGCGATCGGAGACGAACGGCCCGTGGACACGAGCGATGCGACCGCCGCCCGCCATATAGAGCATGTCGCCCTGGCCGAGGAGTTGCTCGGCGCCCTGCTCGCCGAGGATGGTGCGGCTGTCGATCTTCGAGGTCACCTGGAAGGAGATTCGCGTCGGGAAGTTCGCCTTGATCGTGCCGGTGATGACATCGACCGACGGGCGCTGCGTCGCCATGATCAAGTGAATGCCGGCGGCGCGCGCCATCTGCGCGAGGCGCTGCACCGCCCATTCGATCTCCTTGCCGGCGACGAGCATGAGATCGGCCATCTCGTCGACCACCACGACAATGAAGGGCAGCGCCTCGAGATCGAGCGCCTGATCCTCCAAGATCGGCTTACCCTGCTCGTCGAACCCCGTCTGCACCTTGCGCAACAGCACCTCGCCCTTCTTGCGCGCCTCGGCGAGGCGCTGGTTGTAGCCGGCGATGTTGCGCACGCCGAGCTTCGACATGGCGCGGTAGCGATTCTCCATCTCGCGGACCGTCCATTTGAGAGCGACGATCGCCTTCTTGGGATCGGTGACGACCGGCGATAGCAGGTGGGGGATGCCGTCGTATACCGACAGCTCCAGCATTTTGGGGTCGATCATGATGAAACGGCAATCCTGCGGCCCGTGCCGGTAGAGCAGGGACAAGATCATCGTGTTGATCGCCACCGACTTGCCCGAGCCGGTAGTGCCGGCGATCAGGAGGTGCGGCATGCGCGCCAGATCGGCGATCACCGGCGTGCCGCCGATGTCCTTGCCCAGCACCAACGTCAGCAACCCGCCGCCGCGCTCGCTGGCCTCGGTGGCCAGCAATTCGCGCAAGTAGACCGTCTCGCGGCGGATATTGGGCAGCTCGACGCCGATTACGTTGCGGCCCGGGATCACCGCCACGCGGACTGAAACGGCGCTCATCGAGCGAGCGATGTCGTCGGCAAGCCCGATAACGCGGCTGGTCTTGGTGCCCGGCGCCGGTTCGAGTTCGTAAAGCGTCACCACCGGCCCGGGCCGTACTTTGACGATCTGGCCCCTGACGCCGAAATCCTCGAGCACCGATTCGAGCAGCCGTGCGTTTTGGGTCAGCGCCGCTTCGTCGATCGGCTGCACCTGGTCTTCGCGCGGCTGGGCCAGGAGGTCGAGCGGCGGCAACGCCGGGCGGCCGCGCGGCGGTAAATTTAGGCTTGTCTGTTTGCGCGCTTGCGCCGCCTTCTTTTCGCCCGCCGCCGCACGCGAGGCCACGAGCACCGTCGGCGCCGGCCGCCGTGGCGCGACATCCGGCGCGGCGTCAGGCGTCATATAGGCCGATTCGAATTCGTCGTCGTCGCTGTCGCGCAAACTCGGCTCGCGCCGATCGCGCCGTTGCGCCGATTTGGCGAGCGCGCGTTCCGCCGCTGGGTCGCCGCGTAGCGGCCACCACAGCAGGGCGTGGCGCGTCGCACGCGCGAGAATCCGGCCGAGCCAACCGAGCGTGCGCGCGAGCGCGCGCCATTCGCCCCAGGTCACGGCAAGCGCAAACGACAGCGCCGTCGCCGAAAGGAACGCCGCGCCCGCGGCAAGCGCCGTCGCGCCGAGCCCGAGGCCGCCGCCGGTCTCGAGCGTCGCGCGCAACATCAGTTGACCAACCACACCACCAAGATTGGCCGACAACGGCAGCGGCAAGTTGGCCGGTGGCGGCACGATCGACAACGCCATCGCGGCAAGGACCACCGTCAACGGCATGACGGTGATGCGCACCCACCAAATCGGCAGCCGCCGGTCACGCGCCAGTCGCCAGCCCCAGGCCGCCAACAATGTGACGAACAATGCGCTGCCAAGACCCAGCGTCTGCAGCAGGATATCGGCTGCCACGGCGCCGAAAGCTCCAACGAGGTTACGCGCCGGCGCATCGGTGGCGTGCGAGAGCGAAGGGTCGTCCGGGCTGTAGGTGGCGAGCGCCAACGCCAGCGCCAAAGCGCCCAAGATCAGCAGCCCGCCCGCCGCCTCGATGAGCCGCCGATTCAGGAACCCGCCAAATCCGTCCGGCATCACCGAGGGTCGCGTGGCAAGACGTGTTGCACCGGCCATTGGTAGGTACTCCCTTGCTACGCCGCCCGCGCTCAAAGAACCCGTGCCAGGCGTGTAAGGCCTGTCTCGATCGTCTCGAGGTCATGGACCAACGCGACGCGGATATATGGCGTTCCACTGTTCGTTCCGCGCCCGTCCGGCTTGGTCAGATAGGCGCCGGGCAAAGTGCGGATCGCCGCCTCGGCCCACAACTTTTTCGCCGCTTGCTCGCCGTCGCCGACGTCCAGCCACAGAAAGAAACCGCCTTGTGGGCGGTAAAACCCGAAGCGATCGCCGAGCACTCGTTGCGCGAGGTCGATCTTGGCGCGGTAACGCGCCCGCGTGAGCGCAGCGTGCGCATCGTCGTTCCATAGCGCCGCGGCGGCCTCGAGCACCGGACGCGGCGTCGCGGCGCAGGCGAAGCTGCGCAATCGGTTGAAACGCTCGATCGTGTTCGCCGATCCGACGGCGAAGCCTGAGCGCATGCCGGCGGCGCTCGAGCGTTTGGACAGCGAGTGGAACAGGAGCAGATTGTCGAGCCCGCCGCCCTGCGCCATCGCCGCCTCGATGCCGCCCGTTGGCGCCGCGGCGTCCGAATAGATCTCGGCATAACATTCGTCGATGACCAGGAGGAAATCGTGCTCGCGTGCCAGCTCGATGGCCCGCGTCAAGTAAGCGAGCGGAGCGCAGGCGCCCTGCGGGTTGCCCGGGTTGCACAGATACATGATCTCGCATTGCGCCAGCAGGTCGGCCGGCACGGCGTCGAGATCGGGCATGAAGCCGGTGTCCTTGGTCGCCGGCATGAAACGCGGCTCGGCGCCGGCCATCACCGCCGCGCCGAAATAGATCTGATAACAAGGATTCGGCATCAGGGCGACCGGTCGCCAGGCACGCCCCTCGCCTCGAGTGACCGCAAGCAGCGCCGCCTGGAACAGCCCTTCGCGGGTGCCGGCCACCGGAGTCACCTGCGTGTCGCGGTCGATCGTCTGGGATTTGAGATTGTAGCGACGCTCGAGCCAGCCCGCCGCGGCGGCGCGGAACTCGGGCGTTCCGGCGAGCGGCGGATAGTCGTTCCAACGATCGCTGGCCCGGGCGATCACCTCGGCGGCGAATGCGGGCGGTTGATGTTGCGGATCGCCGACCGACATGACGATCGGCGGCACGTTCGCTCGTGCGCTTATCGGCGCCAGGAGGTCGGCCAGGCGTTGGAACGGATAGTCATTCAGTTCGCTCAGTCGGGCGTTGAACATTCATTTCCCTGAGGAATCCCCAACTCGACGATTCTGGCATGAAGTACAAACCAAAAACAATAGGATCGCCGAGACTCTTCAAGCTCGAGTCTAAGAGATCAGTCAACCCAACGAATAGCGTAGCGGGAACGCGCGGCCACAAAATAACCGAGTCGCACGTTGGCGCGAACACAGCCCGAACAAAGCATGAAAGTTGCGATTAATCGATTAACGGGATTTTCAGAAAAATTGGGGGCGGCGCGCCGCCGCCCCCCGGCGCTCGGCAGTCAGGAGGGAGGACCTACTGGACCGTCTCGCCGTGCAGCGCGAGATCGAGGCCGTCGCGCTCCGCCTCGTCGGCGACGCGCAGCCCGATGATCGCATCGATGATCTTGAGCAGGATGAAGCTTGCCACGCCGGTATAGACGATGGTGATCGCGACGCCATAGATCTGGGTCAGCACCTGGCCCGGATTGCCGTAAAGGAGCCCCGGGACCCCCTCGGGCGCGGCCGCGGTGGCGGTCAGCGCGCCGACCGCGAAGACGCCGGTCAAGATCGCACCAACAATGCCGCCGACGGCGTGCACGCCGAACACGTCGAGCGAATCGTCATACCCGAGCATCTTCTTAAGACTGGTCGAGGCCCAGAAACACAGCACGCCGGCGAACAGGCCGATGATCAGCGCGCCGCCCGGAAAGACGAACCCCGAAGCCGGCGTAATCGCGACGAGTCCGGCGACGGCACCCGAAATGACGCCGAGCACCGACGGTTTACCGCGCATCACCCACTCGGCGAACATCCAACCAAGTCCGGCGGCGGCGGTGGCGATCTGGGTCACGGCCATCGCCATTCCGGCGCGTCCGCCCGCAGCGGCGGCGGACCCGGCGTTGAAGCCGAACCAACCGACCCATAGCAGTGAAGCGCCGACGACGGCGAGCGTTAGATTGTACGGCGCGAAGCTGTCGTGCCCATAGCCACGCCGCTTGCCAAGCACGAGCGCTCCGACCAATCCGGCGACGCCGGCATTGATATGAACGACCGTGCCACCGGCGAAATCGAGCACGCCCCAGGCGAACAAGAACCCGTTCGGCTGCCAGACCCAGTGCGCGATCGGCGAATAGACCAGGAGCGACCACAGCCCGATGAACCATAACAAGGCTGAAAACTTCATGCGATCGGCGAAGGCGCCGCAGATGAGCGCCGGTGTGATGATCGCGAACGTCATCTGGAACGTCATGAACACGGTCTCGGGGATCGTCGTCGCCGCCGCCGCCTCGAGACCATCACCCAGCACGAACGGCGTATCCCAGCCGATGCCCGTCAGAAGGAAGCGCGACAAGTCGCCGACATAGGGGCCGCCGTTGCCGAAAGCGAGGCTGTAACCGGCGACCATCCACAGCACCGTCACCAGGCAGCAGATGGCGAAACTCTGCATCATGGTCGACAGCACGTTCTTCTTGCGGACCATGCCGGCGTAAAACAGCGCCACGCCCGGCACCGTCATCAACAGCACCAAGGCGGTCGACGTCATCATCCAAGCCGTATCGCCGGTATCGATCTTGGGTTCGTCGGCCATCGCGTCCAGGGGCAGGAGCCCCATGATCGCGCCGAGCGCCGCTGCCGCCAGCGGCAGCCACCGCGTGGTCCTGCTCTGCATTACAGTCTCTCCTGAAAACATTCGTTACCCGGAGCGTCGCGTTGGCGACGCGCCAAATCCGACACGCCGTCCTTGACGGCCGAACATCAAGATTCGTGCCATTCGATCGTTCGTCTTGAAATCCAACGCTATTTTGGAAAAAACTTAACGGGCATGGCGCAACCGGACGACCGGCCGCCGGCGAATCCGTGAGGAAGCCGGTGAATAACGCCTAAAAATTGATCGACGGCGACTATGAAGACTAAAATTTAGGCACACACTGCATTGTCATACGTGCCCCAGGCGGCAGCGCTAGCATGCCTATGGGCAATCGCAGCCCTTACTCCAAGTCGCCCTACCCGGATGCCGCGGCTTTGGGCGTTACAGCGCCTCGGCGCCGGTTTCGCCGGTCCTTATGCGCACGACGTGTCCGATATCGAAAACGAAGATCTTGCCGTCGCCGATCTTGCCGGTATTTGCCGCCTTCTGGATCGCCTCGACGACACGCTCGGCCATTGGATCGGGCACGGCAACCTCGACCTTGACCTTGGGTAGGAAGCTGATCGCGTACTCCGCGCCGCGATAGATCTCAGTTTGGCCTTTCTGCCGGCCGAAGCCCTTGACCTCGGTGACGGTCAAACCCTGTACGCCGAGCGACGTCAGCGCCTCGCGTACCTCGTCGAGTTTGAACGGTTTGATCACAGCCATGACCATTTTCATTCGATAGTTCCTTCTTGTTCGTTCGCGCCCGCCCCGGTGTCGACTTGGTTCCGTGCCGCCGACCTGCCGTCGGCCGCATCGCCGTCGCTCGACAATCTGTTCAAGAACCATGCCGTCCGTCGCGGGCTGGCGGAGAGTAACGCGTTTCTGGCCGGTTCTGCACGCCGCTCGGGCATTTTGGCGTCGCCGCCGGTCACGCCACGGCGGCTGGACTTGCCGCCCGGAGCGACGGCATTGTGGCCGGTATGGCAGGTCCTGCAGCATCCGAGCCGACCACCGTCGATGTCATAATCGTCGGCGGCGGCCTGGTCGGCCTCACCTTGGCGGCGGCGTTGGGGCGGGCCGGACTGTCGGTCGCCGTCGTCGACCGCGAGGCGCCGGCCGATGCCGCCGCTGATCGCTTCGATGGGCGCGCCTCGGCGATCGCCTGGGGATCGGCGCGAGCGCTCGCCGGCATCGGCTTGTGGCCGATGCTTGCGCCTCACGCCCAGGCCATCGACGACATTCGCGTTTCCGATGGCGATTCGACCCTTTTCGTTCACTACGATCATCGCGAGATCGGCGATCATCCGCTGGGTTACATTGTCGAGAACCGGCACATTCGCCGCGCGCTCTATGCCCATGTGGCCGCGATTTCGACGCTGCAATTATTGGCGCCTGCGTTGGTGGAAAAGTTGCGGCCGGAGGCCGGCGCGATCGCCGCCACGCTCGCGGGCGGCGCCGAAATTCGCGCCTCGCTCGCCATCGCTTGCGACGGTCGTAATTCGCCGACGCGGGGCCGGGCCGGCATCGCGACGACACGCTGGGATTATCCGCAAACCGGCATTGTCTGCTCGATCGAGCATGAATTGCCCCATGACGGCGTGGCCCACGAGCGCTTCTTGCCAGCGGGGCCCTTCGCGGTGCTGCCGCTCCCCGATGGTCCGGATGGCGCCCACCGCTCGTCGATCGTATGGACCGAACGAGCCGACTTGGCGCCGGCGATGATGGCGCTCGGCGCCGACGAGTTCGCTGGCGAGATCGCGCTGCGCTTCGGGGACTCGCTTGGCCGTATCGCCGCCGCGGGCTCGCGGTGGGCGTATCCGTTGGGATTGCTGCAGGCGGCGAGCTACATCGCGCCGCGTTTGGCGCTTGCCGGCGACGCCGCGCACGCCATTCATCCGATCGCCGGCCAGGGGCTGAACCTCGGTCTGCGCGACGTCGCAGCGCTCGCCGAGTGCGTGGTCGACGCGAGCCGGCTCGGGCTCGACATCGGCGGCGTCGATGTCTTGCGGCGTTACGAGCGATGGCGCCGCTTTGACAACTTGGTGCTGCTGGCGGCGACGGACGGCCTCAATCGACTGTTCTCGAACGCCATCGCGCCGCTACGAATTGCCCGCGATCTCGGTCTCGGCACGGTCAACAATCTGCCGCCGGTCAAGCGTTTCTTCATGCGCCACGCCATGGGCGTCGTCGGCGACCTGCCGCGTTTGGTGCGCGGCGAGGCCCTCTGATTGTTGGACGAGCGTACGCCCAGCCTCCGGACTTAGCTTGAAGGCGCGCCAATGAACGCCGCGAAGCCTTCGATGAACTGGCGCAGCCGTTGCTTGAGCGCCTCGTCGGCGATCATTCCCGCGCCATCGAACGCGCTCTGCGCGCGCGGCACCAGCAGGCGGCCACCGAACCATGGTTTCGTCCCGAGCACGCGCAATACCGGGAGCCAGCCGTTCTGGCCCAAGATCGTGCCGAAATTGCCGGACGAGGCGCCGATGATGGCGACCGGCTTGCCGCCGAAGACCCGCGGGATATCGGCCGCCGGCCGCGTCAGCCAGTCGACGGCGTTCTTGAAGACGCCGGGAATCGAGTTGTTGTATTCCGGCGTGGCGAGAATCAGTCCGTCGGCGGCGGCGATCGCGTCCTTTAGCCGCGCGACCGGTTCGGGGATCCCGGCGCTCGCCTCGAGGTCACCGTCGTAAAGCGGTATGCCGGCGATCGACGCGACCTCGATCGAAACGCCCTCCGGCGCTAGCGTCGCGGCGGCGCGCAACAGCGCCGCGTTGTACGACGACTTGCGCAGGCTACCGGCGATGCCGATGATCTTCGTCAATTTGATCGAGCTCCCGTACGCCTCGCGTATTCGCGGCTATCTGGATTTCGTGCGCGCGAAATAGCTGGTCATCAGGTTGCGGTAGTTGGGAAGGTGGTTCGAGAGCAAAGCGCCGAGGCCCTCGATGTCGTTGCGCCAATCGCGATGAAGCTCGCAGGCGACGGCAAACCAGTTCACCAGCTGCACGCCGGCGGCGGCCATGCGAGTCCACGCCGCCTCGCGTGTTTCCGGCGTGAAGGTTCCCGACGCATCCGTGACGACGAATACGTCATAGCCTTCCTCGATCGCCGATAGCGCGGGGAAGGCGACGCAGACATCGGTGACCACGCCGGCGATGATCAATTGCTTGCGGCCGGTGGCTTTGACCGCCTTGACGAAATCGGCGTTGTCCCAGGCGTTGATCTGTCCCGGGCGGGGAATGTAGGGAGCGTCGGCGAACATGGCCTTGAGTTCCGGCACGAGCGGTCCGTTCGGCCCGTCCTCGAAGCTGGTCGTCAAGATGGTCGGCAGCTTGAAGAACTTCGCCACCGCCGCCAAGGCGAGGACGTCGTTCTTGAACTCGTTGGGCGAGTAGTCCTGGACCAGCGAGATCAGCCCGGCTTGGTGATCGACCAGCAGCACCGCTGCGTCGTTCTTGTCGAGACGCTTGTATAGAAAACGTTCAGCCATCGACTCCTCCTGTGGCGCCGGATATCCGGGATCGCGATTTCAAAGTCGCCCGGCACCGTAATCGGCCACCGCCTGGGCGATCTCTTCGTGCGTGTTCATGACGAAGGGGCCATAGCCGACGACCGGCTCGTCGATTGGCTCGCCGTTCATCGCCAGCAGCATCGTGTCTTCATGCGGCACGAGCACGATGCGCTCGCCCGCGCGCTCGAACGTGGCAAGCTCCGCCGTGCGCACGGTTTCCGCGCCATTCATCGAAACACTTCCTTTGAGCACGAACAAGAGCGCCGTAAATCCATCGCGTAATCGCAAATCCACCTTGTGGCCGGCCGCGAGGCGGAGATCCCAGACATTGACCGGCGTGAAGGTCCGCGCCGGACCAGTCTTGCCCTCGTAACTTCCGGCGATGATCCGAGCGATGCTTCCGCCCTTGCCCAGGCTTACGGTCGGGATGGCGCGGGCGACGATTTCCTGGTAGCGCGGCGGCGACATCTTGTCCTTGGCCGGCAGATTGACCCACAACTGGATCATCTCGATCGTGCCGCCTTGCGCGGCGAATGCGCGTCCGTGCATTTCCTCGTGCACGATGCCCTTCGCCGCGGTCATCCACTGCACGTCGCCGGGGCCGATGCGGCCGCGGTTGCCGGCGCTGTCGCGATGTTCGACCTCGCCCTGATAGACGATCGTGACCGTCTCGAACCCGCGATGCGGATGCTCTCCGACGCCGCGCGGCGGCGATGCCGGCGGGAACTCCGCCGGGCCTGCGTAATCGAGCAGGAGGAAGGGGCTAATATCGACGCCGTGCGTGTTGTAGGAGAACACGGTGCGGACCGGGAACCCGTCGCCGACCCAATGGGCGTCGGTGGCCCGGTAGACGCGCGAAAGCGCTTTCATGCAACGATTCTCGAGAGTGAGAGGATGGTCAGACGCTAGCGGTGAAGCTTTGGATTTTGCATGGCGATACGCTACATTGGGAGTGTACACGTTCCAAGCAAGTACGGTCCTTTTGGATACCGATACGGCCGAACATGACGAAGAAGAAGGTTTCGTGCCCGGTCGAAGTGACGCTCGGGGTGATCGCCGGCCGCTGGAAGGTGATGATCATCCACCAGCTCCTCGAAGGCACCAAGCGATTCAATCAGCTTCAGCGCGAACTGGCCGGCATTACGCACCGGACGTTGGCCAAACAGTTGCGCGAGATGCAGGCAACCGGCCTCGTCGAGCGTCGCGATTA
Source organism: Alphaproteobacteria bacterium (assembly GCA_035457725.1). Taxonomy (GTDB): domain Bacteria; phylum Pseudomonadota; class Alphaproteobacteria; order CACIAM-22H2; family CACIAM-22H2; genus DATFES01. The sequence continues at coordinate 4,006 of DATIBC010000087.1, read as the reverse complement.
CAAGGAGATACCCCCGCGGGTCGAATACCGCCTATCGCCATTCGGGCTCACCCTCAAGGATATCCTCTGGTCGATGCACGTCTGGGCCGAAAAATACGGCCACAAGGTCCCGCGCTAGCGACCGTTCCGTTCAGGTGCGGCCACATCGTGCACCTCGTGGTTCGACAGGCTCACCACGAGGGCATATCTATTGCTCCTCGCCCTGGCGCGGCGCATGCGCCGCGCCCTCATGCCGAGCCTGTCGAGGGACGAAGGGCGAGGGCCACGACGGCGATTCCGCCGATAAGAAACGCGCGCTAGCGCATCGTTGCCTGCGTGGCCTGAGCGCCACGCCGCGCGATCAGTCGACGGTCAGCGAGAAGCGCAGGAACACCTCGTCCTCGACGTACCCGCACTCGCGGTACAAAGCTTGCGCGGCGGCGTTGGTTCGCGCGGTGGTGAGTTCGAGCCTGAGCGCCCCGGTCTCGCGCGCGAAGTCGCGGGCGCGGTCCATCAACAATCGCCCGACGCCGTGCCGGCGCGCTTCCGGCGCCACGTAGAGATCGTTCAGGATCCAGATTTTGCGCATGCTGACCGACGAGAAACTCGGGTAGAGCTGGACGAAGCCGAGCCCGTCTCCGCCGTCGCCCCGCCGGGCGAGGAAGATCGTCGAATCTCCCGCCCGCAGGCGCGCGCCGATGAAAGCCTGCGCCGCCGCGATGTCGCTCGACTGCTCATAGAACACACGATAGCGATCGAACAGGGAAGCGACCGCGTCGCGCTCGGCGGGGCCCGCGCGGACGACCGCGATCGATTGATCGCTCATGGGCATGCGTCGAATCAGGCGGAGGGTTTCTTCATCGCCCGCGGGTCGCGCGACAGGCCGCGCTTTTCGAGGTTCTCGAGATACTCGCGCCACAGGCGGTCCTGCTCGACGCCAAGTTCGTAGAGGTACTCCCACGAATAGATCCCGGTGTCGTGCAGATCGTCGAATTTGATGCGAATGGCGTAGTTGCCGACCGGCTCGACCCCGAGGATGCCGACATGCCGACGGCCGGCGACGATCTGCTTCTCGCCGGGCCCGTGGCCGCGCACCTCGGCCGACGGGCTTTCGACGCGCAGGAGCTCGGCCGGCAAGCGGACCTTGCGGCCATCGTCGAAATCGATCTCGAGCGCCTTGTCCGCCTGCTTGAGGCGGATTTCGACCGGCCAGGGCTTTACGGCGGCGGCGCTCATCGCGGCGGCGCTGCGGCGCCCGGCGTATCGTCGATGCGGCGCGCCTCGTCGATCAGCATGATCGGGATGCCGTCGCGGATCGGGTAGGCGAGACCCGCCTGGTCGCTGATCAGCTCCTGGCGCTCGCGATCGTAGCGCAACGGGCCCTTGGTCAAGGGGCAAACGAGAATTTCGAGCAGTTTCGGATCGACATCGGCGGATTTATCGCTCATCGGCGTCGGGCTCCTTCAATGGCGCGCATCGTCCGAGCCGCCGCCGGCGGCAGCCATCTCGAGGAGCGCGATCAGCAATCGCGCTCGCGCGCCCGCCTCCGGCGTTTCGAGCAGCGCCTGTTTCTCGCGCGGCTCGAACGGGCAGATCATGGCGAGGGTGGTGACCAGGCGGTCGTCGGGCGCGTCGGAAATCGAGCGCCAATCGGCGGAAATGCTATGGGCCGCAAAGTACCGCGTGAGCGCCTTGCCCAACCGTTGGCGATCGAGCGGGTAGTGCTGCTCGGGCGCCAAGTCGTCGCCGAAGACCGCGAAGTCGGGGATGACGCGGCGGTAGCCGTTGAGCGGCTCGACCTCCTCGGCGAGTTTGAACCGGCAGACGCCGGCGAGCGTGATGAGATAGCGGCCGTCATCGGTCTCGCTGAAACTGACGATTCGTCCCGCGCAGCCGGCGCCGTACAGCTTGGGCGGGCGCTCCGGCGCTTCGGCCTCGGTCGGCTGGATCATGCCGATAAGACGCATCGGCGTGGCCAGCGCGTCAAGCGTCATGGCGAGGTAACGCGGCTCGAAGATATTGAGCGGCAGGCGACCGTGCGGCAACAGAAGCACGCCGGCGAGCGGGAATACCGGAATGACGCCCGGCAGATCGGCCACGCTCCGCGGCGGACCGACTTGCATGAATGCCTCGTCCCTTCGCCCTCGAGCAAGATCAGGCGAACATCAGCGACGACAGCCGCTTGCGGCCGGCGATGGTCAGCGCGTGCGTGCCGCCCAGCGCTTCGAAGAACTTGACCAACTGCTTGCGCGCTGCCTCGTCGTTCCAATTGCGGTCGCGCTTGAACAGCTCGAGCAGCTGATCGATCGCCGCCTCGTGCTGACCGCCGGCGAACAGCGCCAACGCCAAGTCGAGCCGCGCTTGGTGGTCGGCCGCATCGTGGGCGACACGTTCGAGCAACGGGGCTACGTCGCCCGCCGCGGCGGCCTGCTGGGCGAGCTCGAGCGCGGCGCGCGCCGCTTTGACCTCGGCATCCTTCTGCGCCTCGGCCGGCAGGCCATCGAGCAACTGGCGGGCCCGCGCGGCGTCGCCGGCCTGCAAGTAGCAGCGCGACAAACCGGCCGCGGCGGCGGCGTTCTGCGGTTCGTGCGCCAGGATCTGGCCATAGAGCGCGCTCGCCGTTCCGGCGTCGCCCGCCTCCATCGCCGCCTTGGCCTGCTCAAGGGCCTGGGCGACCGGCGAGGGGCCTTGTGCGGCGGCGGCGGCGGCGCCGGCGACGCGCTTGATGAACGCCTTGACCTGGCTTTCCGGCAGCGCGCCGACAAAACCGTCGACCGGTCGGCCGCCCTTGAAGGCGTAGACCGCGGGGATCGATTGAATCCGCATCTGCTGGGCGATCTCGGGATTTTCGTCGATGTTGATCTTGACCAGGCGGACCGCGCCATTGGCCTCGCGCACCGATTTCTCGAGCGCCGGCCCGAGCTGTTTGCACGGCCCGCACCACGGGGCCCAGAAGTCGACGATCACCGGGACCTGGCGCGACGCCTCGATGACGTCGTCCATGAACCCCATGATGTCGCTGTCCTTGATCAGGTTGGCGCCGCCGTCGGGCTTGGCGGCGCTGAGTAGCGGTTCCATTCGGGCGGTGATTCCTCGAGGCTGCTGCTAGGGACGGCGAGGCGCCGGACTTGTCTTCATAGATGGCGTGTTTGACCGGGACTGGCAACCCCTTGTCTAGCCTGTCGGACCGCTCCGGAGAGGGCGCGACCCCCGGACGTCGGCGGCTTGCATTCTTGGGCCGAGCACGTATGATCCGGCCCGCCGCGCCGGCTGGTTACTCAAGTTTCGGAACCCCACCGGCAGGCCCCCGCGGGAGTAGCTCAGTGGTAGAGCATCACGTTGCCAACGTGAGGGTCGCGGGTTCAAGTCCCGTCTCCCGCTCCATCCTCGCGATATGACCGCCTGAAACGCCGAATCTGCCATGCATCGTGCGCGGCGGTCGGTCAGTCCGGCGCGGCGAGGAACACTTGGCCCATGTCGATCTCCTCGACCACCTCGCGGCGCGGGCCGAACTCGACGGCGTAGGTCTGGTAGCCGAAATCGGCGAAGAATTTCTTGGCATCGAGCAGCTTGAGGCCCTGGCGATGCCAATACGCTGGCTCGTAGAGGAAGAACACCTTCGGCCGATACTTCTGGATCGTCGCCCGGCCGCCTTGCAGGATGTTCCACTCCTCGCCCTGGGCGAGCAGCTTGATCGCATCGAGGCGCGGCGGCGGATCGTTGGCGAGGAAGTCGTCGAGCGACAGCACCTCGACCTCCATTGTCGGCGTATCCTTGCCGACGTTCGCGGCGTAGAAGCTGGCGTTGGCGAAATTGCCGATCGCCTCGTCGTGGCCGTACATGAGCCGGCGCTCCGAGCGCGCCGACAGCGCCGCTTGGTGCGTCTCGACGAAATCGAATCCGTTGAGTCTGAGATTGGCGAGCAGACGGCCGTAGGGATGCGGATCGGGCTCGAAGGCGATGACGCGGCCCGACGGTCCGACGCGGTTCGCCATGATCACCGAGTGCATGCCGATATTGGCGCCGA
>DATIBC010000086.1:0-41096 GCA_035457725.1 Alphaproteobacteria bacterium | reverse complement strand
GGTCGGCGACGTTCTCAAGTCCCGCCTCGATGAAGCGGTCGAGGAAGCGAACGTGCTGCGCGATCTGTCGATGGCGACGCGCGGGTAGGCTAGCTTCGCAGTCTGAGCCCCATCGTCCCATTCCCGTCGTCGAGCCCTACTTTCCGCCGCACGCCCGCTCTCGGCCCTTCGACAAGTTTGGGACGAGGCGATCTAGAAATCCTCATGCTGAGGCTGTCGCAGCATGGGGGTGTCGAGGTTCGGAGAATTAGTCGGGTCGAACCTGGACTAATTGAGTTTTCCGGGAAGCTGCCTGATCGCGTCGTCGATGAGCGCGTCCGATTTCGCCGCGTCGAGCCGTTCGGCGATTAGGCGTCCGGCAACCTGTACCGCGAGATCGACGGCGAGCGCGCGCACTTCGGCGAGCGCGCGCGCTTCTTCTTGCGCGATGTGCTGGAACGCGACCTGTTCGCGTCGCCTCAGCGCCGCTTCGAGATCGGCGTGGGCCTCGGCCGACAGGCGCTCCGCCTCGGCCTTGGCGTGATCGACGATCGCCTCGGCTTCCTTCATCGCGTCGCGATGCTTGCGCTGATATTGGGCCAGAAGATCCTGGGCCTCCTCGCGAAGCTGCGCCGCACGCTCGAGATCGGCCTTGATCTTCGCCGCGCGATCGTCGAGTGCGCCGAAGATCAACTTGCCGATCGGCTTGGCGGTCAACGCAATGAAGATCACGAATCCGACCGCGACCCAGAATTCCGGGGAGGCCAGCATCACCCGCGCTCCCGCAGCACCTGCTCGGCGATCCGTTCGGCCTCACCGACCGGAATGTCGAGCCCGACCAGACGCGACGCCACGGCGCGTGCCGTCTCGGCGGCGACGGACTTGAGACTTGCGGTCGCCCCGCGCTTCGCCTTGGCGATGCGCGCCTCGGCTTCCTTGGTCTTGGCGTTTAGCGCCCCGGCGAGCTCGGCCTGGCGCGCCGCCGCCGCCTCGGCGAGCCTCGCCGAGGTCTCGCGCGTCATGGCGAGGGCTTGGGCCCGCGCTTCGGCGCGCAGCTTCTCGTAGGCCGCCATCGCCGCCTCGGCCTCCGATTTGAGCGCCGCGGCCTTGTCGAGATCGTCGCGAATGCGCTCGGCGCGCGTCTCAAGGACCTCGGAGATGCGCGGCAGCGCCACGCGCGCCATCAGCAGGTACAAGACGACGAAGCTGATCGCCAGCCAGACGAGCTGCGGCGGGAAGTCGGCGAAATGAAGCTGCGGCATCGCGACCTCGCTGAAGAGCGCGCGATTTGGGCCGTCAGAACACGAATAGGATGAGCATCGCGATGACCAGCGCGAACAGCGCAATCGCTTCAGTCAACGCGAAGCCGAGAAGCACGTTGCCGAACACCTTCGGTGCCGCCGCGGGATTGCGAATCGCCGCCGACACGAAGTTGCCGAAGATGTTGCCGATGCCGACGCCCACGCCGGCGAGCGCGATGGTGGCAAGGCCGGCACCGATCAACTTGGCCGCTGCTGGATCCATGGTCGTTGTTCCTTTCCGTGTTGGAATGGCCGATTTCGGGAGGATGCGTTGCGCCCGCCTCAATGATGCATGTGGACCGCATCGTTGAGATAGAGGCAGGTGAGGATGGTGAAGACGTAGGCCTGCAGAAAGGCGATGCCGATCTCGAGTCCGGTCAGGGCGACGACGAAGGCGAGCGGCGCCCAGCCAAGCAACACGCCGAGCGCCACGACGAAGCCCGCGAACACTTTGAGCATGGTGTGTCCGGCCATCATGTTGGCGAACAGACGGACCGACAGACTCACCGGGCGAATGAGATAGGACAAGATCTCGATCGGGACGAGGAGCGGCAGCAGCGCCACCGGGACGCCATGCGGCACGAAAAACCGCAGGAATGCGACGCCGTGGCGGGCGAAGCCGATGATCGTGACGCCGATGAAGACGACCAACGCCAGCGCGAACGTGACGATGATATGGCTGGTCACCGTGAAGGTGTATGGGACCATCCCCAGCAGATTGCAGAACAGGATAAACATGAACAGCGTGAAGACGAACGGGAAATACCTCCGCCCCGCGCTGCCGACGGTCTCCTGCAGCATGTTGGCGATGAACTCGTAACTCATCTCGGCCATCGACTGCATCCGTCCCGGCACCATCGCCCGGCCCCGCATGCTGTACACCATGACGAAGGTGATGAGCCCGACGGCGACCACCATGAACAGCGCCGAGTTGGTGAACGAAACGTCGAGGCCGCCGATTTCAGCCGAAGCGAGACGCTTGATCTCGAACTGTTCGAGTGGGCTGTGCTGTTCCGCCACGGACCCCTACCTCGTCACTCGCGGTCCACGGGACCGTCTGGTCCCTGCCGCGGCTGATTTTCTTCCGCTCCACCCGCTCCGCCACCTGCCGCGCGAACGACGCGTAGGACGTTGCGCATCGCAGCGGCGAACCCGACGATCAGCATGGTCAGCAAGAGGACTGGCCGTGTGCCGAACCAGCCGTCAAGCCACCACCCGATCATCGCGCCTATGCCGACGCCGGCGATCATCTCGATCAGCACCCGATAGGCGATCCCCATCTGGCGATGCGATGACACCTGCGCGGGCGCCGGCGACTGCTCGGCGCGTGCCTCACGCAGCCGGGCCTCCAGAGCCTCGAGCGAGGGCGGAGTCTTTTTTTCGGCCATCTTGGGACCGCTCGTCTGCGAGTAGCGCCCCCGCGATAGCTCGCCCGGCGGCGCCGGCGGCGCCTCAAACGCGGCGCAACATAAGTGTCGGGCTGGGGGCTGTCAAGGAGCGATAAAGCTTTTCGGTCAGCAGGTTAAGCGCGGTCAGGCGGTCGCGCGTATGCGCTCGGCGCCGCGCAGATCGACCGACACGATCTGCGAGATTCCCCGCTCCGCCATGGTCACGCCAAATAGCCTGTGCATGCGCGCCATGGTGAGGCGGTGGTGCGTCACCAGGAGGAAACGGGTGCCGGTCGTCCTGGCGGTGTCCTCGAGCAGCGTGCAGAACCGGTCGACGTTGGCGTCGTCGAGCGGCGCGTCCACCTCATCGAGCACGCAGATCGGCGCTGGGTTGGTGAGAAACACCGCGAACAACAGCGCGAGCGCCGTCAACGCCTGCTCGCCGCCCGAAAGCAGTGACAGGGATTGCAGTTTCTTGCCGGGCGGACTCGCCATCACCTCGAGTCCGGCCTCGAGCGGGTCGACGTCGTTCGCCGGCGCCGGAATTGTCGGTGCGTTCTGCGCGTCGCCTTCCGGCGGGGCGGGCGGCGTCGGTATCGCCAACGCCAGATGCGCCCGTCCGCCGCCGAAGAGTCGGGTGAAAAGATCCTGGAAGTGCTTGTTGACGTTGGCGAACGCGGCGAGAAGCCGTTCGCGGCCCTCGCGATTGAGGCTGGCGATGCCATGGCGCAATCGAGCGATCGCCGCCACTAGGTCCTCTTTTTCGCTGCGCATCGTCGCAAGCTGCTGCTCGACCTCGGCCGCCTCCTGCTCGGCCCGCAGATTGACCGGGCCCATCGTGTCGCGCTCCTTGGTCAATCGCTCGAGACGATTGGCGATCTGCTGCATCGCCGGTAGTTCGCTTTCGGGCGTCAAGCCGCCGACGGCGAGCGTGTCCTCCGGCGCGCAATCGAGCCGATCGCGGATCGCCTGTGCGATCTCACCTAGATGGCTCATCGCCTGGTCGCTGAGCGCCTCGGCGCGCACGCGTTCCTCGCGTTGTGCGGCCAGCTCGCCCTCAATCGCCTTGAGCGCCCGGTCGGCTACGGCGACGCGCGCCTCGGCCTCGCTTAGTCGGTCGGTCGCCGCCCGGCGGCGCGCCTCGGCTTTCTCGATGCGCCCGAACAACGCGTCGCGCTCGATGGAGATCTCGCCCGGACGACGGGCCAATCGGTCCTGCTCGGCGGTCGCCGCGTCGTGGCGGTCGGCGAGCGCGGCGATCTGCCGGCGCGCGCCCTCGGCGCGACTCGTCCACTGCGCGAGTTCATCGCCGATCGCGGCGATACGTTGGGCGCGGATCTCGGCTTCACGCGCCAAACGTGCGTGAGTCCCCTGCAGTTCGGCGAAATTGGCGCGCGCCATCGACAGACGACCGCGATCGGCAGCCAGTTTGTCGCGCTGCGCACGCGAGTCGGGCATCGCCGCCAGCCGCATGCGTGCCGCCTCGAGGCGCGCCTCGTCTTGCGCCAAGTTGGCGTGCGCCCGCCGCGCTTCCTCGTTCAACACCTGCAGCCGTGTCGCATCGCTCGCTTCGGCCCGCGCGCGCGCCGATTCTTCGCTGCGTACGGCGGCGAGCGCTGCGTTCGCCTGGCGTGCCGCATCGCGTGCCTGTTGTTCGGCGAGCTGCGTCGCCCGCGCCGACGTTTCGGCCGAGACGAACCGGACCTTGGCCCCTTCGAGCTCGGCTGCCGCGGTTGCACGTGCGCGTTTGAGTTTGTCGAGCCGATTGCGCTGCGCCAGCCGCGTCGCCGCGGCGGTCGGCGTGCCAGGCGCGACGACGAACCCGTCCCAGCGCCAAAGGCCGCCGTCGCGGCTGACCAGGCGTTGTCCTTGCCGCAGGCGACGCGCCAGTTTCTCGCCCGAGGCAGCGTCGTCGACTACCCCGATCTGCCGCAGCCGCAACGCCAGCTCTGGCGGCGCCTTGACATGATCGGCCAGCGGTTCCGCGCCTTCGGGAAGAGCAGGCGCATCGGCCGCCTGGCCCGCGGGCATTCGCCAGCGGACCGGGGCGTTCGTCTCGAGGGCCGCCGTAAGGTCGTCGCCAAGCGCGGCACCGAGGGCCGTTTCGTGCCCTGGCGACACCGAAACGTGATCGAGAACCAAGTCCAACTCGTTTTCGCCGCTGGTTCCGAGCACGGCCTCCAAGCCGCTGATTTCGGCCACGATACGGCCAAGTTCGGCCTCCGCCGCGGCGAGCCGGGCGCGCGCGCCGACTTCTTCTTCGAACGCCGCGCGCCGCGCTGCTTCCGCTTTCTCGGCCGCGGCCTCGGCCACCGACTGCCTGGTTTGCGTGGCCTCGGCGGCGTCATCGCCGCTGGCGGCGAGGCGACGCGCGGCGATCGCCGCCTCGAGCAACGCCTGCTCGCGCACGATTTCGGCGATCCGCGCTCCTTCGGCGGCGATCCGCTGCGCCAGCTCGTCGCTCTGCCGCTGCAGCGCGGCGCGTTCGGCGTCGCCGGCGGCGATCGATTCCGTGGCTTGCGCGACCTCTGCATCGATGGCGTCGACTTCGCCGCGCGCGGCGTCGAGTGCGATCTCGCTTGTTCGCAGCGTCTCGAGCGCGCTTGCGTCGGCGCCGACGAGATTGGCGCGCTCAACCGAGAGTCGCGCCAACGCATCGCGCGCCTCGGCGACGTGTTGCTCCTCGCGCTCGCGGTCGGCGGCAAGATCGGCCAACCGCAAGGCGATGTCCTCGAGCTGCGCGGCGACGCGTCGCTCGTCGGCCTCCAGTTGTTCGCGCGCCAGCCCCAGCCGGGCAAGCGTCGTCGCCTCCTCGGCTTCGGCGCGGCGCAAATCCGGGAGCGTCGCCTGCGCGTCGGCCAATGCGGTGGCGGCGCTTGCCGCGCGCTGGGTGATTTCGGCCACCAAGCGCTCGGCGGCAGCGAGCCGCTCCAACGCGGCGTCGCGCGCGGCGCCTGCGTCGCGCCAGCGCAGGTGCATCAATATCGCCTCGGCGCGCCGGATAAGATCGCTCATGTTGCGATAGCGCGCCGCCTGACGGGATTGCTTGCGCAGGCCCTGGTACTGCGTGTCGAGCGTGACGATCACGTCGTCGAGCCGCGCCAGGTTGGCCTCCGCCGCCCGCAGCTTGAGCTCCGCCTCGTGACGGCGCGAATGCAGCCCGGAGATTCCCGCCGCCTCTTCGAGCAATGCCCGGCGCTCGGTCGGCTTGGCGGCAATGATGGCGCTGATGCGCCCCTGACTGACCAACGCCGGGGAGTGCGAGCCGGTCGCGGCGTCGGCGAACATGAGCTGCACGTCGCGCGCGCGCACCTCGCGGCCGGCGATGCGATAGGCCGATCCCTCGCCGCGCTCGATGCGACGGCTCACCTCGATCTCGATCAAATCATTGAACGCGGCGGGCGCCTTGCGGGTCGCGTTGTCGAGAACCAATGCAACTTCGGCGACGTTGCGCGACGGACGGTCGGCGGTGCCGGCGAATATGACGTCGTCCATTTCGCCGCCGCGCATCTGCCTGGCGCGGTTCTCTCCCATGACCCAGCGCAACGCCTCGACAAGGTTCGATTTGCCGCACCCGTTGGGCCCGACGATGCCGGTCAGGCCCGGCTCGATGGCGAGCTCGGTCGGCTCAACGAAAGACTTGAAACCGTAGAGACGAAGCTTGGTGAACTGCATTCCTCAAATCCGTCGCAGAGGGCGAATGCCGCCGGCCCCGTTCATGACCGGCCGACCAGCGGTTTGAGCACTTTTTCCAGTTCCTGGAACGTTGCCGCCCCACGAAGTTTCTGGCCGTTGATGATCAAAGTCGGCGTCGAACTCACCTCGAACTCGCGCTCGCCGCGCAGACGCTGCGTTAGAACCTCGTTCTGGACCTCTTGGTTCTTGAGGCAAGCGTCGAAGGCGTCTTCCGGCATGCCGCCGAGCTTGGCGAGGCGTTTCATGGCGACGCTGGCTTGGCTTTGGTCGGCGAGCGCCCAACTTCGCTGCTGCTTGAAGAAGGCATCGAGGAAGCTGAAGTACCGATCCGGTCCGGCGCACCGCGCAATCATCGAGCCATGCAGGGCCAAGCGGTCGAGCGGAAAATCGCGGTAGATGAATCGCACCAACCCTTTGTCGATGTAGCTCGATTTTAGGTCGGGAAAGGCGTTGGCGTGGAAGTTCGCGCAGTGGGGACAGGTTAGCGAGGCGTATTCGATGATCGTAACCGGTGCCGAGGCGAGGCCCATCACCATGTCGTCCCCCTCGCGCCGTGGCGCGAGCGCCTTGGGGTCGATGGGCGATTGGGCGAGCAACGGCTCGCCGGGCTTGGGCGAACTCTGTGCCGCCGCCGGCAAGGCTCCGACCAGGGCTCCGGCCAGCGACGCGAGAACGGCCAAGCCAAGCAAGATATTACGGTTCATGTTCGCTGCGCCCACAAGATGTTGTGCATCCTAACGATTTTTGGCCCGACTCGACAAGGCGATTTCCGGCGCTTTTGGCGCGACTTTGGGCCAAACTGTCAACCCATTGGCGATATTTAGGATTTATCGCTTTCGCGCGCCAAGGCAATGGCTAATCGAGCAAGCGAGGCGGCAAGCTCTGGGTCATCGATCGACCGCAGCTGATCGGTGACCGAGGACGCGGCTGGCGGTTCGACCGCCGGGGCGGGCGAAGCCGGGGCGCGGGCGCTGGGCAATGGTGCCTGGATAAGCCGCAGGCGGGATACTGCACGGTGACCGACGAACGTATTGACGCGCGCGACCAGCTGTTCGGCGACGAGCTGCAGCTCCAGGGCGTCGGCCCCGGCGACCCGGATCGTCAGTGCGCCGCCCTCGCCGGCCGGCCCGCCAGACAGCTTTTCGGGCAGCGTCGAAAGGGAGAACCGTGGACCAACGATCGCCGCCCACTCGCCGACGATCGCCGCAAACGCCGCTCCCCGCCTGGCCAGCGTCGGGCGGGTGATCTTGGCCATCCGTTGTCCGATCGCACGCAGCGCCATTGCCCGTCCTGTCGTCGCGAGCCGATTTCAACCACGGCTCGCCCCTATGCTATGGTCGCCGGCGGCGCGGCACAACGCCCCGACCGTTCGCCCGCGCCGCCAGGCGCATGAACGATTCCCGCGAGCTTGCCCCGATCCTTCTGCGTTGGTACGACCGCCACGCGCGGACGTTGCCATGGCGCGCGCCGCGCGGCGAACGACCCGATCCGTACCGCGTCTGGCTTGCCGAAATCATGCTACAGCAGACCACGGTGCCGGCCGTCGCACCATTCTTTCGCCGTTTCGTGGCTCGTTGGCCGACCGTCGCGGCGCTCGCCGAAACGCCGCTCGACGATGTTCTCCGCGCGTGGGCGGGGCTCGGTTATTACGCCCGCGCGCGCAACCTGCACAAATGCGCCCGCGTCGTCATGGACGAGTACGAAGGCCGATTGCCCGACGACGAAGCGGCGTTGCGTAAACTGCCCGGGATCGGCCGATACACCGCGGCGGCGATAGCGGCCATCGCCTTCGATCGGCCGGCAGTGGTGATCGATGGAAACGTCGAACGCGTCATTGCGCGGCTCCACGCGATCGACATCCCGTTGCCGAAAGGCCGGCGGGTCATTGCCGAGGCCGCTGGCGCTCTCGCGCCTGCCTCGCGGCCAGGCGACTTCGCGCAAGCCATGATGGACCTGGGCGCCACAATCTGCACCGCGCGTGCTCCGCGCTGCATGCTGTGTCCGTGGAACGAGTTTTGCGCCGCTCGCCGGGGCGGCGAGCCCGAGCGTTATCCCCGCCGCGAGCGCAAGCGTGTCAAGCCGATGCGCCGGGGTATCGCATTCTTCCTTCGCCGCGCCGACGGCGCGGTATGGCTGCGCCGGCGCCCCGAGCGCGGACTGCTCGGCGGCATGATGGAAGTGCCTTCGACGCCATGGCGGGAGCGGGCATGGAGCGATGCCGCAGCGCGGCGTGCAGCGCCGATGGCGCTAGCCTGGCATGAGCTGCCCGGTGAAGTGCGTCACGGCTTCACCCATTTCGCGCTCGAGCTGAAAGTATGGGCGGCGCGCGTCGGCCGCGCCGCCATGCGCGACGAACGGCTCGCCTTCGACGATGGCGAATGGGTGGCGGTCGATCGACTCGACGAGTTGGCGCTGCCGACCTTGATGAAGAAGGTCGTCGCCCATGCGCTCAAGGCCGAACAGGAATGATCGGCGACGCATGATTGGGCCGTGGACTCATTAACGCGCAGCCATAGCCGAATAGAAGCAAGCTGGATGAATACGAGGTAATTGACCGCGAGCCTATCGTAGCGTGTTGCGACGCAACGACAGTGTTTGATTTCGTTGAGAACCGCTCGACCAAATCCGCGCTCGATAGAGATACGAGCCGAAGCAGATCGGCTCATTGCGATCGCGCCATGGTGGGACGTTGGCCCATGCGCGCTTCTTGGCCGCGAGGCCTCTAGGGCGTGAACTCATAAGAAACGACCGCGCGTCGCTGCACGCTTTAGTCGCCCTCTGTCTGTCGCTTGTAATCGTCGGCGTCGTACCAACCGCGCGACGCCTTTACTTTATGGTTCGAATCAAAATCCCATTCCTCCCATCCGGCAACGCGAAGGGATTTCTTTGTCTCGGAATGCGTGCCGGTGAAAGTCCAAAGGTAGACGACGTGGTCGGCGGCGCAGCGCACCCCATCGCAAACAAGCGTTAGGTCCGGCACCTCGGCGAAAAAGCCAGAGGCCATTTCTGCTATGCGAGCCCGTCCCTTCCAAGGCTCGCCACGATTGATGGCGATCTGCCCATCCTCGGCATAGAACTCGGCGACAGCTTCTGCGACTCCGGAGTTCCAGGCCGCGGTGTAAGCCGCAGCGGTTTTCCTGACCATATTATGATCGATCGTCATCTGACTCCCCCTTCGGTGACTCGCCGTGCGACAATACTTCCGACCATACAACTCCGTCACGAATGTCCTCTGAAGCGCAGATCAAAAGACGATTTGATGTGCCAGCCTGCAATTGATCGGAGCACCTAAACCGGAGCCGCAAATTATTCGCTTTGGACTCCGCGACGGCGAATGAAGCGTCATGCAGCCGCTGCTTGCGAACAAACCACGCGCCATACCCCGCGTGAACGACCGGCGGGCCTTCCATCGCATATCCTGAATCTTGCGGCGGGCGCGCCTCGGCGCGATCTGCCGAACATCAATGGTCGTCGGACGACTGGTTACAACCGCTTTGTCCGCGGGTGGCGCGCCAAGAAGTCCGCGCCTTAGGACTCGAGCGGCGTGCGTCATCGGCGACCTGCGGGGTAGCGTTGCATAGACGAAAGTATAGTCGGGTCAACTAATGTCCTCTAATCGCTGACAATTTCAATGAAGACTTGTTGTTAACTAGTTGTTAACTAGTTAAATTAAGAAAAATTTGCTGAAAATTGTTTGGATTTTGCTATTAATTAGTTAACGGGTTCTACAGGGGAGACCCCGCATCATGGCGCTCAGCGACCAGGATTTTGGCCTGCTGCAACGAACCGTCGATGTGATCCTCGAGCGGATCGCCGAACTGCATCTCTCATACGCCGTCGAGACCGATTTTCGCCCGCTCGTCGCATACCTCAAGGCGAACAAGGCCTATCTGATCAATCCAACGTTCGATCCCGAACGCTCCGACCTTTCGAGCGATGCGTTCTGGATCCGCATTTTCGACGAGGACGGGCGCACGGTCGGCAGCCACGCGCAGCGCCTGTTCCATAGCGACGACTTCATCGGTCTCTTCGAGTCCGGACGCATCTGGTATCCCGACGGTCGCTACCAACTGGCTCCCGGACAGGAACCCTGGCGGATCACCCGTCCGCCGCATTTCATCGCTGGCACCGTTGCCTACGCGGGTTGCCTGTTCGTCGATCCCGCCTATCGCAAGCGTGGGCTCGCCGTCTATTTGCCGTATCTCAGTCGCGGCCTGGCATTCCGCAACTACGACATCGATTTCTTCACGTGCTTGACGTTGCGCCAGCTCGCGGAGACGCCGATACCTTCGCAGTCATACGGCTATCGTCACATCCATCCGATGATCGACGGATTTCTGCCGATCTCGGGGCACAACGAACAAGCGGTGCACATCTGTTACCTGACGCGCGAGGAGACCGTCGAGCAGTTCCGCGCGCTGTCGACGAGCCCGTTGTTGACGCAACCGGCCGAACCGCCGCAGATCGCGATCTTGCGCACCGCCTGACCGGCGGACAATCGAGATGGAAAACCGCGCGCCCGCTTGCCAGCGCCGCGGGTCTATAGCTTGAAATCGGTGAATTTGCGCGCGTTGATGCAGACCATCAGCATGTTGACCTGGCGGCCGTCGTCGGCGAGCGGCAAGATCAGCCGGCTGTAGCTGTAGGTCACATAATCGAGCATCGCGACTACCTGGTGGTAGGCCGGCGAGCCGGAGAACACCACCGCCGAATAATCCTCCTTGAGGGCGTCGCGATATGCGCGCGACTTGAGCGTCTCGAGAAGAAATTGCGACGGCAGTTTCTGTTCGACCTGCCGCACGCCGGTTCCGTAGAGTCGGAACTTGTATTTTCCCGGATCCTTGCTCGCCACGTCGATGATATGCGTCGTACCGACGACCGGGCGCAGCTCGACGATGTCGATGTCGCGTCGCGCCGGCAGCAGGCCGTCTTTGCGCTTGGCGTCCCAATAGCGATAGACATGGAGAAGCTTTTCGTCTTCGTTCGCGATATCCTTGATCGGAACCGCGCGACGCTTGACGATGTCCGGCGCCTCGGCAAGGTCGGGCAATACGGGCACTGCGCTCATCGCAACTCGTCCGCTGTCCGTGTGGTGATATTCCGATCTCGTGAATTACGTGTTCGCCGCATCAGTCCGCCGTCTTATCGAGATGAGAATTCGCTAAAAACTTAGCAGCATGGTGGTAAAGGCATGGTTAAATCAGTGGATCGGCAGCCGATTTACCAAGCCGAGCCGCAGTTTTAGGCGCTTCGATGCACGGCGCGCGTTTACCGTCGATTAAGGTTAACGACGAGGCGCACGAAAACGATCCTGCGACGACGAAGCGGATCGGCGATTTCGCATCGCGCCCGATGCCAGATTGATTCCTGGCTCGACAAGTGCGCCGCGCCGATATGGCAGATCACTTCCTGCTTCTATCTTGATCAACGACGCGCGGCATGAGCGCCGGCGCCGTCATCGAGAACGGCGCGTCAAGTCAATTCGGCCTTGAGCTTTTGCCGCAGCACGTCGATCGGCACGCGTTTGCCTTCTAGGCTGAGGCACCAGAAGGTCCAGCCATTGCACGCCGGAGCTCCCTGTACCGCGGCGCCGACCTGATGGATCGAGCCACGGTGGGCGGCCGAGATCAGCGTTCCGTCGGCGCGCACGCGGGCCGTCCAGCGGCCGCTGGGATCGGTCAGGACTTCGCCCGGTTGCAACATTCCGCGCTCGACGAGCCAACCGAAAGGAATGCGCGGCTCTTCGCGTTTGCCGGGCGTGGCGATGACATCCTCGCTCGCCGGCGCGGGCATTTTGGCGACGCGCGCGCGGGCGAGTTCGGCGTAATCGAAATCGCGCTCGATGCCGATGAAGCCGCGGCCAAGTTTTTTCGCCACCGCCGCGGTCGTGCCCGAGCCAAGAAATGGGTCGAGCACGATATCGCCGGGTTTGGTCGCGGCGAGAATGGCGCGATGGAGCAACGCCTCCGGTTTTTGCGTCGGGTGCGCCTTCTTTCCGTCGCGCTTCAGGCGCTCCGGGCCGGCGCAAATCGGCATCAGCCAATCGCTGCGCATCTGCAAATCGTCATTGAGCGATTTCATCGCGCCGTAATTGAAGGTATAGCGACTGTCGACGCCTCGGGCGGCCCAGATCAGCGTTTCGTGCGCGTTGGTGAAACGCCGGCCGCGGAAATTCGGCATCGGGTTGGTCTTTCGCCACACCACGTCGTTCAGCACCCAGAAGCCGATGTCCTGCAATATCGCGCCGAGACGAAAGATGTTGTGGTAAGTGCCGATCACCCAGATCGTGCCGTCGCGCTTGAGCAAGCGCCGCGCCGCACCCAGCCATTCGCGGCAGAAGGCGTCATAAGCGGCAAAGTCGCCGATGCGGTCCCAATCCTCGGCCACGCCGTCGACACGCGTGTTGTTCGGCCGGTGCAATTCGCCCCTGAGCTGAAGGTTGTACGGCGGATCGGCGAAAACCATGTCGACGCAGCCGGGAGTCAGCCGCGCCATCTCCTCGATGCAGTCGCCGATGATGATCGTCTCGAGCGCCATGCCATCCCCCCGGAAGCACGAGCGCTGATCCTGAGTCAGCCCCGAGTCGTCGTCAATATCTTTGTTGAGTCAAATGGTTAGCAAGAATTAAGAAAGCGGCAGAACGCCCTGCCGCAACGGCGAGAAGCTCAACCGGTGGTGTCTTGTCGGCCCGAGACGCACAATGGCTGCGAGGTGTTCGGGCGAGCCGTAGCCGGCATTGTGATCCCATCCGAAGCCGGCGTGGCGGCGGTCGAGACGGGCCATGATGCGATCGCGAGTGACCTTGGCGATGATTGAGGCGGCGGCGATCGACAGCGAGATGCCATCGCCGCCAACGAGCGGCACGACCGGGCAGCCGAGTTCGGGCGGCGCGCGGTTGCCGTCGACCAATGCGCAGTCGGGAAGGATCGCCAGCCGTCGGACGGCGCGGCGCATGGCGAGATAGGTCGCCTGCAGGATATTGATGCGATCGATTTCGCCGACGCTGGCGGCGCCGATCGCAAATCGCGCCGAACCTTCGTCCGCAGCCAGCAGCAATGCGGCAAACGCCGACTCGCGCGCGCTCCGGCTGAGCTGCTTCGAATCGTCGAGCAGATCGCGGAGCCTTTGCGGCGTGCGTCGGCGGTCGAGGACCACCGCGGCGGCGACCACCGGCCCGGCGAGCGGCCCGCGGCCGGCCTCGTCGATTCCGGCGACGATCCCCGCGTGGCGCCGTTCGTGGGTGAAATCGGGCATCGCGACTCGCGATTATACCAGCGCTTCGCCGCTATTTGATGCCGGCGCGCATGAAGCTTTGCACGAACTGGCGCTGGAAAAGCAGGAAAGCGATCAGCAGCGGGCCGGTGGTGAGTAACGTCGCGGCGGTGATGATCGACCAATCGATCCCCTGGTCGGTCGAAGCGAAGACGCTCAGCCCCACGGTCACCGGTCGGGTCGACACCGAATTGGTGACGATCAGCGGCCACAGGAAGTTGTTCCAGTGATAGCTGACCGAAACCAGGCCGTAGGCGATGTACACGGGCTTCGCCAACGGCACGTAGACTTTCCACAGGAGCTGCAAGAACCCAGCGCCCTCGATGCGCGCCGCTTCGTCGAGTTCGCGCGGCACGGTCTTGAAGGTCTGGCGCATCAGGAAGATGCCGAAAGCCGAGGCCATATATGGGAGCCCAATGGCGAGGATCGAATCGAGCACGCCAAGGTTGCTCATGGTACGGTAGTTCTCGACGATCAGGACGTCGGGCATGATCATCAACTGCACCAGCACCAGCGCGAACATCACCTCGCGACCAAAGAATTCGAAGCGCGCGAAGGCATAGGCCGCGAGCGTGCAAAGCACCAGTTGCGCGGCGAGGATCATGGTGACGAGAATCACCGTGTTGACGAAATATCGCGCGAAGGGCGCGGCCGCCCAGGCGTTGAAGAAGTTCTGCAACGTGAGCGGCGCCAGCAGGTCGAAGCGGGCCGAGTATTCCGGCGGATGAAAGGCGGTCCAAAACGCGTAGATGAGCGGCAGCACCCACAGCAGGCCGAGGAGCCACGCGCCCGCGGTCTCGAGCGCGCGCCACGCGCCGTGCGGCTGCATGACCTGGCTCATCGGTAATGCACCCGCCGATCGAGGTAGACGAACTGGCCGATCGCGACCGTGGCGAGGATGGCGAGCAGCACGACCGTCAGCGCGGCGCCGTAGCCAGTGTCCCAGAATTTGAACGCGACTTCGTAGATGTAGAACAGCAGCAGCGAGCTGGCGTTGTCGGGGCCGCCGCGGGTTATCGCCACGATGTGGTCGACCAGGCGAAACGCATTGATTACGGCGTTGATCAGCACGAACAGCGTCGTCGGCATGAGCAGAGGAAAGACGACGCGGCGAAAGTAGTACCAGCGGCCGGCGCCCTCGAGTGCTGCCGCCTCGGCCAACGCCGGCGGCATCTGCTGCATCGCCGCGAGGTAGAAAATCATGAAGAACCCGGCTTCCTTCCAGATGGTCATCACCATCAGGCAGCCGAGTACCGTATCGCGATCGCCGAGCCAGTTATGGCCATGGAACCCGAACAAGCGGCCGACTTGGTCGATCAGGCCGTAGTCCGGGGTGTAGAAAAACAGCCAGATATTGGCGACCGCGATCATCGGCAGCACGGTCGGCGTGAAGTACGCCATGCGCAGGAGGCTGCGTCCGGCGAGCTTTTCGTTGACGAACCAGGCCATCAGCAGGGCAAGCGCGATGGACGCCGGAATCGTGCCGAGCGCGTAAATCAGATTGTTCCACATCACCTGCCAAAACACCGGATCGTCCAGCAGCGTCGCGTACTGATCGAGGCCGATGAAGGCAGCCTTCCGGCTGCCGCGCGCGGTCGAATAAAAGCTGCTGTGGATCGTGGCGAGCGTCGGATAATGGGTGAACAGCGCCAGCAGCACGGCCGCCGGCAACAGCAGCATCCAGGCGTAAAGATTGGCTTGCGCGCGGGACATGGCTCGAAAGTCCGTCCCGCACCCCCAAGGCGGCGACCGAGGGGATGCGGGACACGGAGTCCTATCGCCGATACGGCCGCAAGATCCGTTCGGCCTCGCGCTGTGCGTCCTTCATCGCATTCTCAGGCGTCTTGAGCCCGGTGAGCGCCGCTTGCAGGCCGTCATTGAGCGCTTTGGTGACGCGTTGGTTCTCGTGCGTCGATAGCTCGGCCACCGCGTATTGAAGCTGATCGCGCGCCACGGCCGCGGCCGGGAAACCTTCGACATATTTCTTCATCGTCGGTGTGTCCCAGGAGTCGGGCCGCACGGCGACGTAACCCGTGGCGATGCCCCATTGCGCCGCGCGCTCGGGCGTCGTCGCCCATTTGACGAACTTGTACGCCGCGGCGCGCTCCTCGGCGCTGGCCTTCTTGAAAATGTAGAAATTGCCGCCGCCGGTCGGCGTGCCGCGCCGCTTGTTCGCCGGCAGCATGGCGACGCCGAAGGGGAAGGGCGCGTTGGCCTTGACGTTGGTCAGATTGCCGGTCGTCGTCCACATCATGGCGATCTTGCGCTCGAAGAAATCCTTCGGCGTCGTGCCCCATTCGATGATGCCTTCGGGCATCACCTTGTGGCTCTTCGAGAGGTCGACCCAGAACTGCAACGCCTCGATCACCGCCGGACTGTCGAAATAGGTCTGATTGCCGGCCGGGTTCATCAGGCGCACGTCGTTCTGCGTCGAGAAACCCTGGAACAACCAATACGGAAAGCCGGACGACGGAACCTGGATGCCCCACTGAGTGACCTTGCCCGAGCTGTCGCGCTTGGTGAGTTTGCGCGCATAGTCGACCATCTCGGCCCATGTCGCCGGCGGCCGCTCGGGATCGAGGCCGACTTCCTTGAACGCTTCCTTGTTCCAGTAAAGGACGACGGTCGAACGCTGGAAGGGAACTCCCCACGTCTTGCCCTCGGTGCGACTGTTCTCCATGAAGCCGGGAAAGAAGCTGTCGAGCCACGCCTTATCCTCGGGCGAGCTCGCCAGTTCGTCGAACGGAACAATCGCATCCTCGTCGATGAGCGTGTACATGTCGACCGCGAGGATCACCGCGAAATGCGGCGGCTCGCCGCCCTTGAGCGCGGTGACCGTCTTGGTGATCGTGTCCTGGTAGCTGCCGGTGTAGACCGGCTTGACCTTGACGCCGGGATTCTCCTTCTCGAAATCCGCCGCCATCGCGTCGATGATCTTGGTGATTGGCCCGCCGACCGCGACCGGATAATAGAACGTGACGTCGATCGCGCGGGCGGGCGCGGCGCTCCACAGCAGCCCGGCGGCGAGCGCGGCGCTTGCCGCCCATGATTTCCATCGTGCGAACATCGTTGACATCTCCCCTCGTTGCGGTTGACCAGGAACCGATGACAGCGCGGAGCCTTACGCGCGTCCAGCGCGCGCCAAGCTCGGTTGAACGGGCGAAGCGTCGAGCCGCGCGCCCGTCGCGGCGTCGAACAGATGCTGCGCCTCCGGCGGCCAGGCAAGCTGAACCGTCTCGCCGGCGGCGACGCTGGCGCGGCCCGGCACGCGGGCCGAAACGAGCGAATCGCCGGCGGTGCAGGTGACGATTGAATCGGCGCCGAGATACTCGACCGTCGTCACACGCGCCGCGACGCCGCCGCCGCCAACCAGCTGTATCTCCTCGGGGCGCACGCCGAGCAATCGTCCCTCGCCGCGCCCGCCGACGAGCGTCGGGCCCGCTAGGCCGCGCAACACCGCGCCGCCGGGGCCGTCGGCGAGCGCCAGCACGTTCATCGGCGGGGTGCCGATGAAGCGAGCGACGAAGGCGGTCGCCGGCCGCGCATAGAGCTCGGCCGGGGCGGCGTTCTGCTCGATGCGGCCGTCGCGCATGACGATGACGCGGTCGGCCATGGTCATCGCTTCGGTCTGGTCGTGGGTCACGTAGATCATCGTGATACCGAGCTGGCGTTGCAGGGCGCGAATCTCGCGCCGCATTTCGTGGCGCAATTGAGCGTCGAGATTGGACAACGGCTCGTCCATCAAGCACACCTTGGCGCCGGCGACGATCGCGCGGCCGAGCGCCACGCGCTGCTGCTGGCCGCCCGAGAGCTGCGAGGGCTTGCGCGCCAGGAGCTGCGACAATCCGAGGAGATCGGCCGCGCGCCGCAGGCGCTCGGCACGCTCGGCCTGCGGCAGCTTGCGCACCTTGAGGCCAAAAACGATGTTCTCGGCGACCGACAGGTGCGGAAACAGCGCGTACGACTGGAAGACCATCGATACGCCGCGCTTCGCCGGCGCGCGATTGGTCACATCGCTGCCGCCGATCAGGATCCGGCCGTCGTCGACGATTTCGAGCCCGGCGATGAGGCGCAAGGTCGTCGATTTGCCGCAGCCCGAGGGCCCCAACAAAACCAGGAGTTCGCCGGCGCTGGCGGTGAAGCTGACGCCGTCGACGGCGCGCGTAGCGCTCCACCGTTTCGCCACGTTTTCGACGACGATCTCGGCCAATCTCTCCCCCGTTGCCGCGCCGGCCCGATTGGCCGATGCCGGCGAGAGCGCATCTGACGGCCTAAACGTTGGACTATTATTACGTTTCGATGACAATCCGGCGCAAGCCGAATAGACGCGGTCGCATCGGCCGGCCTGGCGACACGCTGGCGTTGTTTTACGCCGATCGTGCGCCCGCGAAGCCGCCGCCGGCGCCGCCGCCGGCGCCGTCCGTGGGATCGTTCTGGTGCGGCCGTGGATTAGCGGCTATAAATCATCTTACGGTTGTTCGCGCTCACACGGGGGAGGGCCGATGCCATACCGCTATTCGAGAAAGCGAATCCGCGATGCGGCGCGCATTGCCCGCTGGCAAGGCTACGACGAGGCGGTTTTTCAGCGCATCGGCGTTCCGCGTCAAACGCTCGAATCGCTGCAGGCGAAGTTTCAGGGGCATTTCGTCGTGCCCGGCGACCCCGACTACGATAAGGACCGGAAGCTGTTCAACCCGGTCTTTGATCCGCGTCCGTTGTTGATCGCCTATTGCGCGGTTGAGAGCGACGTCGCGCTGTGCCTTGATATGGCGCGCCCAAACCCGGCCGGGCCGGCGTTGAATTTCGCGGTGCGGTCTGGCGGCCATTCGACTGCGGGATACTCCGGGTACTGCGACAATGGGCTGATGATCGACGTCAGCGGCCTCGACGATGTGCACGTGGACCGCGCGGCGATGACGGTGACCGTCGGCTGCGGCTGCACGTTCGCCAAACTGAACTCGAAGCTCGCCGCCGATTCCCTGCATGTGCCGGGCGGCGAATGCGACGATGTCTGCGTTGGGGGCTACATGCAGGGCGGCGGCTACGGCTTCACGTCGCGGTCGTTCGGCATGAACTGCGACAACGTAATCGCGCTGCGCGTGATGCTCGCCGACGGCCGGATCATTGAAGCCAGCGAGACGACGAATTACGACTTGTGGTGGGCGATGCGCGGCGGCACGGGGGGAAACTTCGGCGTATTGCTCAACGTCACCTATCGCCTGCGCAGCATCGGAACGGTATGGGGCTGGTCGGTGACATGGCCGCTCGAGTCGCCGCGTGACCGCGCCAACGCGAGCAAGGGCCTGCTGGCGTTGCAATACGGTTACATGCGGACGACGCGCACGGCTGAAGTCAATCCGCAGGCGATGATTTGCTATCAATCCGATTCGAACGATCCCGAGGGCGGAGATCTTCGCCCATGGCTGATCGTCCGCGGGATGCATCTTGGGTCCGAGGAGAGCGGCCGCGCCGCCTTGGCGCCGCTTCTGGCCACGCCCGGGGCGCAGTTTCAATACGGCATGTACGGCGCTTACGTCGCCATCAACGACGCGCTGCTCGGATATCCGCAGGATATTCCGCCGGTTCCGATCAAGAGCCGCGGCATGCCGAACGAGGGCAAGGCGGCGCGTTATGTCGCTCGCGACCTGGCCGCCGAGGAGTGGCTGGCCATCCTCGATTATTTCGTCACCACGCCCAGCCAATGGTCGTATATGTGCCTGGAGTTATACGGGGCGGCGATCAACCGCTATCCGGTCGAGGACAGCGCGTTCATCCATCGCGACGTCGCGTTCAGCGCTTTCCTCGACGTCTTTTGGTACGACGATATGCCGCCCGGCCCGGTCGAGGACTTCCTTGCGGGTTGGTGCGAATTGATGCAACTCTACTGGAACGGGCACATTTATCAGAATTACCCGAGCGCGAACGTCCCCGACTATCGTTTCAACTATTGGGGGCCGGCGCTTTTCCCATTGATAAAGGTCAAGAACAAATATGATCCCGGGGGCCTGTTCACGTTTCCGCAGCAGGTCAGCGCGTACCCGGACCGGGCGGCAGCCGACGTCGAATTGCCGCAGCGACTGGCGCGCGCGCTCGCGACGCCGATCAGCCATGCGCCGGCGATCGGCGACGCGCGCACCGTCGCGTGATCGGCTTCGATAGGGCGCGGTGCCGTGCCGCAGAACCGCGCGGGCGCGCCTTTCGACCTTGAAGCCTGGCTCAACAGCGTCGGCCTTGGGCAGTACCTGGCGGCGTTTCGGGACAACGACGTCGCCGAGGATACGCTGCCGCATCTGACCGCGGACGATTTGACGGCGATCGGGATCGTTTCGGTCGGCCATCGCCGACGCCTGCTGATGGCGATCGATGCGCTTCGTTCGCGCGCCGCCGATCGCCTCGCCGCGGCGGCGGCCCGCGGACCCGAGGGCGAAGGACGCGCGCCGGAAGCGACACCCCTCGTGTCGGCGGAGCGGCGCCTGGCGACCATAGTTTTCTGCGATCTCGTCGATTCGACCGCTTTGACGGCCACGCTCGGATCCGAGGCGATGCACGAACTCCTTGGTTCCTACAAGGATCTCTGCACCGCCGTCATTGGCGAGCATGGCGGCCACCTCGCGCGCTTTCTCGGCGACGGGATTTTGGCCAGCTTCGGCTATCCGCGGGCCAAGGAGGACGATGCAATCCGCGCCGTTCGCGTCGGATTGGCGCTGGCGTTGCGCGTCGGCGAACTCAAGTGGGGCGATACGAATCCGTTGGCCGCCCGGGTCGGCATCGCCACCGGCTTCATCGTCGCCGGCCAACAGGGAAGCGGCGCGGCGGTCGAGAAAGGGGCGCTGGTCGGCGACGCGGTGAATCTCGCCGCTCGTCTACAAGCCGAAGCCGGCGCCGGGCAAGTGTTCCTGTCGGCGACGACCGCCGAACTGATCGGATCGCATTTCGAATGCGCGATGATCGGCCAGCGCGCGCTCAAAGGATTCGCTTCGCCCGTGACGGTTTGCCGCGCCATCCGCGAAGTGTCGACGCTCAGCCGTTTCGCCTCGGCTAAGCGACCTAGAGAAACGCAGCTCGTCGGACGGGCAAGGGAAATCGACCTGTTGCTCGAACGCCATGGTGCCGCCGCATCGGGACACGGCCAAGTCGTCCTGATCTCCGGCGAACCCGGCGTCGGCAAGTCGCGGCTGGTCGAGGAACTCCACGCCCGGCTCGGGGTAGAGCCGAACGCCCGGGTCGTTTTGCAATGCATGTCCTATCACTCGAGCATCCCCTTCTACCCGATCCGGCGATTTCTCGCGTTCGCCGCCGGGATAGCGGCGGCCGATCGGCCGGACGACGCGCGCAATAAGCTGCGGGCGCTGTTGAGCAGCTGGGGTTTGGCGTCGCCGGAAACGGCGGCGATCGTTGCCGAGTTGCTGAACATCGCCGCCGGACCGACCGAATTGCGTAGATTGGGACCATGGGAGGTGCGCGCGCGGACGTTCAAGGTCTTGCTGGACCTTGTCGAAGCGGCGACGCGCGGCAATGCGCTGCTTATCCTCGAGGACGTCCACTGGGCGGACCCCTCGACGATCGAATTGTTGAGCAACCTGGCGCCGCTGCTGCCAAACATGCGCGTCATGTTGGTGGCCACGACGCGGCCCCGCGAGCGCGCGCAGTGGATTTCTGAGACGGAAGCGACGATCATCGATCTGCGGCGCTTCCACCGGTCGGAAGCGCGGCGGCTCGTCGAAACCATCGCCGGATCGGCGCGGATTTCGCAGGCCATCGTCGAAACTATCGTCAATCGCTCCGACGGCGTGCCGATCTTTATCGAGGAGCTGACCCGCGCCTTGCTCGAGGCCGGCGGCGGTTCGGCCGACGGTTCGATCGAGCCGCTCGTCATTCCCTCGACGCTCACCGAATCGTTGCTAGCCAGGCTGGACCGGCTCGAGCATGGCCGAGAGATCACGCAGATCGCCGCGGTGATCGGGCGCTCGTTTCCGATCGACTTGCTGATCGCCGTCGCCGACAAGCGTTCCGAGGAGGTCAGGGCGATCATCGGCCAATTGATGACGGCGCGCATTTTCGTTCGCGAGCAGAGCGCGCACGGCGAGGCGATCGGTTTCAGCCACATGTTGCTCCGCGATGCCGCCTACCAGGTTCTCTTGCAGCGCGACCGAGCGCGCTTGCACAAGCGAGTGGCCGAAACCATCGAAACACGGTTTCCCGGCATCGCCGACGACCTACCGCATGTCCTGGCGCTGCAGTTCACCGAAGCCGGCGCCGCCGAGCGGGCGATTCCCTATTGGCAGAGAGCGGGAATCGTGGCGTGGCGCCGCTCGGCGACGTCGGAAAGTATCAGCCATCTTTCGCGCGCAATCGAGCTCGTTCCACGATTGCCGCCCGGCGACGGCCGCGACGAGCTCGAGCTCGATCTGTTGGTCAAGATCCTTGGCCCACGGATCGCCGTGTTCGGTTGGTCGGCCGAGGGCGTCAAGCGTGAAGTCGAACGCGCGCTCGAGCTGTGCAAAAAGCTCGACGCCCAGCACCGCATGGTGCCCGTTCTGAGCCTCAAATGGCTCGACGCGCTTCGTGGCGAGAGATTGGAGGAATGCTACACGCTCGCCCAGGAAATCGATACCTACGCGGCGCAAGGAAACGCCATCGATCGGCTGCTCGCCGCGCGCACGCTGGGTTCGGCGCTGTTGTTCCGGGGCGAGTTTCCGGCCGCGGTTCGCGAGCTCGAGGGCTTCCAGGCGCTCTACGCCGCCGACCAGCACGAAGCGGCGCTCGCCGAGCTGGGAGCGACCAAGCATGCGGTGACGGCTCAACTTTGCCTCGCCGAGGCGTATGGGCTAATGGGGATCGCCGATCGCACGCGGACGTGGCGGGCGGCGAGTCTCGAGGCCGCGAACGATACGGGCCACCTGCCGACTATTTGCCAAACGATCGCCTTCGCCGGAGGATTCCTCGCCGGCATCGCCCGCGACGCCGACGAACTGGACATGCATGCCGCCGAGCTGAAACGCCTGAGCTTTCGCCACGAGCTGCCGTTTTGGCGTCCGCATGCGGAATTGCTGTCCGGCTTGGCCGCGATTCTGCGAGGCGAGGCCGAGCAAGGCCTCGGGATGGCGCGCCCCGGCATCGAGGCGCTGGTTGCGCAACGCGCATTCCTGCTCTCCGCATGGTGCATCCTCTACGCCGACATGTGCGAGATTGCCGGATATCGGGCCGAGGGTTTCGCCGTTTTGGCGCCGGTCGCCGAGCGAATGACGAATGGCGAGCGGTGGCTCGCCGCCGAATTCCACCGCTTGCGCGCAATGCTCGGCCCGGCCGGCGCCGCGCGCGAGAAAAGCGCGGCAGAGGATCTCTCGACGGCGCTGCGCATCGCCCGCGCGCAACATTCGGCGATATTCGAGCAGCGCGCCCTAGCCGAGCTGGAGAAATGGACGGGGCCGCAGGCGGCCTTCCGTTGAGAACGGGCGGCGCTTCGGCGACGATCGTCGGAGACTTGCGCTCAGACCAGAACTAGTTGATCGCCGGCCGCCGGCGGCGGCTTGAACTGCGTCTCGTCGAGAAGCCAATCGTTGCGGTTCAGCCCGAGGCGCTTGCAAGCCAGCTTGAACCGCGCGGCGAGCAGTTCGGCGTAATGCCCGGTGCCGCGCATGCGCGAGCCGAAATTCGGATCGTTGAGCCGGCCGCCGCGCGTCTCGCGGACCAGGGCCAGCACATGCTTCGCCTTGAGCGGCGCGTGCGCTTCGAGCCACTCGCCGAATAGATCCTTGATTTCATGCGGCAACCGCAAGACCGTGTAACCAGCCGATGAGGCGCCGGCCCGCGCCGCCGCCTCGAGGATCGCCTCGAGCTCGATATCGTTGAGCGCAGGGATCATTGGCGCGGCCATCACGCCCGTCGGCACGCCGGCCGAAGCGAGCATGGCGATCGCGGAAAGGCGCTTTCGCGGCGCCGCCGCTCGCGGCTCCATGCGGCGCGCCAATTCGGAGCTCAGCGTCGTCACCGAAATGAAAACCTTGCATAGATGCCTTCGGGCAAGCGGCGCGATGAGGTCGAGATCGCGCGTCACCAGCGCCGATTTGGTGACGATGGTGAAGGGGTGAGCGAATTCGCCGAGTGTTTCGATGATCTGGCGCGTGATGCGGTGTGTGCGCTCGATCGGCTGGTAGGGATCGGTGTTGGTGCCGAGCGCGATCGGCTTGGGGCGGTAACCTTGACGGCGCAGCTCGGCCGCCAACAGCCGCGGCGCGTCGGGCTTCATGAACAGCTTGGTTTCAAAATCCAAACCCGAAGAAAGCCCGAAATAGGCGTGGCTTGGCCGCGCGTAACAATAGACACAGCCGTGCTCGCATCCGCGATACGGGTTGATCGACTGCTCGAAGGGTACATCGGGCGAGTCGTTGCGGGCGATGATGGTGCGCGTCTTGTCGACGCTCACGGTTGTGCCGAGCGGCGACGGGTCGGCGTCGTCGCTCGTCGCATCGTCGATCTTTTGGCGCGCCCAGCCGTCATCGACCGCCACGCGATGGTGGCGCTCGAAGCGACCATCCGGGTTGCCGATGGCGCCGCGGCCCTTGCGTGTGACCGATGGCAGCCGCCACTCCTCGAGCGGATCGGTCACTGGACACTCTCGACCGTCATAGCGAACAAATCAAGAACAAACCGCCGGCGTTGTCAAGCCAGAATGAGCGGATCGGGCGCCGACCACTCAGCGCGTTGGCGAGCGATTACGGCGGCATCGAAAGCAATTCGCATCGCTGCCGCGGCATTCTGGGCGGCGTCCTCGGCGAGCATGGCCGCCGCACCTTCGGCGGCGAAACGCGCGAACGCCATGGTCGTCCTGAGCCAGACCAGACGGCGGAACGGCATCAGCCACGGCTCGAGCGCCGAGGCCACCGCCGGCAGTCGCCGGTCGAGATAGCGGCGATAGAACGCGACGATGTCGGCGCGCGACAACGCAGCCCGCCGGTCGCTCCAGGCGAGCGCGATGCCGAGCGTGGCGTGCGCCAGGTCGACCGGCGGCGCGCCATAACCGGCCTTCTCGAGATCGACGAACATCGCGGTACCGTCGGGGGTCATGACGAAGTTCCCCGGGTGCGCGTCGACCACGACTAGCGATTGCGGCAGGCGGGCGAGCGAGGCCGTGGCTTCGCGCGCGAAACGACGCGCCCAGGCGAGCTCTTCAGCGATGGCGTGTCGCGCATCCGAATCGATCCGCGGGAGATGGATGGCGTTACGTTCGATGATCCCTAGCGTTGCCGCAAAATGGTCCGGCCAGTCGGCAAGCGGGGGGCGGGCCAGGGGCGCGGGCAAGCCAAGCGCGTGAATCGCCGCCAGCGACTCGGCGATCGCGGCCATTTCGCCGGGAACGCGCGGCGGAGCGCCGACGATCTCCTCGACCACCAATGCGCCCAAGGGAAGATCGCCGCTTGGCGGCAGGATTTCGACCAGCCGCGGCGTGCAGCCGCTCGGGTACGCGCGGCGAAAGATCTCAGCTTGGCGTTCGATGCTGGCGCGCGGATCGAGCGTGGCATCGCCTGTGCGCGGCACGCGGATGACGATGCGGCGGCCAACCAGTCGCCAATGGGCATGCGACAGGCCCGACATCGGCATCGCGGTCAGCGCGGTGGCGTCGATGTCGGCGAACGCCTTGCGCGCGGCAAGCGCGCGGGCAACGGCGGCGGAGTCGGAGGCCTGCATCGGCATAGTGGGCATTGATAACCGACATGCGCTCGGCGTGTCGAAACGATATCATCCGCCGCCTTCGGACCGCCCACGCATGCTGTCGATCGTCATTCCCACGCTCAACGCCGCCGCGACGCTTCCCGGCGTGCTCGACGCGCTCAGTGAAGCGCGCACCGCGAGCCTCGAACATGAGATCATCGTCAGCGACGGCGGCTCGAAGGACGGTACCGCGCCGCTCGCCGAGGCAGCCGGCGCTCGCGTGCGGATCGGCCCGTCTGGCCGTGGCCGACAGCTTGCCGCCGGCGCGGAGGCGGCGCGCGGCGACTGGCTCCTCTTTCTCCACGCCGATACGCGCTTGGCGCCAGGATGGATATTGCCGGCGCGGAACTTCATGGCGACGCCGGCCAATGGCACGCGCGCCGCGTATTTCCGACTCGCCTTCGACGATAACGCGGCGGCGGCGCGTCTCCTCGAGGCTGGCGTACGGCTGCGATGCGCGCTATTTGCGTTGCCTTATGGCGATCAGGGCCTGCTGCTGTCGCGTCCGCTCTATGATTGCGTCGGAGGCTTCCACAGCCTGCCATTGATGGAGGACGTCGACATGGCGCGCCGCCTCGGCCGCCGCCGGCTCGTGGCGCTGCCGCACCTTGCGCACACCTCGGCCGAGCGCTATCGCCGCGATGGCTGGATCGCGCGCCCGATGCGCAACCTGGCCTGCATCGCGCTGTACTTCCTCGGCGTGGCGCCGGAGCGCATCGCCGCCTTCTATCGCCGCGGCGCTGGAGCGCGTTAGGTGCGCAGGCGTCGGCACCTGATCGTCTTCGCCAAGGCGCCGGCGCTCGGCCGCGTCAAGTCGCGGCTGGCGCGCGACGTGGGCGCGCTCGCCGCGCTCGCCTTCTATCGCCATGCGCTCGGCGGATTGCTGGCGCGTGTGGCGCGCGATCCTCGCTGGCGCACGGTGCTTGCCGTTACGCCCGACCCTGCGGCCGTCGATCGGCGCGCCTTTCGCGGTATCCGCGCCGCGCGCGGCGTCAAGCGAATCGCGCAGGGTCCTGGAGATCTCGGGATGCGAATGGCGCGCGCGCTCCGCCAGGCGCCGCCGGGTCCGGCGATCATTATCGGCTCGGATATTCCCGACATCACCGCGGCGCGTATTGCTGGCGCGTTCCGCGCCTTGGGCGTCGTCGACGTCGTGTTGGGGCCGGCGCTCGACGGCGGTTACTGGCTGGTCGGACTGCGGCGCGGCCCGCCGCTACCCGACATGTTTCGGGGCGTGCGATGGTCGAGTGCCGCTGCGCTCGCCGATACGCTTGCCAACCTGCCTCGCGCGCACGGCCGCGGCGCCCGCCTCATCGAAACGCTCAACGATGTCGACGACGGCGCGGCGTTCGCGCGACGGCGAAGATAGTCAGGCCGTCGCCTTGGAGCGCGAGGCGACGTGCTCGAGCAGGCGCGGCATCAGCTCGACCAGATTGCACGGGCGATGCCGGTTGTCGAGCTGCCACTTCAAGATTTCGTCCCATCCGTCGCGGCAAGCGCCCGGTGAGCCGGGTAGCGCGAACAGATACGTGCCGCCGGCGACGCCGCCGGTGGCGCGGCTCTGGATCGTCGAGGTGCCGACCTTTTGGTAGCTGATCTGCCGGAACAGCTCGCCGAATCCTTGAATCTCTTTCTCGTAGACCGACTGAAACGCCTCGGGCGTCACATCGCGTCCGGTGACGCCGGTGCCGCCGGTGGCGATGACGACATCGATCGCCGCGTCGGCGATCCAGGCGCGCAATTGCGCCGCGATATCCGCCTTCTCGTCGCGGACGATCTTGCGCGCCACGACCTTGTGACCGTCGCGCTCGATCATCTCGACCAGCGCATTGCCCGATTTATCGTCGGCGAACGTGCGGGTATCGGAAATCGTCAGAACGGCGATGTTGACCGGAAGAAACGGCCGGGTTTCATCAATCTTTGGCATTGCGCGCGATACTCCGGGTCGTCCCGTCGACCGAAATGTAGGTCGGCCAATCGCCCGCCGCAATCGCGTCGAGCGACGGCGTGGGCTGGCCCAGCCGCATCGCGTACATCCAGTAGTGATAAAGAATGCGGGTGATGAAATGGCGCGTTTCGGGCGCCGGCAGGCTCTCGATGAACATCAGCGCGTCGTCTTGCGCCTGACCGGCGATCTCGGGACGCTTGCGCCAACGTTGCAAGTTGCCCGGACCGCCGTTGTAGGCGGCGGCGAGCAGGATCAAGTCGCCTTGGACGACATCGTTGTCCAGAAGATAGCGGATATAGCGCTGGCCGAGCGACAGGTTGTAGCCGGGATCGTACAGGCGGCTGGCATCGACGCGCGCGCCGCCGGCGACGTATTTCGCGGTCTGTGGCATGAGCTGCATCAGCCCGCGAGCTCCCACGCGGCTGACGGCGCGCGGATTGAAGCCGGATTCCTGCCGCGCGAAGGCGAACAACAGCGCGCGATCGATCTCGAAGCCCTGCTGCGGACGCCAGCGCGGGATCGGGTAAAGCGCTCCGTCATGCGGCCGGCCGTCAAGTTCGGCAAGCTCGCGGCCAAGCCGGACCGAAAGGTCGGGCATGTTGTGGCGCATGGCGATGACCAGCAACGGGCGGGCGAGACCGGATGAAACCTCGCTTGGCAGGCGCCGCAGCTCGGCCTCGGCGCGACCTTCCTCGCCGGCTTGCAACAGCGCCAACGCCCGGCTGCCACCGGCCGAACGCTGCAAGAATTCGACGTCGCCCTCGGTGAGCGCCGGCTCATCGAGATTGAGCGCCGGCTGAATGCCGAGAGTCCGCGCGGCGAGCAGCCCATAGAAGGTGCGCGGCTCTTCGGCGGCGCGCGAGAACCAATAGTTGACGCGGTCGAATCGCTTGGCCTGAAGGTACGCCCGGCCGGCCCAGAATGCGCCGGAGGAAATCGACCAACCATGCGCCGCCGGCGCACGGGCCAGCGCCTCGAAATGGCTGGCCGCACGCAGGTATTCCCCGGAACGATACAGCGCAAGGCCGGCAATCCAATGGGCGCGCGGCACGCTGGGCCCCGAACGGCTCGCCGCCTCGCTGGCCAATTCGAGCGCGCGTCGCACATCGCCTTGCGCGAACAATCCGGCGGCGATCGCCGCCTTGAAATGGTCCTGCTCGGCCGACGGCAATGTCCGCACCGCTTCGCGGCCGCGGACGATCCGTTCGGCATCGGCCAAATCGCCCGAGCGCATGTCGCGACGAATCTGGGCCCGTATGCCGGCGGCGCGACCGGCGTCGACATCCGACATTTTTCGGCCGTCCATCGGCGGGCGATCGGGCGGCGGGCCGAGATCGTCGGCGGTCAGGCCCCCATATGCAGCCGGTCCACTGGTCGGCTCCTGCAATTTCGCACCGCGCGGCGCGCGTCGCTGGGCGAGCTCGTGGATCGCCGGCGCGTCCGGATGGTCGTGGTACAGCCGCATCCATTGCGCCAGTTCGCCGTAGGATGAGCGATAAGCGCGATGCAGGTAGCGTTCGGATAACATGTGGCCGACCAGCCGCCGGTCCGACAATCGCGCCGCTTCGCGATCGGCCGCCGCCCAGTCGCCACGGGCCTGAAGGGCAAAGATCCGCCTGTACCGGGCGACATCCGCCGGAGAGAGAATCGACGGAAGCGCGACCTCGCGCTCGTGTGCGAGCCCGCTGCGCGGCAATGCGGCGGTGCGGGTCGGGTCGCGGTCAAGGGCCAGGGTGGGGCCGGGGCCGACCGCCGAGGCGGCCAGCACCATGGCGGCGACGGCAGGTATTGTGCCCCCGAGGAGGCGCAGCAAGCGTCCCCCTGAAGAAACCTGGCTTGTGAAAATTTTCCCAAGTCGGGTCTTCATCACGCCCAAGTTGATAGGCGAGAACCCCCGGTTAGGCAAGCGCCAAAAAAGGCAAGAAATCGAGTAAAATCTTGTGCATAACCATTAATTTACCGTCCCGCCGGGAGGTTAGGAGACGGTTTTGAGCTTATTCTTAACCGTAAGAAAATCCCGCCAGGCGTCCCGTTTCTGCGCCGGTTGGCGAAGCAGGTAGGCGGGATGGAAGGTTGCGAGCGCTGGCAGCGGTCGAGGCAGTCCCTGGCTCGAATAGTCGATCCAGCGCCCCCTCAAGCGGTTGATGCCCTCCGCCGTGCCGAGCAGGGTCTTTGCGGCGGTGCCGCCGAGCAGGACCAGGATGGCGGGGTCGACCAGTTCGATGTGGCGTTCGATGAACGGCAGGCAGATGGCAATTTCGGCCGGCGTGGGAGCGCGGTTTCCCGGCGGCCGCCAGGGGAGAATGTTGCTTATATAGGCCGTACTGCGATCGAGGCCGATCCACGACAGCATGCGGTCGAGGAGCTGACCGCTGACGCCGACGAAGGGTTTTCCCTGGCGATCCTCATCGGCCCCCGGCGCTTCGCCAACGAGCATGATGCGGGCCTTGGGGTTGCCATCGGCGAAAACTAGGCGGGTCGCCGTCGCCTTGAGAGCGCAGCCATTGAACGCGGCGAGCGTCGATTCGAGTTCGGCGAGCGTGCGCGCTCTTGCCGCCGCCTCACGGGCGCTCAGCTCGGCCTCGGCGCGCGGCGCGCCGGCGGGCGGCGGGCCAGGGCGGCCGGTCGCCAACGGTTGCCTTGGGCGCGGCGCGACACGAGGCGCGGCGGCGAAGCGATCCACCGGAGTGTCGCCGATCGACTCGTCGGCGCCCATTTCGGCGAGCCAGCGCAGAGCGGACAAAGCCGCGTCGGAGTTCATGGCGGCGGTAGTATACCGCTTCGGGCGATGGCGTGCGCCGGGGCGCTTCGAGTATACACAACGCGCACCGGCGGCGACGCGGCAGAAGGAGTGCGACCGTGACGCGCGAAAAAATGGAGTACGACGTGGTTATCGTCGGCGCCGGGCCAGCGGGATTGGCGGCGGCAATACGGCTGCGTCAACTCGCCATCGAAAGCGGCCGCGAAGTCAGCGTCTGCGTCATCGACAAAGGCTCCGAGATCGGCGCGCACATACTATCCGGCGCGGTCCTGGAGCCGCGTGCGTTGACGGAGCTGATTCCCGATTGGAAGGCGCGTGGCGCGCCCCTCGATGCGCCCGTCACGCAAGACGAGTTCATGGTGCTGACCCAATCCGGGGCGATCCGGCTGCCGACCATTCCGCAACTACATAACCGCGGCAACTACATCATCAGCCTCGGAAACTTGTGCCGCTGGCTGGCCAAGGAGGCCGAGGCGCTCGGAGTCGAGATTTATGCCGGCTTTGCTGCCGCCGAGATCCTCTATGCCAATGGACGGGTCATCGGCGTCGCCACCGGCGACATGGGCATCGGCAAGGACGGAAAGCCGACCGCCAGCCATCAGGCCGGGGTAGAACTGCATGGCCGGCAGACGCTGTTCGCCGAAGGGTGCCGCGGCTCGCTAACCAAGCGGCTCACCGAGCGCTTCGATCTGCGGGCGGCGGCCGATCCCCAGACCTTTGGGCTCGGCGTCAAGGAATTGTGGGAGGTCGATCCGGAGAAGCATCGGGCCGGACTGGTCGTGCACACTTGCGGATGGCCGCTCGATCAGCGGACCTACGGCGGCTCGTTTCTCTACCACCTGCAGAACAATCAGGTCGCCGTCGGATTCGTCGTCGGTCTCGACTACGCGAATCCATATTTGAGCCCGTTCGAGGAATTCCAGCGCTTCAAGACGCATCCGCGCTTCCGGCCGCTCTTCGAGGGCGGCCGACGCGTCGCCTATGGCGCCCGGGCGCTGAACGAAGGCGGATTCCAGTCGATCCCCAAGCTCACTTTTCCTGGCGGCGCGCTCATCGGCTGCACCGCCGGCTTCCTCAACGTGCCGAAGATCAAGGGCACGCATACGGCGATGAAATCGGGAATGGTGTGTGCCGAGGCGGTATTCGCGGCGTTGGCCTCCGATGCGGCG
This sequence comes from Alphaproteobacteria bacterium, assembly GCA_035457725.1. Classification (GTDB taxonomy): domain Bacteria; phylum Pseudomonadota; class Alphaproteobacteria; order CACIAM-22H2; family CACIAM-22H2; genus DATFES01. Next base: position 9,870 of record DATIBC010000086.1, on the reverse strand, counting down.
CCGGTCGAGGTTGTCGACTACGCGGCGCGCCTGAAGGCGTCGTGGGTGTGGGATGAACTCTACCGCGCGCGCAACATCCGGCCGGCCTTTCGATGGGGAATGTGGCCAGGCCTGCTATACGCCGGGCTCGATGCGTTGATCTTGCGCGGTCGCGCGCCGTGGACGTTCCGTCACCACGCCGACCACACTACCTTGATGCCCAAGGAGCGGGCCCATCCGATCGACTATCCCAAACCCGACGGCGTGGTCACCTTCGATCGGCTGTCCTCGGTGTTCCTGTCGAACACCAATCACGAGGAAAACCAGCCGCCGCACCTCAAGCTCAAGGATCCGCGGGCGGCGATCGTCCATAATTTGGCGCTCTACGACGCGCCCGAGCAGCGGTATTGTCCGGCTGGGGTGTACGAAATCGTTCGCGACGCCGAGGGCGCCAATCCGCGCCTGCAGATCAACGCCCAAAATTGTGTCCACTGCAAGACGTGCGACATCAAGGATCCGCTGCAAAATATCGACTGGGTGGTGCCGGAGGGCGGCGGCGGACCGAATTACCCCAACATGTAGCCCGGTACGCGGAAACGATTTTTGGCGACCATGGCGCGGGCTTTGCCAATTGGCTAAGTTAATCTCGCAAGATCGGGCGGGGAGTCGCTCCCGCGGAGTGAATTAATGTGCGTTCCGAATCATCGCTTCGGGTACAGTCGTCATGCATGGCTAAGGCGAACGGCGTTCGCTGCGTGGCTGACCATTGGGCTCGGTGGCTGCGCGGCGGGACAGTCGCCGGCTGCCGGGCAAGACCAAATCGCCGAGCCGCAGGGCGCGTCGCCCGCGGGCAACTATCTCGCCGCGCGGCAGGCCGAGCGCATGCGCGATCATGCCATGGCGGCGCAGTTTCTCGACCGAGCCGTCGCCGACGATCCGGCCAATTTCGAGTTGCTGACGCGCGCCCACACGGCGATGATCAACGATGGACGTTTCGCCGAGGCAGTCGAATTGGCGCGCCGAATCCTGGCGGTCAGCCAACGGAACCCAAGTGCGCAGCTCACGCTTGCCGTCGATGCGATCGCCAAGCGAAATTTCGATGACGCGCGGGCGCGCTTCGAGGATGTGCCACTCGCCGGCATCAATCGCGTCGTCGCCCCGCTGGTTATCGCTTGGCTTGCCGCGGCCAAGGATCAGCCGGCAGCGGCGCTCAACGCGTTGCGGCCGCTGAACGAGGTCGAAGGGTTTCGGCCGCTCCACGATTACCATGCCGGGCTGCTCAGCGAGTACGCCGGGCGACGCGATGCGGCGATCGATTATCTGCGCCGCGCCGCCACCGTCGACGGTGGCGCGCCCTCGCGGATCGTCTCGGTGGCCGGCGCGTTCTTCGAACGCATCGGACGGCCCGACGAGGCGCGGGCGATTTACGAGAAAAACCAGTTCCGCCGCAACGAGGACGATCCACGGCTGCCGCCGATCGCCACGCCAGTGGAAGGCATCGCCGAAACGTTTTACGACATCGCCGCGGCCTTGCGGCAGGACAACAGCGCGCATTTGTCGCTGACGTATGCCCGCCTCGCGCTGGCGGCCCAACCGGGCATGGGCGACGCGCTGCTGCTAGTCGGCGAAATCTACGAGCAGCAGAGGCGGCGCGAGGAAGCGTTGACGCTTTATGGACGCATAGATCCACAGACGAGCGCCGGCTGGGCCGCCGGCTTGCGCATGGCCGAGACCCTGCACTTGCTCGATCGCACCGACGAAGCTATTGCGCTGCTCGATCGCATGGCCGCCGATCGTCCGGACCGCGTTGACCCGTTGCTGGTCAAGGGACAGATCTTGCGCATCAAGGAACGCTTCGGCGAGGCGGTGCGGGCTTACGATACGGCGCTGATGCGGGTCAAACAGGTCGAGCGGCGACACTGGTCGCTGTTCTACGCGCGCGGAATCGCACACGAACGCGCCAAGCAATGGTCGCAGGCGGAGGCCGATTTCGTGCGCGCGCTCGAGCTCGAGCCCGATCAGCCCGACGTGCTCAATTACCTGGCATATTCATGGGTCGATCGCGGGCTGCATTTTGATCGCGCGCGCACCATGCTCGACCGCGCCGTGGCGCAACGCCCAAACTCCGGCCACATCGTCGACAGCCTGGGCTGGGTTCTCTACCGGACCGGAAAATACGAGGAAGCGGTACCGGTGCTCGAGCGCGCGGTCGAATTGCAACCCGAAGACCCAGTGCTGCTCGACCATTTGGGCGATGCGTATTGGCGCGTCGGCCGTCAGCTCGAAGCGCAGTTTCAATGGCGTCGCTCGCTCGGCAACAAGCCGGACCCGGAGCTCAAAGCCAGCCTCGAGCGCAAGCTCAAGGATGGTCTGCCGACCTCGACCAGCCAGCGCGAAAACTGATCGGACGCGGCGCCGGATGCTGGTCGAAACGGCGCGGGCCAAAATCAACCTCTATCTCCATGTCCTCGCCCGCCGCGACGATGGATTCCACACTCTCGACAGTTTGGTCTCCTTCGCGACGATCGGCGACTTGCTGACCGGAACGCCGGCGCAAGCTCCGACGCTCCGCGTCGATGGCCCGTTCGCCGAAGTATTGGCCGCGGAGGCGATCGAGTCTAACAGCGTGATGCGAGCGGCGCGCGCCTCCGCCGCGGTGCTCGGCGGTCCGGCGGCGATCGCGTTCCACCTGACGAAGCAGCTGCCAGTCGCCGCCGGGCTCGGCGGCGGATCGGCCGATGCGGCGGCGGCGCTTCGAATCTGCGCCCGGGCGGCGGGCATTGCCGAGGATGATCGGCGCCTCGTCGAACTGGCTCGCGGTCTAGGCGCCGACGTTCCGGCCTGCCTTGCCGGCCGGGCGGCCTTCATGGGCGGTATCGGCGACGAACTTGCACCCGCGCCGGACCTGCCGCGAGTGGGCGTTGTCTTGGTCAATCCCGGCGTGGCGTTGCCTACGGCGCGCGTCTTCGCCGGCCTTGCAGGCGAGTTCTCGAATCCGGCGCGGTTTTCGCGAGCCCCTCGCGACGCGCGCGAATTGGCGGAAATTCTTGCCTTGCGCCGCAACGACCTGCTGGACGCGGCGGCGCGTTGCGTGCCGCAAATTCGCGACGTGCTCCAGGCGCTGGAGGCGAGTCCAGCCTGCCTCTTGGCGCGGATGTCGGGTAGCGGCGCCACTTGCTTTGGCCTCTATGCCGACAGCGCGGCGGCGAGCCACGCAGCGACATGGCTCGCCGCCGATGGGCGCGGGTGGTGGATTGCTCCATCGACGATCGGCGCCTAGTTCCGGGGCCGGTTGTGCGGACAAGGCGGCGGTGGTAAGTCCTTCGCGCCTTCGTCGGGCTCAGACTCCGGCGAGGCGGCCATGGCAGGAAGTCGCATGTCCGATCGCGTCGCGCTCATTACCGGTGTCACCGGCCAGGACGGCGCCTATCTCGCCGAACTGCTGCTCGACAAGGGATACGTCGTCCACGGCATCAAGCGCCGGTCGTCGTCGTTCAATACCGGCCGAATCGACCATCTCTATCGCGACCCGCACGAAGCGAACGTCCGCTTCTTCATGCACTATGGCGACATGACGGACGCCACCAATCTCATCCGCATCGTTCAGGAGACGCAGCCGACCGAAATCTACAATCTCGCTGCGCAAAGCCACGTCCAGGTGAGCTTCGAGACGCCCGAGTACACGGCCAACGCCGACGCGCTGGGGACGCTTCGCCTTTTGGAGGCGATGCGCATCCTCGGCATCGCCCGCAGGACGCGGTTCTATCAAGCCTCGACCTCGGAGCTGTACGGGCTCATCCGGGAGCGGCCACAGCGCGAGACGACGCCGTTCTATCCGCGCAGCCCCTACGCCGCGGCGAAGCTTTATGCCTATTGGATCACCGTCAACTATCGCGAGGCGTACGGCATGCACGCCTCGAACGGAATTCTTTTCAACCACGAAGGGCCGACGCGCGGCGAAACGTTCGTCACCCGCAAGATCACCCGCGCCGTTGCGGCGATCGAACTCGGGCTGCAGGAGAAGCTTTACCTCGGCAATCTCGACGCCGCGCGCGACTGGGGCCATGCCCGCGACTATGTCCTGGGAATGTGGATGATCTTGCAGCAGGACCGACCCGACGATTACGTACTCGCCACCGGCGAGACGCACACGGTGCGCGAATTCGTCGAGCACGCGTTCGCCGCGACCGGGCGCACGCTCGCCTGGCGCGGCAAGGGGGTCGAGGAGAAAGGCGTCGATGCCAAGAACGGCGCGACCCTGGTCGAGGTCGACGCGCGTTACTTTCGCCCGACCGAGGTCGATTACCTGCAGGGCGATCCGAGCAAGGCGCGAAACAAACTCGGCTGGCGGCACACGACGTCGTTCGATGCCCTGGTGCGCGAGATGGTCGCCGAGGATTTGAAGCAGGTGAAACTGGAGCACCAGGCCTATGGCCGCCGCGGCTGAGCGCAAGGCGTTTCCGCTCGCCGGCAAGCGAGTTTGGGTGGCCGGCCATCGCGGCATGGTGGGATCGGCGATTGTTCGGCGGTTGGAGCGCACCGGCGCCGAGCTCATCGCCGCCGGGCGCGAGACGGTCGACTTGGTGCGCCAAAAGGAGACCGCGGAGTGGCTCGCCTCGGCGAGGCCCGATGCGTTGTTCCTTGCCGCCGCACGGGTCGGCGGCATCCACGCCAACAATACGCGGCCGGCGGAGTTCCTTTACGAAAACCTGGCGATCCAAACCAACGTCATCCACGCCGCGTGGCAGGTGGGCGTGAAGAAGCTGCTATTTCTCGGGTCGTCGTGCATCTATCCCCGGCTGGCGGCGCAGCCCATCGTCGAAGATGCGCTGCTCACCGGCCCGCTCGAGCCGACCAACGAGTGGTACGCCATCGCCAAGATCGCCGGCCTGAAAATGGCGCAAGCCTATCGCCGCCAGTACGGCGCCGATTTCATCGCCGCGATGCCGTGCAATCTCTATGGTCCCGGCGACAATTATGACCTCGAACAAAGCCACGTCGTCGGCGCGCTCATGGTCAAGCTGCATCGCGCCAAATTGGCGCGCGCGACGTCGGTCGAACTTTGGGGCACCGGCGCGCCACGCCGCGAGTTCCTCTATGTCGACGATCTTGCCGACGCCGCGGTGTTCTTGATGGAAAACTACTCGGCCGAGGCGGCGGTGAACGTCGGCGCCGGTTACGACGTGACGATCGCCGAGCTGGCGCGGACAATGGCCGAGATCATCGGCTTCACCGGAGAGTTCACGCACAACCTCGCCAAGCCGGACGGCGTGCCGCGCAAGCTGCTCGATGTTTCGCGACTTGGCGCGATGGGATGGCGGCCCAAGACCGATCTCAGGACAGGTCTTGCCCAGGCGTACCGCTGGTTCGTCGACAACGCGGCCGCGGCGGCGTAACCGCGGCCGGCGCCGGTCGGCGTCCGATCACCCGCGCACCACGGTAGCACGACCGCCGCGCACCACTTCGATGCGATAATTGAACAGCTCGGCGACCCGCCTGCGATGCGAGACGAGAATGAGCGTTTTCTCCGCGAGCACGCCGATCAGCCCCTGCGTGATGGCCAGCTCGGTGGGCTCGTCGAGCGAGTTCAGCGATTCGTCGAGGATGACGCAGGGTTGATCGGCCAGAAAGACGCGGGCGATGGCGATCCGCTGCTGCTCGCCGCCCGAGAACGGCTCTCCCTTGTCGCTTATCGTCGCGTGGCGTACTTCGCGCGTGCCTTCGAGCCGTCCGCCGAGCCGCGCGCCATGCACCACATGGTCAAGATCGGCGTCGGAGAGCGTGCTGGTGAGGGCGATGTTGTCGTAAACCGAGCCCGGCAAGAACGCCGGCTGGGCGCGCATGAAGAAGAACAGCCGCTTGCGGTCGGCAAGCGTCAGCTCACGCACGTCGCGCCCATCGATGGTGACTCGCCCCTGTTGGGGAACGTGCAAGCCCAAAAGCACGAAGATGATCGACGTCTTGCCCGAGCCGCTCTCGCCAAACAGCGCGACTTTTTCGCCTGACTCGATCGCTAAGGATACGCGATCGAGGATCGGCTCGCCCTTCGAGCTGAACAAGCTGACGTCCTCGAAGACAATGCGCCCGAACCGCGGACCGCCGCGCGCGCTGGTCACCTGCGGCGCTGGCAGCGCCTGGCGCGGTTCGGCCGGCGCCGAGGCGTTGGCCTCGATGCGCGCCAGCGCTGCGCGCGCATCGAGCACCATTGGCCAAGCTTCGCCGATCTGTGACAGGCAGGGGAAGATCAACATGGCGTAATAAGCGAAGACCAGGAAATTGCCGATCGGCGGCGGACCGCCCTCGGCGGTCAGAAGGAGAATGATCAGGCAGGCCGCCGCGGAAATGCTGATGACGAACTCCATCACGCCGTGATAGGCGCTGTTTCGCATCCACATTAGCCGGTTGATGGCGAAGAGCTTGCGCACGTCGGCGAGCGCGCGGATCAGGAACATGGTGCGGATGGCCGAGAAGCGAATGTCGAGATTGCGCGCGTACATCGTCGCCAGGTAGCCAAGCAGCGACTGGTCGATCACCATCTTGATCAGGTAGCGCTTTTTGCGCCAAACCGCGTAACCGGCGATTCCCGCCGAAAGCAACGCGATCTCGATCAAGAGGAACCAGAACAGCCAGCGCTCGACGAAAAAGACCACCGCGAGCATGAGGGTGATCTGCAACCCCGATACCGCCGAGGCGACGATCGCCTCGCGCAGCAGGCGCTGCACGGATTCGACGTCGCCGGAAGCGGCGGCCAAAACGGCGCCCGGTCCGCCGGCGCCGATTCGATCGTAAGGGCCGCGCAGCAGCGTGCCGACGATGGCGGCGCGGATCGAGCGGATGACGCGCTCGGTCATGCCGACGATCGCCGCCTCAGTGGCCACTTTTGCGCCGAGGATGATGAGCTCGAGGACGACGATGATCAGCGCGTAGAGGGCGATGCGCCCGACAAGCGGGCCCGACGCCTCCTCGATCCACGCCTGCCAGACCGCCGGCCGATCGGGCTCGATCATCGCTTTGATCGGAATCGGCCGCAGGACCGTCGCCGCCGATTGCACAAGCGCGAAGACAAGACCGACGACGACGGCGCGGCGCCAGCGCGCGTCGTGGAGGGACAGCAGTCGGTTGACGTCGGCGAGGAGCAAATGTACGCGAGGTGGAACGAACGACCCGGACCGCGGAGCGACGGCAGGCGACGCCGGATGCGCCGCCCGGCGTCAGAGTGTCATTTTTGCTTCAGAATGTCGCGGATCTCCGCGAGCAGGATCTCTTGTTTGGGCGGCGGTGGCGGCGGAGCGGCCTCCTTTTCCTTGGCGACACGGCTCATCAGCGCATTGACGTTCTTGACCAGGAGGAACACCGCGAAGCCGACGATCACGAACTTAATCACCGCGTTGACGAAGAGCCCATAGTTGATCGTCACCGCGCCGGCGCCTTTCGCTGCATCCAGCGTCGCATGGCTTTCGCCCTTGAGCGTGAGGAAGAAGTTCGAGAAGTCGATGCCGCCCAACAGGAGGCCAAGCGGCGGCATGAGGACGTCCTTGACCAGCGAATCGACGATCGACGTGAACGCGGCGCCGATGATGATGCCTACGGCAAGATCGATGACGTTGCCGCGAAGAATGAACTTCCTGAATTCGTCGAACATTGAACCTCCCCCGTTCGCCGCGCCGCATCGGACGTGCGGCGTCGCTTGCGACCGATCACATTAGTGGATTGGCCCGACAAGTCCACCGGCGGCGGCGTTGCGGGGCGGAGGCGAATGCCGTTATGGTGCGCGCCCCGGCTCGGGTGGGTAGGGCGTCGGCCCGGCGGCGCGAATGGGGCGTGGCCAAGAGGTAAGGCAGCGGATTTTGGTTCCGCGATCCCTGGTTCGAATCCAGGCGCCCCAGCCAGCCTTGGCGCCTGCGGAAGACCAAAAAAAGCGCGCCCCGCCAAGCGAGGCGCGCCTCTGAGGTCGACCGGACGCTTAGTGGAGCGGGAAGGTTATCCCGAACGAGAACGTCGGATAGACGGGTCGCGGTGCGTAGACCACCGGCGGCGGCGGGTAATACGCCACCGGCGGCGGCGCGTGATAAATCACCCGCGGCGGCGGGTAGTAGACGACGTGCGGCGGGGCGTAGTAACGGCCGTGCTTGTAAGAGTGCTTGTAGTGCCTGTCATGGCCGCCACGCCAACCGTCCGCCTTGGCAGGCGCTGGGGCCGCGGCGCCGAGACCCAAAGCCAGCATGGTCGCGCCGGCAATCAGACCTAGGCGGCGAAACGAGAAAACGGCTGCGGAGGTCATGGCAGTGTCCTTTGCTCGAGGTTTCCTGACCCTCGTAACAACGTCCAAGCCGCCAAAACCCTTTGTGACAAAACTGTAGCCGGATGCTCCAATCATTACCGCCGGTTAACCACGTCCGCTCAGCACTTGGCGCCCCATCTGTTGCAGCAACATTCTGAAACGCTTGTCATTGGCGTCGGCCGGCCGCTTCATCCACCCGTGGGCCGCGGCGATTGGTCGTTTGCGGTTACAAAATACCGCACGGACGTTCAAAGACGACCCTTGCATCGCGCCGGGTTGCGGCGGAGTCGCCCCGCACATTAAATCGGCGTTGTACCCGGGCGCTGGATCGAAAAGCCAGACGAGTCGGGCCGATGGAACGTTGGACCGATCGGCGATCGGCTCGAAGCGCAGCCAGGGCTCGGTGAAGGCGCCGGCAAGCGCGCCTGCCACCATCGTTGCGGTCGTGTCGGGGGTATCGCCGAACAATCCGCCGAGGACCGCGACTTCCACGGGCCCGCCGCTCGCAAGGGATTGCGTAAAACTCCAAACGTCGGGCGTCGTGGCGAAACTCAGATTACTAGACGGACCGTCGTCGCAAGCCGCCGCCGCCAGCGCCGTAGCGACGGCGAAGGCCCATCCAATCGATCGTTTCATGCTGACAATCTACCCACTCGCACCGGTAACTCCAGCCAATGACGGCCGACAGGCGGATCGGGCTAATCGTGCGACCCGTCGTCGCCTAGGCCGCGCTCGTTTACGTAGATGCGGATGGCTTCGCGCAATAGCGGATCTCGCTCGGCCCAGCGAACCATGATGCGATGGGCCGAAAACCAGTCGCCCTCAGCGCTGTCCAAGGCTTGAGTGGCCGCCTTCTCGGCAAGCTGTTTGGCTTCGAACGATGTCATCCCCTGCGCGCGATGTAATGGATCCCAAACGAGTACTTCAATCCCTCCGAGCGGGATCCGGACCGTTCGTCGACAGAATAATTATCCGAGTCCGGAAAATTATCTTTGCTTTTCAAAGACTATGAACCCGGCCACCGTTGCCTGGTCAAGCAAAATTGACCGTACGCAGCCGAATTTTAGTTCGGCAGTCAGATTTCCTCACCGAAGGCCGCCAGCCGGAGCCGACAGCCGCTAAAATGGAATGAATTCGATGTTGCCGCTGTGTTGGATCAGCTTGGCGAGCCCCAGCCGCAGAGCGACGCGCTGCGGCGTGTCCAAGAACTTAAGGCCGCAGCGGTCGCTTTCGACCCACACTACACGGGCCGGAAGGTGCCCGAACGGGTCGATGTGAAGAATCACAACTGTGTCGATGGCCAACGCGTGGACCGCGATGACCAGCGCGCCGCTGGCGGAAATATTGGCGATCGTCCCGGGGATCTCGCGCGACCCGTCATGGATCGTGCCTTCCCAGGCGATCGGCAGCCGTTGATGCTGGCGGCGCTCCAGGCCGTCGTCGACCATCTCGCCGGTCGTAAGGTCGACTGCGTAGGTGGCGTGCTGGCGCGGTCGGTTGCTGCGTTTCTTCATCGCCAACTCCCCGGGGATGCGGGCGCAAGTCGTAGGTTGGCAAACCCTAATCCAGGGACCCTTGACGGCCGATTAAGACGGGGGCGCATTTCGGGT